>JBDWVP010000051.1:0-25158 GCA_039983935.1 Roseobacter sp. | reverse complement strand
CCGTTACCTTGGCGTTGAACTCGAAGATGCGCTGAGTATCGCGGAGCGTATTGATATCTGAGCCACCTTGGCGAACGGTTCTGCCGTTCGCCATTTCAAAGCGGGTGTTCGTCTCTTATGCAGCGTTCGTCGGTGCTGAGCTCTCATTGACCGATGCTGCGGTCTGCACAAATGTCAGCTATGCTCTCTCATGCAAGGGTGGTAATCTAATTATTGTCTTAGAAGGGCAATCGAAATGTCGAAAGAAGCCGCCGACGCGATCATTGAACTTTATCAAGAAAACTCTTCGGCTTGGATTGGTTTGCGGGGCCAGACGCTCTTTGAGCAGCCTTGGTTAGATAGATTTCTTTCTGTCACAGCACAGGGCGGTCGTCAGGTTCTGGACCTTGGTTGCGGCTCGGGTCAACCGATTGCCGAATATTTTATCTCCAAAGGGTTTAAAATCACCGGCATAGATGGTGCTGCATCACTCACTGAAACTGCTCGTGAGAGCTTCCCTGTACATACATGGATCGCAGCTGATATGCGAAATCTCCCGCCATTGGGCAGATTTCATGGCCTGATAGCATGGCACAGCTTCTTTCACCTAACACCAGAAGACCAGCGACCGATGTTCGAAACCTTTGGTCGTCTTTGTCATCCCGGTGCAGCTCTGATGTTCACGAGTGGCACATCGCTTGGTGAAGCAATCGGAACATTCGAAGGCCAACCGCTCTACCATGGAAGTTTGGACGCGACTGAGTATCAAAGCCTTTTGCAAACGAATGGATTTGATCTGGTCGAACATGTTAAAGAAGATCCAACATGCGGTGGAGCGACTATCTGGCTGGCTCAAAAAAATGATATGAACAGAAGTTGCCGATCTTTTCTTGAAAAGCAGACCTTGCTGCAGCCCTGACGAACGGCTGCAAAGTCCCGCGACTTTCGTGTTAATCTAGGGTGCAGCGAAAGGGCGCTTTCGGTTTGGTGACTTTTGACGGACTTGAACGGCTGCTTTGGTGACGTGAGCCGCGATGCGGCGAAGCACGTGCTGCTACTGCTAACGAATGCTGCATCAGCGAAGAGTGAAAAGAGAATGTCGGAAAAGTCCCGCCCACCGGCCGGTCGCGCCTATTGATGCGTACGTCCGGTTTTGCATCTGCGTATCGGTTTCGAATGCGCGTTCATGATAGAAATCAGTGATTGCCCATTTCGGTTTGTGTGATCGTCTGCATTAAACTCTGCCAATGTCTAACGTTGGCACCTCAAGCACCCTTTCCTTGCCAAACAACAGGGTAGACACGCGCGCATCTGCACCCTGAATGTCGACAACCTTTGCCGGGAAATCGATGAAAGGCCCATCGGTAAACACCACATCGTCACCGATGCCGAACTCATGACCCGCGCGCGTAAACTTGTGACATTCCGGCGGTATGCTCTTACCCGACAACCGGCGCATCAACTTCAACATGTAGGAATGCCCCAAACACATCGGCCTGCCACCGGCACCGGCGATCCCCGTCACGACGTAGAATAACTTCCGGCACGAATGCTCGCTTGCCAGTATCCCGCAAACGGCGCTTTTTTTTGTGACCACCACGCCCGACATAACTTTCATATTCCGCACCCAGAAACGTTGCGCGCGCGCCTCCATTCTGCTTTGCCTTGAGCCTGACCGCATACCACTGCAACGGCATCGCGCGCACCTCTGTGATTGCGTTCATGCCTGCACCTGGCAACAATCATCATTCATGCACACCAGGGCAAGCGCCGCTTTTTCCGTCTTGCGATACCACGCCAACCATGCACCATCATCGTGCAATGGTGACAAACCGCGCTGGATCCGCTCTTCGATCCGCGCTGACTTCCCCGACCATTCAGATGCCCGTTCCTGCACACGGCCCCTGTCTTGGCTCGACACTGGTGGCCGCTTGAATTTCCGCCAGAATTCATATTCTGCGACCAGGCGCCCCTCACTCAAGGCACTCTCGCCAGCTTTAGATTTGAACCAACGAACCAAGGCGGGTAATTCCTCCAACGGGCGCGGCTCGTAACTTTCCGCTACGCCAACAATCGAGACATGCGCAGGCCAAAAACACCGCGCCGTGCCTTCGCCATGCACTGCCACCCACGCGCGAACGGCCAACAATCCAGCATCCGACATGTAGGATAAATCCTCCGCCAGGCGATCCAGAAACCGGCGTTGCGCCTCCTCCGACGTGCCTTTCTTGAACCGCATTCCACTCTCAGAAACAGGCTTAATCACCACATTCCGAACCCTGCCCCGCGCGCTCTGTTTTCTTTCCGCCTCTTGATCTTTCTCAGCCACTTTTTTCGCCTTCCTGTTCAAAACGCCACGCCATTTTTTTTAAGATCTTCTTCGCTGCAAAGCCTCAATTCCAAAATACGCCGTGCGATTTGAACGCTGATCGCACTTGCCACAACACGCCGACCCGCCTTAATTGTTCCTGCCCAGAATGCGGCGATATCATCGCAGTTTGTCGCGCCATTTCCTCGCGCGCGCTGGTTATTTACAGGTTCTTTTACAGGTTTATCTCCACTACGGTGGAGACGGCTTTTGCCCTGTAGTGGAGATGGCTCACCCCCTAAAGTGGAGACGGCTCCATCTCCACTTTGTGGAGTAGGCTTTTCGATTTCTGACCCGACATCCGCGCTTGCCGACAACATGGGCTTGAACCCCTTTTCAAACGCCAGCATGTACCGCGTCGGACGTTTCTTCTTTGTCTTCGGATCAGACCGGCGATGACGGGAAATCAAGCCCTTAGCCTCAAGATCAGCCAACACCTTGTTCAATCCGCTATTAGAAAGTCCAGTCTTTTTAAGGAGATACGCCTGAGACGGAAAACACCCGTCAGACGGATTATGGCAATCGCACAGATAAAACAGCACACGAAATCCACCGCTCGTCATGCAATCAGGATCGACCCCGGCCAGCCAAGTTGTCGCCTTATGGCTCACGAAATTACCTCACAATCACCCAAGGCAAAGCCGTCTCCACTTTGTGGAGTAGGTTTTCCCACCTCATTTTGGCTGAGAAACGTACGATTTTGCCGATTTTGCTGATCTCGCACCCAAGCTATCGCCGCGCCATCGCGGTTCACCCCAAGGATTGTGTCAATGGGCAAGTTCACATCCACATGATGTAAATAAAAAAAATAATTTCCTTGGAATCGGGCTCGAATCAACGAATGCTGTATTTCATCGGGCCGAGATTTCTGAGGTCTCAGCCCGATGAGAGTAGCCGCGCCCATACAAAGCGCGGACAACCCGGCCCGCTGGTTTAGCAACAACCAACGAGCTACATCGCCAAAAGGAGAACACTCATGGCAATATCGAAACACCCAGTTACGGGTGTTCAACTGAACGACATCACAATCAAACGCAAGAGCCTGTCGCTGGATGAGGCGATCACCGCGCACATTTTGCGCCATCAGGGCAAAACGTTTACCGACGTCGTGCAAATGTTGGGCACAAACGCAAATCGTGTAGGTGAGGTCTTTAAAGGCAAGGCGCATCCAGAGGCTGCAAAAATCGCTTTGGCGCACCTCTTGTGAGTTAGGACCGGCGGGAAAGTAGTAATCTAAGCTACTAGGGAGGAGGCCCGCCCCACTAACTGCGCCACCGCGACGAAGAGTAAAAATGTTAGAAAACACCGCCATCACGCCGACCTTGCGCAAGCAACCGCCACCTGCATCGCCTTCATGGAAAGAAACATGGTGCTAGACACCCCCGCCCCTGCGCACGACCTTTTCGAGTGGTCCGCCTAACAGAAAATTTCAACAAAGGTAAGCAAAGGAGACTGACGTGGGACAACCGAGACCATTTACACCAGATTCGCTTGCAGAGCGGTGGGGATGCAGTGCTATGCATGTTCGCACCATGTGTCAGGCGGGAGCGTTACCACATTTTCGCCTAGGAAAATTCTATAGAATTACCGCGCAAGCAGTGGAGAAATACGAATGTCAGACATCACAATCGGTAGGCTCAGAGGCGGATACTGCGTCTCATGGCGAGAAAACGGAAAGCGGAAACGCTATCAGCTTAAGGCACGCACCCGAAAGGAAGCAGAAGCAGAAGCGTTAGACGTTTTCACACAGCAAACGTGGAAGCCGAACAAAGTCGCAACAACTGCCGATTGCATAGACGCATACATTGCGCACCTCGCAGATCGCCCTACCGCTAAGACAGTAGGGTATATCAAAGGCACACTTTGCGCCACATTTGGGCCGTATAGACCCGACCAAATTACCGAGAACCTATGCAGAGAATATAGGAATGGTCGCGAAGTTTATGGGAGGGCGACAGGAACCATACATTCTGAACTTGGTCACCTTCGCAGTGCCTTAAAGTATGCCGAGCGCGCGCGCCTCATTGACAACGCCCCCCACATTTGGCGGCCAGCCAAGCCTGCGCCGAAAGAACGATATCTAACCCGCAACGAAATACAGAAAATACAAGAAGGTTGCGGTTCTCCACATATCGCGCTGGCTGTAGTGCTGATGCTGGGAACTGCGGGACGCGTCGGTGCGATACTTGATCTTACGTGAGACCGGGTAGACTTCGAGCGCGGATCAATTAACCTTAGACTTGACGACAGCAGTACCCGAAAGGGTCGAGCGGTTGTCCCAATGAACGGAATGACCCGCGCAGCATTGCAGACCGCACGAAACGCGGCATTAACTGATTATGTCGTGGAATACGCCTGCGGCCCTGTCAAAAGTTTTCGGAACGGGTTCACAGCGGCTTGCCGCCGCGCGGGGCTTGAGGGTGTAACAATACACACGCTGCGCCACACGGCTGCGGTCTACATGGCGGAGGCTGGCGTGGATATGTCGAAGATCAGCCAATACCTAGGACATAGCAACACAGCCATTACCGAAAGGGTATATGCGCGGTATTAACCGACCGCACTACAAGGCGCGGCGGATGTACTGAACTTCACTGAGATACGGAAAGCGAGGGGTTAGGTTCAATGAACTCTAAATTACTTTGTATAGGCGCGCGCGCCATGCACAAATTGTATATAAATCAATTGCCTAAATGGTGGGTCGTGAGAGGCTCGAACTCCCGACATCTTCGGTGTAAACGAAGCGCTCTACCAACTGAGCTAACGACCCGTTGAACGCGGTTTAGACAAACTCGCCGCGAGCTTCAAGCCCTTAATGTCAGTTTAGTTTGAATGCCATTATCAATGTGGAAAACGACGCCCTGCCCTCCCGGAAGCTGTCCTATCTCACTTGTTTTCTTGTTCAACAGAACAAGCCTCAGCATTCGGGATGTTACACCATGCGTGAC
Organism: Roseobacter sp.; assembly: GCA_039983935.1. Classification (GTDB taxonomy): domain Bacteria; phylum Pseudomonadota; class Alphaproteobacteria; order Rhodobacterales; family Rhodobacteraceae; genus Roseobacter. The sequence continues at coordinate 19,863 of JBDWVP010000051.1, read as the reverse complement.
CAGTATCGCAGGTTTAGATAATTCAGCCAAAAAATTCTCGCACCTATCGCGCAAAGCACTAAAGCCCTCTCCGCCTGGAGCGCGGTTGTATAATTGCAATGCACTCTCTTCGCTTTCATCAACTGGCAAGTCGTTGGAGAGATCTTTTCGATATAGTCCTTCCCATTCACCGACACCAATTTCCTTCAAGCGGACATCCGTTTCGATTTCGGAAACTATGCCGGTAAGAGCATTCGAGGCCGTGTGAAAGGCGCGCCCTTGTGGGCTGGAATAAGCTGAAAACCCTTCAACATTCTCCCCACGCAATATAGCATTTTGCATTTCTGCATGCTCTCGTCCAAGTGGTGTCAAAGGGGAGTCTAAACGACCTTGAACGCGATGTTCTGCATTCCAAACAGTTTGACCATGACGTAGTATAAAAAGAGGCGGGTACATCATTCTTACCATTTTGGTCGAGCATCACAGGAAAGGAAACTCGAAATAGGTACCAACGAAAAGCGGTGGCCAGAGATTCTATAGAACTTTATCTATTCGCGAATAAAATGCAACGCACTCCACTGGAGACGTTGCATAACGTTTCAATACTTCATACTCAATGAGCAGTCGCAGCGTCGCCATTTCCCGACGCTTTAGCCAATGCAGCTGCAGCTGCGGCTTCCTCCGCTTCTTGATCCCATTCGATAGCTTCTGGCGCGCGAATTAACGCGTGTTCTAAAACTTCGGACACATGGGACACGGGAATAATGGTCAGTCCTTGCTTAACGTTCTCAGGAATTTCCGGAAGATCCTTAGCGTTCTCTTGAGGGATCAATACCGTGGTGATTCCTCCGCGCAAAGCAGCTAGCAATTTTTCCTTTAACCCCCCAATGGGCATCGCGTTACCACGCAAACTTACTTCACCAGTCATCGCAATGTCTTTGCGGACAGGGATTTTTGTCAACACTGAGACGATGGACGTAACCATCGCAAGGCCGGCAGAAGGACCATCTTTGGGCGTTGCACCATCCGGCACGTGAACGTGAATGTCAATCTGATCAAATTGCGGCGGCTTCACCCCAATCTGTGGGCTAATCGATCGAACATAACTAGACGCTGCATCAATCGATTCCTTCATAACCTCACCGAGTTTCCCTGTCGTTTTCATTCGACCTTTTCCAGGGAGGCGTAAAGCTTCGATGCTCAGCAATTCACCCCCGACAGAAGTATAAGCCAAACCTGTCACAACACCTATCTGGTCCTCTTTTTCAGCGAGGCCATACCGATACTTTTTCACCCCAAGAAAATCATCCAAGTTTTCGTCCGTTACGACAACGGACTCAGCTTCTTTCTTGATGATTTTTGTCAAGGATTTGCGTGCAACCTTAGCGATTTCGCGCTCAAGATTTCGAACACCCGCCTCACGGGTGTAGGTGCGAATCATTTCCGTAAGAGCCGACTCATCAAGCGCAAACTCTTTCGCCTTAAGGGCATGGTTCTTTACCTGTTTTGGAACCAAATGTTGGCGCGCAATTTCTCGTTTTTCATCCTCTGTGTAGCCAGCCAATGGAATGATCTCCATCCGGTCAAGCAAAGGGCCAGGCATATTATAAGAATTTGAGGTTGTCAGGAACATCACATTGGAAAGATCATATTCGACTTCAAGGTAGTGGTCTACGAATGTCGAGTTTTGCTCAGGGTCGAGCACTTCTAGCATCGCCGACGCCGGGTCCCCTCGAAAATCTTGTCCCATCTTATCTATTTCATCAAGCAATATTAGCGGGTTTGTCGTCTTCGCTTTCTTCAAAGCTTGAATGATTTTTCCAGGCATGGATCCAATATAGGTCCGACGGTGCCCTCGAATCTCGGATTCGTCTCTAACCCCCCCGAGAGAGATGCGGATAAATTCGCGCCCCGTCGCTTTTGCCACCGATTTCCCGAGAGAGGTTTTGCCCACGCCCGGGGGCCCTACGAGGCACATAATCGGCCCTTTTAATTTAGTAGAACGCTGTTGAACAGCAAGATATTCGACGATGCGCTCTTTGACTTTTTCCAAACCGTAGTGGTCATCGTCCAGAACTTTCTGAGCTCGCGTTAGATCCTTTTTAACACGAGATTTCACGCCCCATGGAATAGACAGTATCCAGTCTAAATAATTTCGCACGACCGTCGCTTCCGCAGACATTGGACTCATGTTTTTTAGCTTTTTAATTTCAGCATCAGCTTTTTCGCGCGCTTCCTTGCTGAATTTTGTATTTGCTATTTTCTCTTCGAGTTCTGCAACTTCGTTTTTACCGTCTTCTCCATCACCCAGTTCTTGTTGGATAGCTTTCATTTGTTCGTTCAAGTAATATTCGCGCTGCGTACGCTCCATCTGAGATTTTACGCGCGTCTTAATCTTTTTCTCAACCTGTAGGACAGACATCTCTCCCTGCATCAGCCCGTAGACTTTTTCCAAGCGTTCCGAAACACTGAGAGTCTCTAGCAAGTCCTGCTTTTGGCTGACTTCGATCCCAAGGTGACCCGCAACAAGATCAGCTAACTTTGCCGCTTCAGTAGATTCTCCTACAGCTGACAAAGCTTCTTCAGGAACGTTTTTCTTGACCTTAGAATATCGCTCAAATTCATCGGACACGGTACGAAGCAGCGCTTCTGTTGTCGCAAGATCGCCAGGCATTTCCGTCAAATACTCGGCACGCGCTTCGAAAAAATTATCGTTCTCTAGGAAATCAGTGATCCGGACACGTGCTTGTCCTTCGACAAGAACTTTTACTGTCCCATCTGGCAATTTGAGCAACTGCAAGACGTTAGCAAGAACACCCGCTTTATAAATGCTGTCGCTTTCCGGGTCATCTTCACCGGGATCGATTTGGCTGGAAAGGAGGATTTGTTTGTCATCCGCCATGACTTCTTCCAGAGCCCTTACAGATTTATCGCGCCCGACGAAAAGCGGAACAATCATATGTGGGAAGACAACAATATCGCGCAATGGCAATACTGGATAGGACGCGTTGAGAGGCTCTTGCATGCTCTTTCCTTGTATTTGGCAAGATGGCGCTGGTCCCGCATGTGCAGCAACACTCGTCCATCTCCGTTTCACGGCTATAAAGGTGGGGCCTGACGCCCCGCAAATCAACCTTTACGCCGATTTAGCTGTTGGCAGAATGGCTACAGAAACCGCAAACTACAAGGCTCGTATCATCAGTTTTTTATATTCTCACCTTTGACCTAAGGAAGGCTATTTGTAAGAGAGACCGACAAGGACGAAACACGTGTGGACAAGGTTTTAACTTCATCCGCAATAACCGTGAAACCTTTACCAGCATCGCCGACACGCGCCGCTTCGATTGAGGCGTTTGTTGCCACCATGTTAATAACTCGGCCAATTTTTCCGATTTCGAGGGCAATCTTGTTTGTTTTTTCCTGCTCTTCAGCTTTTTCTTTCACGGTCATTTGCAGAAAGAAACTAGCGATTGCTCCGCTCAGCTCATTCAATCCCTTGGCGACACGTGTGCAGCACAATTCGTAAAAATCCGGCCCACCGTTGAGCCCTCTTATGCCATCGTTTTCGTCCTTACTGCAGCGATCAAGGATTCGCGTCAGTTCGGCAACATCGGCCGCGACCTTCTTCACCATATCAGACAGATTTTCCGGCAATTCTATATTTGATGGCTTAAGATGCTTTGATTCAAGATCGCGCAGACAATTATGAGCTCTGCTGACATCAGTCGTAGCTTTCATAAATTCATCCGAAGGGATCATTTCGGCGTCTTCCATCTCAGATTGCATCTGGAAAACGAGGACTTGCATAGCTGCCACGCGCGCAGCTGCCAGATCATCTCGGATGTTGTGTAAAGTTTCATCCAAAGAAATCTTTTCTTCTGCTTCGATTTCAGGTTGAATCGCATTCATTGCATGTCTCCAAGTCGCTGTTCGCCCCCTTCTAGATTAGATTGGATTAAGCGCCCGTTAATCGCCCCCGAAAAATCGAAAGAAAAAGTAACAACCTTTCTCTTATTTCGTCGTTACAGCGGCTCAATGTCGCCCAATGCACGCATATCGTGAAAACTCTTTTGCCATTGAGTGAAACCCCCCTTGGAAATCGCCTCTCTCATTCCCGACATAAGGTCTTGGTAGTAATGCAAATTGTGCCAGGTAAGCAGCATAGAGCTGATGATCTCCTGCGACCGGAAAACGTGATGCAAATAGGCGCGGCTATAGCTTGTGCAGGCTGGACAGGTGCAGTTTTCATCCAGTGGTCGCGGGTCATTCGCATGGCGCGCATTTTTTATATTTAAGACACCACGTCTTGTGAAAACTTGTCCTGTACGCCCGGATCTGCTGGGCAAAACGCAATCCATCATATCGATACCACGGGCAACGGCCCCGACAATATCGTCCGGCTTGCCGACACCCATTAGGTATCGCGGCTTATTTTGGGGCAATTGGTCAGGCGCAAAATCCAGACAGGAGAACATGGCCTCCTGCCCTTCCCCAACGGCCAATCCCCCCACAGCGTATCCGTCAAATTCAATAGCGCGCAGGGCCTCGGCGCTTTCAGCGCGCAGATCTTGCTCCAAGCCACCCTGTTGAATACCAAACAATGCATGCCCCGGGCGATCCCCAAAGGCTTCTTTTGACCGCTCTGCCCAACGCATGGACAAACGCATACTTTCAGCAATCGCTGTACGGTCTGCTGGCAAAGCTGGGCATTCATCAAAACACATCACAATATCTGATCCCAGCAAACGCTGAATTTCCATAGAGCGTTCAGGGGTCAATTCGTGTTTTGAACCGTCAATATGGCTTTTGAAGGTCACACCTTTTTCAGTCATTTTGCGCAACGCGGCCAGGCTCATGACCTGAAACCCGCCAGAGTCCGTCAGGATGGGACGGTCCCAATTCATGAACTTGTGCAAACCACCTAACCGATCAATCCGTTCTGCGGTTGGGCGTAGCATCAGATGATACGTATTCCCCAACAGAATATCTGCACCTGTCTCACGCACCGAGCCTGGAAGCATTGCTTTCACCGTCGCCGCCGTGCCCACAGGCATAAAAGCGGGTGTCTGGATGTTACCGCGCGGCGTCGAGATAACGCCAGTGCGGGCTGAGCCATCAGTGGCCTGAAGATCAAACTTAAATGTCATGGCCACCCTTTGGCGCAATTCCGCTTCGTTTCCAAGTCCCTTGATCCAATCCCCCCCATCCGTCAGGCTACACGCGAACCAAAATGAGGGGTGTACGTGGCCAATAAAGAACATTGAAACCTCTGCAATTTGTGGTTTTCCGCGCCCTAAATTTTCGACATTCTGCGTATTTTAATGTGCCAAATTGACATTTATACAAATTCCAAAAATGGCCAATTCAGCGCTAAAAACTCGGAAAAATCGCGAATTTCCCGTCATTTAGATTACAAAACAGGTCGTTTCATTCTTGAAATTTGGACGCAATAACATCACATCTATGTGACATACTCGAAAGGATTTCATACGTGGACATCGAAAATCTAATTGCGGATTTGTTTTCCGGCAACATCGTCTTTTTGTTGTTGGCTATCCTTTTGGTGACCGTCGTTTTCAAAGGCGTTCGGATCGTACCACAATCTGAAAAATATGTGATCGAACGGTTTGGCCGACTGCGTTCGGTGCTTGGGCCTGGGATCAATCTTATTGTTCCATTTATTGACCGTGTGGCGCATGAAATTTCCATTTTGGAACGCCAATTGCCCAATGCCAGTCAGGACGCGATCACCAAAGACAACGTTTTGGTACAGGTCGAAACGTCGGTTTTTTACCGCATTACCGAACCTGCCCGCACTGTCTATCGGATCAGAGATGTTGACGCAGCGATTGCGACAACTGTTGCCGGTATCGTGCGCGCTGAGATCGGCAAGAAAGATCTGGATGACGTTCAGGCAGATCGCGCGCAGTTGATGAATACAATCAAGGCCTCTGTGGAACAGGCTGTTGATGATTGGGGGATCGAAGTCACCCGCGCCGAAATCCTTGATGTTAATCTCGATCAAGCCACGCGCGATGCGATGTTACAACAGCTGAACGCTGAACGTGCTAGGCGTGCACAAGTGACCGAAGCCGAAGGATCTAAGCGGGCGGTGGAACTGGCTGCTGATGCAGAGCTTTATGCCTCTGAACAAACCGCCAAAGCGCGCCGCATTCTGGCGGATGCCGAAGCCTACGCCACGCAAGTCGTTGCAACCGCAATCAATGAAAACGGTCTTGAGGCTGCGCAATACCAAATCGCGCTTAAACAAGTGGAATCGTTGACGGCCTTGGGCGCTGGCGACGGGAAACAAACAATTGTTGTGCCCGCACAGGCCATCGAAGTGTTCGGAGATGCCTTTAAACTGTTAAAGGGACGCGCATCATGAATGCCGTTCTTCTGTTATGGTGGGTGTGGTTGGCCGCAGCGCTGTTGCTTGGCTTGGCAGAAGTTCTCTTGCCCGGGTTTATCTTTTTGGGCTTCGCTGCAGCCGCCGTTCTGATGGCGGGGTTTGTTACAGTCGCCCCCCCGCTGTCTGCCTCGGCCTTACTCGCTGTTTTTAGTATTTTGTCTCTTGTCTGCTGGATCGGTCTGCGCCTGGTTTTCAAAAAACAGTCCAGTGGCGCAGAAATCATTACCGAAGACGTGAATGATTGACTCCTTAACGTCTGTTTCCAAAAGTCACGTGAAGGGCATGGCGCATGCCGTGGCGAGCGATCCATGCTTTTACCACAGCCTACCTCACATATGGGCACTCGCTAAGGAACATCGCTTGGGTTTCCCACCCCATTCGCGCGGCATGCTTACTTTATGATTTGCCAGATTTCCTGAACCACCGATCGCACCATCATCACATCCTCGCGGGTGGTTTCGAATTGCCCCACTTGGACACGAATGATTTTGCGACCTTCCAATACGGCTTGGGTTAAATAGATGCGCCCATCGTCATTGATCAAATCGACCATTTTTTGTTGAGCTGCATCATCCCCCGGACATCGAAATGAAAACAAACTCAAAACGGGTTCCGTTACGATCTCAAACCCGTCGAGGGCACGAATTTCTTCTGCCAACTCAGCCGCCCAAGATACATGGTTTCGAATACGGGTTTGCAACCCCTCCAATCCATAAGAGCGGATCAGAAACCACAGCTTGAGCGCACGGAACCGGCGACCCAGCGGGATGGTCCATTCCGAATAATTCGTCACGTCATGTGCGCTGGTTTTCAGATATTCAGGTTCGATTTTGAGCGTATTGATTTGCGGCGTTGCGTCGCGCAGAAATTGCACCGAACAATCAAATTGCGCGCCCAGCCATTTGTGTGGATTGAAAACAATACTATCATAGCCATCAATGCCCTGCCAAAACGCGTTCCGCAGGTCCGGGCAGATCATCGCAGAACCGGCCCAGGCGGCATCCACATGAGTATAAAGATCATGCGCCCGCGCCACCTCCAAAATGGGACCCAGATCGTCAGAGCCCCCAACCCCCGTGCCCCCGGTAATCGCTATAACCCCTGCGGGGCTATGGCCGGCCGCCAAATCGCTCTTGATTGCGGCATCAAGAGCCACAGCGTCCATACCAAAACGCGGGCCAGTCCCGGTGATTTTGACAAGATTGTCCTGGCCAATGCCAGATACCCAACACGCCCGATCGATAGAGGAATGCACCTGATCAGAGCAGTAGATCCGCAATCGTTTTCCACCGGACAGGCCGGTCCGGTTCCCGGTAGATTCAGTGGCGCGTTCTCGCATGGTCAATATGGCAGACAGCGTCGCAGAGGACGCGCTGTCTTGAATGACACCCGTCATACCCTCAGGCAGACCAAGGGCCTGACGCATCCACGCCACCATGACCCCTTCAACCTCCGTCGCAGCAGGTGAGGTTTGCCACAGCATGCACTGCGCAGCGACTATGTTGACCAGCTGTTCGGCCAGCATCGAGGGGGGCGTGGCATTGGCCGGAAAGTAGGCAAAAAACCGTGGGTGCTGCCAATGGGTCATACCTGGCATCACGATCTCATCAAAATCCCGCAGGATCGTGGCCATATCCTCGGGTGCGCGCGGTGGAGACTTGGGGAGTTGTACGGCGATGTCGCCGGGTTTGGTTTGCGCGCGCACAGGCCGTTCACGCAGCGATTTGTGATAGCGCGCGCCCCAATCGGCGATTTTCTTGCTCCAGATTGCGAATTCATCCCAATTCATCGCCAGTTCCTTTTTTGCGTTTCATCAGGCAGGTCCCTGCCCCAGCCTGACCGTCGGGCAGCCAGCGCGGCACCCGCAAACTGGTTTTCCAAAGATCCATGAGAATGCTGCTGTCCCGCCATCGCCGTCAATAGAAGGCATGCTTTTTGACAAACCCGCCAATGCAGGCGTTGTTTCTCGACAAAGACATAAAGCCGATCTTTTTTTGACCATCTAGGGCCGCATCGTACAGCTTGAGATTGTGCAGACCAACTGCTACCCAGAACGAAGCAATTGGCGCGGGAGTGAATGATGGACAAGCTTACATTTGGGTGGGAAGAATGGATTGCATTGCCCGATTTGGGGTTACCCGCCATCAAAGCCAAGGTCGACACCGGCGCGCGCACTTCTGCGCTGCACGCCCATGACATCGAAGTTTTTGGCCCCGCCAAAACCCCCAAAGTACGTTTTAATGTGCATCCCATCGGTGCACGAGACGATGTCTCAATCACCTGCTCGGCGCCCCTGATAGATCGCCGCGAAGTTACCTCTTCTAATGGTGAAACTGAACAACGCTTTGTCATTGCGTCCTCCCTGAGTGTCGCAGGACAAACATGGCCGATCGAGATCACCCTCACAAACCGACAGCAAATGTCGTCCCGGATGCTACTTGGCCGTCAGGCCCTGAGCGACCACATCTCGATCTCAGCAACGGAAAAACACCTGCAACCTGAACTGAGCTATGATGATTATCACAGCGCTTCCCTGAAACGCACAGCGCCAAAACGCGCGCTTCGCCTTGCCGTGCTAAGCCGCGAAGACAATTATTCAACACGACGTCTGGTCGAGGTCGGTGAAACACGTGGCCATACGGTCGAAGTCATTGACACCACGCGGTGCTACATGGCGATCAACACAATGTCTCCTGAGGTGCATTACGATGGCAAACGATTGCCGCGCTATGACGCCGTCATCCCACGCATTGGCGCCTCGATCACCCCCTACGGAACAGCCGTTATCCGGCAATTTGAATCGATCGGAACCTATTGCGTCAACGGATCTGCCGGCATTACGGCCAGCCGCGACAAGCTTCATGCTCATCAGGTCCTATCCACCAAGAAAATCGGCATGCCTTCAACGGCATTTGCAGCCTCGCCCAAGGATACGTCAAATTTGATGGCGTTGGTCGGGACCGCCCCCCTGATTGTTAAATTACTTGAAAGCACGCAAGGCAAAGGTGTGGTGTTAGCCGAAACGAAAAAAGCCGCAGAGTCAGTGATTGACGCCTTCAGAGGCTTGAAAGCCAACTTTCTGGTGCAAGATTTTGTCAAGGAAGCCGCCGGAGAGGATATCCGCTGTCTGGTCATCGCAGGCAAAGTTGTGGCGGCCATGAAACGCACAGGAGCCGAAGGCGATTTCAGGTCTAACTTGCATCGCGGTGGATCCGCCAAAGTTGTGCGCATCACCAAAGAAGAACGCGACACAGCGGTCCGAGCGGCCCGCGCATTTGGTTTGGGCAAAGCGGGTGTCGATCTGTTGCGCTCCTCGACTGGGCCCAAAGTGTTGGAGGTCAATTCGTCGCCTGGCTTTGAAGGCATCGAAAAAGCGACAAACAAGGATATCGTTGGCAAACTTTATGACGAGATCGAGGCCCGCGTAAAACCACAACCCGCGCGAAAACGGCGCATTTAAAACACCTGATTGGCAGCTGGGCGTCCTTCATTAAATTCGGAAAGACGGAGGAAATTCCTTTCCTACAAACCCAGCACTCACGCGTGCCGGGATCCAAAGATCGACTTGAAACGATCGATACATTGACGAAAACCCGCTTCAAAATCGCCATTCCCGGGATGATAGACGCTTTCTAGAGAAATGACGCCGTCATAACCGTCCGCCCGCAGAGCCTCCGCCAGTGGCATGAATTGATCTCCCAGTTGCCCTTCCCCAAGGCGACGAACTTCTAACGTTGCCTTGGGTGTGTCCACCAATACGTCTTTGATGTGCAGATGCCCAAGATAACCGTCGCGTATTTCCTCATAGCCGTCCGGATAGGCGCGTTCGTGACACCAGCAGTTGTTCGCCGGATCCCAAAGCACCTTCAACACATCCTTGGCCGCCAGATCGTCGATCAGCTTGCGGGCTGTATAATTGGAATTGACCATCGTGCCATTGCCTGTCTCGACCACAAGGGTGAGCCCCTCTGCGCGCGCCAAATCAACAGCTGGGGCAATCAAAGGGAGCATGTTGTTCCACGCCCCATGGGCCACATTCCATTTTTCTGCGCCGCCCAGTCCCCACAAAATTTGCTCTTTCTTTTGCGTCATGATCCGCACCAAAGGACTGCCAAGAATCTGCGCCATCTCAATCACACGTTTTAACGCATCCATGTGCCGAACATGCTCTAGATCATCCGGTCGGTTCGCGCCGGTCAATCCCGCAAAAACATGGCGCGACAAACACGATACCGGCTTGTCACGATCCCGCAGCAATGCATCAATTTCGCGAATTTCCTGCGCGGATTGATCGCCAACCTCAGAATTCCCAACAAACTGCAACTCAGCATAGCGCAGATCAAATTCATCCATCACATCAACGGCATGGTTCAAGTCGCGACTGATGCCGTCACAAATGACACCCAGCTTCATGTTTTATCTGCCCGATGCAATTCGGTACCGATGATGTCCTCGATCACGCGTGTGCACGCCCAATTATCCCCGTTTGGGTATTTGGCTTTTCCGGCGTGAAAAATCTGCATTGCCGCAGCAGCGGTGTGGAGCGGTACGCCCAATTCTTCGCCCAGATTCATCGAAATGGTCAGGTCTTTATGCATCGTGTTGATGTGGCTGCCTGTGCCTTCAAATTGACGATCGATTATTTTCTCCAAGGCGTTGTTCACAACACCGCATCCGGCGGATGAGGTGGAGAAAACATCCAAGATCACCTGTCCCGGCACGCCTGCCTTGGCAGCAAGGGCGGCGGCTTCAAATGTCGCAGAAAACTGCGCCCCGATCAGAGATTGAAGACAGGCTTTAACCGTCTGCCCCTCACCCGGCTTCGTTCCCACCCGGTGAACATTTGCAGAAACAGCTCTCATGACGGGCGCAAATTCATCCAACACTGCATCAGGAGCCGCGGCCATCATCGTCAACGTTCCGGCCTGCGCTCCGGGAAAACCGCCAGAAACCGGCGCGTCAATTAAATGCACTCCCGATCCCTGCATCGCCTCGCCAATTTGCCGAGCTTCACGTGGTTTGATTGTCGCTGACAAAATGACAGCGCCCCCCTTTTTCATGCTCGAAACAAGACCGTCTTTTCCCAAAATAACGTCTTTCGCTTGTTCCCCCGTCATGACCATGACGAACACTGCATCTGATGTCGCGCCAACGTCAGATGCGCTTTCAACGCCAAGCCCGCCCATCCGCAGAAATTCCTGTTGGCGGGTGCGTTTGGCATCCAAACCTGCGACCTGAAAACCCGCTGCAAGTAGGTTTTTAGCGATGCCGCTGCCCATATCCCCAATGCCAATAATACCAGTTGTTTTCATTTTCTTCTCCCATGCAGGCCCCTCATTTGGGCACCCATCACAAAGCGTCGCACCATCACGGCACCACAGTTTCCAATGTTGGGGTTTCACACGTTGACATGCACAACGTCGGGCGTGTCCGGTAGACACCCACTGCCCGGTTAAGTGGTTCAACCTTACACAGTTCTCAGAAAACGGATCAATAGTTTTCCGTCAGTACGGCCTAAAACCACAGGTGCAAAATGCAGGAGTGTTGACATGCAAATCTATGAGATCAAGGTTTTTTGCGCATTGCAAAACGCGGCAAGTATATTCAACGCTGTCCATCCATTCCCAAGAAGAATAAGGCTTTGATAATGGCGCGACAATTGCTTTTTTCCCGCGATGTGTCTCATGCCAAATCGATTAATGTAAATCGCATAAAGGTTAATGCATTTCATTAATAAAGGTATATATTTCAAAATTTATAAATACTTATTCGTTGCAGGTTTCAAAAATTTCTGATGCCAGTTGTTCGTATCTTTTCGTGACTGCACTACGAGTGTCATAAGCTTGAGCCACCGACAGAATATCCTCGCATAAATCCAAACGACCGCTTTTTTTCGCCGCCTTGGACAAGTCAAAAAGAACGTCAAATATTCCGTTAATTTGGTCTGCCATAGCTCTCGTTCCTTAAATTCTTCTTCTGATGTTAAATTTAAAATTGAGATATCACGCGCTGTATTTTGCGAGAAGAACGTCATTCGCGTAGTTATCCTATCATGAGGTGTGGGTGATCCTATCCAAAAGGATATGCAAATACCGTTTCGGATATTGCTTCCCCGCACAGGCTTTGAATAATGGCTCTCGCTCTTCGGCAGGCAGCACGATTTTTAGCGCGGCGAGAGATTTACAGGCTGAACGACCCCTCGCGCAGCGATCCAGCAGAGGGTAAAGGGTCGGTCAATTCAAAGAGCCGGTTCTTCGTTGTTGAGCGTGATCATATTGACTAGGCGCGCCCGGTACTTTCTGGCATAACTCCTCGGTATGAAAAGCATTCATAGTAACACTATTCTTGAAGCTATTGAGGCGGAAATCGTTTCAGGGATTTTTCCGCCAGGCGCCCGTTTAGCCGAAGCATCACTGGCGGAACGATTTGGCGTCTCTCGAACGCCCGTGCGTGAGGCATTACAGTCTTTGGTGACCCGCTCTTTGGCTCAACGCATTCCATTTAAGGGAGTCGTTGTAAGTGATTTTGACGCCGCGCGGATCAGCGGGTTGTTTGCAGCCATGGCTGAAATCGAAGCTTTGTGCGGCGGTTTTGCAGCCTTAAACTTGAAAGAACCTGCGCTCGAAGCCTTAGAAATGGCTCACCATCAAATGGCGGAATCAGCCAAACAGCATTCTGCCAAGGCCTATGAAATGCTCAACACCGATTTCCACTCAATGATCTATGAAGGATCAGGAAACGATCATCTTGCCAATCTGGCTTTTGATCTGCGTTTGAAACTAGCGCCTTTTCGCCGGTCTCAGCTGTATGATTTAGACCGGATGCAGCAATCAAACAAAGAACATTGGTTGATTGTTCAGCTGCTGGCCGCTCGCAATAAATCAGGCGTCGAGGAGGCTTTGCGGGTTCATCTGATTGGCGCAGGCGAAGCGGTGTTAAAAGCCCGCGAGAAGAGGGAAAAAGCTCTTTGAGATTTAAAAAGCCGCACTGGATAACATACGCAAGGACGTGATGCCTAGGAAAACTGCAAACCCGTATTTAATCCATTGACCGGGCAGCCGGTGCGCCATTTCGGCACCAACAGGTGCCAGCACAGTCGTAATTGGAATAATGGCGCATGCGGCTGGCAGGCTGACATAGCCAAGCGAAAGCGGGGGACGCCCCGCTACGCCCCAACCTGAGACCACAAATCCCACCACGGCGGGAACCGCAATTATCAATCCAAAAGCTGCCGCCGTTCCCACTGCCCGTTTCATCGGCACCGAAAAAGCCGTTAGTGTCGGCACGCCGAGTGTCCCGCCGCCAATGCCCATCAAGGACGAAATCAACCCGATGCTTGCAGATATGCTGGCAGTACCAAACGGCGATGCAGGGAGCTGTTCGCCAAGCACCAACGAGCGAGGCCGACAGAAATTTAAGGCGACCAAAACACCAATTGTGCCAAAGACAAGTTTGAGCATATCGCCATCAAAATAACGCGCAGCCAACCCTCCGCTAAGCGCTCCTACGGCCATGGGAATTGCCCAACGTTTCACAAGAGATGCATCTACATTACCGCGTTTATGGTGCGCCCTGCTGGACGAAATCGCAGTAAAAATGATCGTCGCCAAGGAAGTCGCGACGGCCATATGCATGGATAGTTCCGGCGAGAAGTCTATCAATTCAAACATCCAGAACATGGCGGGGACGAGAACGATGCCGCCCCCGACCCCAAGAAAGCCTGCCAAGATACCCGCAAAGGCAGACGCAACGGCAAGCCCAGCAACCAAAACTGCATATTCCATGAACATTCGCCGTCCTACCAATCAATCGCTTCAGGAAGCCAGGTCGCGATCTGTGGAAAGTTAAACAGCAGCACCATGGCAAAGGCTTGAATGGCAATGAACGGCAACACGCCCTTGTAGATCTGCATGGTGGTGACCTGTGGCGGTGCCGCCCCCTTGAGAAAGAAAAGGGCCCAGCCGAAAGGCGGCGTCAGGAAAGAAGTTTGCAGATTCAACGCGATCAAAGCTGCAAGCCAGACCATATCTGTGCCTTGGGCTGCAAAGAAGGGCAACAACAGCGGCAGAGCGATGTAACTGATCTCGATCCATTCCAAAAAGAAACCAAGGAAGAACAAAAGCACCATCAGGAAGATCAACGCCCCGGTCTCTCCACCGGGTAGCAAAGCCATCATGTCTTTGACCAAATCCTCACCATGAAGGCCACGGAAAGCGACGGAAAACACCTGTGCAGCAATCAGGATAAAGAAAATCATCGCTGAGATACGCAATGCACCCTGCGCGGCGCTCCAGATCATGTCTCGGTTCAGGCGACGGTAGGCTGCCGCAATCAGGATCGACACAACCGCGCCGATACTTGCCGCCTCTGTTGGGGCGGCGATGCCGTAAATGATGGAACCCAACACGCCACCAACCAGCATCAGAGGAGGCGCAAGCGCGGTAATCGCTTTGAAAACCAAAGGCCAGCCCGTCAGCTGTGAACGTTCCTCGGCTGGGATCGCAGGCACCATATCCGGGCGCAACTTGCCAAGAATGAGGATATAGAGAACATACAGGGACGCCAGCATCAAACCAGGGATCATGGCGGCGGCAAACAGGCTGCCCACGCTTTCCCCCATGATGTCAGCCAGTAAGATCAGCACCAAAGATGGCGGAATGATCTGCCCCAGCGTGCCAGAGGCACAAATCGCGCCGGCAGCAACCCCATGGTCATACCCGCGCCGCAGCAAAACCGGCATAGTCAGCATGGTCAACGTCACAACGGTCGCACCGACGATGCCCGTTGAGGCGCCCATCAAAACACCAACGATGATCAGCGCAATAGCCATGCCACCACGCAAATCACCAGACAAACGCCCGATCACTTCCAACATGTCTTCTGCGACCCGCGATTTTTCCAACATGACCCCCATGAACACAAAAAGCGGGATCGCAATAAATTCATACTTGGTGGTGATGCCGTAGATGCGAGACGGCGTCAGATTAAACAGGAAATCGCCAAACCCCAGCCAGCCGAATATAAACCCTGCCACCGCAATTCCAATGCCAACGGGCATCCCCATCAGTAGAAAGAAAATGAAAGCAATAATCAGGCCAATGGCGAGAAACTCAAGCATTTCTGTCCTCCTTATTCAGCGTCATCAACTGCTCGGCATGCCGAGCCGCGTTCGCAAGACACTGCAAGGACAAGAGGGCGAACCCCACGAGCAAGAACCCCTTAAGGAGCCAACGCGCGGGCAGCCCACCGGGATCGGGTGAACCTTCAAAAATCGACAGGGCGCTGTTAACAAAACCCAGAGAGTATTTGATCAACAGTGCCGCGACAGCAGCACCACAGAGCATTGAAATCAGATCAACAATGATGCGCATGCGGGGGCTAAAACGGTCATACAACATGTCGACACGCACATGTCCCCCTTCTTTCATCAACACAGAGACGCCAAGCAACGCAATTGGCGGCATCAGATGCCACTCCAGTTCCTGCATCCAGACCGGTGCTGTTCCGATGATATAACGGCCAAAAACATTGAACGCGACCAATGCAATCATCGCCAACAGCAGCGCCGAGGCCACCCGAGCAGCCATATTGGTGATACGATCCACGCCATCGGCGAATTTAAGAGTCCAAATCATGAAGTGTCCTTGTTGTCACACGTCAACGGCCAAGAGGCATTACATCTCTTGGCCGTGTGAAATTTTCAGAGATGCTTAGCCGTTGCGCAGCTGCGAGTGCCAGACTTCTTCCGAAGCCGCGGCCCAAACGTCGTGCTCTGCTTTGAAAGCGAAATAGTTGTCCATCACCTTTTTGAACAACGGATCCGAAGCCCCCATTTCTTCATAAACAGCATCCATTTCAATTCTGAGCGCTTCGACAACCTCTGTCGGCAATGTCCGCAGTTCTGTACCGGTTGCCGCGAACTCTTTCAGAGCAGCCGCGTTGTTAGCTTCGCCCCAGCTATGGGAGATCACGTTACAGGCTGCTGCTGCGTTGGTCACAATGGCTTGCAAATCGTCGTCAAGTGACTCCCATGCAGCCTTGTTGATGGCCAATTCCGTAACTGTGGTCGGTTCGTGCCAGCCAGTCGTATAATAATACTTGGCGGCCTTGTTCAGACCCAGAATTTTATCCTGCGCAGGGCCAACCCACTCAGCAGCATCAATAACGCCACGCTCTAATGCGGGGAAAATTTCACCGCCGGGCAGCAGTTTGACGTCAACACCAATCCGGTCATAAGCGCGCGCAGCTAGCCCCGGAATACGCAACCGCAGACCCTTCATATCTTCGAGCGTATTGATTTCTTTATTAAACCAGCCAGTCATCTGAACGCCAGTGGCCCCAATTGGCATCGCAACCAACCCCAGAGGTTCATACACTTCGTTCCACAGTTTGATACCATCGCCGATGTAGAACCATGCGTTTTGTCCCTGGGTGGTCATCCCAAAAGGAGCGGCTCCAAAAAACTGCGCAGCAGGTACTTTGCCTGCTCCGAAATAGGACACCCAGCTGTTCATTTCGACGATGCCTTGGCGTACGGCGTCAAAACCTTCAAATGCAGGCACGAGTTCGCCACCGTTATAGACCTGAATGTCCAAGCGACCTTGCGACATTGCTCTGACCCGATCTGTGAAATCTGACAAAGACCCCGGGCCGGTAGAATAAAAGGGCTGCCCTGGTGGGAAGGCGGTTGTCATCTTCCAATTGATCGATTGCGCCGAAGCGACAGTAGGTGCAGCGAGGGCTGCACCACCAAGTGTACCGGTTTTCAAAAACGAGCGTCTATCCATTATCGGACCTCTTTTGTATACGAAGTTAGTATTTGCAAGGGTTATTCATGGAATTCTCTGTATTTATAGGTCATATCGTATACAAAGAGAACCAACGTCACATTCTCGAAAGTCTTTACAAAGGATTAAAAAATGCACAGCGTGGGCCCAAGGTGCCTAAAAATACAACAATCCTAAGAGCGATCGGCTCGAATCGCAGTTGCTCCGTGAAACTGCTGACGCGCCTGAAGTAAGAGAGCAGCATGCAAATCACATCTCATAACCGCTACACCTATCAATCCATTCAAGACCGTCCCGATTTCAGCTGGCCAAACAACGCACGCCTCGCTGTATACTTGGGGATGAATCTTGAGTGTTTTTCGTTTGCTGAAGGTCTTGGTGCGGAAATCGCACCCGGTGGGCCGCAGCCAGACGTTCTAAACTATACGTGGCGCGACTACGGCAATCGTGTTGGTGCACCACGTATGCGAGAGCTATTTGATCGTCTGGGCGTCCCCTGCACTGCGCTCATTAACTCCGACCTCTATGTTCAGGCCCCCGGTCTTGGTGAATCTTTTGCCGTGCGCGGAGACGAAATAGCGGGCCACGGGCGCACCAACGCCGAACGGCAGGGCGACCTGAGCCAAGAAGAAGAACGTCGCTTAATCCTAGACGCAACAAAGGTTCTGAGCGAACAGCATGGCAAAGCGCCTAAGGGTTGGCTTGGCCCGTGGATATCGCAAAGCGTGCATACGCCGGATCTGTTGCATGAAGCTGGCTATGAATATTTGCTCGACTGGTGCCATGACGACCAGCCAACTTGGATGCAAACCCGCAGTGGGCGCATTTTATCTGTCCCCTACCCGCAAGAATTAAACGACATCCCGCAGATTGTTGCGCGCAAACGCGAAGGCTCTGAGTTTGCAGATATGATCATTGATGCTTTTGACGTCATGCTGGCGGAATCAACGCGACGCCCTTTGGTGCTGGGCATTGCCCTACATGGCTACCTTATGGGGCATCCGCACCGCATCGGGCATCTGGAGCGAGCCTTGCAGCATATCCAAACGGTTGGTGGCGACAAAGTCTGGTGGACGACAGCTGGCGGCATTAACGATCATTATCGCTCACTCGACTTATGATGACCTGCTCTTTTTAAACACGTGACGCCGTCTCGCGGCATTCGTTCAAAGAAATGCGTTTAAAGCCGTCGATGCTAACACCTGCACTGCGGACACAGTGTGTCTTCACTGCGGCTGCACAAATGGCGGCTTCTGAATTGGAAAAAACCGAACCACATTGAACGTGACAAAGAAATCCGGCTATAAGTTCTTAATCCTCTTAGCGCCGATGTGCGTGATGCCAATTTACCTTTTCGATTCGCTCATTCTCGGCGTTTGTCTTGTTCACTAAGTCTAGATCCATCGCTTCCATTCCTAGCGGGGGATTCTTAGGATCATACGCCGGAGAGCGGAACATGGCCGTCAATTTTCTAAAAAATTTAAACATCAGTCGTGCCCTTTTGTTGTCAACCAGAGTGCGTGAAACAGGCCGTGACCCACCTTGGGTTTCAGTGTTGCTATTACAACCCACTGTTGCGGACGCGCTCATGCCACGGACGTGCCGCACTAACCTATGTAGTGGGCAAGGACGTGACAAGGGCTCAATCTGGAGGCGTAGATATTTGAAAGCGTTGCCCGTGAGGGCTACTGCAGAGCGGACATTTACGACGGATGCAGCATTCGGAAAATTGGGCTCAGAGCGGACGTTGGAGCAGTTGACGGATCGTTGCACGACAGCTTCAACATGAGGGAGGGCTGAAGGTTGGTTCGCCGCTTAATGTTGTTAACGACGCAGTCACACAAAAGTGTTCTGACGTGCGCAAATCGTTCCAACCGTTCGTCGACGTTCTCTGACAGTATGTTCTTCAGGTACACCGCGAAGGGAGAACAAAGTGATGACGAGGAAGTTCGCGTTGGGCGCTGCATTTTCAATGATCGCTGGCGCCGCATTCGCTCAAGACTGTAGCCAACTGGACGCCGAAGTTGAGGACTTTTTCGACCTTGATGAAACACATGTTGTCGCTCTTTATGCCTGTCTGGAACAGAAAATGGCAGACGGCTACGCCAAGGGCGGCGACGAAGTGGGCAGTGCCTTCAGGACCTGGGCTGTGACCTCAACCCGCCCAGCAGCCGAAGGTTCCCACGGGAACCGACTGCTGCAGACATTTGCCAACGACATTGCAGCTGATCAATATCTTGAGTTTGCAGAAGAAGGCTTTGTCATGCCCGTTGGCTCTGTGCTGGCAAAGGAATCCATCTCGTTCTCCAAAAAGAAGAAAACAGCGCGCCCTGGTCCGCTCTTTATTATGACCAAGATGGAATTGGGCTCTATCCCAGAAACCGATGACTGGCTTTACAGCGGCGTTCAACCCAATGG
Source organism: Roseobacter sp. (assembly GCA_039983935.1). GTDB lineage: Bacteria > Pseudomonadota > Alphaproteobacteria > Rhodobacterales > Rhodobacteraceae > Roseobacter. Next base: position 267 of record JBDWVP010000051.1, on the reverse strand, counting down.
CAAAGTCATGAAGGTGAAGCAATCTTTCTGCCACGATTGTCATACGGCATGGGGTGATCGGGACTCACTTGCCTATCCATTGGAAGAGGTCAGGATCGGAGCTTCCAACTAGATGAAAAGGTGAAAGTCTGCTTAGCGGACAAGGACGAAGCCGCTACCGCGGCAATGGCGCTTGTTTTGAACGTAGCCCGTTGCTGTGAACGCTGTGCATTTTGAGATTTAACGCACCTGTCTGCCGATTGAGGCTTCTCAATCAACGGACAGGAG
>JBDWVP010000050.1:0-5165 GCA_039983935.1 Roseobacter sp. | reverse complement strand
CACCGGATAAAAGGTCGTCGACCTAGGGACGTTCAAAATAAATCAACGCGATAGCCGACTTCGACAGGCTGAAACCAAAGAGTTTTTCAACACAATCAGCCCATTCCTGCCATTCGCTGCACTTCTCTTGAAGGTCTGCTTTCGGTTTCCGCTTAACGAACGGCTTTTGTTTTTAACCTTAGCACTTTCCAAAAAGCTACTTTAGAAAAAGGCAAAGCAAGGTGTTCGAAGAGAGTATATCTTTGCGATTGGCCCTGGTTGTTTGGAACTATCGATGGAAAACTTCACTTATAAGACAATCACACCAGACTATGCCTCAGAATGGAGAGATTTACGGCTTGAAGGAGTGCGTGATTTTCCTTTGGGGTTTCTGGTAAGTTTGGAAGAAATGGCCGCAGTTGGCATAGATCGCTGCCGTGACCACCTGAGCCATGGCAACATCCGCGGTGTCTATGATGTTGAAAACTTGATCGGCTTCTGTGGGTATCACCTTCAACAGCTCAAACAGACCAGACATCGTGGTGAAATTGGACCCTTCTTTGTCACTCCAAAATACCACGGTAGTGGCGCGGCTAGGGCATTGATGACCGGAGTGATAGAGGAAACGAGAGCAAATAGGTTAGAGGTGGTCGCGGGAATTCGGACCAGTAGTTAAGGTGGATCAACTTGTGGAAGAGATGATCCAAAATGACGAAACGAAAGAACCATTTGCCCGATTTCAAGGCCAAGGTTGCGCTTGAAGCGATCCGTGAAGAAATGACGATGGCGGAGTCATCGAAGAAGTATGGGGTGCATCCCACGCAGATTGGGACGTGGAAGCGAGCCGCGATTAAGAATATGGCCGCAGGGTTTTCCAAGCGAAGCAGCGATCCTGCACAGGTCGACGATGCTACGATAGACAAGCTTCATTCCAAGATTGGTCAGCTGGTGGTGGAGCGCGATTTTTTGAAACGCGCCTGGGATCGTTGAGCAAGGATCGCAGGCAGATGTGCATTGAAAAAAGTCACCCGAAAATCAGCTTACGGCGGCAATGCCAGATGTTGTCGCTGGCGCGCTCAAACCTGTATTACACCCCGAAAGGCGAGAGTGCTGAGAACCTGCGGTTCATGGGGACCATCGACAAACAGTTCTTGGAAACACCGTGGTACGGGTCGCGTCAGATGGCACGGCATATGCAGCGGCAGGGTCACAAATGCGGTCGCCATCGTGTGCGCCGCCTGATGCGGCTTATGCGTTTGGTCCCGATCTATCAGGAGCCCAACACAAGCAAAAAGCACCCGCAGCACAAGATTTACCCTTACCTGCTCCGGGGGCTGACGATTGATCGGCCAAATCAGGTCTGGTGCGTTGATATCACCTACATCCCTATGCGGCGCGGATTTCTGTATCTGGTCGCAATCATGGACTGGTTCAGCCGTAAAGTTCTCAGTTGGCGATTGTCCAACAGCATGGAGGCTGACTTTTGTGTTGAAGCCGTGAAAGAGGCCATCGCAAAATATGGGAAACCAGCGATATTGAACAGCGATCAGGGTAGTCAGTTCACTGGGTTTGAATGGACGAATGCGCTGAAAGATGCGGACATAGAGATATCCATGGATGGTAAAGGTCGGTGGCCCCCCTCTCATTGTTTGCAGGCAAACAACTACCGGGCAACGGACAACCGAATGATAGAAAGGCTTTGGCGTTCCCTGAAATACGAGTGCATCTATCTCAATGCATTTGAAACCGGTTCGGAAACACGCACCGGTATTGAAAAATGGATCGCGTACTACAACGCCGAACGGCCACATTCCACGCACGGAATCTTGACCCCAGATGAAGCCTATGAAAGAAAAATAGAACCAATGAGATCAGCAGCCTAAATGAAACCCTGATCCACATTACGTTGGCTGTAAACTGGTCGAATTACTGGGACCACCTCTGTTGGAACAACTTGAGCTCTTTGTAGATACCGAAAATCCAAGAGCAATAACATTCTATGAGCGGTTCGGTTTTGAACGAATTGCGATCCACAAAGATAGCGTGCGGATCCAAGGAAGCTCCAGAGACGACTATTTCTATACGCTTCGATTGTCACTCTGATGCGGAGAAGCCACCATTCGTGCACAGCGCAAGCATACTTTCAAAACGGGCTTTTGCGGAATTACACTGCATGCGCGTCTCGGTACCGACCGCACTCTCACAAATTTACCACCTGACACCCGAAAACAGCTTCGGTCATGCTCAAGCGCATGTTCACCACCCACCCTGCATATTTGCCCGCCATCTCTCTAGGCTCTGAGACGCAGGCCATCAGGATCAAATGGCGGTTTTGACAAGATCACCGCTGTGTGCGGGCGCCCCAAAACCATGACATCAACCTCATCCCCAGCGCTCACACCAGACACATAGGCGAGCGCAAGGCTTAAACCGACGCTGTAACCATACGCACCTGAGGTGACACGCCCAACCCCCTGCCCGTCCTTGAACACGGGCTCCCCGCCGGTTGCATCCGCGTTTGACAGATCGGTCTGAGCGCCATCCAATGCCAACAGCACCAGTTTCTCACGCGGCGCCTTGGCCAGTGTCAGTGCCACTGCTTCCTTGTTCAGAAACTCCTTGTCTATCTTGCAAAATCGGTCGAGCCCGACCTCTTGTGGCCAGTATTCCGGGCTGTATTCGCGCCCCCATGACCCGTATCCCTTTTCGATGCGTAAACTCATCAAGGCCCGGCTACCCACCGGCCCCCCACCTTCTTCTTTTGCCGCCTCTAACAGGGCCGCATATAATTGGGATTGCTCCTGCGTGGCGCAATGCAACTCCCAGCCCAAATCACCGGTGAAACTGACCCGTAAGGCAAGAACCTGAACCCCGGCCAATTCGATCCATTTGGACCGCATAAAAGGGAAATCATCAGTCGCCAAAGATGTCGTTGTCAATCCTTGCAACAGTTGACGTGATTTTGGACCAGCCACGTTAAACCCACATATTGTTTCAGTTTGACTGGTAAAGGTCGTATCTTTGGGCAAAGGAATGCTGTTAAAAAAACGTTGATGATATCGCTCGGCCATGCCCGAACCGATAACCCAGAACTCATCCTCTGCCAGTCGCGTAACCGTGAAATCACCCGCGATCCCCCCCCGTTTGCCGATCAGCGGCGTCAAGCAAGAACGTCCAATTTCCCTGGGCATTCTATTCGCAAACACAGCATTCAACCACTCCGTCGCCCCCGGCCCTTTGCATAGGTATTTGGCGAAATTCGAAATGTCGATGATGCCCGCGGTATCACGCAACATCCGGCATTCCCTACCTACTTGGTCCCACCAGCTTTGACGGGTAAATCCTTCGGTAACATCTTGTGATCCCTCAGGATACCCAAAATACAAAGGATGTTCCCAGCCGTAATTCAGGCCAAAAACTGCTCCCAGCTGACGCTGTGTCTCATACACTGGCCGGCACCGCATAGGGCGTGCAGCAGCGCGTTCTTCGTTGGGGAAATGGATTTTGAAACGGTTTGCATACTGGTCCCCGACACGAGCCTTGGTAAAAGCCTTGTCTGCCCAATCTCCGAAACGGGCCATGTCCCAAGCAAACATGTCATACCGTGTCTCGCCGGTCACGATCCAATCCGCTGCCAGCAACCCCATACCGCCAGATTGGGAAAACCCTGGAATGATGCCGTTGCAACAGAAATAATTGGACAGTTCAGGCACCGGCCCAAAAAGCACATTTGCATCAGGTGACCAGATCATTGGCCCATTGATGACACGTTTGATGCCTGCCTCACCAACAGCAGGCACCCTGTCAATTGCGCGCATCATATTGTCTTCGATCCGCTCTAAATCATCGGCGAACAGTTCATGGCCAAACCCTTGCGGCGTGCCATCTTCTGCCCAAAACCGCGGATCCTTTTCGTAGGCCCCGACCAGCAACCCCTTGCCCTCTTGACGCAGGTAATATTCGCCGTCTCGATCCGCGACCGATGGTAGACGGCGATCCAATTGCGCAATCTCGGCGATGGTCTCTGTGACAAAATATTGGTGTTCTGTCGGCTGAAGGGGCAGTTTCAACCCCGCCAATGCGGCAACCTCCCGCCCCCAAAGGCCGGCTGCATTCACCACCCATTGGGTTGCGATATCACCCTTTGCAGTACGCACAATCCACGTGCCGTCTTTTTGTTGCTCTGTTCCAGTCACCGGACAAAAACGAATAATTTCTGCCCCGTTTTGGCGCGCGCCCGTGGCATAGGCATTGGTCACACCAGAAGGGTCAACATTGCCGCCCGACGGTTCAAACATGATGCAGCGAATGCCCTCAAAATTCACCAAGGGGTGTAATGTTTCGGCTTCATTGCGGCTAATTTCGTGAAACTCCAGCCCATAATACGCCGCCTTGGCCGCCTGAAGGCGCAATTGATGTTCGCGCGCCTCGGTTTGGGCTAAATAAATCGAACCGGGTTGAAAAACGCCACAAGACTGACCTGTTTCTGTTTCCAGCGTATTATACAAATCCATCGTATAATTCTGAATGCGGGTAATGTTGTTGTTGTCGTGCAGGCCATGAATATTGGCCGCCGCGTGCCAAGTCGACCCAGACGTCAACTCATCGCGCTCCAACAGGACAACATCTGTCCACCCTAATTTGGTCAGGTGGTACAAGATCGAGCAACCGATAACACCGCCTCCTATGATAACAGCTTGGGCATGTGTACGCATGTTTGACTTCCTGATGGGTCACTTTCTGCCATCCTGACCGCGTCGATCCCCAAGGGATTGCACAGGCGCGACATGTCCCGTCGCCAAAATACAAAACGCGATGATAGCAGATGAGACGCCTGTAAGTTGCGACGCCTCTGACGTTTAAATATATTCCGCGAAGCCGTCGAAATTATTTCAACTTTCATCCACCCCTCAGGGGAATTGTAGGTGGTGCGAGCATAACTCAATCATCAAAGTTGGATCAGAAGTCAGTCGAACCCTTGAGGTCAGCAAGCAACCATATGCTATTAAAAGGCGATTGTATATTTGACAAACCCACCCGTTGAGAAGCAGACCTTCAAGAGAAGTGCAGCGAATGGCAGGAATGGGCTGATTGTGTTGAAAAACTCTTTGGTTTCAGCCTGTCGAAGTCGGCTATCGCGTTGATTTATTTTGAACGTCCCTAGGTCGACGACCTTTTATCCGGTG
>JBDWVP010000049.1:0-1796 GCA_039983935.1 Roseobacter sp. | reverse complement strand
TCCGGATAGTCGGTGTAGCCCTCGCGTCCGCCGCCATACAAAGTTGCTTCGTCGACAGTGTTTAGCTGCGCACCTTGCACCAATCTCTCGACAAGATCAGGATTGGCGATAAACGGACGTCCAAAGGCAACAAGATCAACGCCTTTGGCTGCAACTGCATCGGTGGCAAGTTCCTGATCATACCCGTTGTTAGCCATGTAGACGCCGCTGAATAAAGACTTCAGCGCGTCAATGCTTTTGCCTTCTGGCAGATTGCGTTCGCCGCCAGTTTCGCCTTCAATAAGGTGAAGATAGCCAATGTTCAGTTCGTCGATCTTTTTGACCACGTGAGAGAATGTAACCATTGGATCACTGTCATCAATCCCGTTAAATTGTGAGAAGGGGCTCAATCTTATGCCAATGCGTCCTGCATCCCAAACTTCGGCGAGTGCTTCAAGAACCTCGACCACGAGCCGGGCACGGTTTTCAGGTGATCCTCCATATTCATCCGTACGCGCGTTTGACCCATCACGCAGGAACTGATCCAGCAAATACCCGTTTGCCGCGTGGAGTTCTATCCCATCAAATCCTGCATTTTTCGCATTGATAGCGGCTTTTCGGTAATCGTCGACAACCCTGGCTATGTCAGAGGCTGTCAGCGCGCGCGGCTTTGATGTTGGGACAAACCCTGCTCCGTCAAAGACCTGTGCTTTGGCCGCAATTGCTGAAGGCGCAACTGGCGCCTGATTGTCCGGTTGTAATGATGAGTGTGAGATACGTCCGACATGCCACAGCTGAGCGAATATCCGGCCGTCTTTTGCATGAACAGCATCAGTGACCTGCTGCCAGCCTTTTACTTGCTCGTCGCTATAGATACCCGGTGTGAAAGCATAGCCTTTGCCCTCTGGCGATATTTGAGTGGCTTCGCTGATAATCAGTCCAGCGCTTGCACGTTGCGCATAATATTCGGCGTTGAGTGCATGGGGGACGTCACCATCGTGCTGAGCCCTATTGCGCGTTAGGGGAGCCATTACGACGCGGTTGGGCAAGGTCAAATCGCCGAGGCTTAGGGTGTCAAAGAGTGTAGATTTTGTCATGTGTTTTTCCTTGAATGTAAATATGGAACGATACGGGCCAAACGGTAAAACGGGAGATAGAAACTTCAGCTCGAATTGTTCTTTTGGTTGTCGTTATTTTGATGAATTGGATCTTTAACCCCAGCTATGCGCCGGCACGTTGAGGCCCTTTTGAACGGCCGGTCTGGCATTGAAGCGATCCATGTAGGCAGACACATTCTTGTGACCGCGAAGGCCTGTGATTTCATCAGCGCCGTAGAATTGCTCGATGCAGTTGAGCCAGGGAACAATGGCCATGTCGGCAATCGAATATTTGCCCGTCAGCCAGTCGCGTCCGTCAAGCTGTTTGTCGATGACATTCAACATGCGTTTGACTTCCGTCACATAGCGATCAAGCGGGCGTTTATCTTCAATCTCTTTACCTGCAAATGCGAAGAAAAAACCGAGCTGACCGCTCATCGGGCCGAATCCACCCATCTGAAACATCAGCCATTGCAGGGTCTCAAGGCGCTCAGCCTCGGTCTCACCATAAAACTGTCCGGATTTTTCGGCCAGGTAGACCAAAATTGCGCCGCTTTCAAATAGGCCGAATGGCATATTGTCTGGCCCATTGGGGTCGACAATCGCGGGAATCTTGTTGTTGGGGTTTAATGACAGAAACTCCGGTGTTGTAACCCCTTCATCATTCAAAAGCACCTTATGGGCTTCATATTCTATCCCGATTTCTTCGAGCATGATGGA
>JBDWVP010000048.1:0-32450 GCA_039983935.1 Roseobacter sp. | reverse complement strand
CGGCGTATAGGGGCACAAATTTCGAGTACTGCGCGCCTTTGAAACGGATCAACTCTTAAATCCTGACTTAGTCTGGGGTAAGTGCAGGATCTGGCTCGACACCCTCCGTAATGAAACAATAATCAAAAACTTTGCGACACTGCCTTCTCGTCGTCGAGTTCACTTGTATCGAATTCCTCGACACCCTGCGACCAGTCTGAAGATCCCTTCTCCTCCGCTGAGAAGCTTGAGATAGCACTCACCAACGTGTGCGCCTCTTGGTTCATAGTTTGCGCTACTGCGTTGGTTTCTTCACACATTGCCGCATTTTGTTGAGTGGATTGCTCAATCTGCGTGATTGTTTTGTTGATCTCGACAATTCCGGCTGACTGATCGGCAGCTGTTTCGACCATTTGAAGGACTTCATCTGCCATGCTGTGTATGGATGTTTGAATTTTATTTAGAGAAGCCCTGCTACGACCAACCATCTCAACACCTGCACCCACCTGAGCCTCACTTTTGGAAATCAATTCGTTGATTTCCATGGCGGCCTGTGCCGTTCTTTGTGCAAGAATTCGGACCTCGGTTGCGACGACTGCGAATCCTTGACCTGCTTGCCCTGCTCGAGCAGCTTCGACACCGGCATTCAGCGACAACAGATTTGTCTGAAAGGAAATGTCGTCAATTACACTCGTGATTTTGGAAATCTCTGATGATGAGGATGCAATGCTTTCCATCGCGGTGACCATGTCTTCGACTTCGCGTGCGGTGCTTTCCACGACAGACCGGGTTGCGTGTGTTGAGTGGCTGACTTCTTCGGCACTATTGGCTGTCGATTTCACGGCGGCTGTGAGCTCGTCTACCGAATTCGAGGCTTCCTCTAACGAAGCAGCGCTCTTCTCTGTTCTATGCGCTAAATCGTTGGCTGCGTCAGACAGTTCCGAGGAAGACATTTGAACATTTTGTGAAGCAGAAGAAATTTGATTAACAATCCCGGACAGCTCTTCGTTTGTCTGATTGATTTTTCGCCCAATGTCGAGAAACACGCCTTCATACTCTTCTGACATCCGTTTGGACAGGTCGCCAACGGCGAGCGCTTCTAAAACGCCCATTAACTCTGACAGTCCTCCGTTCGTAACTTCACCGATACGGTTCACGCCTTCGCAGAGGTCAGCAAAAACGCCTTCTTTATCGTCCAAGCACAATCGCTGTGTGAAATCGCCTTTAACGCAGGCGGATACGACCAATTTCAATTCCTCGACGGCCTGTTCTCCGGCTTTCGCGATCGCAACCTGTTTTTCGAGCGCTTCCCGATCCCGTTCCGTCTGCAAGTTAGCGACTTCCTCTACAACGCCCATGATCTCGTTTAGTCCTTCCCCGAGAACTTTAGACGCACCCTGCAGATCGCGCATTCGAAGGCGCGAAGAAAAATCGCCTTCCGATACGGTTTTTGCGAGCCTTTTAATTCCGGCCGCCGAATTGAATTCGAGCTGACTTTGCTGTTCTTTCAGGTCTCGTGTTTGGAGTTCAAGGTCGCGAAACACACCCAATGCCTTGGTAATACGTCTAAGATCACTAGGAGCTACGTCGGGAATTTCGCTATCAATATCACCATCTGCCAATGCGACGACACGGGCTGAAACGAGAGAAATTGATCGAACGACCTGCCTAACCAGGAAAATAGCGCAGAACCCGACAACAATCATCAATCCCGCCAATAACGAAAGTATTTCCATCAGGCTAGCGTCGGAATGCGCCAAAGCTTCCGCAGTTCCGTTTATGATTTCTGCCTCTCCAGCATCTTCGACCTCTTTGATAAGATCAATCAATTCGCTTGCACTGCGGAACCAAAATTCGGGTGTGACGGCTGCGATGTCAATGGCGTCATTTGATTGCGCAATATCGCGTAGATTATTCACGGTCGTACTTGTCGGCCCATTTTCAAGCGCGACCATCATTTCCACCAATTCCGGGGAGGCAATTTTCTCATAGACCTCAAACAGTACTTTCTGTTGTATAATCAAATCGTGAAACCGTCCCACTGTTTCAGGTGAGAAAACGCCGCCTTCCGCACCTGCTTGAGCAAACCCAGCCGTTCCGACCGCGCGTTCCAATCCTGCGCTGTCCTTTGCCGCCAACAGTATGGAATGACGTTGCACGGCTTGGGCGGGTTCGGAGTGGTTAAGGTTCTTTGCCAGTTCAGGCAGCAACGCGATTGCAGAATGGTTCAATTCTGTGATCGCGCCCACGGCGTCTGCAGTTGTAATGTCCAGGTTATCTATCTGTTTGCGCAAATCTGACAGATTGGCAACATGGTCCCGTACTTCCCTGAGTTGAACGATAAGGGGAGAGTTCACATCAAACTCATGCTCAACAGCTTCCTCTGCGATTTCGAAATCACTGATGGCCTTGTCGCTGGCGATCCGCTGTGCTGGCAAAATATCACCAAATTTCGCACCATTGCTTGAAATAAAACCGGCACTTGCTCCACGCTCTTTTTGAAGCTCGTGCGTGAGGTGACCAATGGTAGCGGTTAGTCTTGTTAGATGTACATCTACTTTTATTGTTGCCCGATCCGCGATCAGTGCGACGATCTGTGGTCCGGCAAACGCTAAGGTTACTAAAAACCCAGAGGCAGTGAGAATTAAAAGCATTTTTGAAACCGACAATGATAAAAATCTACGCACAATAATTGCTCCTTTAAAATATAAAGAATTCCTACCTATACGTGTATTGTTAAATTATCGTAATGACAGACGGGTCGGGTGTGCCCATTTTGAAGTATTATGTCTTGTCGTTTTGGTGTGGCAAAGAGAGAGAGTGAGCCGCGCTTGGATCGCTGTTTGAACGATGGATTTGAAATTGGCGTTGCAAAATGCTATTTATCACTGTGAATGCGCAAAAACGCCAGAGATTTGGACCTTCCACTAGGGCGAAATTGCCGTTCGGAGTCGTTCATTTAAAATGTTTGAGGATCGGAAAAATTCCATTCTCTTGCATGGGCAAAATTTAGGCAACAACGAATTTGCCATTTTTGTGAAAAGCGCAGTCAATGGCTCAACGAAGCAATTGTTTCAGTTGTTTGCAGGCTGATTGTTTCGTCGTGGATACAATAGCAAAAAATCACCATAACTGTTTTCAGAATGGTGCCAATTATCCATGATTCATCTCACAATTTTAAGTGATTTGACGGAAATTAAGACTCCAGTTAGAAAATTAAATACTTGTTAAATTTTAGGAATGGGTAAAACGTGAATATTAAATTGACGATGAAAACAATCGCCGCAGCACTCTTGCTGGGATCCGCAGCAAATGCTGCAACAATAACCTTCGAAACTGATGAATCTGGTTTTGTGCAAACGCCAAGTGGCTCAACCGGGGGCGCTGCGACTGGTCCATTTCAGAGCGGCCTTAATGGTGTAACATTCACAATTGATGCTGACACCTTTGGTTTGCGTTATGGTTCGCTCTCGCTGAACGGCGAGTCAAGAATTGCAATCACTCAGAACAATGAAGGATTGGGTGTAAACAACTTTAATCCCGATGGCAGTGGTGAAATCGACGGTTCTGGTTCAAACGACATTCTGGTGTTCCAATTTAGTAGTGCCGTTCGTTTGACCGAGATCATTTTTGAAAGTGTTTCGAACAATGACGACTTTGTCTTTTATACTCCTGGGCAATCGCCCAATGCGGCACAGTTTGATATCTTAAACCCTATCCCTTTTGATATCGATGGGGACGAAGGTTTGTTTGCGACCAACTTTACGGGTACGACGTTTGGCATTGGGGCATTTGGCGACAATGACGACTTCCGAGTATCTAAACTTACGGTCGCAGCAGTACCACTCCCTGCTGGCTTGCCGTTGCTGATGGCCGGTTTGGGCGCTTTCGGCTTTGTGAGCCGTCGTAAGAAAAAAGCATAGCGTTTAATCCAAACGTTTGTTTGCCGGGGGTATAATAACCTCCGGCAAATGCGTTTATATACCGAGTATGGTTGTTTTTGGTTTAAGGCCAAATGGGCACCGAGGCGAGCTTAGTGTGCGAAGCGCTTTTTTTCGCAAGAGGCGTGTGCAACGAAAATCAAAACATCTTTCCATTGCGCCTGGATGTAGGCGAATGTTGACGCCTTTGCAAAAGAGGCGAAGCCTACTTTACTTTGGTGGTGGGGTGTTTTCTTTGGGCACATTTGGCCTTCCTGACAGAGATAGTTTTCTCTCTTGGTCGCGTGACAGATTACGTTGCCTTGAAGCTTTTCGATATTTCGAAGGCGTCAGACCCATTTTACGCAAAAATGTCCGGTTAAAGTTGGCGATGTTGTTAAAGCCCGCCTCAAAACAAATGTCAGTCACTGCATTGTCTGTTTCCAACAGGAGTTTTCCCGCCATCCAAAGCCGTAAAGAAGCGACGTGGTCTGAGAAAGTATTGCCTGTCTTATTTTTAAAAAATCTGGAGAAGGCGCTTTCAGACATGCTTACGACATCTGCGACTTCTTTCAATGACGGGGCATCAAGAAAATTGCGTTGAAGATAGTCCAAGGCCGTTTCAATTACTTTATGATCCCTGACGCCCTTGATGTGGTCACCGATAATGAATGCTTCTGAGGCAAGTTCCTTCATCTCATCTGACTTAGACAGTACGGATAAAAGCTCGATCATCTTGGCAAGATCGGAAAGACTTCCAGAACCATCCATATTCTCAAGAATTTGTCGGCCTGTTGCTTGGGTTTCACCAAAGAACTCCAAACCTCGGGCGGCGCGTTCGAACAGTAGATTAATACCGCCTAGCTCTGCAAAACCATTTGACCCCGACTGAAAGACATCTGGATCAAACTGGAGTACGATGTCCCGGCCTTTCAAGAGGCGGTTTCCAGTGTACGGTGTAATCCAATTGTGAGGCAGATCAGCACCCACAAGATACAAGTTGCCGGCCTCAAATTGTCCGATATGGTCGCCTACATACGCGAGTCCTGACGAGTGGCGGATCAAGTGGATCTCAAATTCTGGATGATAGTTCCAGACGTTTCGTTCCCAAGGATAGTCATCAACACGCCACAGAAAGCTATGCCCAGGTGGGATATCGACTTGTTCGAAAAAAGCATGTGATTCCGTGGGGTCAATGGTGTCTTGGTTCATCGTGTTCCCGCAAATGATGAGTGTGTCAATCAACGCCAAGATAGTTCGGCTCCGCAAAATAGTACAGAAAATTTGCATCATGGGCGGTAGCTTGAAAATCCATCTGCATTCAGACTGTCTACTCAGGCCCGATTTGGAGGATGAAGGCCTTGGGAAAAAATGGGAGGAGAATCCAATGGGACTCAATAACTACCTGAAAACGACAGCTGTATCGCTGGCCCTTGTCATTACGGGTCAAGCAGCAATGGCAGATGGTGAAACCGTTTGCACAGGAGACTTGAGAATTCTTGCGCAACCTCAGGCAGGATTGACCACGACCGAAGGTTTTTTGAGCGAATTCGAGGAATTGGCCGGTGTTAGCTTTCAAATAGATTATTTAAATGAGAACGACCGTCGGGCGAAATCCCGTGCTGATGCATCCACAATCGGAAAGTACAATGTGTACTATGTTGATGAAGCCAATCTAGCGCAGTTTGCATCCGCAGGTTGGATCGCGCCTTTGCTGGAGCATTATCCGGCGGATTACAATTTTGACGACTTTGATTCCGGTCGTCGGACCACGGCGACGTTCGACGGCAAGGTTTGGTTCGCGCCCATTACGGGCGGCGGTGATCTTATGGTGTACCGCACCGACATTTTCGAGGCTGCAGGTGTCGAACCGCCAACAACCCTGGACGAATTGATGGCTGCCGTAGACGCTGTTCATGACCCCGAAAATGGCATCTATGGCTTCGCGCTTCGGGGTCAGCGCGGCTCGGGCGCCAATGTGTGGCGCTGGATGCCATACTTCCGCGGTTTTGGCGGCGAATGGTTCAACGCAGACGGTTCACCAGCATTTAACAGTGAAGCGGCTGTAAAAGCGACTGAGACGTATTTGAAATTGTTCGATTATTCTCCCCCCGGTACGCGCACGGGAAGTTGGGATGAGTCGACAGGTGCATTCAACTCAGGTCAAGTAGCACTCATTGTCGAATCAGCCCCTCTTGGTGGTATGTCTCTGAATCCGGACAATTCGAACGTTGCTGACAAAGTTGCATTTGGCACGCCGCCAGCGCCGTTGACAGGCGGGGGCTATGCCCATGGTTTTGCAGTTGGAACAAAGGCCAATGAGACGCATGCTCAGCGCGACTGTGCTGCGTTGTGGATTGCTTGGGCGACTTCAAAAGAAAATGAACTGCGCCGCCTTGAAGCTGGTCAATCGGGTGAGCTGAACCGTGCAAGCGTCTTTAGCAGCCCGGAGTTTTCACAAGCATTTGGTGACGCGTTGCCCGCAGCGCTTGAGGCGACATCCGCCTTCACAAAAGTGAACTTTTGGCAGGACGAGCAATGGCCTGATTTGGGTAACCGCTGGGGTATCATCCTTGAAGAGCTGATAACTGGCCAGCGTTCGGATATCAGCGAGGCCCTTGCCGAATTGGAAACCTATGCGATTGAATTGACATCAAACTGAACAAAGCTGTCGGACAAAAATCGATAGTGCGCCCCCGGCTTGCGAAGGTCGCCGGGGGCGATCGAGATAGGTGCAAAAACCTGCTCACTTAACGTAACTGCATCAAAAGGCATGGAAACATGAAGCGTCGAAACTCTCTGCCATATGTGTTTTTAGTGCCGACAGTCGCGCTGTTGGCGATCCTGGCACTTACTCCGACGCTTTATGCTCTAAATGTATCATTCACGGATCGTACGCTGTTCTCTAACACCTCAGATTACGTTGGTTTTGAAAACTATATCAAATTGTTCAGCGATCGGCGTTTCATAAATGCCGCATATGTTTCCATAAAATGGGAATTAGTTACTGTTACAGCGACGATGGCACTTGCAGTCGGCCTGGGTATTCTAATGTTCGAAACTGTTTCGCCGCGCACGCGAAATATCTACTGCCTTATCTTCCTAATACCGGTATTATTGCCGCGCGTTTGTGCCGCATTCGTTTGGAAATTTGCCTTCCACCCTCTCTATGGGATCGTCACCTATCCGTATCGTGCCATAACTGGGCAGCCCTTGGATTTGTTGTCTGATCCAACATCAGCGTTGTTAGTCGTTGCCTTTGTTGACGTCTGGCAGTGGGGTTTTTTCTTTGCAGTGATCATCGTCAAACTGTTGGAATCTCTGCCGCCCCAACCGATTGAAGCAGCACGTCTCGACAATGCTCGCCCGTGGGAAATCCATTTATACGTGACAATACCAATGCTAAAATCTCCGCTGATCAGTTTGGCTCTGGTCAAGGCAATTGAATCGCTCCGCTCTTTTGATCTGATCTACGTGATGACACGCGGTGGTCCGGGCATCGCAACCGAGACGCTTGATATGTATGCTTTTTCTCAGGGCTTTATCGAGGCAGGCAAGATTGGATATGCCTCCAGCATCGCAATAATCATGCTGCTCGTCACCATCGTTACCTTCACTGTCATTTGGAAGCGAGTAAACCGATGATCGCCCGCATGCTTGGGAAAGCTATTCTGGTATTTTGCGCGGGGTGCGTCTTGATCCCTCTCCTTTGGACTCTCCTGAATGCGTTCAAAGTCAATGCAGACCTGCTGACACCTGTTCCTCAGTTCTTCTTTGAACCTACTTTCGAAAACGTCTCCTATGTTTTGTCTCGGAGAAGCGTTTTCGGGGCTCTCCTCAACTCACTGATCATTTGTTTGTCGGCTGTGGGGCTGGGATTGGTGCTCGGATTACCTGCAGCATATGCAATCGCGCGTTACCCGAACAAGATTACTAAGGAAATCCAGTTCTTCGTACTGTCTCTGCGCTTCTTACCGCCCGTGGCTGTCGCCATCCCATTCATGGTAATCTGGTTGAACTTGGGGATGTATGACACCCGTTTTTCGATGATTGTAACCTATTCCTTGATCACAACCTCGATTACGATATGGCTGTCGATCCCTGGCTTTCAGCAGGTCCCAAAGGAAATTGAAGAAGCGGCCCGTGTTGATGGATACGGTCCTTATGCGGTTTTTGCCAAGGTCGCGCTTCCGGTTGCATTGAAGTCGCTTTTAGGTGCACTCGCATTCAGCTTCGTGTTGGTCTGGAATGAGTTCATGCTCGCTTTGATGCTCACGACCAGTGATGCGAAAACGCTACCGATTGTGGCATCGGAAATGTCACAACAGGGTCTGAATGTGCCTTGGGGAATCCTAAATGCCGCTGTTGTGCTGTTAAGCATTCCCCCGCTTCTTTTGCTTGGTCTTCTAAGCAGTTTCCTAAATCGCGCAATTGCCCAAAACCCACGATAGAAAGAGAAATAATGAAAGCACTTGTCCTGGAGCGCATTGGCGAACTTTCAATCCGAGAAATCGAGTTGCCAGAAGTTGTCGGTGCAAATGATGTTAAAATCGCAATAGACACAGTTGGTATTTGCGGCAGTGACGTCCACTATTATTCTCATGGGCGGATTGGGGATTTCGTCGTCAAGGAGCCAATGGTGCTAGGTCACGAAGGGGCCGGTGAAGTGATTGAAGTTGGAAGCGCTGTGACCAATTTCAAAGTTGGCGACCGTGTTTGTATGGAACCAGGAGTGCCTGATCAGACATCACGTGCTTCAAAAATGGGGATCTACAATGTTGACCCTGCTGTGACTTTTTGGGCGACACCGCCCGATCATGGCATCTTGACCAGCAAGGTGGTGCACCCGGCTGCGTTTACATACAAGCTACCGGATGTCGTAAGCTATGCTGAAGGTGCGATGGTGGAGCCGTTTGCCATTGGCATGCAAGCTGCGACGCGTGCCAAGCTTACACCGGGGGATGTCGCCGTCGTCACAGGAAGTGGCACCATTGGGATCATGATTGCCTTGGCGGCTTTAGCTGGCGGATGCAGCAAGGTCCTCATCACTGATGTTAGTTCGGAAAAGCTTGCAATTGCTGGGCAATATGATGGGATTTTGCCGGTTAATGTGGCGAACAACACATTACAATCTGCGATTGACGAGCACACTGGGGGGTGGGGAGCGGACGTGGTGTTTGAAGCAAGTGGTGCTCCTGCTGTACTAAATGATGCGGTGCGAGCGGTATGCCCGGGTGGCTGTCTTGTTCTCGTGGGGATGCCACCAAGTGAGATACTCTTTGACGTGAATGCTGCGATTGCAAGAGAAATTCGCATCGAAACGGTCTTTCGCTATGCAAATGTTTTTGACAGAGCTTTGGAGCTTATTGCTTCTGGCAAAGTTAATTTGAAGCCTTTGATTTCAGATACGTTTGCCTTTGATGAAAGCATAACGGCATTTGAGCGTGCGGCCAAAGGATTGCCTACAGATATCAAACTACAAATTAAAGTTGCTGGATCTGGGGACTAGATTATGGCCGAAATCCTTTGTCAAAACATGTCCAAAAGTTACGGCGCGATAGAGGTTATTCCCGACTTTAACTTGCGTGTCGTCAATCATGAGTTTGTGGTGTTCCTGGGGCCTTCTGGCTGTGGAAAATCCACAATGCTTCGAATGATGGCGGGCCTCGAGCCGATATCTGCTGGAGAACTAAAGATTGGTGGGAAGGTCGTAAATGACTTGGAACCGCGGGATCGTGGCATCGCAATGGTATTTCAAAATTATGCCCTCTATCCGCACATGTCGATCCGGGACAACATTGCTTTTGGTCTGCGCCGTATCAAAGTGCCGGAGGTCGAAATCAAGGAACGCACAAAGGAGGTTACTTCTGTTTTAGGATTAGAGCCCTATTTGGAGAGAAAACCAACAGAGTTGTCCGGCGGTCAGCAACAGCGCGTTGCCATCGCTCGTGCGATGATAAAAACACCGGACGTCTTCCTTTTTGATGAACCGTTGTCAAATCTAGACGCAAAGCTCCGCGCGACGATGCGCGAAGAGATTGCACGCCTTCACAAGAAACTTCGCACGACCACTGTTTATGTCACGCATGATCAGATGGAGGCGATGACCTTAGCGGACCGTATTGTATTGATGAAAGATGGGCGTATCGAGCAGATCGGCACTCCTGAGGAAATCTACGAGCGACCGGTATCTTTGTTTGTTGCCGGTTTCATCGGAACGCCCGCGATGAATTTCATGAATTTACAAATAAAACACATCGATAGTCAGTGGTGGCTGGAGGGTGAGGGTTTGAAGCTTGAATTTGATGGCGACAGGTTCGATGTGCAGAACGGTCAAGAAGTCATTCTTGGTGTTAGACCTAGCGATTTTGGCGTTGCGGAATTAGACAACGAGACGTTGGCTGGCCATTGTGACTTGATCGAGTATCACGGTGACCAAGCGTTGGTTAGCTTCAATATAGGCGATGTGCAGCTTAATGCGTTGGTTGCATCGCGCCATCGCCCTGACGAAGGTGATCGTGTTACCTTTCAAATCCGTAAGAATTCGGAACATATTTTCGACAGAGAAACCAAAAAGTCGTTGCTGAGACAAGGTTGCGATGCCGCATGAGCGGAAAACTTGAATTGTTCCCTTAAGGCGATTTGAATTTCGCAGTCGACTTGCGGAGAAGGAGCCGTGATCGGGCTTTAAGGCTTCTATTTCGACTGTCCGCTTATTTTATCATGTCGCGAGATGCCACCGAGATTCCGTCAGGCTTAAGGGGTTTGGACTGTCACTCACCGCCGGCGATAGTTAAGGGCGAGTGACATCCATCTGATTTTAAAAATCTTCCCACCCGTTTGCAGCTGCTTTAAAGTCGTCGGCTGTTTGTTTCGACACAGTTTGAGCTTCGGGCGCAGGTTTCTCAGACTCCCAACCAGTTTCTTGCGCCACTGGAGGGCTTTGTTTAGCTTTTGTCTGTTGCGCGGGAACGTTCTCGCCCAAGTTGAACTTTCTGACTGTTGATACTAATGTATCTGTTTGCTGTGTCAGTGAAAAGCTCGCGGCCGTGGTCTCTTCGAACATTGCAGCGTTCTGTTGCGTTACATGATCCAAATCGTTGATTGCAGTATTGATTTCTTGGATGCCTTGGGCTTGTTCTTGTGCAGAAGTCGCGATGGATCCGACGCTATCCGAAATTTCGGAGGCTGATTTCAAGATCAAATCCAAAGCAGACCCAGTTTCTCCCACGAGATCGAAGCCTAATTTCACCTTCTCTCCTGACGTAGTGATCAAGGTGTTAATTTCATGTGCGGCTTCAGCCGAGCGTTGAGCCAAAGCTCGAACTTCTGTGGCAACGACGGCAAAGCCTCTGCCGGCACTTCCGGCACGCGCCGCTTCGATTCCTGCGTTCAGGGATAGTAGATTTGTTTGGAACGAAATATCTTCGATTACTCTGATGATCTTCGACATTGCTTCAGATGAAACTCTGATGCTTTCCATGGCCTCTATAGCCTTAAGTGCAACCGCTCCACCTCTTTCAGCTTGTTCTTTAGTTTCATCGGAGATCGCCGATGCTTCGTTGGCGCCTTGTGCGGCGGATCGAACTGAGCTGGTCAACTCATCAAGTGCCGCTGCTGTTTCTTCTAAGCTAGCGGCCTGTTTTTCGGTTCGGCGTGATAGGTTGTCGGCCGATGATGAAATCTCCACCGCTTCCTCTCTTATGGCGTTGGCATTCCCGGTGACTGTACCGATTGCTTCACCAAGTGAAGAAATTGCCAAATTGAAATCGTTTCGCAGTTTTTCGTACTCTGGTGGAAATGGCTCAGAAATACCTTCGCTCAAATTTCCATCAACAAGTCTTTGCAATCCTCTTCCAAGCTCTAAAACGACTTGGCTTTGTTCCTTGGAGCGAGCTTCACGTTCTATCATCTCTGCTTGTTGGGCAGCTTCACGATCCGCTTGAGTTTTCGCTTGAACGCGAGCTTTTTCTTCTCTTGCCTGTTGTTCTACGGCGAGTTTTTCGGCATCGCGTTTGTGCTGTTGTTCGACTTCTTTTCTCTCACGATCGATTGCTTCTCTCTCGCGAGTTTTTTCATTTTCCAACATCTGTGTGCGATCAATCTGCCCGGTCCGGAAAACCTCTAGGGCTCTTGAAATCTCACCAAAGGAGTTCTTTTCGGCTTTGTAGGGAACAGAGCTTTCGGTGTCGCCTTCTGACAACTGGGTCATTCTGTTGGTCAATTTGCTGAGGGGGCGCGTTACGCTAATGGCAATAACTGTCGCAATAATTATGAGCACGATAGATAGGCCGACCAGCGCAGTGTAGAGGTTTTTGGTGAAAACTGCCTGTTCTGCTTCGATGTTTAAAAAGTAAGCGCCTGTTCCCACGGCCCAACCCCAGGGTTCGAAAGGAAAGAAGACAGACATTTTGTCGCCCAATCTATCTTCTGCGTCAGGGCCATCTGACGCTTTGGGCGGTAACAATCCCACATAGCGAATGGTTCCAGGCGTGCCGTCGCGGACGCTGTCAACAATTTCGCGATGCACATGAAAGCCGTTTGGATCGGTATAATCGGCGTAGTTGCGCCCGTTCAATTCCGGGCGGAAGCCATTTGTCACCATGTTATAATCCATATCGAGGACGATGTAATGGTTGGAATTGCTGTCATATTTCATCTTGGAGAGCTGCAAGGCCGCAGCCGTCTTGGCTTCTTCTCTGGTCATCTCTCCGGATAGTTCGCGGTCATAGAAAGATTGCACCACGTTCACGGCGACTTCTGTCAAATTTGATAATTCCAGTTCTTTAATCGTCAAATTCGAATTTTCAGACATTTTTTGGGCAATCGTTTGCATCACAAACAAGCCTGCGACAGACACAAGAACCAAAGCAGCTAACCGACTGCCGATACCAATACGACGAAGAATTTTCACCTGATTTTCCCCAAACAACCCATGAAGGCCAGAGATATAAAATGCAGGTGTTAAGAGCTTTCTAAGGAAATCCTTCAAATTGACTGTGTTTTGCGGTTATTGAGGGGTTTTGTGTTAACCCCTTGCCCGCAAAGCTATCTTTTCTTTCAGCAGTGAAAGTTCAGGAGAAACTATCGAATTTTGTTGCCACTTGTTCTGCGAATTTCGCAGCCCCCACAGGCAACGCGCGCCCTCGAAGTTGTGCTAAATGCAAAAGACCTCCGTCACTCACTCGTAGATCGATGGGTCTAACCACCGTGCCGTCCAGAATGCCCTGAGGTAGGCCGACTTCGATCTCAAATCCGATTGCATCACTGCTGGCGACGTAATTGCGCAAGAAAATATAGCTTTCCGTTTCTACGACCGGCCGCAGAGAAGTACTGAGACGTTTGGCTTCGAGATCCAATAGATTACGCACCGCATATGGGCTTTTGGGCAGGGCCAGCGGGTAATTCAAACAGTCGCTTAATCTTAGGCGTGGTTTTTCGGCCAACTTATGAGCGGCGGACATAATTGCCAAAACCGGTTGTCGCGTTGTTGCGATGGTTTCAAAATTCTCTGTCGCAAGCGGCGAGAAAACGATGGCTAGGTCCGCTTCATAGGTGATTAATGCGCGTTCGGCGGCTTCGCCGTCGGCCATGTGAACCCGAAACTCGACACCGGGAAACTGGGACCGATAGCTTTGAATTTGACTTGGCAGAAAGCCCGGCAGGAGGGATTGCGAACAGACGATCGAAACAGTGCCGCGGCGTGCTCCTTTCAGATCTTCAATCCGCGCTTTCAAGGCTTCGATGTCGGCCAAATGACGCCGAAACGCATGCACAGCTTGTTCCCCTGCCGGATTAAGTCGGACCCCTTTTGCGTGGCGTTCAAAGAGCGGAGTTCCAAGCTCTTGTTCCAAAGATTGGATGCGCCGATTTAGAGAGGAAGGCGTAATCGCAAGAATCTCGGCAGCTTGCCGGACTGATCCTGCACGTGCTGTCGCGACTATATATTTGTAAATCAGTAAGTTACGCATGTGTGTTGCATTTCTCGTGTAGGCTTGCGGCTTTTTTAGCAGCAGATCGAAGCAGTTCCTACTGTTAACTTTCTTTTACTTATTACGGGGAATGCACGAATGCCTGAGACTGAACTGTCACCATTAGAAACGCGGGTTCTTAACCGGATCAGCGAAGAACGGTGGTTGAAACTCGCAGCTGAATTGATCCGCACGGGTCAACCACGTTCTGGCAATCCTTTAGACCCGGACATGCCCGGGGGTGAAGAGGAAGCTATCGCAATGCTGACGGCAGGCAAGCTCGAGGCACTTGGCATGCAAGTCGAAACCTATGCCAATGTGCCAGGGCGCCCAAATGTTGTTGCGACATTGAAAGGGTCTGGCGACGGACCGTCGTTGATGATGAACGATCATCTGGACACGTATCCTGTTGTTGAGCCCGAAAAGTGGAACATGACGGACGGTAGACCCTACGAAGCGAAACGTCATGGTGATTTACTTTATGCCCGTGGGACGTCGGACACACGTGGAAATATGGCGTCCTGTTTGTTGGCCGCACAAGCGCTGATCGAAGAAGGTGTTACCTTTGAGGGTGACTTAATGTATTGCTTTTGCGTTGATGAAGAGCGCGACGGTACGCATGGGTCTATCTATTTGACTCAGGAGTTAGGTATTCGCGCGGACTACTCGATAACCGCAGAACCGACAGCTTGGGGTGGTCCTGTTAACCCGGATTCCAAAGGTAATTTGCCGAATTGGGGGATCAATCTATCGGTCGCAAATTCTGGGCATTGTCTGGTCGACATCGCGATTTCTGGCGAAAAAGGACATATATGGCGCCCTGATGTGATCGTAAATCCAATAAACGAGGCAGCCACCTTAATTCCGTTACTGGAGTCGATGGAATTCACCCATGAAGCGGACCCGTTTCCAGGCCATACGCCACCTTGCGTCACGATTGTCCGTATTCGCGGTGGTTTACCCGGAGAGATGCAATTCTCGCCTGACACATGCATAATCACGGTAGCAGTTGTTGGCATTGTGCCGGGAATGACGATGGAAACTGTACTTGCCGATATCAGCGATGTCGCGCGTTCTGTCACGGAAGGATCCAACCGGATCAGCGCAACTGTTAATCAGGTGCCGGGATCGCTGTTTGTTGATGCAACGCCTCCTGTCCCGATGAATGAAGAACCCTGTGTGTCGCTGGTGCGCTCTTCTGAACGCCTGTTGGGTCAGACACCGGAGCCCAATCGTAAAAACGCCTTTAACGACACAATCCGCTTGCGTGAATTTGGAATGAATGCAGTGACCTTTGGCCCGGGAGAAGACGGCTGGGCTGCAGACAATGAATGGATTTCAATCACTAAAAGCGTTGCGGCAGCACAGGTCTATGCCCTGACCATCATGGACATCCTCAAGGTAACATCTGAATGATGCGGACGTTTCGACAAAATCGACGTTCATATTTGCTGTCTACGGCCTCGGTGGCGTTTATGTTGCTGGCTTGGGTGGTTGTCACCTCTACGGGGCTGGCGAACGAACTGTTCCTCCCGGGCCCTCAGGCAATTTGGGATGCATTTATCAAAGCTGCGTTCAAAGGGTATCAGGGGTCGACGCTGCTTGAACATGTTGGTGTCAGCTTGTGGCGTATTCTCGTGGCCTTTGCGATCGCCTGCATCATCGGGATTCCGATGGGAATACTGATGGGCGCATCGCGGGACGCCGCATCAATCCTAAACCCGTTCATCGAGTTTTACCGACCTCTGCCACCTCTTGGTCTTTATACATTGCTGGTAATGTGGCTGGGTATTGGAGAGGAAAGCAAATTGGCCTTGCTATTCCTCGCAGCCCTTCCTGGGATTATCATTACGACCGTTCAGGCGGTGCATAGTATCGATCCGGTTTATGTGCGTGCTGCCAAAGCGTTGGGGGCCAACCGCTGGACAATACTGCGCGAAATTTACCTGCCCGCAGCAGGCCCAATGATCCTTGCCGGAATGCGGATTTCGCTTGGGTTCACTTACACGGTGCTTGTCGCCGCTGAAATTGTTGCGGCCACGGCGGGGATCGGCTGGATGATTTGGGACGCTGCGAAATTCCTGCTCTCGGATGTCGTGATCATGGGGCTCATCGTGCTGGGTCTCACCGGAATCGCACTGGACCTTAGCATGCGCTATTTGGGCCGGCTGCTGATGCCTTGGACAAGGTAAAACCAAAAAAGAAACCATCACCAAAAAAACAACATGGAGAATGCCAATGAAGCTTCGAACACTGCTGATGTCGACCCTTTTATCAGCCAGCCTCGCCACGTCGGTTGCCGCTGAAGAAAAGCCGGAAAAAGTAACTGTCGGATACCTGAACCTGGTGAACGCACAACTCGTTACAAAAAGCCTTGGTCTTGTGCAAAAATACATGCCGGGCATTGAAATCGAATACATCAAAGTTGGCGGCGGCGGTGACATGTTACGCGCCATCGCTGCGGAACAGGTTGATTTTGGCGGGTTAGGTAACCCTCCGACGGCCATCGGCGTTACGCGGGGATTACCTATTCAAGGCATCATGGTCTTGAATATGCTTGATTATGTCGAGGCGATGGCGGTGCGCACGGATGCGGGCATTAAGTCATTTAAAGACCTCGAAGGCAAAACGCTTGCTGCGCCCTTTGGATCAACGACGCACTACCTGTTGCTTCAGGCGCTGGCAGATGAAGGAATTGATCCTGCCTCAATGAAAATTCTCGATCTACGTCCAAATGATATCGCCGTTGCTTGGTCACGAGGAGACATCGATGCGGCGTGGTTCTGGGAGCCAAATCTGGATAAAGCGATCCAGGATGGCGGCAACATTTTTATGACCAGTGGCATTATGGCAAGCCGCGGTTACCCAACGTGGGATGTTGGCGTGGTTATGAATGAATTTGCCGAAAAATACCCTGATCTTGTCCAAGCGTTTCTCAAGGCTGAATGCGAAGGCATTGATTATTGGATAAACAACCCTGCGGAAACGGCTAAGATCATCGCAGAAGAACTGGAGCTTCCTCTCGCAGATGCAACACGGATGATGGGTGGTACCGGCATGGTCTCTTGTGATGAACAATTGACGGCCGGGTTTATCGGATCAACCGGCGACATCGGACAATTTGCCGACACTCTCGTGGCAACGTCTGAATTCCTGGTTGCGCAGGACCGGTTGCCAAAACAATTGACCCGCGAGGATTATGAAGCGTTCTTAACGCCGTCCTTTCTGGAAGCAGTTGTAGCTGAATAAGCGCTGGGCATGAAGGATTGCGTGATGAGCAATAAGAATAGATCGCACGTGAACCAGAACACGCCTACACGAGGACACGTCGTGATTGACGACGTGTCCATCGTATTTTCAGGCCGTAATTCGAACACGGTTGCGGTTACGAATACCAGCACAGAAATCATGCCGGGTGAGTTCGTTTGCCTGCTTGGGCCCTCCGGATCTGGAAAATCGACGCTCTTAAATGCGGTCGCGGGATTTATTCCCCCAACCACTGGTAGTGTGCGTATTGACGGTGAAACCATCGAACAACCCGGTCCCGACCGTGGGATGGTGTTCCAACAACACTCGCTCTTCCCATGGAAAACGGTGTTGGAGAATATTGCATTTGGTCCGCGTGTATCGGGGCGTGGGACTGGGTCGACTTTACGCGAAGCGGGCGCGTTTCTTGAAATGATTGGTCTGAGCAAATACGCGGACAGTTACCCAAAAGAATTGTCTGGCGGTATGCAACAACGGGTCGGTATTGCCCGAGCACTTGCTAATTATCCGAGTGTTTTGCTGATGGACGAACCCTTTGGAGCATTGGATAGCCAGACCAGAGCGATGATGCAGGAAAACCTCGTCAGTATTTGGCGAGAGTTTGGAACAACAGTTTTGTTCGTCACGCATGACGTTGACGAAGCAGTCTTCCTCGCCGATCGCGTGCTGATCATGAGTGCCGGACCGGGGGAGATAATCAAGGAGGTCAAAGTGCCTCTGGTGCGCCCACGTGGACCCGACACCGTTGCGTCTGCTGAATTTGTGGCTCTGCGAGCGGCATGTCTGGAAGTTATACGCGCCGAAAGTTTGAAAGCATTTGAAAGGCAAAACGAATGAACCTCTCTCCATTCGCATTGAACCGCGCACGTCGTAGTTCGGGTTTGAGCATCTTCGAAATCGCACTGGCAGCGCGCGACGATGCGGTCGCGCATCCGGACTGTTTCGTGAGTGTCTGTACGATCGCAGAAATTGAAACGCAAGTTGCGCAGATACAGACGGGATTGGACGCTGGCCGCGCGCTGCCACTTGCCGGCCTAACATTTTGCATCAAAGATAACATCGATCTGACCGGTTATTGTTCGACTGGGAACTGCCCCGGTTATGGTACTGTGGCGACAGAAACGGCACCCGCTGTTCAGAAAGCTATGGATGCCGGGGCAATTTTGATTGGTAAAAATACCATGGACCAATTTGCTACTGGGCTAAATGGTACGAGGTCACCCGATCCAATCTGTCGCAACGCGATAGACCCTTCGGTTATTCCGGGGGGATCTTCTTCAGGCTCAGGTGTGGCCGTTGCCAAGGGGATTTGTGATTTTTCATTTGGCAGTGATACCGGCGGTTCCGGCCGCGTGCCAGCGGCGGCCAACGGGATCGTCGGGTTTAAACCCACGCCGGGCCTCATTTCCGGTAGGGGGATGGTTTATTGCAACCGAAGTTTTGACGTTATCCCGATTTTCACTAATTCCGTTGCTGACGCGCAGGCCGTTTTTGATGTTGTTGGCGGGGCTGACGTGCTCGATCCCTATGCGTTTAAGGGACCTCTGCAAGACGTTCCCAGCCAAACTGGCCAAAACTATGCAATTCCATCGCGGCTTGATCATTTTGGAGATGAGGCGGCGAAAGTTGCCCATCAAGAAAATCTAGACCATCTTATAGCTTCTGGCGCGAGGCTGACAGAAATTGATTTCGCGCCGTTCTCTCAAGCAGGTGATCTCGTCTTTGGCTCGGCATTAGTCGCGGAACGTTTGGTTGATTATGGCGATTTCATCGCTGCTACGCCCCAAGCTGTTTTGGCACCAGTGGCTGAGGCGATCAACTCCGGGCTGCGCTATTCTGCACGGGACGCATTTACGACCTTGTATAAATTGGCCGACCTAAAAATGCAGTGTTTGCAGGTTCTAGAAGGATTTGATGCACTCATTCTGCCCACAATCCCGCGGTTGTTTACAGTCGCTGAAATGCAGGCTGATCCGATGACTCGAAACTCTATCATGGGGACTTACACCTATTTTGCTAACCCGCTTGGTATGTCTGCGATTGCAGTGCCGGGTGTCTCACGGGCTGACACTCTTCCGTCGAGCTTGTGTTTTGTAGGCCTTGGCGGTGCAGATAATATTCTGATGGAACAGGCCAGAGCCTTTGAAGCGGTATTGTCTGAGGCTTGACCTGATCCCAGATTTTGCCTTTTGCCCCACCTTTTGGCCGCGAGGATAGCGGCCAAAAGGTATCTCTTTGATGAAATCAAGATTTCAAGCTGGTCCAAATGCGAGTTTCAGTCAATGAACGCTTTTTCGACAACGAAGTGTTTGGGATCCGAGTTTGCACCTTCTTGCAGCCCATGCGTTTCGCACAGTCCCATAATGTCTTTGTTGAGCGCGAGATTGCCACAAATCATCACGCGGTCGGTGTCGTTCTGCCAGGCGGGCAGGTCCAGAGAGTCAAAAACGCGGCCGTCCCGGATATGGTCACTGATGCGGCCCTCGATGTCGGAGCTTTCACGGGTTGTCGTCGGGTAGTATTTCAATTTGCTCCCAACAAGCTCGCCAATGAGTGGATCTTCGGGCAAGGTGTCAACGATGGCCCGCGCGTAAGCATGTTCGGCCCGTGTACGACACGTATGCGCGAGGATAACTTCCTCATAGTTTTCCCATGTCTCAGGATCTCGTAACAAAGAGGCAAAAGGTGCCACACCCGTTCCGGTGCAAATCATCCACAGACGTTTGGCCGGTAACAACGCATCCAGAACCAAGGTCCCAACGGGCTTTGGGCGCAGAATAATTTCATCACCGGGTTCAATCTTCTGCAAGCGCGAGGTGAGTGGGCCATCGGGAACTTTAATGGAATAAAATTCCAATTCATCGTCCCAGCTGGGGGATGCGATCGAATATGCCCGCAAGAGAGGCTTACCGTCATCTTTGAGCAAACCAATCATTACAAATTCACCGGATCGAAACCGGAGAGATTTAGGGCGCGCAACGCGAAATGAAAATAACGTATCAGTCCAGTGATGGACAGAGGTTACAGTCTGTGCGTCTGGCATGATTTTCGCCGCAGGAGGGGTTTGTACGTTCATTGAAAGTGTCCTTTACGCCGCTTGGACGGCGGGTTTTTCAGAGAAATGGGTTTCAAGTTTATCTGACTGCCCGTCCAACGCATCAGCAGACGGCAGCGGTTCCTTTGCTTCGGTAATCACGGGCCAGATTTTCGAGTATTTCTCGTTAAACGCGACCCAAGGTTCCATCCCATCTTCCGAATCAGCCCTGATCGCGTCGGCGGGGCATTCCGGTTCACAAACGCCGCAATCAATGCATTCTTCAGGGTCAATGACCAACATGTTTTCCCCCTCGTAAAAGCAATCGACGGGGCAAACCGAAACACAATCGGTATATTTACAAGCAATACAGTTGTCAGTGACGACGAATGTCATGGCGCACTCTCTTTCCTAATTTTCACTATTTTGCCGCAGCGCAGAATCTCTGTCCGTAAACAAATTGCTATTGGGCGATTCTGCGATGCGGCATTGTAGTGGAAATACTGAGGATGCTTATGATTGACCGACTTTCAGCCACACCAGACAGCCGCAATTTAATTGTTGAATGGGAAGGTGGTGCAACAAGCGAATTACCCGCCACGATGCTGCGCAAGCAGGCGCGAGATGCCTATTCCCAGCGAGCACGGCTGGATCACGGGGAGATAACGGTCGCTCAGGATTTAACGATTACGGGCCTCGTGCAGGTGGGTGCTGCGGGCGTAAATGTCCATTTTTCAGACGGCCACGACCGCGCCGTCTACCCATTTGTCTATCTTCGTGAACTTTCCGAGCAGCATGGAAACTAATTGACATTTGCCGCGCCGCAGCACGGCGCAGACTGAAATTAACTTTGCTGCACAGACGCACGCTGGCATCAACCTTACTCGGCAGGAGCCTGACATGGACGAAATTTTAGATGGAACGACGCAAATCGACTGCGACATTCTAATCATTGGTGGTGGCACGGCGGGGCCAATGGCTGCTCTCAAAGCCAAACGGAAGAATCCAGATGCAAATGTGATTTTGCTCGATAAGGCGAATGTAAAACGTTCTGGGGCCATCTCAATGGGGATGGACGGGCTGAACAACTCAGTCATTCCAGGTTACGCGACGCCGGAACAATATACCAAAGAGATCACCATCGCGAATGACGGGATTGTCGATCAAAAGGCAGTCTATCGCTACGCAGAAGAATGTTATGGTATTATCGAGGAATTGGACCAGTTTGGGATCCGTTTCCAAAAAGATCAGAACGGCGAATACGACGTCAAAAAAGTGCACCATATTGGAACCTATGTTCTGCCGATGCCCAATGGTGATACCGTCAAGAAAGCGCTCTATCGCCAACTGCGCAAGGCGCGGATCAACATCGTCAACCGCTATATGGCGACCCGACTGTTAACCGGTGAAGGTCGGATTGCCGGCGCAATTTGCGTAAATACACGAACGGCCGAGTTTTTGGTTGTGCGTGCAAAGGCGGTTGTCATGTCGCTGGGGGCAGCTGGTCGTTTGGGGCTGCCGTCCTCTGGGTATCTCTACGGCACCTATGAAAACGCGTCTAACAGCGGTGAAGGGTATTCAATGGCCTATCACGCAGGCGCTGGGCTTGCGAATTTAGAGTGTTTTCAGATCAACCCGTTGATCAAGGATTATAACGGTCCTGCATGCGCTTATGTCGCAGGGCCGATGGGCGGATACACAGCAAACGCCTCGGGTGAACGGTTCATTGAATGCGATTACTGGTCCGGTCAAATGATGCAGGAATTTTATGATGAATTGCAGGGCGGTAAGGGTCCAGTTTACCTGAAATTAAACCACCTCGCCGAAGAAACAGTGGCTGAAATTGAACGTGTGTTGCACATTGTTGAACGCCCTACGCGCGGTCATTTCCATAAAGGTCGTGGCACAGATTATCGCACTGATATGATCGAAATGCACATATCGGAAGTCGGCTTTTGCTCGGGTCACTCGGCCAGTGGTGTGTTTGTAGATGAACGCGCGCGCACTACGATTGATGGGCTTTATGCAGCCGGTGATATGGCGAATGTGCCGCATAATTACATGCTTGGCGCTTTCACCAACGGAGCCTTTGCTGGTCTGGATGCTGTCGATTACATAAAAGATGTTGATTTTGCTGAGTTTGACATGGGTGAAGTCGACACCGAACGCACACGCGTACTGGCCCCCACTAAACGGGATGATGGCATTCCTCCTAACCAGATAGAATACAAAACGCGGCGCTTTGTGAACGATTATCTTCAACCACCCAAGGTGACTGCCAAGATGGAATTGGCACAGCGGCGGTTTGAAGAAGTTCGCCACGATATGGAAACTGAAATGTATGTGCAGGACAGCCACGAATTGATGCGTGCTCTAGAAGCATCCGCCATCATGGATTGTGCTGATATGGCCGCTGCCGCGTCGCTTTACCGTACCGAGAGCCGCTGGGGTCTTTATCACAACCGTGTCGAGTATGAACGCGATGACGAAAATTGGTTCTGCCACACAATTTTGACCAAAGGTGAGGATGGCAAGCCAGCACACCGAAAACAAGAAGTCCAAGACTACATCGTTGAAATCGAAGACGATGAAAAGGACGCGTATAACAACCAACGTGTGACCAAAACGGTTGCGGCGGAATAAGGAATAAAATCATGCCCTTGGCTCAAACTTCTACTATTGTTCCAGTCGTCGTAGACAAGGCTTTGTGCATTGCCGACAAAGGATGCACGGTCTGCGTTGATGTTTGCCCGTTGGATGTGTTGCGCATTGCCGCAACTGATGACGGCACACAAACAGCCTACATGAAATATGATGAGTGTTGGTATTGCATGCCGTGCGAAGCGGACTGCCCGACAGGGGCAGTCACGGTCAATCTTCCCTTTTTGTTGAAGTGAGAGTCACATGAGCGCGCTCTTTGAAGATTTTGATGAAATTGCGGAACTGGCCGAAGCGTTAGATGATCCATCTCCGGGGGCTCGCATCATGGCGGTTATCGAATTGGCTGACAGTGCTGATCCGGCTGCGATCCCCTATTTGGCACGTGCGATTGCTGACGCAGACGCGGGTGTGCGCAAACAGGCCGCACTTGCTTTGACGGATTTTGATGGGCCGGAAACAGCGGCCGCCTTGGTGTCTGCCTTAACTGATAGTGATCCCGCGGTCATTGCAGCAGCTGCCGTGAGCCTCACGGAATTGAAAGATCCCGCCTCAGGCGATGCTATCCTTCCGCATTTAGGAGATAACGATACTGTCAAGCTGAAAGCCTGTCTTGCTGGTATCAAGGAATTGCGCCGGACCGAGGCGATGGGGCCAGCCATCGCGGCACTGAAACATCCGGACCCTGACGTTCGTATCGAAGCTATTGGCGTCATCGGGTGGTTGCAGGATGAAGGATCTTTGCCAGCGTTGCGTGATGCCGCAAAAGACACAAACACACAGGCGCGCCGCACAGCTCTCGCGGCACTGGGGTTTTCGAAATCCGAACATGCCGAGGCCACGTTGGTGGAAGGCTTGAACGACGATGAATGGTTGGTCCGCGAAGCGGCAGCCGAAACCCTGGCCAAGACAGGCAGTGAACCATGCATTGCAGCCTTGCGGTTCGCGTTGGGCGATGAGTATTGGCAGGTCCGTGTCAAAGCTATTCGATCATTGGGGCGTTTGAACGCAATCGAAGCGGCATCGGAGATTGCGCCGATGATGGACATCCCAGTGCCAAATCTGCGCAAAGAATGCGCTGCGGTTTTAGGTGAAATGGCGGTAGCTGAAACGCTGCCCTTTCTGGAAAAATATGTCGATGATCCCGACCCGGATGTTCGCAAGAACGTGCGCTGGGCAATAGGCAAAATCAACGCCTGATCGACGCTTTTTTGGGCGTAAAAATTGATTTTAAGCACACTCTTGGAGGTAGCTCCTTGGGTGTGTTTCTCGTTCACGAAAAACTTACTAAGCCATTGTTTTTGCAATATTAAAACCGAACATGATTCTCTTGAAAAAGCCGCTTTTTTGTTTTCTGAGCGGGTAAATTTGCCTCTTGAGGAGTAAAAGCCGCCTAAAAGTTGATCGTTTGCAGAATTCGCTTCAAAACCCCCATGAATTTGCTGCGGAACTGAAAAGTTAACGTGAATACTAAGGGCAATACCAAAGCTTAGAAACCAACACAGGAGTACCTCCCATGCAGAATTCTTTGTCCCTCAAGGCAGCCCTATGTGCTGCGACGTTTTTGACGGTTGGGCATGTCGCTCAAGCGGAAACCATCACGGTTGGCATCGGCCACCAGAGCACTGTAACCAATACAGTCCCCGGTGGGATCATCATGGAAAAATTAGAGTTGTTGGAAAAGTATCTGCCGACGACGGGTCGTTACTCTGACGTAGATTACGACATTGTCTATCGCGACTACACATCAGGACCACCCATTACCAACCAGATGATCGCTGGAAAACTTCACTTCGGTGTCATGGGTGATTATCCGTTGATCGTGAACGGAGCCACTTTTCAGGATCAAGGAAATGATGAATCCTTGCTGATCCAAATCTCAGGCTACAACCTCAAAGGGACAGGAAACGGTGTTGTCGTGCCGGTGGACTCGGATGTTTTTACGCTTGATGACTTGCGTGGAAAATCTGTGTCGGCACCGTTTGGTTCTGCGGCTTGGGGCATGTTCTTGGCGGTTCTTGACAGGGAAAAAATGGCTGAGGATGTAACCTTGGTCAACCAAAGCCCACCCGTTGGCGTGAACAATATTGCAGTCGGCCGGATCGATGCGCATGTCGACTTTACGCCATGGTCAGAAGTGATGGAATTCCGTGGCACGGGACGTAAGATTTATGACGGTTCCGAAGCACTCATCCCAACTTTTCACGGCACTGTCGTTCTGAAATCATTTGCCGAAGAATACCCTGAAATTATTGATGCCTATGTAAAAGCGACGCTTGAGGCTCAGGATTGGATCGCCGAAGATCCATTGAATGCGGCAACCAAAGTGTCTGAATGGACGGGCATCGAAAAAGAAGTACTCTACCTTTATTTCAGCGATGGCGGCATTTCAACGTTTGAAAGTTCCATTAAGCCAGAGTGGGTCACGAGCCTGACAGAAAGCCATGCGTTGTTGATGCGTGAGCGGGATGTTCCGGCGCTGGATTTCGACAAATGGGTTGACGACAGCTACGTCAAAGCAGCGGTCGCCGAGCGAGGTGACGATTATGAGGGAATGGTCAGTTCCGTTATAGACACCGCCGTTGCGAATGTTGGCAAACCAGCCGAGATTTGGCATCCACGTGATGGGATTTCTTCCTATGAAACGATGGCCGAGTTCTTTAGCGGTTTGGCGTCCATTCGGGATACAGGTTTCGCGCCTCTGGCCAGCTATGTTTATGATGCGAACTCTGGTCTCAAACTCTTCGGAACGAGCGCGTTTTATGCTCAAACCGATGGGGAAGTTGCGGCCTTCCTTAAAAAGGCTGATGCCGAAGCATATGGTGAGCTGGTGACATACCAGGATATCTTGGACGCAACTGCTACACAGTAAATGTGTCCTGCGTCTTTATGACATCGACATCGCGCCTCGGCGCGATGTCTTGTTTGACCAAATGCCCGGAGCGTAGCCATGCCTCTAGAACAAACTCGACCAAAAATCCCAGACGTGATCGAAGAGGATCCGCCGTCCGCCTCTGTTCCATCGCCGCCTCCTGATACCTCGGAAACAAAATCCTTGCGCAGCTTGCCCGGATGGGTTGGTCAAGGATGCATCATGTTTTTGTCCATCCTTGTTGGCTTGGTGACCTGGCATATCGGCAGTACGCAAGGCTGGGATATCTATCTGAACTTCCGTAATATTCCGACACCCGGAGAGGTGTTTGAAGCAATGGCGGGCAATGTTTTTGACCCTGAATTCCATGTGCACATCGCTGTATCTATTTGGCGGGTGCTCTCTAGTTTTGTGCTGGCGGTGCTGGTCGGTGTACCAATCGGGCTTTTGATGGCGCGAAACCGGATCGCGCGCGCAGCTTTGGTGCCTTACATCGAAATCATGCGCCCAATACCGGCCGTGGCGTGGATACCACTGGCGATCCTCATGTGGCCGACCGAGGAATCCTCCATCATTTTTATAACCTTTCTGGGGGCCTTTTTCCCGATCGTTCTGAATACGATAAGCGGCGCTGAACAAACGCCCGAAGTGTTGTTGCGGGCGACGCGCTCCTTGGGTGCATCTCGGTTGGCAGAATTTAGGCATGTGGTGTTTCCTGCTGCATTGCCTTCCATTTCTGCTGGTTTGGCTGTGGGTATGGGCGTGGCGTGGTTCTCCTTGCTCGCAGGGGAAATCATTTCCGGTCAATATGGGATCGGATATTTCACGTGGGACGCTTACTCGATGGTGCGCACCCCTGACATTGTCCTTGGCATGTTGGTGATTGGCGGGCTCGGAACAGCCTCAACCTACGGCATTCGGCTGCTCACGCGACCGATGCTGAAATGGCAAAAGAGGACACGATGATGTACAATCAAATTAGTGTCTCTCTCACACGACGAAATGGAGTGTTGGATAATGCTTGATGTCCTGAAATTCAAAAAGCCCGAGGAAACGGCAGCACGCAGCGTCGGCAAAGGGCAGATCAAGATCAATGATGTCTCGGTCACCTTCGGCAAAGGGGCAGCCGCGCATCGTGCGGTTGAGACGACGTCAATTGACATACAGGCGGGTGAATTTGTTTGCATACTCGGGCCATCTGGGTGCGGGAAATCTACCTTGCTGAACGCGATTGCCGGTTACACGCCGCCAACAACCGGGTCCGTGCTGGTTGATGATGAAAAGGTCACAAGCCCGGGACCGGACAGAGGCATGGTTTTTCAGCAATATTCGCTGTTGCCGTGGAAAACTGTCTATGAAAATGTGGCCTTTGGCCCGAAAATGGCGGGCGTGTCACGGACCGAAGCAGGATCCATTGCGAATACTTTCCTTGGGCTGGTTGGTTTGAAGAAATTCGGTGACAGGTATCCTGCGGAATTGTCAGGGGGCATGCAGCAGCGGGTTGGTATCGCGCGGGCACTCGCCAATTATCCCAGCGTTTTACTGATGGATGAACCCTTTGGGGCGCTTGATGCGCAAACGCGATTGATGATGCAGGAAAGTCTGCTCGATATTTGGCGCAAGTTTGGAACCACAGTTGTGTTTATCACTCATGACGTCGACGAAGCAGTGTTTTTGGCAGATCGAGTATTGATAATGAGTGCCGCCCCGGGCCGCATTATTGAAGACGTAAAGATCAAACTCGAACGCCCTCGAACCGCTGAAATGGCGTCTTCACCGGAGTATTTAGAAGCACGGCAATTTTGTTTGGAGACCATCCGGGCCGAAAGCCGTAAGGCATTCGCGGAGCAAAACAAATGATGTCGTCGACAAGGCGCGAACTCAATGCGCCATTTTCTCAAAAGCGAGCATCCCGTTCGCAGAAACTGGCAAATTGCCAAAAAGGAACATGTGATTAAAGACTTTGTAGAAAAAGCAGATGGCCCCAGTGCCATTTTCCTGTCGGAGTACTTGCTGGACATTAACAAGGGCGCAGGATTTTTGACGTCATTGTCCATCGAAGATCAGAAAAAGGTCCGTCTGCTAGGCACCCGATGCAAAGTGTCAAAAGGCGAGGGAGTTTTTTTCCAGGGCGATCCTCACACCGGTGTTTGGATCATCGAATCCGGGCGTGTCCGCACGTTTTACGCGGGCCCGTCTGGGCGGGAAATCACATTGGCCTATTGGAGCGTCGGGCATTTCTTGGGTGGCCCAGAGGTGTTTGGAACGGGACGGCATGTCTGGTCCGCTGATGCGTTAGAAGATTGCGAGCTGCTTTTTGTGTCGGGCATGAGCCTGCAGCGTCTGGTCCGCGAAGTCCCTGACGTCGCAATTGCCGTGATCAATGGCCTCGTGAACAAAGGAAAATGTTATTCGGCTCTGATCCAAATGTTGGGAACACGAACTGTTTCCGAGCGTCTTCGCCAACTTCTTTTGATCTTGGCAGAGACATATGGCCGTCATGAAGGTGGCTTTGTTATAATCGAGCGTACGATTACTTATGATCAGATTGCATCCATCGTTGGCGCCACGCGTCAATGGGTAACGCAGTCATTGGATCGGTTGCAATCAGAAGGGGTTTTAACAGTCAATCGCAAGGAGATCATGATCAGAGACATAGCGCTTCTCTTGGAGTGAACCGATTTGCTCTTTCGCACACCGTATTCTTTATACCGGGCTGCATTCCTTTGCCTGATCTCGAGGATACCCATCGAAAAGGCAATTTTAAGCAAAGAGCCCGGGAGTGGGAGGGTGACAGGAGCGGGTTAAGATCAGAGAATGGGTTTCAGTTAAAGATCAAACGCCTTTGCAATTGCAGCCTGTAAATCGTGTGTTTGTGCAGGTTTCGTTAGGCACGGAATAAATTGGAATTGCTCATCCAGCGGTGCTTGATCGCCGTAGCCTGTGACAAAGATGAATGGGATATTTTGTTCAAGGAGGTGCTGGGCCAAGGGGGCGCTGGATTTGCCAGAGCCCAGGTGCACGTCAAGCAATGCAAATGCTGGCAGCGCCATGTCTACGGCCTCAAAGGCATCATCCAGATTGCTGAACACTTCGACATTACAAATGCCGGAATCGGCCAGCTGATTTTTCATATCATTGGCAATAACGAAATTGTCTTCTAGCAGCAAAACAACCCCATCAATCTGCTTTGAGTCGTAAGATGTGGAGAGAGTTTCACTCTGAACATTTTTTTCTTGAAGGACCGATTGCGTAACAACGCTGGTCGCGGTGTCCAGTACTGTCTCAGGCAGAAAAAAATCGGCCTCAACGCCTGTCGGCGGATATCTTAGATCTGCCTTGCCACCCAGTTCGTGTGGCACTGCTTGGTTGATCAAAACCGATCCAAAGCCCTGATCGCTTGGCGGCACAACGACTGGACCATGCTCTTCCTTCCATTTTACACAGACACCTCCGTCCTCGTCCGCAATTTGAACACTGATGGTGCCTTCCTTCACGGTCAAGGCTCCGTATTTGGCCGCATTGGTCGCGAGTTCGTGCAGCACGAGGGAGAAAATCGGGGCGATGTCTGCGCGTAAAAGCCGGCTAGGACCACTCACATAAATCATATTGTGTTCATGATAAGGGGCCAGAGAGATCTCAATAATGTGCCGTATATCTATGGAAAACAACGCACTTTCAGAAGCGATATCATGTGCTGCTGCCAAAGCCTGAATACGGTTCTCAAGTGAAATAGAGTAATCGCGAACGGAATCGTATCGCTGTCGAGTTTGGCGCGAAACAG
Organism: Roseobacter sp.; assembly: GCA_039983935.1. GTDB lineage: Bacteria > Pseudomonadota > Alphaproteobacteria > Rhodobacterales > Rhodobacteraceae > Roseobacter. The sequence goes on along the minus strand of JBDWVP010000048.1, from coordinate 2,965 downwards.
ATTTTACCAATGCGAGAATGTTACGCACGCGGTGATTCAATTCCTTGATCATGAGAGCTTGTTGCCGATTGAGCGTGTTTTTGAGTGCACGACGTTCGGCACTGTTGACCAGCACCCAAATGCGCTCGGCGAAATAGATATCCTCATCGCTCCAAACTGCCGAGCATCCTTCAATGTCCTGTAAGTAACTTGAGAACGACGCGCGGGGTGCCAGGCGCGCCGCCCCTGAAACATGTTCGATCGTCTTTTGTGGGTTCCCAGCCCAAGAAACAGATTGGGTTTCTTCACTCCGGAAAATACAAAGAGCTCGCTGTGGCGTGATGGCCGAAGCAAAGACACCCGCACAGCCATTCAGGGAGTCTAGGAATTGTGGATATTTCGCAGCCAAACTGTTTGAGATAATTGATGTCCCAACTTGGGCCTGAGTTTCTTTGAATAATTGAGTGAGCACTTCTTGTTCGGGAACACGCCCATAGTTTGTGGCTTGCGAACCGGCAAGCAAGGCGACACCATCCGCCTGTAAAACCTCTTTGAGTACAGGACCTATGCGAGGCATTGCCTCTTCCATGATTTCATCGCTATCGATTTCTTTTAGGATGTCATCCTTTATTTTGTCTATTTTCCGCACCAAATCATACTGGCTTTGCTTGTTAAGTGCCTGAAGCTTTGTCGAAAACAGACCAACAAAGGCGATCAATATCTCTCGTTTTTTGGGGGCAAGGACACGCGTTTGCCGGTGATGAAAAGAGATAAACCCCCAGAGCATACCGTCGATCACGACGGACAATGTCATCGTCGCTTTGACCTCCATATTCTTTAGATATTCCATATGAACACTTGAAACGCCGCGGCAACTGGCGAGAGTAATGTCGAGGGGTCGTAACGTTGGGCTTGCTGCCCTGATCGAAATTGGCACCTGCTGTACGTCTTCGATAAAACGCAGAGGTAATTTTGCCATTATCTCGCGGGCTTGCACGGGAATATCCCACTGAGGGAATCGTAGCCCGGCAAAAGTTTCTAGAGAATGTTGTTTGGCTTCGGCGACAACTTCCCCGTTGTATTGAGGATCAAATTTATTAACTGTCACACGGTCATAGCCAGTAAAATACCGTAACAGGTTTGACGTCATTTCAAACAAAGATTGATGATCGCGGCAAGCTTGTACCTCTTTCATCAAAAAGGCGAGTGTTCGCAAGGCATCACCGCCATCTAATTCGGGGTCTTTTTCCCGTTCGAATTGCAAAACGCAGATTCCGTCGGAGTCAAAGGCGGAAATTTCAATGTCGTTTCCGTTGAGTGTAAATAGCCCAACCGGCGTTAGCTTTTGGTCAAAATCTGCACGCGCTGCGGCGTTGTTCAGGGCGTGTGCGATCTCATGCCCCAGGGTCTGTACGATTGATGTCTCCAAAAGTGCAGAGGCAGTCAACCCCAAGATCTCAAAGCAATTTTCGCTGGCATAGAGCACCCGTTGCTTTGTGCGATCCACGCCAATCAAGCATCCAAATGGTTGAACGATGCCGGGTATATGGACTGGTTCTGAGGCGCAGGCATCCATTGCCTTCTGGATATCTTGCTCAGAGGAATTATAATGCATGCATCGCACCTCCTGTGGTGAACATTCCCCAGTGGGATACAGGAATTATCTCCAGAGGTGTAGTGAACTGGAAACAGGGAGGTTATACATGGGTACTTCGCGCAAGAATAACCCCGTTTCTTGTGTTGGCCGCAGGAGTTCGTTTTGGCGAAAGTATTGATACTGGAGGATGATGTCGTTTTCGGTTTCCAGCTTAAAACTGATCTCGAGAAATCCAAACATGTGGTGGATGTTTGTACTACAGCTTCCGCCGCAATTGAAAACCTATGGCTTAATACCTACGATCTGTTGATCTCTGATATCATCGTTAAAAAAAGGGGCCACTCTATTCCAGATGGGGGTATTAGATTAATAGGTTGGGTACGGCAAAACCCTAAAACCAACGCGCTGCCGATCATTGCGATAACAGGGGCGCATAAGTTACCGGGAATGCTGCATGTGCTGACGACTGCAGAACAGGTCGGTGCAAATGTTGCTCTGGAAAAACCATTTAACATTGCTGATCTTCTTGCAAATGTGGATCATTTGGTTGCCTCTAGCAGGAATGATGCATGTGATTTAGGGCGGGATTAAACATCGTTGCGAAGGTGCCGATCTTCTGGGGAGAGATCGCTTTGATCTCGAATAAATTCAATGTGAGGGTTTAAATTGGATGAAATTGGCGACGTGTCCATGAGTGTTCGTGACTACGTAGCTGCACAGACACAAAACCTCCACGAGGCGTTACATCATGACCCTGTTTTAGAGCGTTTGACGTCGCCAAACGTTACACCAAATGAATATCGACTGGCGTTGACTGTTTTGTCGGATTTTTATCTGAGCGTTGAGCAAAATCGTCAACTGTTGGATAAATGGGCTGAGTTGGATCTGCAAAATGAATGCGATGCAATACGGCGTGATCTTGGGTATCGAAAAGTCGAATTAGTTGAGTTGAAGGTCACGGATTCTGCTGAACTTTTAGGAATGCTGTATGTGGCGCATGGCGCATCCTTTGGTCGAAATGTGTTCCGGCGCAATTTGCGTCGGACCCTCCCAGAGTTGCCCCTTTTCTTTGTCTGCCAGCCTGTCGACAAATCCAAATGGCGTCTACTGATCGACACAATGGAGCAGCATGGGAAAAATCCCCAAGATATGAATGGTCTGCTGAATGGTGCCCGACGGGGTTTTGAAATCGTCGCTGGGTTAAGTGCCGCGATACTATGTGCAGACGACAGAGTTTAAGGTAAATTTCTGTCAACGGCGGTGTAATGTCCTTCCACTGTGGCGGAGCAAAAGTCGGCCGGTTGTTGGCGCGCCTTGGGGCGTGATGCCCTCAAGTAGCAAGCACGTTCCAAGGCGCATTGGCCGTTAGGCCAATCTCAGATGTTTAGG
>JBDWVP010000047.1:0-6208 GCA_039983935.1 Roseobacter sp. | reverse complement strand
TCATAAAACAGTGCTGCCTGCGCTTCCTGCCTTGGTCCCATCATCGCCAAATCCCCCAATTCTCAAAGGAATTGAATCAGCGAATGGCCTCCCGATCAAGGAAGAGTTTTTCAACACAATCAGCTCGGAGGAGACCTTCGCTGCATGTGCGCCTAAACCCTTCCTATTCTTTCATCACCTCAAGGTCGGCACTGCGAAAAATCGTACCTTGGAAATGCCGTCTGTGCTAGCGCTGCATGGGTCTGGACATGCGGCAAGCGCTCCGGGTGTAATGCAACCGACGTGGTGCAAGCAGCCATTGGCACTCCAAAAACCGGGCATTCACGAACGCTACATTTGTTGTCCTGGTCTACCAATCGGGCTGCGGGCACAGCAGCCCTTTACGGAAACCATCACAGATATGACGTGCACTAGAAGTTTTCAAAAACATGCGTCGCCCCTACAATGTACCCGCTTGCCTCGCCAAACTAATGATTTATTGGTGAGATCGTTAAGGCTCACATGACCGGCACTGATAGCCGTACACAATTCTACAGCGCGAGTGGCCTGATCCTTTGAAGATACTTCAAAGTAAGGCGCGCGAGGTGGTCGAACCAAGGCCCGCTACACGCTTTATCTAGAACAAAGCGATGAAAAAAAACGTTTATTTTGAACGGGCCCGTTGATGGCAGGGTTACGGACCATTTGCGGCATCACGCCTTTTGTGAGCACCATGTAGCGGCGTAGAAGATCAGCTTGGCGGTCTGCCGTTCTCGCCGTCATCGTGGTGCGATGTCCAATGTTTGTTCCAGAATGCGTGGAATTTGTTTTCTAACTTTGAAAAAACCGGCTGTGGCATGGGACCAGATTGCAGTGTCCCAATCGCGTCTTTGTTCGCACAGCCTTACGTCATGCGCAGCGAGGAATGGCATGGCGGCATTCAGCCAATCGCGCAGCGGGCCTTGCGTCACATAGGGCGTCAAAATCTGTTTCGCCTGGAGAGCCTTCGCCCATTCGGCAAGACCTGCGGGATCGGTTGTTTCCAGCGTAGCCGTCGTGTGACGGAGGCGCGCTGCTGCATCCTTCAATGCGCTGTGCTCAAAGGCTGAGACAGCGTCGGACACCGGCAAGGGTGAGCGTAGCGCGCTGCATGACAAAGTGGCCACGCCCGCAATATCCAGTTTTGCCAGGTCAAAATCCTCAACGCAGCAATCTTCATCAGTGATAAGAATGGCCGTCGGCACGCCCACTTCGGCACTCCGCATGTCCCGCATGGGTTGCACCGTCGGCAGTCCATCGGGTTCGGAGGCTTCAAGACCTTTCACTACCGTCGCCAATTCTCCGTCTGCTGGGGTAAAACGACCATTGGTGAATGTCGTGATGTTTTGGTGTGTTGCTGGGTAAGGTTTGCCACGCGTGTGCAAGCCTGCGGCCCAACGCCAGTTCAGCGTATTTGCCGCGGCATCGCCATCAAGCAAATGGCGATAAAAGAAATCGGCACCCAAACGCCACGGCAGCTCAAGCGTGAAAATCCAGATAGAGGCAAACCACATCCGCGCATGGTTGTGCAGATAACCGGTGGCGACCAGTTCTTGTGCCCAACTATCAAAGTAATCGAGGCCGATTTGCCCTGCTTGAGCGAGTTCAATATCGCGACGCAAACGGCGGTCGCGTTTCAAAGAGTCTAAATCCGCGCAAAGGCCCGCAAAGTATGAATCCCAAACTTGCGGGCGGCGTTCAAGCCAGCCTTTATAATAGCCACGCCAGATCACTTCTTCGATGAACTTGGATGCATCATCATGCCCGTGCGCGTCAATAGCGGCGGCCACCACCTCGCGTTCGGTGATCAGGCGGCGGCGCAGATAGGGCGACAACATTGACACGTCCGTATGATGGCCGCGTCCCTTGTCGTAGTTGCGTCCCTGTGCATATCGTTGCCCCATGCCAGACACAAACGCCTGCATCGCTGCTAGACCAGCGGCGCGCGTTCCGACAAATTCGGTCATGGCCGCAAAGCTCCTTAGTTCATCAGGTCTTCGAACAGGCTATGATAGCGCCGGTGCTGGGATTTGTCGTTGTTATGACGGCCATCAACATCGTGCCATGGCGCATGTTCGGTGTTCTTCGTGACAATTGTCTCGGATGGACGGTCGAACCGGTGGATGACGGCATGATCTTTCTTAGTGTCGGACATTTTACGCTCCTCGTTTGGGTTGTTTAGTTAGATATACTTAATACGCACGAAGGCCTTGAATGGTTCTATTTTCGGTTGATCGCCCTGCGGTGTACTGTGGCCTGTTGCGGCATAATGTACGCCCAAACTTGAAATGCGCTCGGATCAAGACACTTTTCGCGCATGCTCAGATCATCCCCAGCGCTGACGCGATTTATCAAATTGGCACTTGCCACCTTGCGGCCACCACCCGGTGGTGCGCGCATTGCAACAGCCCTTTTGTATGGGGCCATTTGTCATGGGCTGTTCGCACTTGCAGTGCTGTCAATGATCGTCGCGATGTACTTTGGAATGAGCATGAGCCTCGGGCGTGTACCAGAACCTTATTCTGTTTTGGCCAATGCAGCCCTCATCGCGCAATTTCCGGTGGTGCATTCCCTGCTGTTGACACGCAAGGGCGGCGGCATGTTGGCGCGGCTGGCACCAAAGCGGTACGGTAAAACGCTTTCAACGACGACATATGCGATTGTTGCGTCGCTTCAGTTGTTCGCGCTTTTCGCATTTTGGACGCCAAGCGGCACAATCTGGTGGGAAGCAACGGGTGGCAGTTTCGTCGTCCTATGCACCCTTTATGCGCTGTCATGGCTGCTGCTTGTCTGGGCCAGCATCGACGCCGGTGCCGAGGTCCAATCAGGCGCATTGGGGTGGATGTCGCTGATGCAAAATATCACTCCGGTTTTTCCCGATATGCCAACCCATGGCCTGTTTCGCGTAATCCGCCAGCCCATCTATGCGGCCTTCGCGCTGACCACGTGGACAGTGCCAGTGTGGACGCCGGATCAATTGTTTTTGGCAATCGGTCTGACAACCTATTGCCTGTTGGCCCCACTGCTAAAGGAGCGCCGCTTTGCCACGCGCTACGATAAGCGTTTCACAGTGTACCGGAAAAAGGTGCCCTATATGTTCCCCCGTTTGTTTGGAAAGCAGCAACGATGACCTCAAAGCGCAATAACCTTCAAATCTATGATGATGTCGCCGCCAACTGGTGGTCAGACGATATTCGCTGGGTCCGAACCCTAAAGAATTTGGTCCCTGGTCGTCTGACCTGGTTCGATAAGCACACCGATTGGCGGGGCAAAGAGGTGCTTGATCTCGGCTGTGCGGGCGGTTTTATGGCCGAGGCTATTGCCCGAAAAGGCGCGCATGTGACCGGGATTGATCCCGCGCAAAACGCGATTGAGGCTGCAAAACACCACGCCACGCAGAACGATCTAGATATATCTTATGACGTCGGTGTGGGCGAACATATGCCGTATCCGGATGCACGTTTTGATATTGTTGTGTGCGTGGACGTTCTGGAACATGTCGACGATTTGACCCAAGTGTTGGCCGAAGTTGCGCGGGTCCTCAAACCCGGCGGTCTGTTCTTGTACGACACGATCAACCGAAACCCGATTGCGCGCCTTGCCACCATTACCGTGGCCGAAGATATCTTGCGCCTGTTGCCAAAGGGCACACATGATCCGGCAATGTTCATCAAACCACACGAGCTTCGCACAGCAATGACAAGTGCCGGGCTGGTGTGTGGACCGCAAGCCGGTTTGGGCCCACGCGGCGTGAATTCTCGCTTGGATTTTAAATTTGGTCCGCTGCCGTTTAAAACGATAATTTATATGGGCACGGCCCGTCTGCCAGAGCCATGAACTCTATCGTTTTCTTGATCTTGGGCAATTCTTGACCGGGTCTCGAAAACTGGATCGCGAGCATAATCATGCTAGCTCAAGTGTACTAAAAGTATGAGGGAAATTCAATGTTATCGCACTGTCAGTTGCGCCCCGCCAATTTCGTCATTTTGAACATTCTGTTGTCATCGATCCTTGCGTTTAGTGCCACCGAGGCAGTCGCGCATGTTCGATGGTTCGTTGACACCAATGTCGTCGTTGAGAATTTTGTGGCCTACAACATCACTGATCCAGAGGTTTTGATCTGGATTGCGATTTCCGTGATTGTTGTACTGGTATCCATCGTCTTGGATACAAAGCTGCCTAACGTGCGGATCGTCGGCAGTGAGACGCGGCATGACTTCATTGAAATTTTGCGCATTTTCACCGGTATGTCGATGTTGCTGACAGCCTATGAGGGTGCAATTGTTGCCCCGCATCTGATCGCCTATGGAGCATTTGGCACAAAGCTCATCTTCTTGCAGGCGATCATCGGAATCTTGTTAATTGCCAATCGCTTCGTGCGGCACGCCGCGATATTACTGATCATCCTGCACCTCGGTCTGACCATTCAATTCGGTGTTCTCGCGGCGCTTGAATATCTCAGTATGGTCGGCATCGCGATCTTTTTGCTGATCAACAATCTACCCACGCTTGAATTGCGCGAACAATTCAAGCCGTTCTCGGTGGCGATCATGCGCATTCTTGTCGGTATTTCGCTGGTAACACTCGGCCTTGCCGAAAAGCTGTTTGGCGCCGTCATGGCCGAGAGCTTTCTTGCTGAAAACCCATGGAACTTTTTGCCCGCCCTAGGGTTTGATTTTTTCACAGACCGTCTGTTTGCGCTGTCTGCCGGTTTCACCGAAGTGATATTCGGGGTTCTTCTGGTTCTTGGAGCCACGACCCGACTGACGGTGCTGGCGCTGTCTGTTGTGCTTTTGGCGTCCAATGTGCTGTTTATTGTCGAAGGCAACAATGAGGCTGCGTTGATCGAATTTGTGGGTCATATGCCTATTATCGGCGTTGCGCTTGTTCTGCTTCTTTTGGGGGCAGGACAGCGTTGGAAGGTCAGAAAGCTCGTCCCCGAGTGGCGAAAGAACACTAATCTTAAAACAGTTCGGGTGCCAAGTGATGTCTAAAATTTCTCTGCGTTTCCCGTATCTGGTCTACCTCAGCATTGCGTCGATTTTGATCGGCGTTCTGATAGCCCCGCTTTTTCGCGACCTTCCTGCGCAAAGCGCTGCGGTTGATATGATGGCCCACGAAATGCAACATGGTCGTGTTGAGGTTTCGGCAGTTGGCGCGCCACAGGTCGATATCACGGTTGAGCAAGATCCGATGAACGGTTGGAACGTGACGCTAAGCACAAATAACTTCACCTTCACCCCTCAACTGGTGAACGGCGCAAACAAAGACAACACCGGCCATGCCCATCTGTACGTTGGCGGGGTCAAAATAGCGCGACTGTACGGACCGCACTTTCATATTCCGTCTTTGCCCGTGGGCGATCACGAAATTTCGGTCAACCTCAGCAGCAACGATCATTCTTATTATATTATTGGCGGTAACCGGATCGCAGCGCGCACGACCGTCACACAAGAGGACATTAACTCAGACAACGAATAAGCTTCGGTTCATTCTTTCTGGTTGGTAAATAATGCTCTGGCAAGGAACGCGGCGGCTACAAAGTCTGCGGCAATAATACCCCCGAGGATCCAGTCCGGCACGCGCGACGCTTTCAGCAATTCGACACTTGTACCGGCTATTCCACCCACCATGCAGATAAGCGCGATCCAAGCGACCCATGTGAGGCCCCGTCGCAGACCAAACCAGAACGCAGCATAAAGTACGGCTGGAAACAACAGGAACAAGCCAACACCGCTGACTCCCAACAGAACGCTGCCGGCAACGTGCAACGCAGCACTTACCAAAAGAAAAAGGCCAGCGGTCTTCATCGCAATTTCCAGAAACCTAGGTCGTTGAAAAATTTCGTTTATATGTCATCCTTACTATGACTATGCATTTGCTTCAATGGGCCGCTCCCTTGCTCTGGTCCATCTTTTCAACGCTACGCGGTTGCACCGTTTCACAAACGGCCCAGCCTGACATAAGCCGACCATGTTCGGGCAATAATCTGTGCTTCTTGGTTGAGTAAATCAGGTCGATGGAACCACATTTCACCTCATCTTAGATTGTGACCTGCGCCCCTTAAGTTCCTCCAGATTTGTGTAGAGTCCGCCCAACAAAAGGACGGACAAATGAAGGCACGATTTACGGACGAACAGATCATAGCGATGATCAAGGAACAGGAATCTGGTGAGAAGACTGCTGATGT
>JBDWVP010000046.1:0-8647 GCA_039983935.1 Roseobacter sp. | reverse complement strand
GCCTCGTCTCGGTCTGTTGCGTCTCCGCTCCGTCCCGCCCGTCTGGCGCCCCGTTGGTGCATCTCTGCGCCGCCGGTGAGGGGGGTTCTACGGTTAGTGGACAATACCCGCAACCCCTTTTTTCAATATTCAGTGGTTTTTGTGAAATTAACTTTTTAAACGTTTATTTTCATATGGTTATCGTGCATTTTTTTCCTCACCCCAAAACCAAATCATGTCCAAGCAGGTAAATCAGGGATTAAATCGCTGCTGATCTGAGTCGTATCGGGTGTCTGGCTCAATCTTTCGGGGCTGCGCTGTGTTTTATCTTCGTAAAAATCACTCGTTTGCCTCCTGCAATCATCGCCCGGAGATTTCTTCGACCCGCATTTTTACAATTTAATGATTCCATTGGCCCCGAGATGCCAGAATGAGCACGTGCGATGATTGATTGGGCAATTCCTGTAAAAACAGCATCTGGCTTCGCAAAATATTAATCCGACCAATCTAAGAAAATGCGAAATCAGTCATCAAGGATCATTCACATGAAGTTTTTGCGTAGAATCGGTGTAGGAGTCAGACTGTGCGCATTGGTTGTGCTTTCAATCACCGGCTTGCTCGTAATGGAAAACGTCTCGAAACTAACTTTCGAAAAGGCGCTGCTGGAAGTCAAAGAAGTCGAACTCCTGCATTTGACCGACACAGCGCTGTCCATAGTCGAAAGCTATTATGCGTTGTCACAATCGGGCGAATTGACGGAAGAAGAGGCTCAAACGCGTGCGTTGAAGGTTCTTGAAGGCTTGCGTTACGAGGGGAACAATTATTTCTGGGTGAATGACAGGCAACCCGTTATGCTGATGCATGGCGCAAACACCGCTTTAGTAGGACGCAACTTTACTGGGTTTGCAGATGTTAATGGCGTGCTCCTTTTTGATCAGATGGTGGAAAGGACTGCGGACGGAACGCCAGGGACAGTGGAATACCAGTGGGCCGCGCCAGGTGCGGAAGAGGGAGACCCCCCTGTCGATAAATTGTCAGTCGTTCAACCATTCGTACCATGGGGATGGATTATTGGTACAGGCGCTTACTTGACTGCGATTGAAGCAGCCCAGTCAGAAATCAAGAGTGATCTCAATTGGATTCTCGCCGGCCTAACCGCAGCCCTCCTTATCGCGGCAGCGCTTATCTCTTACAGCGTCACGTCTCCGCTCAAGCGTTTGACCGGGCGGATGTCAACTCTGTCGGAAGGCGATACCCAAACCACAGTTCCGTTTAGAGAAGACAAAACAGCTTTTGGAGAAATCTCCAGAGCTGTTGAAATTTTCCGAACAGGCTTGATCGAACGTGCGGAGATGCAGGAAAAAGAAAAAGCTCGGATAGAAGACGAACATAAAAAGGAACAAGAGGCATCGGAACTCGCTCTTGCGCAGGAAGCCGAACGCCATGAAGCCGAACAGAAAATCGAAGAAGAGAAAAACCGAATTGAAACTGAGGCCCAGGAAGAACGCAATCAGCGTCAAAATGCAGAAATGGCAGAACGCGAAGCTCGTTCCGCAGAACAGAACAAAGTCGTTGAAGCACTTGGCATTGGTCTTAAGAAGCTTTCCAAGGGCGATTTGTCAGAAAAGATCACATCTCCCTTCCCACCAGAATACGAAAAACTCAGGGAAGATTTCAATGCCGCAGTTACCTCGTTACGCGATTCAATTGGTGCGGTGATTGAAAATGCTGGATCCATACGTAACGAAACGAGTGAGATAACATCTGCGGCCGACGATCTTTCCCGCCGAACCGAAAAACAAGCCGCCACATTGGAGGAAACAGCCGCAGCTCTTGAAGAGCTAACAAGTTCGGTACGATCTGCCTCTAAGGGCGTAGATGCGGCCGCTGACAAGTCCTCTGAAGCCAAGAAAAACGCGGAAGACGGCGGTACAGTAGCGGTCGAAGCGGTACAGGCGATGGAAGGAATTAAGACGTCATCACTTGAGATATCTACGATTACCAAAGTCATCGAAGACATTGCGTTCCAAACAAACCTTCTAGCGCTGAACGCGGGAGTAGAGGCGGCCAGAGCAGGAGAAGCCGGAAGAGGGTTCGCCGTGGTCGCTACAGAAGTTCGAGGGTTGGCCCAAAGATCTTCCGAAGCAGCTCAAGAAATCACGACACTGATTTCTAACTCCAGTAACAAAGTCGAACAAGGTGTTGAACTGGTTGGAAAGACCGGCAACGCTCTCACGGCCATTTTGACGTCAGTTACAGAGATTTCCGAGAGCATGACTACGATAGCATCGTCGGTGCGGGAACAGTCGGTTGGTATTAATGAAATCAATACCGCCGTGAATGAATTGGACACAGTAACGCAACAAAACGCTGCAATGTTCGAAGAAACGACAGCAGCCAGCCATGCCTTAACGCAAGAAGCGGACTCACTAGTAAAAACAGTTGGCCGTTTCAACTTAGGAAACTCAAAGACAACAAGTCAGAATGAAAGCAAACCGATCCAAGAACCTTTGAGGAATCCCAAGCCCTCACCCTCAGCCAATCCTCCTGCCGCGAAGCTCGCTCCCACACAAGGTAATGCGGCATTGAAAGCGGATCCAGAAGCTGAAATCGATCGAGGCTGGGAAGAATTCTAAGATCAAAACTAGTTCATCCAAAACCAAATGGTGAAGGCTCTAAAGGAATCTTCACCAGTTTGAAAATGTCTGCATGAATTGCTGCCGGTTTCGGGAACACCAATATAGGGAGTCAATGAGACTGAAGAACAGCAATGGCGAGAAAAAATTTCAACCGAGGATTTAAATATAAGACAGCTCAGCGACCCGCTTCTAGTCGAGACCTTTAAATAGGGCCTCAAACTGGGATTTGATCATGCCATCCTGAATGAGCGGCTATTCAAAGCCTTTGCCCTCAATCCGCTTGCAAATCATCACGAGGCCTGTGCCGTCCCACACAATTAGTTTGAGCCAGTCCGCGCGTTTTGAGCGGAGGATACTTAAACACCTACTTAGCCAGAGATCATCTGTTATGTTTGGGTCTCCGTCTTAACTATCCGAATATGCGACCGAAACGAAAACCATACGTGATTGCTCTATCAAGGGCGGACATCACCGATGGATGAAACCGGCTTCATACTAAAATAGATTGCGTCGCGTTTGAGAAGCACACTCCAATCCTGTTGATCCTCTAAGTTGCGCGCTAAGCGACTAGGACCAAACGTTTCTCTTATAAACGAAGCGGTATTGTCATCCCTAGCGGTCAGTCGATGACCCCTACGGATGGAAAACCGCACTGCTCTGCCATCTTGCCGTAAGCTGCTGTAAACCCGGATAGCGACGCGGCATAGACCACCTCGCCATCCATGGTCACCCAAAGCGTGCCAGCTCTTCGCATTGTTTGCAACAGGCCTAAGCTGTCGCCAGGATGGGCTTGCGCGACGGCCTGCATAATCCCCTCTTGGGTAAATCCAGCCAACGCGAACCCCTCAGTGTACCAGTCAACGTCAAACTGAAAGAGAACCCGCGCACCCTCCCGCATCAGCGTCGAATACCCACGTGGCGCATTTTCAAGCAAAGTCGGTTGCGGATAGTGGTATGGGGGCCCGGCATCCCCGTTGGACTGCGTCAAAAACAATATAGGATCGCCATCTCCACCCGTGGATGCCCGGCACGTGACGCGTACGTCTTGCCCGGTGTCGACAGTTTGAACGTGAACAGTCCAATCTTGATACTCCCAATACTGATCCCCTGCTTGCGCAGCGGTTGCACTAATAAGGGCAGCGACACTTATTTCCTTAAACACATTATACTCCTATTGCCGACATCACCTGACCTGCAATAGGCGCTTTTGATAAACATTTACCTTAAGGCGAACCCATTTTTATTCAGCAGCAATTTGCTGCGCGTTTTCCACCCGAACCGCAGAAAACTTAAATTCGGGTATCTTGCCATAGGGGTCAACGGCAGGGTTCGTCAGAATATTTGCTGCAGCTTCAACGTAAGCAAAAGGCAGAAAAACCATATCTGGCGCAACGGCTCTGTCTTCGCGCGCCATGATCAAAATGCTCCCTCGTTTTGTGGTCAAACGCACATGCTCTCCCGGGGCCACTCCCAATTTACTCAACGTCGATGGATGCAAGGAACAGTTTGCCTCAGGTTCCAGACCATCCAAAACAACGGAGCGGCGCGTCATGGATCCAGTGTGCCAATGCTCCAACTGTCGCCCTGTCGTCAGGATCATCGGGTAATCGGCATCAGGGACATCATCAGGTGGAATGACATTTGCTGGGGTGAAACGCGCGCGCCCTTCTGGGCGAGGAAAGCCATCACCAAAAACAATCGGCTGACCGGGATCTTCAGGGCTGAGCGACGGGTAGGTCACAGCATTTTGCTCGGCCAAACGATCCCATGTAATGTTTTCCAAACTGCGCATGTTTTGCTTCATTTCGGCAAACACATCCGCCGGGCTCTCGTAAGTCCAGCCAAGGCCCAATCGTTTGGCCAACGCCACTTCGATCCACCAATCTTCGCGCGCATCACCGGGCGGCGGCACAGCCGGGCGTCCCATTTGCACCTGCCGGTTGGTATTGGTTACAGTTCCCGATTTTTCGGCAAAGGCGCTGGCAGGCAGGATCACATCGGCATAATTTGCAGTTTCGGTCAGAAAAATATCCTGCACGACAAGGTGGTCGAGCTTGGCTAGGGCATCTCGTGCATGTTCGACATCAGGATCTGACATCGCAGGATTTTCACCCAAAACATACATGCCTTTGATCTTGTCGGCGTGCACAGCATCCATGATCTCTGTCACGGTCAGGCCCCGTTCATTCGAAAAATCCGCAGAGCCCCAAACCTTGGCAAAAGCAGATCGTACGCCATCATCTGTCACCGGTTGATAATCAGGAAGGAACATCGGAACCAACCCCGCATCAGACGCCCCTTGTACGTTGTTTTGCCCGCGCAACGGATGCAAACCAGCACCGGGGCGACCGACCTGCCCGGTCATCAAAGCCAGCGAAATCAGGCACCGGGAATTATCTGTCCCATGAATATGTTGACTGATCCCCATGCCCCAGAAAATCATTGCCGCTTTTGCCCCGGCAAACGTCCGCGCGACGTCTCGTAAAATCTCGGGATCGATTTGGCAAATTTCGCTCATCGCTTCTGGGCTGAAATCGGCCAGATGTGCTTTTTCTGCCTCCCAGTTTTCTGTGTAGGCGTCGATGTATTGTTGATCAAACAGTCGTTCTTCGACAATCACATGCATGATGGCATTTAGCATGGACACATCGGCCCCCGGACGGAACTGCAACATATGGCTGGCAAATCGTTTGAGCGCCTGACCACGGGGATCCATGACAATCAACTTCCCACCGCGTTTGGTGAACTGCTTAAAAAACGTCGCCGCGACAGGGTGATTTTCGATGGGGTTGGCCCCAATAACGATGGCAACGTCTGCGTTTTCAATTTCGTTGAATGTGGCTGTTACAGCGCCCGACCCCACGTTTTCCATCAATGCCGCAACCGAAGACGCGTGGCACAGGCGCGTACAGTGATCAACATTGTTGTGGCCAAAGCCCTGACGGATGATTTTTTGGAAAAGATAGGCTTCTTCGTTGGTGCATTTGGCAGACCCAAACCCCGCAATTTCTCGGCCACGTCCGCGCAAGCCATCCGCCGCGAAATCCAACGCTTCATCCCAAGTCGCTTCGCGAAAATGCGTCTGCCAATTGCCCGGATCGACATTCAACCCCTTTGCAGGGGCATCATCGCGGCGGATCAAAGGTTTGGTCAGACGGTGCCCGTGGTGAATGTAATCAAAACCAAAACGGCCCTTCACGCACAGACGCCCTTCATTTGCAGGGCCGTTTATACCTTCGACGTATTTGACCTTATCGTCTTTGACCTTCAGAGACACCTGACAGCCCACACCACAGAAGGGGCAGATGCTCTCAACTTCGCGATCGAAATCACCACTGTCACCGACTTGGTTTTCATCCACAACAGTTGATGGCATAAGGGCCCCTGTCGGGCAGGCTTGCACACATTCCCCACATGCCACACAGGTACTATCCCCCATCGGATCGGCCAGATCAAAGGTAGGATATGCATCATGCCCGCGTCCCGACATGCCAATGACGTCGTTGACTTGCACTTCACGGCACGCCCGCACACATAATCCGCACTGGATACACGCATCCAAGTTGACCGACATCGCAACGTGGCTGTCATCCAGCAACGGGATGCGTCCTTCTGCCAGTTTTGGAAAACGGCTTTGCTCGATGCCATTTGCATCAGCCATATCCCAAAGGTGGCTGGATTTATCATGAGAAGCCGCGCGTTCGGGCTGATCCGCCACAAGCATTTCCACAACCATTTTGCGCGCCGACTTGGCACGAGAGGATTGTGTTTTGACAACCATACCTTCAATTGGTTCGCGGATGCAGGATGCGACCAGCGTGCGTTCGCCTTCGACCTCAACCATACAGGCCCGGCAATTGCCATCAGGTCGATATCCCGGTGCAGGCTTATGGCACAAATGCGGGATCACCAAACCGCGGCCATTCGCAACTTCCCACAGCGTCAGGCCACGCGGTGCACTGACTTCCTCACCATCCAATATAAAGGTAATCGTCTCAGACATGGCCTCGCACTCCCGCAGATATCTGGCAACTATAAGAACAAACATTGCCGACAAGGAGTCCCATTCCCGACACACGTGGAAGGATTTGCGCCACCTTCGTTTCCGATCGGAATACTTTGGGCGCGAGATGTGGAAATTTTCACGGCGAAATTCGTTCATCCCTTTCCAAGGCTCACCACATAAAGCCGCAACGCAACAAGTAGTCACCAAGCCGGTTTCGGTCAGTCGCAGACTTTCGGGCACCCAAAACATGGTCTTTCCACCGTCTCGACAACTCTTTACGAAGGTCAAAACGGAATATGGTCTCTTATGTCTCACATCACTCTTATCCGTCATGGTCAGGCCAATTCCGGGGCAACGGACGAAGCCAGTTATGATCGCCTAAGCCCTCTGGGTCATATGCAATCAGAGTGGCTTGGCACCTATATGAAATTGCAGAACCAGCACCATGCTCGGTTGTTCACAGGAACCCTGCGTCGCCATATTGAAACGGCCGCTGGTATGGATATCCCTCTGGCGCCCGTTTCTGACGAACGGCTAAACGAACTGGAATACCTAACGCTTGCGCGCGCCTTAGAGACGGAACATGGGATTCCTTTCCCGACAGATCAGGCCGCCTTTACCGCCCATTTGCCGTTGGTTTTTGCCAAATGGCAAAACGAAGAGATTGCCGGTGCGCCGGAACGTTTTGTCGATTTCGAAAAGCGGGTTGTCGATGTGATCGAGGAAATTGCCGCAGGCGATGGTCCTGCACTGGTGATTACCTCAGGCGGGTTGATCTCCTGCATTATGCGGCACGTGCTGAGGTTGGACATTGGCGCAATGGCGCAACTGGCTCTGGCCATTTACAACACGTCTCAACATCGATTGTTTCCGATCGGCGGAAACCTGTCGCCGACCATGTTCAACGCCATTCCTCATCTCGAAGACCCTCTTCGGCATCACGCTCAAACTCACGTTTAAAGGACATCTCTATGCGTCTTTATTATGCCCCTAAAACCATCTCCGTTGCTGTGGCGATCGCGCTCTATGAAGCAGAGATTGCGTTTGAAATGTATCCTGTCAATTTTCGAAATTCTGAGCAAACGAAACCTGAATATTTGGCGATCAACCCCAAGGGGCGCGTGCCCACGCTAGAAGTTGACGACGAACGATTGAGCGAAACAGGTGCATTGCTGGAATATGTCGCGGCTTTGAAACCGGAAGCCAAACTGACGCCCACAAATCCTGTGGAAGCGGCACACATGCGGAGTGTCATGTTTTATCTCGCCTCGACCATGCATGTAAATCACGCACATAAAATGCGTGGTTCGCGGTGGGCGGATCTGGCCGACAGCCATGCCGACATGACAGCAAAAGTACCCGAGACGATGACCCAGAGCGCACATTATATCCAAGAGAATTGCTTGAGAGGTGATTACGTTCTGGGTTCTCAGCTTTCCATTGCTGATCCTTACCTTTTTGTTATCTGCACTTGGCTAGAAGGCGATGGTGTGGATTTGTCCCAGCTTCCCATAATAGCGGGTTTTATCGATAGAATGCGCAACAGGCCTTCGGTCCAAAAAGCCATCGAAAACGGGATGCTATCGGCTTAGCATCTGCGGTGCATCGCACTTGAAATATGGTGATGCATCGACCCTGTCTGTGCCACAGAGATCGAAACGATCTAAAATTGGGGGCTGTCGCGGTGGCTCTGCGGCGTTAGACAGGCTTACACCCCTCGTTTGGACCGATGTTGCGCGTGTTTTGTTCTGGGCGTTTTCTTCCTGTCGCTATGAATTAGTCAACCGTGGTCGAACAATTTGGCGTGTTGAGCACAAAACTCAAACTGGTATCCTCCGCACCTACCTGTGCCAGATGATCGACCTGAAGCGCTTTTAACACCGTGACCTGCGCCCCTTAAGTTCCTCCAGATTTGTGTAGAGTCCGCCCAACAAAAGGACGGACAAATGAAGGCACGATTTACGGACGAACAGATCATAGCGATGATCAAGGAACAGGAATCTGGTGAGAAGACTGCTGATGT
>JBDWVP010000045.1:0-3515 GCA_039983935.1 Roseobacter sp. | reverse complement strand
TTCGAGATCGCGATATGAAACGGGAAAGCGAACGTAGAAATACACAGCATATAGGATCACGGGTTTCGGATACTGCGCGCCTTTGAAATTGATCAACTCTTCAAACCTGACTTAGTCTCGGGAAAGTGTGGGGTCTGGCTCTACACGCCCGACAACGCAACTGAAATCCGAAACTTTGCGACACTACCGTGCGCATCCTGTTGACGCGTGTTGCAACGGAAGGTGGATTGCCTGCGGGTCTGACCGCTGATCCCGATGCCTATGACGCATGGTTCCGCGCCAAGGTGCAGGAAGCGCTGGATGATCCGCGCCCCGCTGTCCCGCATGCCCAAGTGATGCAGGAAGCGCAGGCGCTGATCGACGAGAAACGCCGTGCTCAATCTTGACTGGAAAGCAACGGCCATCGCCGACCTGCTGGCAATTGCCGGTTACATTTCCGACGACAATCCAGACGCGGCCCAAGCTCTCAAAGATGAGATCGAGGCCAAAACTTCACGCCTACCCGACAACCCGCAGCTCTACCGCGTGGGGCGCGTCGATGGCACACGCGAGATGGTGGTCCGGCCCAATTACATCGTGATCTATGCAGAAGACGCCACCGCCGTGACTATCCTGCGTGCGCTTCATGCGGCCCAGCAGTGGCCAGCAACTTAACACACAATTCGCGTTCAGATTGCACGTGACAAAAACCACCGGTTCAGATAGTTCCGGTTCAGCGATGAGAGATTTTGAATTCTAATGAAACGGTACCTACTATTTGCTGCCGTCCTTGCTTTTGGCATAACCATTGGCGCTGTTTTCCAGCAGCTAAGAATAGATGAGCAGCGAGTCTTTTGGCTTAACTCGCTCACGCGGTACAATCTGATGGCCACAGCATACAGAGATATTTGCTTGCCATTGGAAGAGCTTGAAAGCGCTGTAGAAGAGATAGGTTTAGAGCCAAGAGTAATTTCACAAAGTGGCGACACCAGAGCCAATCTAGTTTTCGTGCAAACCGGGGCTGTCGAACCATTTACAAAAGATCTTGGAAATATGAAATTTCATCTCAACGGAACAAACACATGCGTCACTGTACGACAGGGGAAATGACAAATGGCCAACGACTATTTTATTTCGGTGATTTATCCAGATTACGAAATCGCTACCGGCGTACCGGGCGCTACCCGTATAGGCAGTGGAACACTTGACCTCGGCCATACCGGCTTAGCGTATGTCAACGGAACCACTGGGGAAATTCGTTACTTTGACTATGGAAGATATAGCGGCACAGAAGGCATTATCGCCGAACCTTTGGTGGCGAACAACACGGGATACAACTCGATAAACTTACAGGACGTCCAGAATGGAAATTTTGGAGACTTAGGCGCGCTATTATCAAGCACCTCAGGTTATAATGGTGTGATTCAATTTAATGCTTTCGAAGTTCCGGACGGTTCTTTCGAGAACCTGAATTCAACTATTGACCCGGCCATTGGTGTCGAAAACAGTTTTTATGGAGATTGGACGTTTTTTAATACCTGCCACAATTTTATGCAGGATATGGCGGCAGTAGTCGGTATCGATATCGACTCACTGGATGGCTTTGCAGCTACACCATCTGGTTCCGCAGCATCGTTATTTTCAAACTCAGGCGGTACTTTGTATAGCCCGTCTTTAGGTATCAACATACAATTCGATGAGAATGGTCAAAGTTCGTTCTTAGATGCAATAGATTCTGGCGACATCACAATATCTCAGTCCATAGAGCTTTTAGGACAATGGGCATTGAGCTACGATGACTTGCCGAGCGCCAACTCGATTGTCTCAGGAATCACCAGTTTGGCCCTGATTGGTAACTCCGGTGACCTCGCAACTTTAGAGACAACACTTACATCACTTGTCGAAAAGTACCCTGAACTGGCCACTCACCCCGAATTTCTTTCAAGAGTAGCGCCCGCACTACAAGCTCTTGGGGGGCAAGACGCATGGAGCCGCTTCTTGAACGATCATCTTGATGGTGGCTGTTTCGGCCCTGAAGTCCCTATCGACATGTGGCCGCTTGACTCTGAGTTCGCGCCTGATCCGAGCAACCCGAATAAGCAATACGACCAAGATGCAGTACGCGCCAAGGTCTGGAAAAAACCAATTGAGTTGATCCAAGTAGGCGACATTGTTGTGTCATTTGACGACAACGAAAATTTGGTCCCCGGTCCAGTGACTCGGACCTTCCAAAACAACGCAAAAATCCTACTGGATTTCCACGGCACCCGCGTGACCCCCGGCCACGTCTATTATCGACCGGACAGCAAGAAGTCCTACAAATACGAGACGCTGATCGACGTGCTACGCGACGACGGCGTGATCAAACATCAGGACAGCACACTGATCCGCGCAGCTACAAATGTTCCCGTGGGCAGCGCCCGTGACGGTTTTGTCCGAGCGGTTGCCAGAAAACGCAAAGCAGACGGTACATTCGAGCAGAGCGATGAAGGCCGTATCCGCCTTGGCACGCGCTTCCTCGTCGGCACTGGCAAAGAGCGCAAGTCGTGGGCGGTTGCTGACCTGATCGAGCGTGGCGGCGGTGTCGTTGGCGATGACGAACTGATCCGCGTCCGTGACGGCGAACCCATGCCGTTCCTCTGGGAGTTTGGCGACACGTTGCCCAAGCCAGAAGATTTCGTTCTGACCTGCTCCGGCACTACGCTTGAAGACATCTACAAAGCCGCGGAATGGGAAAGCCAGGGCCCGCGTTTATCCGCACCAATGGTGTTGGATCGCGGTCCTGTCCAACCGCTCAAAGGGGCTGCTCTGTCAGCCATGCCACGCAACGAACCACTTGATGTAGTTCATTCGCCAATGGCTTCGGCAAAACCGCGACGGACACTGAACCGCAAACAGCGTAAGGCCATGGAGGCCAAGCAGCGTCGAGCGACAAAAGCCCACAAACGGGTCGCAGGCTGATCAAATGAGCGATGATGCCCAAAAAACGGTGACGCAGGTTTTCAGCGTCACCGCTGAGATGCTGGAAGACCTTGAGCGCGAACGCGGACCAGACTTAGAGTTTATGCTGCGCAACGCCCATCGACCCTTCGTTGATAAGGGTAAGGTCTACCGCATAGAGCTGTCGGACCCGACCTTGCGGATTTCATACTCAGCAGGCCCAACAGAGATCGACCGGAATAAACTGCACTGATCCCCGCCTTTCGCTCGATACCTGTGGTCTCGCTCAGGGCTACCGTCAAAGGCTATGCCCACGCTCTCGATCAATACCGATATCGCGCTCCTTCTCGGCGCTGCGCTCGGCCTCTCGTTCCGGTTCTCGAACATAATCGTTGGTCTCTTTGAGGCTAGAGAAGTCGGCGCCGCGCAACGCCTCGGCCAGCCCACCCAAGGACGGTAGTGTCGCAAAGATTCCGCCGCGGCGAAGGTAGCTTTTCTAGCGGCCACACCTATCCAGCGAGTGCTGCGAACTGCGCAAAGCCAGACTGCTCTGACTGGTCAAACTGACCTTTCCGGATCATATGCGCGACTTCAAT
>JBDWVP010000044.1:0-55556 GCA_039983935.1 Roseobacter sp. | reverse complement strand
GGCGGCAGAACCAGCGATAGGCCAGGTTCAGATGAACCTCTTCGCACAAGCGGCGTTCGGACCGAATGCCAGAGCAATACCCCACCAACAGCATCCGAATGAGCAGCTCCGGATCAATGGATGGGCGGCCCGTGTGGCTGTCGAGCGGTTCAAGATGCTTGTGCAGAACTTCCTGAAAATCCTGCAGTACTAGGCGAAAATTTCCAAAAGCGTGTTCGAGCGTTTTGTAGCGACCAGGCCAGATACGCCCGAGTAGCCAACTGCGCATTGAGGTAAGATCTTTATCAACCTTAGCCCAAATCTTTGGTTGCCCAGACCCTAGCACCCAACTACTCCAATCGGTCCATTCGTTAAGATGCGCCAACCGCATCCATTCTTCTACATAATCGGCGTAGATAGTGTCATCTCGCATCGCAGCCTGATCGAGGCCCAGTGATTTCTCCACCCATGCCTCATGTTCTGCCTTCAATTTTTTCAAGCAGTCGACAGTCCACACTGTTTCGTTATCATCAATGATCTTATGGTGCACATTGCAGAGAAGTACGAGGTTTGCGTAGCGATTGCGATCATCGACTGGCATAGTAGCATTGGCGCGCGGGCCAGCGTCCTTTTCGGCGACAATGTGGCAGTTCTCGCCGACAAGTGTAGGGTCGTCGGTCTCACTGATATCTTCAACGAGCTGGCGGCGACAATCGGGCATTGAGCAGTGTGCGGCTGCTTTGCCCCACAATATCTTCTGAATCTTCTAAGTTTTCAAACTTACGGTCACAAAAATACATTCCTATGCACTCGGTTCGCCATCATGGATTCATTCGCCAGCTCTGGCAAGCGACGCTCCGCGCTCCTTCAGGGTGTTTTTGATGAGGATAGTCACTAATTAAAGCAAAGGTCTATTTCGTTTGCATCTGCGACATTGAACAGAGGGAATGTTGCCGACAGACACTGCATGGCCGACCAAGGACTGCTTTGGCGAAGCTGCAACGCAGCGCCGACCTTCAACGCCAAGGTCCGCTGTGGGCCGTCCTAACTACGAGAAACGAAAACAGTTGGCGACTTTGTTAAGTCCGTTTTCTGCGCTCTGCTGCCTTTGATGCAGACCGCAGCATCTGGTAAAGTGGGTTCCTTGCTGCCGTTAGCGGCATCGCCGCGCCCGGATTGTGAACCGCGAGCACTATTCACGCCCTTACTGTGCGCGAGCAGATGGCTGCAGCCAGCCCAAAGCGGAAGCGCGGCGCTAGACGCAAATTTGCGATAGCCGACCATCGCTGCGCGAGTCGCGAATTCACAAGTCGCGGACATTGCCGACCTTGGATTTTGGGGCTTCGCCAATACAGCATGCGGTTGCAGATGCGGCGCATTTTTTGCGGCAGCGCAGCAGGTTTCTCGTTTCCGGCCATTCACACAGGCATTCGCAGCCGAATCCAGAACCGACCTGTCGCCGTAGCTTGACCGGCGGGGTCAAACGCGGACTGGACGACCTTTTTCAGCCGCGGCTAAAAAACCAATCAAACAAAGAAACGAGTCTAGCCTAAATGCATAAGTAGAACGCTGCTTCGGGAAAATTCTCTGTGTGGCCGGATTAAATAGTTATGCGCTCGGCGACTGTAGATTGGAGGGTCACTCCATCGAAGGAATGGAAAGCGCCAGAGATACCAAAACCGGAACGAGCTTGTTGCGCGACTTGTCAACTGGCGTTGATTGCTTTATTTTGAAGTTGAGTTTTTGGTGATTAATTTCTTTGTCATTCGCTGCTTCTCAACTGCCTTTTTTTTGCCTGAAATCCCGGGTGGGTGCTTTATTCAGAATTTATTGCAATAAGGAATGGAATAAATGTCAGACACAATTTCCGAGCCGTTTCCAACGTTACTTTCAAACAGTATTTTCGCAGAGGCAGCGGATGAGTTCCAATTTGAAGAAACAACCGAATCACTAAACGCGGAAGCGGTCACAGAGGATTTGCGACAGGTTTCCAACACGCTGCTGGAATTCTACGACGAAAACTGGTTCCGCCTTGGTGCAAAGAATGATGATACGGATCTTTTACAGGATCAAGACGCGAAAATCACAGCGGTAAATCATGCGCCACTGGAAGAAGGCATCTGGTTCGCCGGTAGCGATGGGGGCGAGTTTCGGGTCTTTGCGGGGGGCGTTTTTGACTTTCGCAATCAGGGCACAGCGTTAGGTCCGGGCGACACGACCAGCTTCACACATACCTCCGCTGAGGCCGGGGCGCTGATCGAAACATCCGTCAAGGTGATGTTCACCGACGCGCAGGCTGATCACTATAGCCTTGGTGAATCTGTGCTCGCCGCTGCTGGCAGCAAATGGCTGCGTCTCGGGGCAAAAAACGATGCGACCGGACTGCTGGCGAATGATGATGACAATGTAGAGGCGGTGGTGTCCATCAATGGCCAGCCGATCAAGGAGGGCGTCTGGTTCGATGGCAGCGGTGGTGGGCAGTTCCGTGTGTTTTCCGGCGGTGTGGTGGATTTTCGCAACCAGGGGGAGCCACTCACCGCAGGCGCGACAACGGAGTTCACCTATGGGGTGCTCCAGAATGGCGTGATGGGATCTGCCACAGTGTCCCTAACGAATGAGCCAAGCAGCGGGCCGGTTCGGATCAAGGGGATCGATGCGCGTGACCTTAGCGGCGATTCCGTCTCATCCGCTGGGGATGTGGATGGCGACGGGCTGGCAGATGTGTTGATCGGGGCAGATCGCGCTGACCCCGACCGTCAGATTGATGCCGGCGAAAGCTACCTGCTCTACGGGGCCGCACTGACCGCCGCTGACGGAGAGATTGACCTTGCAACGCTGAGCGCTTCAGAGGGCGTGTTGATCAAGGGGATCGATGCGGGTGACTTTAGCGGCACTTCCGTCTCATCCGCCGGGGATGTGGATGGCGACGGGCTGGCAGATGTGATCATCGGGGCATATGGCGCAAACCGCAGCGCTCAAAATCTTATCGGCGAAAGCTACCTGCTCTACGGGGCCGCACTGGCCGCCGCTAACGGAGAGATTGACCTTGCGAGGCTGAGCGCTTCAGAGGGCGTGTTGATCAGGGGGGGCGATCGGCGTGACTATGTCGGTTGGTCCGTCTCATCCGCCGGGGATGTGGATGGCGACGGGCTGGCGGATGTGATCATCGGGGAGCACACTCGTCATTTTGGCCAAAGCTACCTGCTCTACGGGGCCGCACTGACCGCCGCTGACGGAGAGATTGACCTTGCAACGCTGAGCGCTTCAGAGGGCGTGCGGATCAGGGGGATCGATGAGAATGACGGTAGCAGCTTTTCCGTCTCTTCCGCAGGGGATGTGGATGGCGACGGGCTGGCAGATGTGTTGGTCGGGGCACCTCGTGCAGACCCCGACGGTAAGAGTGAAGCCGGCGAAAGCTACCTGCTCTTCGGTGCTGCACTGACCGCCGCCGAGGGAGTGTTTAACCTTTCAGAGGGCGTGTTGATCAAGGGGCGCAGTGGATATGACTTTAGCGGTTGGACCGTCTCATCCGCCGGGGATGTGGATGGCGACGGGCTGGCAGATGTGTTGATCGGGGCACATAACGCAGACCGCGACGGTAAGCTTGATACCGGCGAAAGCTACCTGCTCTATGGGGCCGCACTGACCGCTGCTGACGGAGAGATTGACCTTGCAACGCTGAGCGCTTCAGAGGGCGTGTTGATCAAGGGGATCGATCAATATGATATAAGCGGCCATTCCGTCTCATCCGCCGGGGATGTGGATGGCGACGGGCTGGCAGATGTGTTGATCGGGGCAACTGGCGCAGACCGCGGTAGGTTTGGTCCCGGCGAAATCTACCTGCTCTACGGGGCCGCACTGACCGCCGCTGACGGAGAGATTGACCTTGCAACGCTGAGCGCTTCAGAGGGCGTGTTGATCAAGGGGCGCGTTGAGAATGACCAAGGCGTTGTGTCCGTCTCATCCGCCGGGGATGTGGATGGCGACGGACTGGCCGATGTGTTGATCGGGGTACCTCTCGCAGACCCCGACGGTACGATTGATGCCGGCGAAAGCTACATTCTCTATGGCGCTGATCTGGCTGCGGAAAAGGCCGGAGATGGTGTCTTCGATCTGGCCGATTGGTTCCTCTGAGCGCCTTCCCCCTGCCAGTCGCCTGGACAGAAGCAAGGTCCAGCCCGCTCCTGGTCACAAGCACCCTTGCGACCAGACTCCAAACGCACCTTTGACTGAAAAGCTGGCGACAGGCAGGTCCAACGAAGCTGACAACCATCGCTGATAGTGGCTTGAGGGTGCCCCCGGCAATGGACAACGGTCGTGAACGCGGTTTGGGCAGCAGAATCTGTGCAGGCGGAATTGCCAACCTCTTTCTGTCAACCCATCGCTTGTACTCGCGTTAGTGTCTGTAAGACCGCAGCGAAAGGGCATTTGTCCTGCGGCGCAATCCTTGCCTGCAGTATCTTGGTCGATCAGCATATCAATGACCGGTTTTCACCCCGCCTCGCAGAATCAAACAAGATGCAAGTGCCGCATAAATCACGCTGCGAGCGCATGCGGCGACAATTGAAGACTTCCGCATTGGGCTCTCAACCGGCATTCGTCGCGACCTGCACGAAAGTCGGCTTTATTGGTAGGTCTGCGCACCCCCCGTCGGTTTTAGTTGATCAAGGGTGATGTTTTTTAATAATCGCGGGCAATGGGATCGATGTTAATTGGCACCGTTGAAGAGTAGGCAAAGAGCCGTCTGAATCCTTACTTGATAGGAGAAAAGTCACTCAATAATGACGAGGCAAAATCGGCGTTTGGCATGCCGTTGTACTTGAAACAAGATAATTCTGAATTTTGTCAGGCCCTAAAAGGGGGTGTCGGCATCAGTTGGCACCCTGAGGTTCTTTGAACCATAAAAACAACCCAGCTCGTAAAACGATTGCAGGCTTTTGCTTTGCGGCAAAATGACGAGGGAACCGTCAGCGCCAATATAGAGGGCGGTGTTATCCGCCCAACACTGGGCATTTACCGGCCAGTAGACCCCGCGAAGTCCATTATCTCGTCATTGGTCTACTCAAATGGATTGTTCAATTTCTACATTCCCACCGGAATCAGCATTAAAAGGCCCCAGGCAAATTGGGCTGCATAAAAAATAATATTCGGGTTCTTAGGCCCTTGGGTTCGATACCACCAATATGATCCGTACTTTTCCCGGATTTCTTCGTAATCAGGAGATTTCTTAAACTTCCAAAAATCAGAAATCCTGAATACGATAATGGGTAAAAGAACCGCAACTAGATTAAATGGGATTGGCAGTATGTAAAACAAATACGATGTTCTTCTGGATGTCTCATGGTGTTGGGATACCTATCTGAAACGGTAGTTTTTGTCACGTTCAATCTCCGCACGAGTGATCAAACTGATGACCATTCCAAAAAAACGTAACACAACGTTTGGGGTTTGGGATGGCTTTTTCATAGTACAGAATCACTGTTGGTTGTGCTGGCGAATGGTTGAACGCCAAGAGGTTCTTTCCGGTTCTGGCCTATACCCCGTTCAGGCACTTGTGACGCTGTAGAACGAATAGCCCGGCGATAGTGCTAGGGAAACTCAAGGCCACTGTTAGATCAGGCATTCCTACATAATCTCTGGCTCTGCGTATCCTTCGCTCAAGAGCCAGTCGTTTATGTTCTCACCGTCCACCCAAACCTCAGCAAGGTATCGGTGGAATGTGCCTTTCTTCTCTTGCCCGTCCTTCTTTTGGACAGTGCAGATATAGACCTCTTTGTCGGCCAGCTTTGCCGCCAGTAGGTCACGCACCTCAATGCCGCGCTCTTTGCCTTCTCCCTTTACTTCTGGCGTGTCGATGCGGTGCATGCGCAGCGGCTCACTGTGCAGGACAATGTTAAATCCTAAGTCTATGTCAGCCCAAATCGTATCACCGTCATACACACGGACAATCTCAGCCTTTCAGGTGTATAAGCCGCAATCGGGTGGGCCGCTGGCTTCTTGAGCAAGCGCAGAGACTGGTACGAGAAGACAGGCGGCAAGTATCTGGGCCTTCATTAGTCTATCACTTGATTATCGTTGGAAACAGGCTGTGCTAGAAGGCGCGCTCCGGTCCCGTTTCCGCGTGGTGGCATTCACAATCTGCACCAAGCATTAGCTAACAAACTTCAAGAGGCAGAGTTTGCCGCCAAGCGCGACATCATCAGTGCCGCAAAGACGTGTGAGGTCACTTTTGTCAAAGCAGACGGTTCGCGCCGCGTCATGCAGGTGCAGGCCGGGGCCGTGCGCCACCACGTCAAAGGCAACAAGGCCACACGCTCGGGCCGCATAGCCAGCCACACCCGCGCCTTTCGTCACCCAAACCTCTTGCCGGTCTGGGACACCAACGCACAGGCAATCAGAAGCGTAAATCTAGCGACCGTTGAGCAGATCGTGACGCGCACCGAAACACACACATTCTAAGGCAAGCCCAACAAGGCGCGGCTGGCTTTAGCATTGGCCGCGCAACACCAACACCCAGAAGGGTACAAAAAGGAAAGAACTCACTATGACAATGAACCAAACCCCAAAGACACTTTCAGAAATGCAAAGCGATGCAGTTGTCTTGTATGGCCTACTGGAGGGCTTGGTGATTTTGCTCAACCAAACCCCCGGTATCTCTGGCCCTTTGGGTTGTGCCGTAGATTCGCTAGCAAATCAGGCGCAACGGTGCGCCACGGAATTGGCTTCTGATCTGGATGCGGCGTCATGAGTATTCAGGACATGACGCCGCACGACAAGCTAATGACTGCTATAGGTATTCTTCAAGCAAAGCTGATGGCCGATGATAGCGCGCTAGACGCAGACACGATGTTCGGTGCCTTTCTCATGACGGAAAGAGCTACAATGCAGGCAATAGAACTTCTCACTGATCTACTGGATGTTGTGCCTGATACGGAAGAGATTACATGAGGGCCTTTTAAACAACACCGACGCCGCGCTGCATATCGATCAAGGGCGCGGTGTTGGCTCCATTGAGTTGTGATGCGCGTTGAACGATGTAGTTTTTGAGTCAAAAATGGTAGAAAAAATGGTAGGAAAATCGAGAAAAATAAAATTCCCTATCAAAAACAAATCTCTATGCGGTGGTAGTGGCGGACCGAGGAGGATTCGAACCCCCGACCCCTTGATTCGTAGTCAAGTACTCTATCCAGCTGAGCTATCGGTCCACTGAGGACGGGGTGTAGAGTTGCTGGCCTGGTTATGCAAGCCGAAATGTGATGTGAGGAGTGTGATTTTTTTCCTGACGTCCCGGAAGGCAATTTTCGTGAGATTTACGCTCAATCTAGGGCGTTTGAGTCGCGGGAATTGAATGCACCGTCACCTTTTGGAAGACAAATGGAAAAAGTCGTGCCTGACTGAGCGGTGGACCGCAGTTCCAGACTTCCTCCATGCCCTCTGATCAATTCTTCAGAAATCGCCAGTCCTAGGCCGGCACCTCCTTTGCGAGCGCCACCTTGGAAAGCGGTGAACAGAAATTCTTGGGCTTTGGGTGGTAGGCCAGGCCCCGTGTCTTGAATGTCGATCCACCAAGCTTCTTCGTCTTCTCGGCCGGCGATGCAAATACGCCCAGCTTTTCCAGTCGCAATGATTGCCTGTCTTGCGTTGCGTGTAAGGTTCGCAATAACCCGGTAGAGCTGTTCGGGGTCCGCCCTGACCATCATCATCAAAGGTACGTCGCATTGGAACTTTAAGTCATGGTTGCCGCTTGCCAGTATTTCGCTTTCGATAACTTCGTTGACGACATCTCTGAGTCCAAGCTTTGTGAGTGTTGGGCTTGGCTCTTCAGCTTTGCCAAAAGCCAGAGTGCTTTCGCAAAGATGAACAGCGCGGGTAATTGATCCAACCAATTTCGGCGCCATTCTTTTGACCGTTGGATCCTCGCTCATTTCGATCCGGTCTGTGAACAGTTGGGCTGACGTTAAAATATTGCGCAAGTCATGGCTGATCTTGCTCACTGCACTCCCCAATTGTGCAAGACGCTCTTTTTGTCGCAGCGCCTGAGTCAGATCGGTCTCTAACGTAAGCAACGCCTCTTCGGCTTCGCGCAACTCTATGACGCTTGCTGACGGCGTGATAATCCTGCGGGCATCCTCGGGAGCGGCTGCATAGTTCAACATATCTTCAACAACGCGCTTGATCGGTTTTAGCAGTAACGCGCGCATCGCGACGAAAAGCAACCCGGCGGTAAAAATAGATATGACGGCAGACAGAACAAGAATACGGATGCCATAATCGATCATTGCCATGCGTAAAGGTTGGGTCTCCATCGTGATTTCGATCAAGATACCAGCGTCACGCACCGGCGCCCCGATTATGCGGATGACTTCGTTTTCGCGCGATATAAATCTGTCGATGGCATCGTTGATAAGAATGATAGGCGCGTTGTTGCGCATATCAAAAGTCGCAGACACCTGTTTTGGCATATCCGAAGATAACATCAATTGGCGTACTTCATCGCGCCGAAGCACAACGTTGAACACGCCCGCATTTTCGAGCAGTTCTTGTTCCAGCGCGCTGTCAATCATATCATCGGCTAGCAGCGCCAGCGATGCGATTTGAGCGCGTTCTAGGCGATTATTCAGGTAATCTTCGCGAAAGCGGGCGATGGAAGGTACAAAAATCATGATCTCTGCAAGCATCACGAAGACGGTTGTTAGGATCAGCAGACGGCCGGAAAGAGAATTCAACATACCCTAGAGTTTCACGGGATGTAGCGTTGAACAAGCCCGACAATTTTCTTTACCGTCGGGTTGTCGAACAATCGCGGGCCGAAGTAGGCGCCGGCGGCACGTTTGTTAATTTCTCCAATGGTGGGGTAGGGCGCAACCATGGCCGCAATTTGGCTCATTTTCATGTTGTTGGCCAAGGCGAGGGCCCACAGATTGATCAGCTCTCCGGCTTGATATCCAACAATAGACGTGCCGACTGGCCGACCCTTGACGACCATTACCTTGATGAACCCCTTTGTTTTTCGTTCTGCAATCGCGCGATCATTGTGGGCGTAGTCAAAACGAACAACTTCGAGGCGGTTGCCATGGGTTTCACGAGCCTGCGCTTCGGTCAGGCCAACCTGAGCCAATTCGGGGTCTGTGTAAGTTGCCCACGGGATATGTGCTGTCTTGGCTTTTGAAGGCAATCCAAAGAGCATAGAGCGAATAATTACGCCAGCGTGATATCCGGCAACATGTGTGAACTGCAGGCCGCTTGCGACATCGCCAATCGCGTAGACTTTTCGATTACTGGTTCGCATGCCTGCATCGACTTTAATGCCCTGCGCTGTTTTTTCGATCCCCGCGGCCTCTAGGTTCAATTTTTCAGTGTTTGTTTGGCGGCCCACTGCTAACAGCAGATGTGAGCCATTGATGACCCGACCGTCTTCAAGATGCACTTCAATAGCACCTGCTTTACCGCCGATTTTTGTAGCGTTTGCACCTTCTTCGATCACGATGCCTTCGTTGCGTAGGCTTTCTAGTACAATATCAGCTAGTTCGGGGTCGTCTTTTGGCAGGGCCTTTCCACGCTCTAGAACAGTTACTTTGCTGCCCAAACGGAAATGGGCCTGGGCCATTTCCATTCCAATCGGGCCACCACCAATGACAATCAAATGCTCGGGCGACTGTTCGGGTTTTTCATGGGTTTCAAACAAAGTTTCATTTGTGTCGTAGGGCACAGTGTCGAGGCCGGGGATGGGCGGCACAAAGGGCGAAGACCCCGTGGCAATCACGACCCTGCGGGCGGTAATGACTGTGTCGCCAGCTTGTACTTCGGTTTCCGACACAAACTGTCCAAACTCACGAATGACATGAACACCGAAACCTTCGAACCGTTCTTGGCTATCGGCTGGGGCAATTTGCGCAATGACGTCTTGAACATGGTCTTTGGCCGCGCCGTAATCGGTATCACCTGGCGCATCTGCAACGCCATATTGCAGGCTATGTTTTTGCGCGTAGGCGGCCTTGCCGCTTGCGATCAGTGCTTTGGAGGGAACGCAGCCAAAATTAAGGCAGTCTCCGCCCATCTTATGACCTTCCAAGAGTACGACATTCGCACCCATTTGAGAGGCACCCGCGGCCACAGACAGGCCACCGGATCCAGCGCCAATGACCAAGACGTCCGTTTTCAATTTCTTCATTTTACAGATCTTTCTTACCGGTCAGGGCTTTGACGATGATGGGCATGATAGACAGAAAGCTAAGCCCTAGAATTGGCGCCAGAATGTGAGGTTCAAAGATTAACCCAAGGTTTGGGGTCTCGCCTTTGGCAAAAACCTCACCCAACCCTGCGCCGACAGAGGAATAGACCAATGAACCCGGAATGATGCCCAAAAAGGTGGAGATCACATAGCGGTGCAGCGGTACGGCTAAGAACGCTGGGATTAAATTGGCCACGAAGAAGGGTACGACTGGGACCAATCGCATGACAAACAACATTGACCATTGGTTTTCATCGATGCCCTTGGAGATTTTCCCCACTGTTCCTTCGGAGGCATCCATCCGTGCCTTGAGCCGTTCTCCAAAACCGTGCCGTGCCGCCAAAAAGATGACCGTGGCACCAAGAGTTGCTGCGGTCACACTCAAAAATGACCCCCCAAATGTTCCAAACAGAAAGCCGCCGGTTAAGGTTGCGATCAGCGCACCGGGCAGTGAAAAGGCCACGATGATAATGTAAGCGGCCAGAAAGGTGAGTGCTGTGACCACAAAGTTACTATCCCGAAAAGCAATCAAGGCTACGCGATTGTCGCGCAGCGCTTCAAAGCTGAAATAATCCTTCAGTGTGAAGGCGCCCAGCAAGGCAACGGCGAGTATAATGAACAGGGGCAGCCTGCGCGTCCAACCGGATTTTTGAATTTCTGTCATATCGCTCACTAATGTTGCCTTTCCCGCTCGTTAAATCAATTCACTACTACATGATGGTTTCCGCAATCCGCCGATAGCCCGTTCACGAGGCCTTGATCGTGCGTTATATAAATGCGGTGTTTTACCCGGCGTCTTTCTTCGTACTGTAACATCGGACCTAAAAGATCACAGAATTATTGCAATTCTATGATTTTCTGACAGCCTTGGGTTTGACTTGCCTGCGAATGCACTTTAGAGGACGAGCTTCGAATATTTCCGGGCGCGGGGCGATTCCGCCTGACCCCAAACTTACAGTATGGAGATGGAGCGATGAAACGCACCTATCAACCCTCGAACCTCGTGCGCAAACGTCGCCACGGTTTCCGCTCGCGCATGGCGACAAAAGCCGGCCGTAAAATTATCAATGCGCGCCGCGCACAAGGCCGCAAGTCGCTCAGCGCTTAAGTGATCCCGAAACGGGTCCAATAGGTATGAAACCGCCGCAGGAGTCCCAGTATGGTGTCACAACCATTGCCGGGCAGCCAGCGGCGGATTTTTTGCGTTTTGCAACTTTGACGAAACGTTCTGATTTTTTACGCGCTGCGCGTGCTCCGCGGGTGGCAATGCCGGGTTTTATCTTGCAGGTGAGGCGACGCTCGCCGCACGACGAAGGTGGGATGAGAGTAGGATATACTTGTTCAAAAAAAGTCGGAAATGCGGTCGCGCGCAACAGGGCAAAACGCAGGCTGCGCGCAATGGCGCAGGAGGTTTTGCCCCAAATAGGGCGCGATGGCACCGATTACGTTCTCATTGGGCGGGCCAAGGTTACCGCCGAACGTCCCTTTGAGAAAATGTGTCAGGAATTACGGCGCGCTCTAGAAAAGTTGAATGGATCGGGCAAGTGAACCCTCTGGCCGCTATTGTTGCACTGCCGGTACGGGCGTATCGTTTGATCTTTAGCCCATGGGTTGGGCATAATTGCAGGTACCAACCGACTTGTAGCCAATACGCGCTGGATGCGTTGGAAACACATGGGGCCATAAAAGGCGGCTGGCTTACGCTTCGGCGCATTCTTCGCTGCCATCCATGGGGCAAGAACGGCTATGATCCGGTGCCCCCATGCTGTAAAAAGCCCGAAAATTAGTTCGATTTTTCGGCGCTAAAACCATCTTTTTGCAAGTTTTTCTGGATTTTATTCGCGTTAACCGATGTTGGTTTTTAGAAATGAAACAGCTTCTTGAATAGCTAAACGACCTTTCGGCAGGGCTGAGAAAAACAACATCGGATCGTGGGCCGTGCCGGAGATTTCAGTATAGGTGACTTGCACGCCGGCATCATCCAAACGTCTTGCATATGCCCTCCCTTCATCCAGCAGTGGATCAAATGCGCAGGTCTGAACCAACGCAGGGGGTAACCCGCTCAGATCAAGAGCTTTTAAGGGAGAGGCATAAGGGTGATCGCCATCGGCAGGATCGTCTAGGTATTGATGCCAAAACCACTCCATGAACTCACGGGTCAGCAAATAACCGTCGGCATTATCCTGATAGCTTTCTGTTTCAAAATTATGGTCCGTCACGGGGACATGCAACACTTGCGCCGCAATCTTTGGGCCGCCGTGCTCCTTTGCTTTTAACGTCATGACGGCCGCTAAATTGCCGCCAGCACTATCACCGGCAATCGCAAGCCGGTTTGGATCGATGGACAGTTTCGCAGCGTTATTGGCGATATAGTTCAACACAGCCCAGCAGTCTTCGACCGGACCGGGAAACTTTGTCTCGGGTGCGCGCCGGTAGTCAATGCTGACAACGATAGCACCCAACGCATTGCTCAGGTGGCGGCACAGCGGGTCATAGGAGGCGATGTCACTCAGAACCCAACCGCCGCCGTGAATAAAAAACAAACCGGCCCCCTGTGGGATTGCCCCGTTTGAGGGCGTATATATTCTGATTGGCACATCACCGACAGAGCCGGGGACGAGTTGATCTTCTACCCCTGCTGCTTCGGGTTCTCCTTGGTAGGTCAGCATATGTTTGACAGAGTCGCGTACTGTTTCGGGCGAAGTATCCCAAAGGGACGGCGCATTCGGGTCTTTCCTGTCTGCCAGTTCTTCGAGTACC
This sequence comes from Roseobacter sp., assembly GCA_039983935.1. GTDB lineage: Bacteria > Pseudomonadota > Alphaproteobacteria > Rhodobacterales > Rhodobacteraceae > Roseobacter. The sequence continues at coordinate 42,586 of JBDWVP010000044.1, read as the reverse complement.
GCGACTTGTTCTGGATCCAACTGCATCGGGGCGATCTCCATCCAATTTCATACCTTAAACTCAGCGATGGTGTAGCACATGGCCAAAGGGGCGTGGTAGTTTTCTGGTCCTCGGTGGCATAGTCTAACCACATCTTAGAAAACGATCGTCAGGGCAATCCAGACAGAATGGTTATTGCCTAACCCGCGACAAGAAACATAATCTATGTGGGCCGCTTTTCTTAGATAGATCGACCGCGCTCATACTCCTTGGAATAACGTGACGTGGTAAATTCTGGTGGAGCCGCACAATAATTCGTAATCGGGAGAATGGAATGTCTCAAGCAAGCGAAGACAGAATGACAAATGCCGATGTGTTGGGCGAGCGAGGGTGGCAGGGTTTGGTTTGGGCTGAAAACCAGAACTCCGTTGATGTTTCTGGCTTATGGGATGGCAGTATTGGTCTTTATGACTTGAGCCCACCGCCGCTCATCCGGCGTATCGCTGATGATACAGCTGCCGATCCAATTCAGATTATTCGATACCCTACAGAAAAATTCCTTTTTTCAATTGATACAGCCGGTTTTTTCGCGACCGATGGGAACGATTTGCTCGAAGGCACTTCGAAAGATAACCGCATAGAAGGAGGCCCAGGCGCGGATACAATTTATGGTCTGGCTGGCAATGATTTGCTTTTTGGGGATAAGGGTCCTGATAGGCTTGAAGGTGGTGATGGTGCGGACTCCCTTAGAGGAGGTGACGGCAAGGATCGTCTTTTTGGTGGGGCGGGTGACGACGGGATAGTTGGCGGTAAAGGCACAGATACTCTGGATGGCGGTGACGGTGACGATCGCCTCTTTGGTGGCAATAATAGTGATTATCTGACCGGTTGGGACGGAAATGATCTGTTATATGGTGGTGAGGGAGAAGACGCCTTATGGGGGCGGGAAGGTCATGACACGATGCATGGCAATGATGGCGCTGATTTTATCATCAGTGGCAACGGTAACGACATCGCCTTTGGTGGTGCGGGGCGCGACTTTTTATCAGGTGGTCGTGGTAATGATCTGCTAGATGGTGGCGATTTTCATGACCAGATATATGCCGATGATGGGAATGATACCCTTGTTGGTGGAGAGGGTAATGACGAACTGAATGGTCTCTTGGGGAACGATGTTCTTCGCGGCGGAAGCGACGATGATCGTTTGGATGGTGGCGGGGGGCATGATCAGCTGTTTGGAGGGTCTGGCAGAGATCGACTGTATGGAGAAATGGGTCAGGATACACTGTATGGTGGGGGCGACGACGATGTGTTTGTCTTTGAAAACGTTCTTGAGTCCATCCTCGTTATACCCGATGTGATCGTTGACTTCGAAGGTATTGGTATTGCCGGCGGCGATAGTATTGATCTATCCGCCATTGATGCAGACATTAGCAGCCCATATCCCCACAATGATAGATTTACCTTTTTAGGGGCCGTGACGCTCGAAGAGGCGCTGGATTTCGGTGCAGGCGCTCTCTGGGTAGAGGGTTTTGGCAATCAAACCCGGCTGTTTGGATCAATCGACGATGTTGCGGATATCGATTTTGCACTATTGATCAATGATGGCGCTGACGTTTCCATCGACGACTACACCTCGTCAGATTTTATATTGTGAGGTTTTGACTTCAAAATAAAATAGCAATTCGATTTGAGTGTCGATCCTGGTTTCCGATGTATCCTACAGGTCACTGCCAGTCACGTGACGGCTCATGATAGTGGTCTACGCCGACTTGCATTTTGTGGCATTGTTTAACCGCATTACAGATTGCTGTGTACGTTTTTTCCAGAAATGTTGGCTCAATATACATGATTATCCTCCTTCTAGTGCAACATTACATAAGATGGGTGTTGTTCTCTGTGAACCAATTCACAGTTTGTTCAATTTATTTTCTTAAGCAGGTATAATTAGACTAAAATTCAATCTAGCATTGAACAACAGGAAACACGGGAGATATTATTTTGGCAGCCTCTACAATCGAAACCGATCTGGTCATCAACGGAAACATTAAATCAAATGACGGCAGTGTCGAAATAAAAGGAAACGTGGTCGGCGACGTCATCGCGGCGTCTGTTGTTGTACGTGTGGGTGGGGCCGTGAATGGGGCTCTGTCTGCAAAGCAAGTTTCCTTGGAGGGAAAACACAAAGGCAGTCTGAAGTGTGAGAGCTTGAGCCTAGCATCTACATCAGAAGTGGATGCCAGCGTCGATGCGGTTACCATTGCCACCGAAAGTGGCGCTAAGATACTTGGTCAAGTGAACGTAGCGGGCCGCTCGTAAGTTTTGTGATCAATAATGAAATGTATATCTGCCGCCGTTTTCAACGCGGCAGATATGTTCTGTTTTCGCTAGACATTTGCCCTATGCGTTAAAAGCTGTTCCTTTATGCCGATGGGGTGAGGGGGGGCAACCGGCCTTCGAATATGGATGATTTAACGATTGACGTGTGCGTTTCAGCGCGATCGTGAAAGGGCAACAGAATTTCGTCCAATTCTGCAATATCGACGAGTGCGAGGCGTGCGATGTAACAGTCATCTCCTGTCACGCGGTCACACGATAGGAAACGCGGTTGGTCTTCGATCATTTGCTCGACTGTGTGCAATTGCCCACTTCGCGGTTTAATGCGGACTAACGCTTGAATGGAATATCCCAGCGCGCGCAAGTCAAAACGGGCACCAAAACCGACAATTTGCTTCATGTCTCGCATGCGCCGTAAACGTTCCCCGACCGCGGGCCCTGTCAGCCCCACGTCTTTTCCGATGTCGGAAAGGCTGGTGCGGCCTTCATGGTCGAGAATCTCAATGATTTTACGATCAGTTTCGTCCAGTGAATTTGACATGAAAATAAACTATCCAAACTTCTAACGAAATGAAAGAAATCCTCACGATTTTCTTTTTCAATCGGTGGGACATCACGCACCTGGGTCGTTATTTTATGGTTGGACCAAGTTAGGGGAAACATTGTGAATATTCAAAGAATTTCTGCGTTTAGTAAGGGGAATAGTGGAGGAAATCCCGCGGGCGTTGTACTGCTGGACCACGCTATGAGCACTGATCAGATGGCCGCGATTGCAGCTGAGGTTGGCTATTCAGAAACCGCCTTTGCGGTGTCTGTAGGCGAAAATGGAACGGAATGGCGTGTACGATACTTTTCGCCGGAGTCCGAGGTTCCTTTCTGCGGCCATGCGACGATTGCTTTGGGGGCAGCGCTTGGAAAACACTATGGGACGGGGACCTATTCCCTTACCTTAAATGATGCATCCATTACTGTCAGCGCTGATAACAAGAACGATGAGATATCGGCAACTTTGTCTTCGCCACCAACACGCAGCGAGAGCATAATGACCGAACAGTTAAACGACGCTCTATCGCTTATGAGCCTTACGTTGGGTGACCTGGATGATCGTCTCTTGCCAGCACGTATTCATGGCGGCGCAGACCACATTATACTGCCGTTGAAATCACGTGAAAAACTGGCCGCGATGACCTACGATCTGAATCAAGGGCGCAACGTCATGCGCAGACATGATCTTGTAACGATCATGTTGGTGTACATAGAGAGCGATCAACAATTCGTCGTCAGAAACGCCTTTGCATCAGGTGGCGTCCTTGAAGATCCGGCCACAGGAGCTGCTGCTGCGGCCTTCGCCGGGTATCTTCGTGACAAGGACTGGCCTCACGGTGGCGAGTTCACCATACGCCAAGGGGACGACATGGGAAGCGCGTCTGAAATCAAAGTGTCATTGACGAATGTTAAGGGGGCGCCCGTGCGTGTGTCAGGCGCAACACGATGGATTTCTTAGTCACTCTTGATATGTAGCCTATGCAAGGAGCAATGTTGAACGCCACACCTAAAATTTAAGGGAATGACAAAGGATGGCTTAAACTCTATGGCCACTTGAGGTAATTGTTGGCCCTCGCACAGCTGTTAATCGGATGCGGGGTCCAACTCCTTGTCGACTTTTGCACAATAACTTACGAGATTTTTTTTGATGACCTTTGCCAAGCACGTCATTGCCGAGCTGTACGATGTAAAGATCCTAACCGGGCCTAAGCAAATCGAGGCAGTTCTGCAAGCGGCCGCGCAAGAGGCTGGAGCCACTGTTCTAGGCGGCCATTTTCACATTTTTGAGGGCGGCGGTGTAACAGGTGTGCTGTTATTGTCCGAATCTCACATATCTATCCATACATGGCCAGAATTTAGCTATGCTGCGTTGGATGTCTTTATGTGTGGGGCAACGAATCCACGGCTGGCGGCAGAACGTGCAGCGGCAGGGCTAAAAGCGGGGCGCAGCGAAATTCGAGAGATTACACGGGGGCCTAGTCAAACCACAACGCCCAACCTTCCTGATAATAGCCCGCCAGAACGTGGTTCTGTATAGAATTTATGTCGGTATCCAACGCGGAAGTATCTGGCGGAAATGCCTGTGCTGCCCGCCATGATTGCGCATTTATAAACCGCGTATTGCCTAAAAATCGCGGTGGCTTGCCTTGTTTGGCATGAGGCTGAGCAAGGACAAATCCCCAATCGCCAAAGCTTGGGACAAGCACGTGATAGGGCTGAATGCTTAGTGTCTCAGTGGTGTGCTGCGGGCTCTTTGTGTTCTCTAGGGTCGCAGCAATAGACCAAAAAGCTTTGCGCGCATAAAGTGGTGATCCGGCTTGCGTTACAAATGCGCCGCCAAAAGCAAGGTTCTCAGCCACAAGGCGGTAAAATTCAGCGGAATACAGTTTTGACAGTGACAAATTCCGAGGGTCCGGAAGATCGGCGATAATGACATCGTATTGGGTGTTGCCGTCTGACAAAAATTGCCAAGCATCTGCGTTGATGATGCGCACACGTTTATCCGACAGCGCATAATCGTTCAACTTGGCCAGATCATCGTGGTCACGAAAAATCTCCGTCACGCGTGGGTCCAGATCAACCAGCGTGACGTTGTCGACCTGCGCATGGCGTAGAACCTCGCGCGCAGCCATGCCGTCTCCGCCCCCGAGGATCAACACGTTGGCAGGTCGTGCTACAACCCCCATTGCGGGGTGAACAAGGGCTTCGTGATAACGGTATTCATCGCGGCTGTCGAATTGGATGGATTGATCGAGAAAGAGCCGCGTACGGTCCCGAAAACGGGTGACGGTGATCGCCTGATAGGGCGTGTTCTCTGATAAAATGATGTCGTCTTCATAGAGCGCCGTGTCCAATGCTGACACAAGGCGTTCAGAGGAGACCAGTGCGCAGAGACACGCGGCAAGGGCTGCCCCCCAAACCAGCCAAAGCGACCGGGTCATTTTCTCGCGAAACAACCAAAGAGAGAAACCGGCAACCGCGAGGTTTGCGCACCCAAATGCAAGGCTGGCGCTCATCAGGCCGAGGTGCGGAATGATGAGCAGCGGGAATGCGATGGAGGCGGCCAGAGCGCCAAGATAATCAGCGGTTAGGACGTTCTCGAATCTGAAAGTTGCTGCACCAATCTGCTCCAGAACACGCGTGATCAGCGGAATTTCCATGCCGGAAAAAACACCGATCGCGATAAGGGCGCCGTAAAGTGGGATGCCAACCACGCCATAAACAGCATAGCTCGCAAAAATAACGGGTGCGCTAAAACCACCAATGACCCCGAGCGCCAACTGCGCACGCACAAAACCCCGAACAGGGTCGCGCACCAGTCTCGACAGCCAAGCCCCGACGCCCATGGCGCTGAGAAAAACACCGATCACCAGAGAAAATTGTTTGACGCTGTCCCCCAGCAGATAACTGGATGCTGTGGCTGCAATCAACTCGTAGACAAGTCCCGCAATGGCAACAATAAATGTGGCAACCAAAAGCCAGACCGTGCCCAGACGGTCGATTGTCACGACAGGATAACAGCGGCAATGATGATAGAGAGAGACACAAACACGGAGGCCATCAAGACGGCAACGGCCATGTTTTGGTCTTCCTCGATTTCTTTGCGCAAGGAAAAGGGCGTCACTTTTTCAATGATCATCCAGCAGATGACCAATAGAGAGAGCCCGAGGAGGGTGTAAAAAACCGTCCCTAAAACTTCAGGTACAACAATTGAATTCAGCATGTCTTGTCCTTTTTGATTATTTTACCCGCGAAACACCGTTGGAATAGCTGCCGCTTCGCACAGACACGGCGCCACTGCTGGCCCCCCAAATTCCTTGCCTAGAGAGATAGAACCCGCCCGCCACAAGCGCTGTGCAAAAGACTGTGATGATAACTCGTGTGAGCATTGGTCAGTCTTCACTCCAGTCGGATTTTCTAAAAACGGCTTGTTTGCGCAACAAATCGTGGCCAATTATCGCACCAGCCAACGCGGAGAGTATCAAGGCGACGCTAGCCATCGGTCGCAAGCTGTATTTGCGCGCCCAGACCGTGGCTGTGAAATGTGAATTGGTTTGAAATCCACTCATTTCTCCGGCGCCGACCTCCGACATTTCGATTTCCAGAGAGTGTGCTCCGGGGGCCGAAGGGATAAAAGTGAAGGTTTCGAGTTGAGATCCTTCGTGCCAAGTACCGTCAGAATCCCATCCCGTGTAGTAGGACACTTCGACCCCGCCCATATGGGCGATGTCTTCTTCCTCAGAGTGTAAATCCAAATCAAAGTAAGCCCATCCGTTTGACACATCAGTCGACACAGTCACCGACACGAGATTGGCTTCTTTGGGAACTTCAAAATCCAACTCCAATGGCAAGTCATGCAGGGGCACCTGACTGATAGAAGTCAACACATCTCCCCTAGTGTTTTGGAGCAACAATATTACGAAAAGAGCGAATACACAGCTGACCAGACAAGAGATGAGCGCAAAAGTGTAATGCTGCCAACGCTTGGGCATCGCCAATGGATGACTGGGTGCGTTGATGGGTTGGGCAAGGCCAAACGACTGGAGCTCGTCATCCTTCAAAAGCCGAGTGCGTTCTACTTCGCGTTCGGTATTTTCTGCGCTTTGAGTGAGACTAATCATTTCGTCACCCTTGATCAGCGTAATTGTTGCCACGCTCTGATGTAAAACAGGCGCCCAGTTAAAAGACCCTTCCAAAAAATCAATCTGCGCCGTGGAGGTTTCGTAATAGGCGTATCTTTTTCCGTCGAGCCAAACTGCAGGGCGCGTTTCCGCACTCTCAACGCCCGTAGGAGAAAGCCAACGCAGAGGGTGTTTGCGGACTTTGCGCGTGAGCGTGAGATGGCCGCTGTCTTCATAGGTGATCCAGCTGTATCCATGCGTGGGCGAAAAAATCTGATGGTCAACCCACTGCCAACGTGCGCCCCGGTAGTTTTCCACCCAGCCAAGGATGCCGATCACTGTAAAGTCAACGCCGTCAATAACACCGCTATCCCCCAGTTTCAGGGGTGTTTCTGGGCGCTCAAGGTCACTGTATTTTGCGATGACGCGAAAATCTTCCTGCGCGTCCAAGGCGCTGCCGCAATAGGGGCAAACCTGAATCTGGACGCGTCCGCCACCCAGAATATCCAAACCTGCGCCACAGGAAGTGCAGTTGATTGCCCGGATCGTTGCCGCCGTCATGCGCGCCGCACCTTGAGGTCGAAGGGGTCAATCCATGAGCCAAGATACCACGTGGAGCTGCCTGCCTGGCTTTCCCGGGAAAGTGTATGACCGTTGTGAGCTGTAAAATTCGCGTATCTAAACGTATCCCCGATCGCCATTGTTTCCGGCAATACACCGCGAAACGCAATGCACTTAGCGGTTTCTGATTCAGTCAACGTATAACCGTGTTTGTCAACGCTAACCCCTTCGCCAATTTTTGATGGAATGGGTCCCTCAGGGGCTGGGATCTGTGTCTGAATGATCACGTCGCCTTCATCCAGACTTAACCAGCACCCATTTTGACCTTCGTCTTGTAGCCAAAGCTCGTCCCACCACCCACTGCCATAGCTGAAACGCGCATGTCCAACGGCCCGATACCATCGCCCAAAAGTCCAGACCTCGTCGCCCAATCCAACCAATAGGGGAGCGTCGTGCATTTCACCGGCGGACCCGGCTTGAATGAGACGATCTTCGAGCCTGTAGACCGTGGTCTGACAGGACTTGCATACCGCCATCATTTGGACGTCAAGCAGGTCGGGCAGAAGATCACCACAGTTGGGACATTGCGCCATTAGAAGCGTTTCCCTGTCATTGCGATTACGACTATCCCACTCATCTGGTGCCTTTGAGTAACTTGGTCAAATGTCGAATTCCAAACATTTATTTGATTGCCATCGAATTGTGTGAAACGTCGCGTATTCCTCGTTTTTCACGTATCTTCAACCGTGTGTCAATTCCGCTGACGTGCACCTCAACCACTGCGCTGATCTGTTGATAGCTTTTAACGCAGAACCTTATCGAGTGGCCATGACATCTGGACATCTATTGTGACCGTTTTCTTGTCCTTTGGTGTCATGTTCACGAACCATTCGTGCACCCCTTTTTTGTCGTCGACATCTACTGTTTCCGGGGGTGTGGACGCGTTCCATTCGATGGTTAAATCGTCTTGTTCGGAATACGGGACACCGCTGCGCACAAACACGTCATAGCTCTTGTCGCCTAAATTTCTGATTGTCCATTCGCTGAATTCACTGCGGGTGTTCATGCGTGAAATAACGCCTTTATCGCCCTCGAGAACATTTTTGTTCACGAACTCAAGACGTAGATCTTCGAGGGGACCAAAGGGCAATTCAACCGTTTCCCCGGCGGGAATTTGTGGAAACCGACCAACCGCAACAAGCTCGCCATCTAAAAAGAACAGCGAGTTACCTGTTTCAAGAAAGGGCTCGTCGCTGGTGTTTTCGACTTCGGCCACGAGAAAAGCAGTCTCATCATTTCGCGGATTTGCGCGTGCGAATACATGGGCGTCGAACTCGGCCGTACCTAAAGATAAACGTGTTGTTTCGTGGGTTGGTAAAACGGTGACTAACTCGTTCAAAACATACGAAACGTTTGCGCCGAAGTGTGCCTGAGCTGTTTCTTCTATGATAACCGGTGCTTCGACGATGGGTTCGTCCAAAGAAATGGATACGCCAACTGAATTGAGCTGCTGGTTTACTTGGCTCGGTGCTGGTTTCGGATCCTGAATGCGGCGCCGTCGCGACCAAACATCGGTTACCTGGGAACGATCGAAGGGTGTTGCAGTCGAGACCACAAGCGTGACATCGCGCCAAGCCTCATTGCTGCGGTTGATCACATCAAGATGCCGCTGGATGCTGAGTTTGTTTACATCTGCGTCTAGATAGGAGGCGTAGGCGGGGCTCCATTCTCCTGCCGATACATATTGAATGCTGGCACGTATGGTTTGGGGAGCGTCGGAGAAAAGATCGAGAATGACTTCGATACGGTGCTCGGTAACCGGTTCAAGTGCGCCGACCAGTTGTTCGGCGTCCACGCGCTTTTCTTCCAACTCTTCTAACGCGTCGTTCAAAGAACGCAGGGAGCGATCTATGTCAGCTGTGATTTGGGTCGCTTTCAATGTTTCGCTTTCAACCAAATTCATCAGCTCTCGTAGATCGGCAATATTTTCGGGCAAAAATTGGCTTTGTGTCAGTGATTTCAAAAAGGTGATTTTGCTGGCCAAAGATGTCTTGGGCAGTTCCACTCGTGCAATTTCATCCTGTTTGAGCAGGATGGCAGCTTCTATTTCTTTGACCTGTATTTTGGCTGCCGCAAGAGCAGGGAGGTCTGCCAGATCACGAGGCGGTAACTTTCCATGTCTGATTTTTGTACTTAGCAATCGTGCTGAACCAACAGATATGTCCATTATTGGCAGCAAATTATCATCATTTCCAGGCAAGTCGGGAAGAATGAGCTCACTGTGACCTGCAGGAATTTCCACATCAAATGCGCGGGTCACCATTGCACCAACAGGATAAAGAACAACCGACGTCGGTTTGGTTTCCACAACAATTGTTTCGGCACTCGCAAAAACCGGAAGAATCGCTGCAATAAAAATTAGACAAAACCGCATTAAAAATCTCCGAGACAGGCTTTGATAGGTTGATTTTACGGGGGGCGCCTGAGAGATTTATCGATCCTTGACGCAAACTATTCAAAATGCAAAGTGGACGTAATTTAGATAATGGCCTCATAGCATGCCAAAAAATCACTTTTTTCAAGCTCAAACTGCGAGTCCTCGAATTGGGCTAATTTATCAAAGGCCGTCACAAACTGCTCGCCAAGCGAAGTAATCTTTAACGCATTGTTGCCTAGATTATCGACGGTCAATTATGTCGTGAGCCGGCGCATCCTTGAGGGCTTAGGTCGATGCCAAACTAGAAAAACCACAAACTGTGAAGAATTTACCTTCGGTTTATCCGCCGCATGCACAATGGCGTGCCATCAATTGATTCTTGCATCCTCGCGCAAACTTGACCTAGGGTTGTATTGTTCAATCCAGCGCGCGTTAAACGCGTTTAACTTAAGAATATTGCCAAACGAGACTTAAAAACCATGATCCGTTCCGTGCTCTTTTGTCTTGTGTTGCTTAGTGTTTTTGGAAGTTTGAGCGCACCAGTTCTGGCTTGTCCTCATTCACGCCCAGAAGGGGATATTGTCGTCGCCTTGCGCAGTAACGCACAACCCTTTTCTTACTTTGAACCCAGCGGTGAACCAGCTGGGTTCGCTTATGATCTTTGGCGCCGTGTGGAACGATCTTTGTCAGTAATGGATGATGCGGGGCGCTCCGTCACGCCGCAAGTTACTTTTGTGAACTGTGAGACCATCGATGCGCAAGAAGTCAGTCTTGTGACAGGGCGTATTGACGTGGTAATTTCTCCTTTGACGATTACCGGAGAGCGTATGAGATCATACGATTTCTCCCAACAATATTTGTCCTCGGGGTTGGCTTTGGCATTGCCTCCGACAAATGCCATCGATTTTTCCCGTGCCAAGGATATTGTAGGTGAAACCTTGTTACATCCGAGCGTTGCTCAGGCGGTAGTCGGCTTCTTGGCCTTCAACCTTTTGATGGCGTTATTGATACGACATTTGTTGCTGGCGGGTAAGAATGAAGACGCACCCAGACGTACGATTTGGCTGCGTTCCTTATTGGAGTCCATCATTCGCACGATCGGCCTCAGGGGGGTTGGCGATAATTACAGCACTGCAATGTCCAAAGTGCTTGAGATTTTTTTAGCGGTGGTTGGCACGGCCTTGTCGGCGACTTTGCTTGGGGTCTTAACATCTGCTTTTGTCGGCTCGGTTGGTACGCAAAATCATGTCTCGGCGGCGGACCTGACGACAATGTCGTTGGCAACGTTAGATTGTTCCACGGCGCAGGCCTTGTTGTTGTCGGAGTATCGCCAGCGTCTACAGAATATTGATGGCGAGTCAGAACAGGGCTTGGCGTTGAAAGCGCGCATTGATCAACTGATCTGCCGTGCAGAAGATCCCGAGCGCGACGACATCACTGTAGATGACCACCCTGCATTGAAAGGATCAGTGGTGCTTGTATCTAGTTGGGCGCAGGCTGCGCGCTTGTTGTCAGAAGGAGAAGTCGGTGGAGTGCTGGGCGACTGGGTTGCCCTGACTTACCTCAGCCGTAACAACACCTATCGGGACAAGATCGAGGTTTTGCCAACCGTTTATCGCAATGAACCCTATGGCTGGGGCATTTCGCGCATGTCAGTCTCGGAAGATCTGCGCCGTCAGATTGATCGGGCATTGATCCAGCAAATGCGCAATCGCAACTGGCGTAAAAATCTTGAGGACGTGCTGGGAGACGGCAGCGTGTCGCCAAATTGACGGTGCAATCCTCTGGCCAACTTGAAAAAAACGCAGTGAATTCAGATGATAATGATGCGATTACGCAAGCGTCCTATCAGCTTTATTTCGACTCCGGTCTATATGACAAGCGGTACCCTTCGCCAAACCAAACAATGTGGCGTTGGATCGAAACGTTTGTATCTCCCTCTAAAGCGGTTCTTGATTTCGGGTGTGGCAGTGGGCGTTACCTGCTGCGGTTGCGGGGGCGTGTCGCGCGCGCCATTGGCTTTGATGTCAGTCACGCCGCTCTCAAGGCAATGCACGAACGTGGTCGGGATTGGCCGGAACTGTCGGTGATTGGGCCAGACGCGGACCTTCTGGATGCTCATATCCAATCGCAAGGATCTGTCGACTTGGTGTTGTGTCTCTTTGGTGTGTTGGGTCACATCACAGAACGTGGCACGCGTGCGGAGGCATTGTTGAGAATGCGCCGAGCGCTGAAACCGAGCACCGGTCGGCTTTTGATTTCGGTCCCAAACCAGGCGCGTCGGTTTCGCAGCGAGCAGGCCCAAAACGGTGGCGATAACAAAGTGTGCTACCAACGGCAAACCGACGACGGAGGGGTGGTTGTTTTAAACTATCAGTTGTTTGACCCCGAGATGCTGATTTCAGAGCTGGCACAAGCGGGTTTTAATCTGCATCGTATCGGATGCGAAAGCATACTGCCTGAAAGTTGGTTGCTTCATAATCCGGTTTTGCGCTGGTTCGATGGACTAATTGCCCCAATTTGCCCCGCGCGTTGGGGCTATGGTATTTACGCCGTAGCATCATGTTGAGAGGTTTCATTTTATTGTGCTCCCTTGTTTTGGGCTGCAGCATTCAACCCGGTATTGCGCAGGAAATTCCGGCTGGATTGCATGCTCAACTGCCTGGCGAACCAAGCGGCAGACTGGCGCACATCCAACAGCGTGGGAGGCTAATTGTTGGCGTTAAAGACGATTATCCACCCTGGGGTATGCGCAGCGCTCAAGGGAAATTAATTGGACTTGAGCCTGATCTCGCCAAGGATTTGGCAGATCGGTTGGATGTCGCATTGGAGCTTGTGTCTGTCACCGCCAGCAATCGTATTGGTCGTGTTAATTCTGGGCGTGTGGATGTGGTGATCGCCACCGCCGGAGATACAGCCCAAAGGCGTGAACACGCAGGGCTGTTACAGCCCAATTACTACTCAAGCGGTGTTGTGGTTTACGGGCGCAAGGATGCGGGCATAACACGTTGGGCGGATCTGAAAGGTAAAAAAGTTTGTTTGAATCGAGGCGCTTTTTACAATCGGGTCTTGGAACAAGAGTTTGGCGTTGACGGTCAGTATTTTGCCGCGAACCGGGATGCGCAACTGGCGCTCATGCAGGGCCGCTGTATTGGATGGGCATTTGACGACACAGCGTTGGCCCAGCTTATGCGGGAGAGCCAATCCGATGGCGCATCTGTTTACGGGGTAGTCAGTGACGCGATACTCGTGTCCCCTTGGGCAGTTATTGTCGCCAAAGACGAAGAGCACGGTGATTTAGGGCGGTTTGTGTCTGATATGATCGGCGAATGGCATGCGAGAGGACGGATACTCGCCTTGCAAGATAAATGGGGAATTTCGCGTAGTGATTTTGCGCGGCAACAACATGAATTGTGGCGCGCGCAACACGAAGGCAGGGCAGTATGCGCCAGAATAGCGGTAAACGGGTCGCACCCAGAGGAATGTTTACTAGAGGCACCGCAACAAAACACGCCTGATGTAGCGCTGCCCAATTGGGTCTTGGCTCTTGAAAAGCATACAGGCGTAGATCTGAGCGCTCTGGTCAATCCATACAACCAAGCTCGCTTGTTGCGCGCGTTGTTATTGACGCTCAGCTTAAGCAGTATCGCAATAGTTGGCTCTTTGGTTGTGGGCATTACGCTGTCGCTGTTGCACATAAGCGTGGCACCACTAGGCATGGTTGGCCGTCTATTGATGATCCCACAACGCATCCTGATAACCGTTGCGAGGATGACACCACCAATATTGCAACTTTATATCGTCTTCTTTGGCCTCGGTGGGATTCTGAGCAACCCTGACAGTTTCCTACAAGGGGCATTTTTTGTGGCAGCGCTGATCCTGTCTTTATATGCTGGTGCGACCAATACGATCATTCTAAGCCATGCTCTGGAGCAAGAAACAAACAGTGAGTTGGGCGTGTTGGCGCGGCTTCCGGGCGCAATTGCCAGAGGTTTCGACGGCTTGGTCGCGACCTGTGTGAATATTGTCAAAGCAGCTGGAATGGCCAGTGCGATTGCAGTGTCTGAGTTGGTTTCTACCGTTGATCTGCTTGTTTCTGAAGGGGCAGATACTACGAGTATGATGAATGGGCTGCTGGTCTTTTACTTCTTTTTCATTCTCAGCCTTTTGTGGCTCTTCAATGCCTTGCGTGGATGGCTTGTGCGGACATGATCGGGTTTTTTCACAGTGACACTTGGGATTTATTTATCCGAGTGATTGGCCATAGTGACTATTTGGGTGGCGGGTTTGCGATGAATTTGCTCATCTCGTTGGTCTCAATGGGTCTTGGTACCCTGATCGGCATAACACTCGGCCGAATGCGTCACGCTGGGGTGCGGTTTTTAGAGCTGCCATCTCGTTTTGCGACCAGCATTTGCCGAAACGTACCCAGTTTTGTTTTACTTTTTTATATGGCTTCAATGATCCCAAGCGAAGTAACGATCGCTGAAATGATCTATCCTGTTCCGCTTTGGATCAAGGCAACCCTGGCGCTGACTTTTCCCGTGATTGGTTTCTCCTCGGATCAGTCATTGGGATATTTTAGGCAGCGTGATGACGGGCATAACCAAGCCAGCGAAACATTTATGGTTGCTTGGGTACAGTACTTTTTAATTATCATTATGGCATCCGCGACGGCATCTATTATCGGTGCCGATGAAATTGTTGGACGGGCCAATACATTGATTGCAACCCAAGGCGAAAATGGTTTGATGATTGGTGTCTATCTATATGTTTCTGCTTGGTTTATTTTGACAGGTTTGGTTCTGACGTCGCTTATTAAATACATGTCGAAAAGATTCATTAAGGCGAGTTAATTAGCGCCGTTTCTCGGAAAAATTGCAAAAAGCACGTGTAGGTCCTTGCTTTTGGACAACTTAAGGTTACGCTGCGATAACTTCCATAATCAGGGTGTACCCTTGTGCCGGCCGAATTCCACCCAGCTGTGGGTCTGAAACCGCAGTCAAAGTCTTGGTTGGTCTTTCGCTGTGATTGACCAAACGCTCAAATTGATCTCGACTCGATTGAATGCACATTTATGTGCTGTTTTTTCGGTTTCTGATGACTTTGTGAGCATCGGGCCTTTGAGTGATGCCGAAGGAAAACCTACAGCAGAAGCCCGCAACCGGCTCACAATGTTTCTGACAAATATCGCCCAAGACTCTGTGCCGCGCTCGTCGGTATCACGTGGCGCGCTTGCCGATGGCAAAACCCCGCCATTTCATCTGGATATCTACTTTATGTTGGCCTCCGGGCACGATCCTGAGATCTACGGAGAAGGCTTGAAGTTGATTTCTGCTGCCTTGATGTTTTTTCAGGCGAACCCAGTTATGAACCCGCGAACAACCCCGGAAATGCCAGCAGGCTTGAGCCAACTTTCCATTGAAATCGCCAATCTTAAGGTTGAGGAAATCGGCCAGCTTTGGGGGAATCTTGGGGGGAGGTATGTCCCGTCAGTGATGTTCAAAATTCGATCTGTAATGATTGATGCCGATGCGCTGACCTCCATCACGCCTTTGGTGCGTGGGCCCGGAATTTCCGCAAGAGCCGCGGAGGCAGGATAATGGGTTGGAACGTCGCAATCGAGCTGGTTTTAGAGCACGATTTTTATGCTCCTCATCAAGTGCCCGTGAATGTGCGACCGGCTGATGTCAGGGCATTTTCTCGTGCCGGACTGATTCTGCGACGTCAAGGGGAGCGGTTTTTTGTCTTAATGGAAGAAGATGAAACCGAACCGCCGACTGATGTCGTTATCGACTTAGAAGTCCAGACCAATAACGTCGTCACGGTGACACAAGGCGGCAATTGGAAGCAAATACCGCAAATTTCTTTGCCAGCGAATTTGAACCGCGCGACCCTTAAAGAAGACCAAACATCGCAGAGCCCGCAGATGCCGGGCCGTTTGTGTCTGGCGCGTATCACAGCTGATTTAATCCCGAATGAAAAACGCGATCTTGTCATCCATTTTTCGGCGATGGAATCTCATTGGGCGTATCATGTTATGGGCCCAGATAATGGTAGTGTTATGATCGAAGACACCGAGGGAGAGGTGCAATTTGATCCATTGGGTTTGGTCGACCTTCCGGATGGGAGTGCCGCGCAGGTAATCCGTTCCCGTGCGCCAATAGCGGCACGTGCGCGCCCTGACCAACGGTTCAGCTTGTCACGCCCAGGGTCGTTTGGCCCGCAAATACTCATCCCGGTTCTACCCGCCCCGCAACCGCAATTCGCAACCGTATTTGGCCCCAACGGGACCGATACGCTGATCCAGTCAGATATTTACGTCTCTATTTTTTAAAGGAGGACCCGCAGCATGGTCATGAAAACCCCCGGCGTCTACATCGTAGAAAAAAGCGCCTTTCCGAATTCGGTTGTACAGGTGGCCACTGCGGTTCCTGCCTTTATCGGATACACTGAACGGGCCATGAACGGGAATGTCTCGTTGCACGAAAGTCCGATGAAGATCAATTCGGTCTCTGAATACCACTCGTACTTTGGGGGCGCTCCGGAACCCCAGTTCAAGCTGCAACCTTTTGAAGAACGTGCAACGCAGAACTACAGCGAAGATGGCGATCCAGCCGCTGCGGCCGAGTTACCACAGGCGGTTTTCACCGCCAGTGGCCCCGGGGGCGCTGAGAAATTTGAGTTGGTGCAGACCAGCACGGCCTATGCGCTTTACAGTGCGATGCGGGCGTTCTTCCTGAATGGTGGGGGGACGTGTTATGTGACCTCAATCGGGTCATATAGCGATGACATTGATGCCGAAGCGATGATGAAGGCGATCGTGGCATTGAAGAAAGAACCTGAACCGACAATGTTGGTGATCCCGGAAACCACGCGTCTTAACCGTCAGAATGCGGCTAAAGTTCAGCAACAGATGTTGGCCCATTGCGGGTACGACATGAAAAATCGCTTTGCGATTTTGGACATTCACGGCGGTTACTTAGACGAAAGAAGCCCTCGTGGCGATCCGATTGGGTGTTTCCGCAATGATGTGGGCACCAACTATTTGGACTACGGGGCTGCCTATTATCCTTGGTTGGACAGTTCGATTTATCAGTCGCGCGATTTTACGTTTGAAAACATCGATCTCGGCAGCCGCAACAAGTTCATTTCGTTGCTCAAGCGGTCAGTAAACCTGGACAAGGCGATTGTGCCTGAAATCCTCAAGGTCGGAACGGCCGTGGTGTCTGGCGATTTCACGATCTCTGTTGCATCAGGTGATATCTCAGTGGTCAAATCCGGGGATATCATGGCTTCGGATGATCTCGCAGAGGCAGGCGAGTTGCGCTATGAGGTTCAGGGAGACGATCCCGCCGAAGTGTCAGCGCAAATGAAAGGTAAATTGGTTATTGCAGCCAAAAATGCCGGGGCCGAGGCCATTCGCGATGCGGCAGCCATCACATCCTTTACGCAAAAGGATATCAACGACGGCAAAATACGCTACGTTCACGAAGTCACTGACGGCGAAAAAGGCTTTTTCGAATTGGTTGTGACAGACAATGAGGGCGTGAAAACGTCTGCGCGCAAGATTGTCGTCATGCCCGGTGCGGATGTGATTGGCCTGCCAGATGTCATCAAGAAGAAACCTGTCACGATCTCGGTCGCCGAGGCGGGCGTGACGGTAGAGAGTGTGGTGCTGTTGGGCGCTGATCCGGTTGACGAAGTCGCGGTCAAGAATGCGAGCGATGCGGTTATGACGGCGCGCAAGGCGGTTGATGACGCGGCTGACGGAACTGATCTCGCACCGTTGAAAAAGGCTGTTTCTGATGCCGAAGCCGCTGCGGTGGAGGCGGTCAAAGACAAGACCGTGACGCGCAAAGGCGTCGGCACTTGGACAGTCAGTGACAGTGACATCGTTTTTGAACCGAACCCTGAGTTCAGAGGCGCGGAAACAGCCGTACGTTATAAATTGATGACAGGTGGCGAACTTTCAGCTGCGAAAGAAATCAAGGTTCTGGTGGACGGTATCAAGGATGATAACCCTCCTGCTGATCCAATGACCGGCACCATCGACAAAACGATGCGGGCGGTTGTACCTTTGTATGTTGATGTCATGAACTGCATGGCCAAATATATGAACGTCTTGCCGCCAGCGGCAGCAATGGCCGGGGTGTATACGGCGGTTGACAACACGCGTGGTGTCTGGAAAGCGCCAGCAAATGTTTCGGTTTCTGGAGTGACAGGGCCGATGGTCAACATCGATCATGCGCAACAGGAAAACCTGAACGTGTCGACCACTGGCAAATCGATCAATGCCATTCGTCCTTTCGTGGGCGAAGGAACGTTGGTTTGGGGCGCGCGTACCTTGGATGGGAACAGTTTGGACTGGCGCTATATCAACGTGCGCCGCACGATGATCATGATCGAAGAGTCCATCCGTCTGGCGGCCAAAGCCTATGTTTTCGAACCAAACACAGCCAATACCTGGGTCACGATACGCTCGATGATCGAAAACTTCCTGACACAAGTCTGGAAGGCAGGCGGGCTGGCCGGGGCGGCGCCTACTGATGCCTTTAGCGTGCATGTAGGATTGGGCGAAACAATGACGCCGGTGGATATTCTGGAAGGCAAATTGCTGATTACAGTCTTGGTGGCAGTATCGCGTCCTGCGGAATTCATCGAGATCACGTTCCAGCAGCAGATGCAGAAATCATAAGAAATGAACAGGAAGGAAATTTTAAATGGCAGATGATGGTTCCGCCCAAACAACGGCGATCTGGCCCCTCCCTAAATTCCACTTTCAGGTGAAGTGGGACGATACGGAATTGGCCTTTCAAGAGGTATCCGGTCTCGACATCGAGACGGAGGTTCTTGAATATCGTGCAGGGAATAATCCGGTGTTTTCCAAGGTGAAAATGCCCGGAATGATTAAATCCGGCAATATTACAATGAAGAAGGGTGTGTTCATTCAGGACAACGCGCTTTTCGATTGGTTTGCTGAAATCAAGATGAACGTGATCAAACGTAAAGCGATCACGATTTCATTGCTGGATGAAGCCCAGGCGCCGACAATGGTTTGGAAAGTGCAAAACGCGTTTCCGGTCAAAATTACCGGGACAGACTTAAAAGCAGAAGGCAACGAGGTCGCTGTGGAAAGCATCGAAATCGCGCATGAAGGCTTTGTGATCGAGAACGCGTAAACCCTATGGATCTGTTTACTCCTCCTGTTGCGTTTCATTTTTCCGTTATGTTTATGGGGTTGATCCCTCCCGTGCCGGACATGGCGTTTCAGGAGGTTTCAGGTCTGGAAAGCGGGCTTGATACAGAGCCTGTGGTTGAAGGGGGCGAAAACCGGTTTGTGCATCAACTGCCCAAGCCAGCAAAGCGCGGAAACCTGAAGCTAAAACGGGGGATGACGACCTATGCAAGTGGTCTCTTGCAATGGTGCAAGTCGACCATCGAGGGCGATTTTTCCAAAGCGATCCAACCCAAAGACATTACGGTGTCCTTGCTAAATGAAATGCGTTTGCCCGTGGCCGTTTGGTTGGTGGGCAACGCCTACCCGATCAAATGGAATGTCGGGACCTTCGACGCAATGAAGAACGAATTGGCCGTTGAGACGATTGAACTCGCCTACAACGCCTTAGAAAGGAAAATGTAGTGGCTGTCGAGATTGGTACGCTTGTGCTCAAGGGCCGTTTTGGACCAGCCGGGCGCAGTGAGGCTGACACAAGCGCCAGCATGGAAGAAGCGTTAGAACTTTTGCGCCAGGAAATGCTGCGCGAAATGGATGACAAGCTGGAAGAGGCGGCCCGGCGCGCCTGGGAGCGTTGAGTCGTGGCCAAGCTTAAGATATTCCGATGCTCGATGCAGTCGAGCAAGATCGAACCCAAAAGTGGTCCGGCCAATACCTTTGAAGCGACGATCAATCCGGAAAGCTACACACATAATTTTGCGTTAAAATACTCTGGAACCGCAGGCAAGGGCGACCAGCCGGTTGGCAAATCTGGCGCGATCCCGAAATATTCTATGGCGGATCCGGAAAAACTGGGTTTTTCGATCACCGTCGACGGGACAGGTGTTGTGCCCGATGCCGCCGATAAAACGGTCGCAGATCAAATCGATAAGTTGCGTACGGTGGTGTATGATTATGATGGCGATGAACACGAACCGACGGCGGTCAAAATCGTCTGGGGCAAAGGATTGAAATCATTCTTTGGTCGTTTGACTGACATGGCGGTTGACTACACATTGTTTCACCCTGACGGCACGGCGCTGCGGGCAAAAATAAAGATGAATTTTGTCGAAGCCCGCACGGCCGCTCAAGAGGCGCTGGAAGCAAAACGACGATCACCGGATTTGACTCATGTGGTGCGTGTGCAGAATGGGGATACTTTGCCGTTTCTTTGTTACCGGATCTACAAAGACGCAAGCAAATACCTGGCCATCGCCGCTTTTAACGATCTAGATAACTTTCGTGAATTGGAGCCAAATACACTGCTCCGGTTCCCGCCGATGAGGTAAGTTCGACACAATGGCAGACAGCCCAGAGGACAACACAGCAGGACCGATTGGTTTTACCATCAAGATAGATGGTAAAGCCATACCGGACCAATTGCTCGTTCAGTCGATCCGTGTTTTGCACGAATTAAACCGGATTCCGGAGGCGACTTTCACAGTGCTGTCCAATGCGCCGCTGGCTGTGGACTTTGACGCGTTGGATATGCCCGAATTCAGTTTGGGCGGAGCCGTTGAAATCGCTGGCTTTTACGGGGACGGGGACGAGCAACTACTCTTCAAAGGAATAATCGTTACCAACCGTGTTCGTTTGGATGGTCAGCGCGGCACCCAAATGGAGTTGACCTGCCGCCACAAGGCGATTGCCTTGACCGAAGTGCGCAGTTCTCAGCCTTATCAAGACATGACGGATAGTGACGTCATGAAGGAAATTATTACAGGGGCAGGATTAACAGCTGATGTCGAAGCGATTAAACAGAGCCAGCCGTTGAACTTACGGATCGGCGCGACGGATTGGGATTTTCTGCGCTTGCTCGCAGATCGCAATGGCCAGGTTTTAGCGCTTGAAGAGGACAAGATTGAAGCAAAGCCCCCAACAACACCCCCAACTCCGGTTTTGACTGTGACCACTGGAGATGATGTTCTGGAGTTGGATATTTCAGTAGATGCACATCGCATGATCGGCAGCAGTGAAACGCGCAGTTGGAGTGAAAGCGAGCAAAAGGTCCTAGACGGATCAAGTAATTCTTCGAGTTTGACGCTTCCAGGGAATACAAGTGCAAAAAACATCGCAAAAGTTCTGAGCGCGCGGACGCATGTATCTTCGACGGCTCGGGAATATTCGGAAGTTGAACTGGGTGATCTAGCTGATGCTCGGATGTCACGGGCGGTTTTGGGCGCTGTTCGTGGGACGATAAAGTTTCAGGGATCCGGGGCAATCAAGCCGATGAATATGATTGAAATCATGGGCCTCGGACACCGTTTTGGTGGGACTGGTTTTGTTACCGCCGTGGAACAAAAAATCGAAGGCGGAAAGTGGAGCACTCAAGTTCGGCTGGGTCTGCCCCAAGACTGGACATCGGACAGCATGGGATTAGCGGCACCCGCCGCAGAGGCATTGACGACGCCTATTTACGGTTTGCAAGTTGGTAAGGTGCTGAAATTGTTTGATAGTGAGAAAGGGACACAGTGCATTCAGGTCAAACTGCCTATGATCGGTAGCCCGGAAGGAGCCGAAGTTTGGGCGCGTTTTGCATCTCCCTATGCGGCTGACGGTTTTGGGATACAGTTCTTGCCAGAAATTGGTGATGAGGTGTTGGTTGGATTTTTGAACGCGGACCCCAATGCTCCGGTTGTCGTTGGATCGTTGCATAATGCAAAAGCGATGCGGCCAACCAAAGTGGGCGACGACGAAAACAACATCAAAACAATCAAAACGCGGTCTGAGCTTCAGCTGACTTTTGACGATGAAAATATGATCATCACAGCAGAAACGCCAGCGGGTCAAATGATCGTGATGGATGATACGGCCAAGGAGGTTCGTATCGAAGATGTAAATGGAAATTCCATCGTCATGGATTCATCGGGGATCACATTGAAATCGGACAAGGACATTACGCTGTCCGCTGGTGGCAAGGTCACAGCGGAGGCGACAGCTGATGCAATGGTAAAGGGACTGAATGTAACCTGCGATGCCTCGGCCGCATTCACGGGTAAGGGCGCATCAACGGCAGAGGTGTCCGCAGGCGGGCAGACAACCGTCAAAGGCGGAATGGTCATGATAAACTGAAACTGCGAAAATAGGGAGTCCGGGGGGATGCCACCAGCAGCAAGACTGACAGATATGCATACCTGCCCAATGGTGACAGGTGTTGTACCGCATGTAGGCGGTCCAATAATTGGGCCGGGCGTAGCGACCGTGTTGATCGGTAAAATGCCGGCGGCGGTTGTAGGGGATAGCTGTGCCTGTGTCGGACCACCTGACACGATCGCAAAAGGATCTGCAACGGTGATGATCGGCGGGAAGCCTGCAGCACGATTGGGCGACTCTACTGCGCATGGCGGTGTCATTGTTTTGGGCGCCCCAAACGTGATGATCGGAGGCTGAATGGTGGCCGAAAACGATCCGGGATTTTTAGGACGAGGGTGGCATTTTCCGCTCGTGTTTGATCCGTCAACTGGCGAAGTCCAGATGACGCAGGGTGAAACGGACATCGCGGAGAGCTTACGTATTCTGATGACAACGCGCCCGGGGGAACGTATTATGCAACCGGCGTACGGGTGCCGCCTGCATGACTTTATTTTTGAGTTAAACGACGCAGAAACCGAAGCGGCGATCGAAACGACCGTGCGACAAGCCATTTTGTTTTTCGAACCGCGGATCACGTTGGAAACCGTTCGGGTGGATACAACTGATTGGTTGGGTGGCTCAATTAAAATCATGCTCGAATATACAGTGGATCAAACCAATTCGCGATCGAACATGGTCTTTCCCTTCTATATTGATGAGGGCACGCTGATATCTGATACCCCGGTGATGGCATTGTGAGGGTGCATGCGAAAATATAGATCAGCTGCGCCATTCAAATCCGGGCTTGCCGTTTTGACCTTGTTTAGTGTTGGGGCTTGCGCCGCGATCTCGGCACGTTTGGAAAAACAACCTGTGACGCGGGTGACAGCCTTGGCCCCGACGCAGAGTTGCGCGGCCTCTGAGCTCAACGAACGTCGCCTCGCTGGGGCCTATCTGCGCGGATCTGCTGCCGCAGGGGCGACGTTTGCACCCGTACTCGTCACGGGACGGGATAACCAAAACGCACTCGATCCCGATCTAACTTTCAATGATCAAGCCCAAACGCAAGAGGTCGAGGGCATTCCGGGCACTGTCTATCAAGGCCCGCGCAGTGCGTCCTCTGAGGTGCGCGATGGTTTTGGTCCAAAACAATCGTTACCCAATGTATTTGATGTTTCTTACAGCATCGACGACGTCGCGTTTAACGGGCCATTGGTGATTGGCTCAGGGGCGTTTCTCTATGAAATTCCGTCATCGGGTGAAACGCTCTTTTCTGGCAGTATCGCTTTGGAAATCATTGCGACAGACGATGGAGGCGCCTCGAATACGCTGCGGATAAATGGTCGTTTCACAATGAAGGCCGGGTATGGATCGGCGCGCGGCGAATTGACTGCCAATGCATTCGATGTGGAACTGCCTTTTGATACATTGAAATGGACGGGCCTGTTTTTATGCGGCACCAGATTTGTCAGCAGTGGCAAAGGTGTCGTAACGGTCCAAAAAGGCGAAGGCGCAGCTTTGTCTCCTTTCAAAGCTGACCGCGCGCCGGCTGCTTTTAGGGCCCTTTTTGAATCGTCATTGTTAGCCGCGAGCGAGCGCCCCGCCCCCCCTGTGGCTTACGGTGGTGTTTTTGTCATCCAGAGCGACAATGGCACGATGACAGCGGTGTTCTTGTCTGACCAAGTCGCCAAGACCAAAGACCAGGAAGACGCTGAAGATGCGTGACCCGCGGCCAGATCATTCAGAGACGCCTGTGCAGCAATGGCAGGACGTTCGGGTAACAGCTGGGTCTTTATCCAACGAAAGATTGCCGAAACCGCTTGAACCTTATCGGTTCAAAATCCGTCCGCAAAGTCTTGCAGAAGCTTTTTGTGCGGCGGGCGAACGGCTTGGTGCTGCAGATGTTGTTCTGGCACGTGAAACAAGAGACGCACGACCTTGGGCGCGGCTATTCCAAGGTGAACCGGCCTATTTGTTCGCGCAAATCCTTAATTTTCGCGCGGATGATGCCGGTTTTGTTTTTGCAGAGGCGCTGGAGCAGGACCCCGCACAGGCTCAGGTGCTTGTGCTGGAGTTGGCCAAACAGTTGCGTGGTTGGATCACTCGTATCCGGTTGGATGTGCCGGGACCGTTTTCTAAGCAATTGAATCAATTGGACAAAGAGATCAAACTGACCGCTCTTTTGGACGCGATCAGTGATGGTGGATCGCGGAAACTTTTGCGCACCGCGCAGACCCATCATTCCGTGCTGAGCGCCGAAAAAAACGGTGTTCTGGCCAAGGCGAGGGCAACCCGGGACAGGGTGCGAAGTTTGCATGCCCTGTTGCGCAACGCAGTTTCATCGTTGCAACCCTCTGCGCAAGCTGCATTTGATGCGCGAATAACGTCAGGCGAAATTGATCCAGGGCTTGGTCTGTTGCTCGCAGAATTACGTACAGCAGCACATGTTGATGCCGCAATCAACGCGCTGCCTGAAAGGCACACAACGCTATATTATCAGGATATTATCGGTCAGGAACCTGCGCTCGCCAGCCCGGAAAGGGTGCTGTTGTCGCTGGGAAGCGTGCCCAAGGTCGGTTTTTTACCTGCTGGAGCTACGTTGGATGCGCGTCTTGCAGATGGCACCGTTCAACGGTTCGAAACAGAAACGAGTATTCCTATCAGCCCATCACGGGTCAGTGCCGTTAATCTTGTAAGTTATGAGACGAATGAAAACATCTCCTATAATCGTGCCTTGGGTGGCATCACCGGAATGAAGGTTGCGACAAAAGATCCAAACTTGTCTTTGTCCTCAGAAAAAGCCCTGTTCCAATCGGGCTCTGCGCAAACTGTTGATGTCGGTTTGGATATTGCATCCCCAATGCTGTCTCTCGCCGAGGGAACCCGGCGCATCGAAGTCTCTCTGCATATGAACCGAACGTCTAATCTCCCTGCGATGTCTCGCGCCTTGTCCACGGCAGAGATGGGCCAGAGGATGGAAAAACACAGTAAACAATCAGCACGTAGAATTTCGTCGGGTCGCCGCCGGAATATCGACATGTTGCCAATGAACGCAGATCCAGATGTGCGCTTGGCGCTGGCAGCTGATCCAGCTTTGGTTGGTGCATTTTATTCCGAAAAACTGGATGTTGTGATCGAAAGCCTGACGCAAGAAATTACAGAGTTTGCAACGTTACAACACAAAACCACGTCTCTTGGTCTGATTTACGAATACTTGATGGATCAGGTTACTGGATCCAAACAATTACGTCTGTTGCTGGGGCGCATTGTGACGTTGTCGTTGATTGAGCAGCATCCTTTTCCGGCCGATGAGTATTGGGACAAAATTTTCGCGTTGGTACAGAGGTTCCGCGAAGATCTGATCGGAAAAACACCAACCGAGCCTGATGCGAGGGATCATGCTCAGAATTCGATGATTTTTGCTGCTTTTTC
Source organism: Roseobacter sp. (assembly GCA_039983935.1). Taxonomy (GTDB): domain Bacteria; phylum Pseudomonadota; class Alphaproteobacteria; order Rhodobacterales; family Rhodobacteraceae; genus Roseobacter. The sequence continues at coordinate 16,884 of JBDWVP010000044.1, read as the reverse complement.
TCAACGGCCTGATGGCAGCATCGATTATCCCCCCGAAGATGTATTCCAAAGCCTGTTGGGTGACGCTTTTGATATTACGGTGACCACGGAAGACGGTCCGAGGCGCCCTGATATCATGCAAGTTTTACCCGTGAGACATAAGAGATCCGATGGCGGAATTACCCTGTCTTTGCGATATGACAATAGCGCGCCCGCACTGACTGGGGTCCAAAATGCGCCACGTTTGGCGTTGCGATATGCCTTGGATGCCAGATTGTGCCCGGTTTCCTTCTTTGAGGCCTATGACATCGAGACAATTACCATCAAGACGCAGGTTTCTGGATTGCGCCGGCTTGCGGCTTTTTCGGATGATGCACCCGTCATCACAGATCAAACCTTCCAACCTTTCGGGCCTCGTCCCGGCGAGGGGGCAACGTTTCAGGTCGGGTGTGCTGAAATGGCGCGCAAACCTGTGACGGATGTGTCAATCCAGCTAGAATGGGCCGCGATGCCAAACCCCATAGGTGGATTTGAAAGCCACTATCAACATTATGGGAAAAACTTGGAGATTCCAACGCCGCAAATCGCAATTGATTATCTCAGTGGCGATGGTTGGAAACCTGTCAGCGAAGGGGCGCACCCTTTGTTCCAAACTGAGGGTGTCACGGGGGCGCTGCTGTCTAATTGGCACTTTTCGGGCACAGTTTCCGGGCATTCTGTGCCCGCAACCGGGGCTGTAACCGCGACGGAATTTCAATCTCGCCAAACCGTCCGGGCCGGGTTGGTGCGGATGCGGCTGTCAGGCACGGCAGGGGGCTTTTTGGCCGAGCGTTATCCGATGGCTCTGATGGATGCGATGCGCCCCAGAATTATTCCGGTAGGAACCCGGGCTGTCCCGCCGGCTCCATTTGTTCCGGAAATCAGTCATTTCAGCCTGTCCTACACAGCTCAGTCAACGATCGAGCTGAATGCACCTGACACAGCAAAATCCGGAGAGGAAATCCACCAAGTTGGCCCTTTTGGGAAGGTTAGCCTCTTCCCGACACGTCAAGCCAAACAGGCGCGCTTGTTTCCTAAACGTTTGGGATATGGGCAAATTTCTTTCCAGTTGACGGGGCCGAATACGACGGGCCCTGTGGCATTGACACTTGCTATGGCATCCTCGGGCCATTTGCGCCGGGTGCCTGCACCAAACCCGATTAAGTGGTATTATCTGGCGCCCAACGGGTGGCAATTGATGCCTGAAACCGCCATGAGCTCCGATTCAACGGCCGGTTTGATGCGATCAGGTGTTGTCGTGATTGATTTGCCAGAAGACGCAACCGATCACAGTTCGCAAATGCCACCGGGTGGCGTTTGGATTGCTGCCGTCGCGACACGTCCAAATCTTGATGTCTTCCCTGCTTTGGCGCAGGCCACGGTGAATGGTGTCTGGGTGCGGCGCAGTGATGATACTTGGAAAGAAACGGGCGCAACGCGTAAATGGAGCTTTAATCCGGTGCAGCCAGCGTTGTCGAATTTGACCGAAGTGGGCAGCGCTACTCAAACACGCCCGCCTGAACCAAAGGATATGTTCGTGGCCCGGGTCGGAGAACGCCTGCGCCATCGCCAACGCGCAGTTACGCCGTGGGATATGGAGCGCATGGTTTTGGAGGCTTTCCCAGAAATCTGGATGGCAAAATGTCTGCCTCATTTGTCGCAGCAGACCCCAACACCGTCGCCCGGTCACGTGACGTTGGTTGTGACCCGCAAGCCTGCGATAGAAGATATGACGCGCCGCCCTCAGCCCGCGCTATTTGACGTAACGACATTGGAGCAGATCAGGTCCTGGCTGCAGCGTTATTGCAATGAAACGATACGCCTCGACGTGGTTAATCCTACGTTTGAACGGCTGCAAGTACGTGCAAAAATCGCCCTCAGTACCGATCGCGAGGACGGTGCTATGGCGCAAGTTCTACGACATGAGTTAACTCGCAGCCTATCTGTTTGGACAGCACCGCCTACATTGCAGCGTTTCGGCTGGTCCTTGAATATGCATATGTTGCGGGCCCAAATTGCGGGGATGCAATACGTGGAAAAGGTATCTGACTTCTCTGTATTACATCTTGCAGGAGACGACAGCCGAACCTTTCAATTGCTCGACACTGCACAAGAACACCGGGACCCGCGTGGGTCCTATGGGCCGGTTTTGCGGCCGCGGTTCCCATGGAGTTTACCGCTGTCCGCCGCTAACCACACTTTGACGATCCTGCCTGAATTGTCAGAAGAAACCGCTTCTGCCGCTGGCATCGGTAGCCTTGCCTTAGGCGACATGCTGATCGTAAGCCAAAGGACACAGCCGTGACCAAACAAGACCGCGCCACCCTTAAATCCTTCTTTCGCAGCGGAGCTTTACCGGATGCCGAGGACTTTCGCGACCTGATTGACAGCTCTGTTAACCAAGTAGACGACGGATTTAACAAAACCGACGCCGACGGGCTGCGATTAAATTCTGTGGGCTCCTCCTTGCGGGTTGCTAGTTTTTATCAAGGGCTAGGAACCCCTAAACCATCTTGGGTCATTGAACATGGTGACGATACCGCCGGTGCGCTGCATATCCGCCCGGACCAAGGCAAAGCTGCTCTAGAAATCCCAGCGGGGGGGAGCGCGCCTGAAGACGAAGACAGCCTAACACAGGCTGGCATGACACTCACCCGAGATGGGCGAATGGGGGTCAATCAGGAAGACCCTGCATGGCGCTTGGATGTTGGCGGAGTTGCTCGAATGCAGGGGCGGATCGGCGCGACCAGCCATAAAATTCCCAGCGTTCGTGCAGATGGTAAATGGCATGATATCACTCAAGCACTTACTGGATGTCAGGCCTTTGAAGTGATGGCAGGTACAGGCAGCGATCCGCGCAAGGGGCGCTATTCCATGGTTCACGCCATTGCCATGAACGCTTTCCACCCGCGCAACCCGGTCCTGAATTGGCTGTTTCGACGACGTGCGATCAAAACTCAAACTGCGATGTATGGGAGCTACGCGGACCGAATAAAATTACGCTGGGTGCCTGATGCGCAGCAACACCATTTTCGGCTGCAACTTCGCACAAATGCGAATTTTGGCGAGGGGAAAGTCGTGCGCTATTACCTGACCCAGCTGTGGTTTGACAGTCTGATGGCCAGTGCACGCGAAGAGAACATCGATCGAGATCCGGGGGCCTTGTGACAAAAACTGTCGATCCTCTGTCAGATTTCGATGATCTGAGGCGTGTCGCTATCGAGTATAGCCAACAGGCTTCGGGTGAAATCTGGACGGATTACAACATACATGATCCCGGCGTAACCTTGTTAGAACAAACCTGTTTTGCGCTTAGTCAGATTGCCTACCAAGTCGGGTTGCCGACACGTGATTTACTAACGAATCCGCGCGGTCATTTCTGTGCACAGGACTTGGCCCTGTTCAAGCCGCGCAAGGTGTTGTCTACCAATCCTGTGACCCGGGACGATTTGGCCGCTTGGTTTTGCGCGTGCCCACAGATTGAAAGCGTTGCGATTGCCCCGGCTGGGTCGGACCGGCCAAACCACTATGACATTACGGTTGTCCCGTCGGATGACACTTGCACGCCAGAGCACATAAGGGACGTATTCGAAACGGCGCGACCACTTTGTACCGCATTGGGTCGCGTGGCGTTAGCAACACCCATTGACGTTGTCTTGAGTGGAGAAGTGGAGATCGGCAGCGAAACCCTGCCAGAGACCGTTGCCGCGGCCTTGTATCACAAAATAGCACATATTCTGACCGGTTCGAACCAGATGGAGCACCCCGCCTTACGTGCGGATGTCTGGAGCAATCCTATGCGTCTTCTTGCGCCTGCTCAAAGTCATGGCCAAGTTTCTTTGGACCTTAGTAAACATCTGGCTGAAATTCGCAGCTTGCCCGGCATTCGCGACATTGCGGATTTATCTCTGCAACCCACGACATTGGGTAACATTCCGACGTCCGATACGCCGATTTACTATCATATTGTACTGCCTGACACGGATGAAGAGCTTAACGCGGAACCGGGTCTTAGGTTGCTGTTGAATGGAGCCCCCTCCAATCTGTCTGCAACACGCCTGAAAGAAGAATTCATGCGTGTCTCTGCTGAAACGATTGCGGAAGCCTCACATCATATCGACAAACTCGATTGGGATGTGATGAGGCCGGGGCGAAACCGAAAATTTACACATGCTCATGTGGACAGCCTTTTGCCGCAGCTTTTCCGAGCGCAGGGGTATCGTATGTATGACCCGCACACATTGGTCGCTGAATATCGAGGTGCGATTGATGATGTGCTGCGTGACATGGTGGATGAGTTAAACGCGCTGCCGCATACATTTGCGGCCTCTGCTCATCTGTCACAGGGCGATCCGGCACTGCACCGATTGCGTGTCGATCTCTTGGATTACCTCATCGCATTACAAGGCGTAGAGATGCCGACGACACGCCATAGTGGGTTGCATACCTACCGCACGACCCGTGCGCGGCATCGGTTCGACATAGAATGGCGGCTCGAGTATCTGTTTGCTTTGCCTGGCTTGCACCGGGGGCGTGCAACCGGGCCGGGACCAAACGCGCCGGGAGGGTTTCTCGCTGAGCTCGCGTTGCTGTGTGATTTGGGATTGTCGCGCACAGGCGATATGACGCAACCGCTACGAGATTTTGGTTTAACGTTGGATGATACGGCAGAATTTGTCGACGCCCCGGACGCTGAGGAATTATTGCTGATCCCGGCCCATAGCCCATTTGATATGCTCGTGCCCGAAGTCGAAGATGCCGCACTTTTGAGCAAGGATGACTTAGCTCAATATTCGCCATTCTTGAATGATTTAACACTCAACCCAGCGATGCTGGCACATCTCACCAAAAGTGATCGCTTTGCTATTTCTCCACATATAGGGGGGCGGTGGTTGATCTTGTTTGATCCGGGAACAGATGCAGCACTTCGCCAGATTGGGATCGGAGAGACCAAGGGAGAAGCCTTAGAAATTGTAACCCGATTGCGGGCTACATGGCGCCACATAAACCGCGCCAGCGAAACTGCCCATCTTGTAGAGCATATCGTACACTTAGAAAGTAGCACAACCGATCCCAATGTTGCCGACTTGATATTGCCCGGCTGGACCGCGCGCTGTCAGATGGAGAGTTTCCGCCGTTATGTCGAAACGCGTGTATTGGATCTGGCACCCGCGCATGTGCATGTGCGCGTGCATTGGTTGAGTTTTGAACAAATGCAGACCTTTGAGTCAAATTTGGCGGCTGAGTCGACAGATGGGTGGAACGGACAGATGTTGAAGCATCTGGATTCTCTCGTGCAAACGGGGTCTTTCTGATGGTCGTTTCGGCACTTACTCCTCGGTTGGACCTTGTCGACGCTCAGATCGAAACCTGTTTGGCAGAGCTGGAGGTCACGGCGATGGAAGGCCCGATCTCCTCGCCTGAAACGCTCTTGCAGGCAGTCCGCAACGAAGTATTACCAGCTTTATCGCAAGTTCTAGATGCGCCCGAATGGCATGGAATTGATCTGCGCGCCGAGCGGATTGAGATTGATTTGGGCGTATGGTCCGATGATCCGGTTTGGTCAGATGTGCGTTATGTACTTGCGACCAAATTGCGTCATATGTTGATGGATTACCTGCGATTGAATGCAAACACCACGGGTCCAAACGTCGAGACGGCAGTGGGTTCGCAACAGGAAAACCAACAAGTACCTGCGCTCTCTTCCAAGGTAAGTCGACCACTTGGTACGCAGGATGGGGATTTTCCGGGCCTTCGAGATGATGAAATGCGGCGCAATCCCAAGGATTTTGAAGCGACGCCACAGGATCAAGTTGATCCCGATGTGCAAACCGCTTGGTCGAGGCGTCGTCAATTCGAAGAGGCACAAGGACAGCCAACCGAAACGTCACCAAATGACGTCGATGGCTCTAACCCGCTGACATTTTCTGATGGGTTGAAGGATGCAAGGCAGAGAGCTGCTTTAGAAGCGTTTTCCGCTTGGGTTGAGATGCAGGAAGTACCCATGTCGGATGCACTGGTTCGTGCCCATTTGATCAGCCAACCTGAACAGCTAGAAATTTTGTTGCTTTGGCTCAAGGCTCCGCAGGATGAACGGGATGCGACGATCGATATTTCCCAGGATGTGGCGCAGCTTGTTCAGAGTGTCTTGGAGCAGTTAATGCCATCAGCGGCATCTCAACAGGCGAGTTCCTCTCGATTGATGGAGTCGAGCGAGACAGGAGAATTATTTCAAGAGGTTACGGATTTTCACCCCACGCAGAACACTCGGAAATTACGTGATAATTCGAATGTGGATAAGGGAATAACAAAAAGCGAACAAAGTCGCAGGGATATTCAGGGCAACAATACGAGTGAAGCGGCACCGAACCTAAAAGATAAGGCCTTTGATCGGCCGAGCGATGAAAATGCGTCTGAACAGGTAGCGAATGTCACAGAAAACAAGCGCTTAGACGGATATGTTCAGGATGCATTTGCCACTGAGGATTTCGAACAGAACGATTTGTTTCAGGTGCCGGCGGATAAGGCAGGAGAAGATGCCGCGGCGCTCCAAAGGAAACTCAACAGTGCGGCGCTACAGCCCATTCTGGCCAGAATTTCTGATAGCCTGACGCAAAACGGTCACCGACGAGAAGAAGCCGAGGCGAAAGCAGTGTCACTTTTGACATGGCTTATTGAGGATGGGCATCTTCTTGGCACCTTGTGGGGAGAAAGAGGTGATAAACAAGTAAGTTCTATTTTTCTCACAAAAGGTGGGGATATAAACACCTATGTTAGTTTGTTTAAGACAACTGATAACCCCAATCTTGAAAGCGTCTCCGGCGAGAACTTGATAGATGACGCACTGAAAACCGACTCTTCTACCGGAGAACACGACCTTCAATCTGCGAGAAGAAAAGGTCGGCTTGCCGATAGTAAAACCGATGAGGAAGATGCAAGAGGCTCAGAGTCACACAGGACTAAAAACACTCCCAGACAATCAATCGACGAGGGACATCGAGCGGAAACGACCCAGGCATTTGATGCACCGTTGGCAGAGGCGTCTGAAATCGGGACAATAGGATCATCGCAAGATGTTGAACGAAACCTTTCGCACAGCCACACCAATGCACATCCGTTGATAAATTCGCAAGAAGGTCCTGAAAAGCCGTACGGAGAAGACCAGGAAATCAGTCAACAACCTCTAACAGGGAATGAGCGAAACGGGTCGGATGCCTCTCGTCAAAACGTCATAGGGCACCTCGATAGCTCAGAGACATTACCGGTGGCGACGTCTGCGGTGGAGATGAATACAGAAAGCCAAAGATCAACGGCACCAGATCAGGCTGTTCGTTTCGGTGAAACTGTGAACATAGGTGGTCCAAAAACTAAAGATGATCAGCCCGCCAATGATACCTCCGAGCAATTCTTGGACGAACGATACTTTAATATCGAAGGTGAAGACAACGCGTCGGTTCTTCGTAAGAATGACGTTTTTTCTGAATTGCCAGAAGATGTTGTCCAATACTTGAAGGCCTTGGCCAGAGACTTAGACCCCTCTGTTGCTGAATCTCTATCATCAGACGTGGCGCGGATATTTACGGCAGCCCCACAAAAAACCTTTTTAGCGGCGCGACACCAGGATTTATTGGCAGACTTGATCCAGTTTCTCGCGCATCCTTCTGTTTCTGCTGGTGCTTTTTGCGTTGGGCTGAAGCTGGATCAGTTGCGTACCCTTGCATCAATTCACCCCGGGCCCATGGTCCAGATCCTCCAAAAACTGGACAGTGATGGCGCGTTAAAGATTGCGTTTCAGTTGTGCCCGCCGAATTCGATGCCTTTGAGGAACAAAATACAGTCGCTCGCTCACAGTCCCGACGGGTCCAAAGCTAAGTTAAGTCATGTCGTTTTGGCTCTTTTGCAGGAGCGTCCGATTGATTTTGAGGTATTGAACGAGATCGCTGATGCGTCAGAGACCCGAGGTATGCCCACAGGACCGATGGCAAATACGGGCCCAAATGATTTAACTGAAAAACCAAGTGTTCTTGGGGCCGGTAAGACAGCATTAGAAATTGTTTTAAGTTTGTCAGGTTTAACGGAGGCTGACGTCGGTCGCATTGTTGGGCGTGAAATGCCAGGAGTACACGCACGGCCATCGCGACCCGATCCATTCCTGCATGCCCATCTTGCAAACCTATTAACAGAAGATAAATATTCGTTTTCAGATACATATAAACGAATGCTTAAGTTAATCTGGCAGCTTTGGCCACGAGAACCTTTGAATAGACCCGCTCAAGACGCTGATCCTTTTAAATTTGCGCGGGCGCAGCTTGCATCGATCGTCGTGCCTGCCAAAAACCTCAGTGATCAAATCAAAGCAGCCGTAGATGGCCTTGAACAGAATGAAGAAAAGCGTGTTATGGGGCTGCGAACTGTGGCAGCTCGACTCTCTATGCCGATTGAGAAGGGCACAATGGGAACACAACGCAGCCTCACGACAATTGTTGAGAACATCCTAAAGTTGTATGCCGAGCGTAAACCATCAGCGGGGCAAGCATCTGAGAAGTCGCTAATCCACAATGCCAATCAAGGACCTGGACGCCGGGAAACACCCAGTAATGCATCTCACTCTGAATTGCTTGGCTCTCAACATTTCGATACTGAAACAACACGTTTTACGGGGCCTGAACCCTCCCAAGAAACGTTGCTGGTCAGTGAAACGGCAGGGTTGGTTCTACTTCATCCGTTTTACAACCTTCTGTTTGAACGGATGGACATTTCGCGTGACGGCAAAGCTATAGCTGCGGATCATATTCCGCGTGCTTTGGGAGCGTTGTTGTTTTTGGGGGGGGCGACCGAGGCACAGGACCCCATGAACCGAGTACTTTTAGGGGGCGAAGCGGGCCGACAGCTCCCGGAACCTGAGCATCCCGACCAAGCAACAAAGGATCTCATGGATGGGTTGTTGCGCTCTGTCGTGGCGCGCTGGGGCCGTCTCGGGTCAACCTCACCTGATGGGCTGCGTGATACGTTTTTACGTCGGACGGGCAGTCTGCGGTTCGATGAAAACGGCGCGCGTCTGCGTGTGGCGCCGGGACCCTTTGATATGTTACTGGATGGTCTTCCGTGGAGTATCAGCCCGGTGACGTTACCGTGGATGCCGTTGCCTTGTTACGTTTCATGGCGTGAGGACAACGATGCATGACATGATCAAACGCCGAGATACGAAAGAGGCAAACGCAGCTGCGATTGCTAAAGAAATCCAATGGTTGGAGAGCGTGATTGAAGCGCGTCTGGGACACTTTTTTGACGGATCTACCGCGTCGTTCACGCCACCTTCCGCGCCTGAGCAACTTCCGGGCACAGTGATCGGCGATTTGATCGCGGTCCACGAGTTGTCAACTGATGCACGGCTTGTTTTAGCGCTGGCCTTAGCGCCACATGTAAATTCTGCTGTGCTCGACCCATTTTATGTTAAAAATTCAGCGATTGATCGCGCGTTTTCTCAATTTGGGGGACATCCTGACGCGACAGCTGCTTTTGTTCCGACAACGGAAACGGCGCTCTTCCTGATCGCGGGTACAGATACTGCCGCACGCATTGCTGCGCTGCGATTGTTAGAGCCAGATCACCCGCTGCGTCACAAGGCAGGCGTTACGTTGAGCCAGAACCAAACGAGCCATGTGAACCGGCTTGATCTGCCCATTCATCGTGTCGTAGCCCTATGTGACGGAACACCCCCGCGGCCGGACATTGCTCCTAATTTCCCAGCGCGCAAACTCACCACCAAACTAGGTTGGGATGATTTGATCCTGCCTGCTGTGGTACGAGATCAATTGGATCATATTCTGGCATGGATGACTAACCGCGACCGAATCTTGGGTGATTGGGGTTTGCAGCGACAATTCGGTCGTGGGTACAAAGCGTTGTTTTATGGTCCACCTGGCACCGGTAAAACACTGACCGCGACCTTACTGGGCCAACGCACCGGGCTGGACGTATACCGCGTCGATCTTTCGATGGTGGTGTCTAAATACATTGGCGAGACGGAAAAGAACCTCGGGCTCATTTTTGATATGGCCGCAGAACGCGACTGGATACTATTTTTTGACGAAGCCGACGCGCTGTTCGGCACACGTACGGCGACCACATCATCAAATGACCGGCACGCCAATCAGGAAGTGGCCTATTTATTGCAACGCATTGAAGAATGCGAAAGCCTGGTCATTCTTGCCAGCAATCTGCGGACAAACATAGATGATGCGTTTTTCCGGCGGTTTCAAAGTTCAGTCGGTTTTGCCCGTCCGACCCCGGCCGAGCGTTTGCAATTGTGGCGAAACACATTGGCCACCCTACCAGTAGCCACCGATCTGAACATTAAGCAACTGGCGCAAGCCCATGATTTATCGGGTGCAGCCATTACCAATGTTGTGCGCCATGCCGCCATCGGCGCTCTGCGACGCGGCGTCGAGGCTGTGAGCGCTCAAGACATCTCTGCCGCCGTTACCGCTGAAATGCGCAAAGAAGGACGAACCTCATGAATTTCTTGCGGACTGTTTATCGTCGAATCTGGGGCGCGGCCGTGGCAATTTTCATGCTGTGCTCGGCCGCAATAGCCGCTTGCACGGATCTATCTTCTCCGGAGTTTTCGGACCTTGGGGTTCTGAGCATCGAAGACCTACAGCTCAGCTTGCGGGAAGCTTATCAGGATGAAACTCGAGAACTCGCCGACGGTCGATTAGGCCCTGAAACACGCAGTCTGTTAGCGCGTCTATGTTCAGATGTTCCCCGACCTGATGGAAACAACGAAATCCTGTCAACGTTGCAACTGGTGAGCGAGTATCTCGAGGTTCAACTGAGTTATCCCGATTGGTTTGATAGATTATCTAGCCTTGATTTGACGGCTCAAGGTGATCAGCAATCACAACAGGCATTGGGGCTGCGCTTAGCAAGTATTCCTGCTATGAAAACAATGGCCATGGGGCGGCGCGCCTTAACCTATGATTGCGCTGATCCTGGTGCGGCTTTGACGTTGCACCCAGATGGCGCGCGCGCGTTGGGTGTCTTGACACGCTTGTTTCGGGACAAATCTGAGGTCGAGATTTGTCGCATGATGCCTGTGACAAACAGTGTCGAAGAGTGGCAGCAAGCCATGACACATCTGGGGGTCATCAACAATCGTCGAGCCGGTGGCCTGAGCACTCTACATAATACGGGCTTTCTGGATTGGGTTGCTGCGGGGGATCGCCAAAAACCGGGCGAAACCGCGACGAGATTGCGTCGTTTGACAGGGACGCTGCCCGCCGTTTTGACATTGATCGATGATTTTAACGCACAAAATATTGCAACGCCGGGTGCGACGAATTATCGGGGCGGACCTTGTTCGCCACGCCCGCCGGAACGCACGTTGACGTTTTACTCTATTGAAGCTTCTGATGTGGAAGCGTTAGATTTCCTTGTGACGTTGACACCTAAGTTAAACGCTTTTCGGGCGGAAAAGGGTGGTTTTGGCAGCCCGCAGGCTCTGTGGCGTGAACTCCGCCCGGTATTAGCCCAAGATCTTGATGATTGTATCCTGCGAGAGATTAAACCCCTGGTTTTGGGGCCCGAAGAGCTGCCGTTAAGCTTCTTGTTAAAGCCGACGGCAACAGAAACACTGATGGCGCGCAAAGAACTGGAAACAGCGATCCCTGTTTTGACCGAATTGACCCCAGCACGCACAGCGACCAAGGCCGAATTGGTGAACAGGATCAAGGCGGGGCTGCTGGATGTTCAAAACGAACTGGTTGGCGAGCAAGTTGCAACTGCTGCAGATACCTTGGCGGCGGCATCCGAGCCTGTTCCGCCAGCGACCGATACAGCGTTGATTGAATTGGACACTGAGGGTGACCCCGATCCTACGCCGTTGATCACTGTCACAGACGCAACGGATCAGGCCGTTCAAACTGCAATCGACAACCCAGAATTGGTAGATGCGCTTCGCAATACACCCATGGCAGATGCCAGCGGCGCCGAATTGATCCGCTCTCAGGTGCGCGCAGCGCTGGAAAATACCGCCGACGATCAGGCGCAGCGCGCGGTTGAAACACAAATCGCGATGATTGAACCGGCTGTGACCTCTGAATGGACACTGACCGAAGCACTCCAAAATGAAATTCTGGCGATGCCCTTTGTTCGGGCAATGGTCGCGGATGCCACAGCGGATGGGTTTGCCGAACGATTGAAGCCTTTGCAGGGCGTTTCATACCCGAGTTTCCGTCTTTTCGAAGAAGCACTATTAACTGTATCCCAAGAAAAGGAAATGGTGCGGTTTTCCCAGTTTGTAAAAGAGCGCATTGTGGAAAAGGCGCAAAAAAATATCGTGGATCCGCAAATTGTACGAGATTTCGGCCCCTTTCAAATGACCTCGGAAGAAGAGGATTGCAATTGCGTTCCCGAACGTCAGTCCAAAGGGTTGCAAGTTTACGGATTTTATCCATTTTGGTTAGCTCCCAAACCCGTGCTTCCGTCTAAATTAAGTGCGTCAGATGAGGCGGCAAGTGAAGACGGCGGTGATCCAATTGTCGCGGAAAAACCGCAACTGCAAACGCAAGTTGATTTTGGAACCATCAGCCAATTGGCCTTTTATGGTTTAGAGTTCAGCGCTGAAGATGGAAATCGAGTGAGCCTGCGCAACGAACAGCAATGGCGTGCGGCGAAACGCAATTTCGTAAATTCGGCTCATCAATTTCGCGCCCGTGCCGATCTGGCATTTGATCTGCGTGAGTGGAAGTCATGGGATGAGGCAACCATTGATGATGTTGTCGAAGACATCGCAATTGAGATGGCGCCGTTTGACCGTTTTGAAGGAGCTGAACTACGGCATGTGACCCAAGCAATTCCCACCATTTTTGACCCGGTGCAGCCCGATGGTGTGACATTGATTTTCCATGACTACAACGGAAATGGCCTGACACAGCAACAGATGAAAACAATGGTGCGCATCATAAAGAGCGTCTACGAAGCACTTCCGGTTCGCAGAAAACAAAAGATCAACGTGGGGTTTGATTTCCCTTTGGAGGATGAAGACCTCAAAAAACCGATTTTTGACGAACTATTTGAGCTGTTGTTACCCAATCCTTACGTGTTGGCGGACGAAGACGCTGCAAATCTCCCTTACCAGCTGGATGATACAGATCGCGAGACAACCAAAGTGATCGACAAGATACTTCTCTTTCTCGAACGCCCCACTACTGATGCCAAGAAAGGGTTGCGTGCCCGCATGGAACAAGGTCTCTTTCAAGGAGAAGTTCGCCGGCAGGTGTTGCGCAGTATTATTCCGATTGTACCACCCGGAGGGCATGAATTGGTCCGAACGTCGGTTAAGGAAAATGCACCTGACAAAAGCAAACCGCCGAGGTTTTCGCAATTCGAAGACGATGTTGTTTACTTTAAAGATAACTTTTCCGGGATTGGTTTTTGGCCGGTTCTGGATCCTTTAGCGGCAGACACGCCAAGGATGAACACAATCATCGCGGATCATTTTAATGCGCCCCGGTTGCCGCCGATCTTGGCAGGTTTTTCTAGACCTGTTGAACGCGTTTGTACCTTTGCATGCCCAAACAGAGCCAAAATCGGATTGGCAGCAATTGGTTTATTTCTAACCGTCGTTCTTTTAACATGGCGTTCGTTTTACAGCGGTATTGTAGATAAAATAGCTTTTCGATTTATGTCCATCGGGCTGGTTTGGATCGGCAATGTCGTTCTTGTCGGGGCCTTGTTTGTTTTGGCGAACTGCGACCCGTTCTCGGTTTGGCCTGATCGGTTAATGGCGCTGTTGATCGTTGTTTTGGGGGTCTTGTTGTTTTACAATTTTGTTCAACGTATCAAGAACGGACCGATGCCTTAGGTTAGCGCGTTGAGGGGATGGGCTCACCAGCTTGGGCCGACTGTGTAATCATAGGGTTGTTGAAAAAGTCAGCGCTTCCTGCAAGGGATCCTCTAGAGATGAGACATATCCCAAAGCGGACAGCAGTTGAGTTATTTTATCCCGATCACATGCGTGCGCCAAGGTCCGTGGCCCGACAATAACAGTGCGGGGTTGAACTGGCTGTACTGTTTTAAGGGCTGCTGCGATCATCTGATCGCTCAGACGTGGGTCATTGGCAAATAATACCTGACAATTCGTTTCACGGATCAGTCTCGTCAGGCCAGTTGCTTGGTGCTGGGCATCTGTGGCGTCGAAGAGCGGTGTAAAGAGTATGCGCCGCCGCCCGGCATGGGAAACATTGTTATTTTTCCATACCGCTGTCGCAAAAGAGAAAAGGGGCGCGAGGTCTTCCTGTGCTGTGACATGTAAATCCGGCCTGCGCAATGCGAGCATGGCGGAAATGAACCCAACGCCCGCCCCAACCTCCAAATAGTGGTCGCCACTTCGCAGCATATCAGGCAAGCGCCGTGCTGTGTTACGCATGAATTTACCTGTAACAATAGCCTGCAAGGCATGTTCAGAAAAAACACGCGGATCGGCTGGTAGTTTTATGCCATGATTATCAAAAGCTTGCATTGGTTGATTTTGCGATAGATCAATGTTTTTACTCACATAGGGCAGCGCATCAACACTCCTGTGAAGCGGCAATCTTTCCTGTGCTGAGCCTGTGCTGAGCTTTTGTTCAATCTCAGACATGCGTGCGGCAATTTTTTGCGGGTCACGTGGTTTGGCGGGTTTGGCATCAACCTGATCGATTGGCACTTTGGACCCGGTTTTTAAGGACGCAATCAAATCCTTATACTCGGCAGTCAGTTTGTATTCCGCCAACTGTCTCTCAACTCGATCAATGGCAGCGGCGTGGAGACCGGCCAGTTCAGGATCGATGAGAAGTTGGTCAAATATACCCTTTCGACGTGAGGCATTTTTTAACGCTATGTCGTCGTATACTTCGTTGCGATCCTGCAGCGCCCAATAGGATGTATTGTATTTATCGGGCTTGTTGTTGACGTTGCCGCGGCGCTTTCGCATGGCGTAACTGTCCATAGATTTGATTGCATAGTGGTTCATTTGCGCCCAATCGTACCCAACAGTGCGCATCACCGAACGCCAGCCTCGGAATTTAAAATACTCCTCCATCGCCCGGCCCGATCCATTGAGCCATTTGACCGAGTGCGGGAAATCACCTTGTAGATGTTTGTTTTTTATTTTGGGACGATGGATGCCAAGCTTCCAGTATTCCGGATCAAATTTGAACAGCGTTTTGACGCCCCAACCCTTGTTCCACATGGGGGGTGCTGCGGTTAGAAATTGTTCCGTTACTGGCGCCGGAGACCAATGTTGGATGCCGTTGGAACCGAATATTCGCCAAGTAATGACGATCCCGTTTGCGTCTTCGGCGACCACTGCATCGATCAGATCATCCAACGTCGCACCACCATTTTTGAGGCATAAGAATTCATCCGCATCAAAGACCATCAGCCAGTCACTGCTTTGCACAACCGGATCCACCTGCGCGTGTTTTAACGCGGATGGCTGGGGGCGAAGGCCATCGGGAATGTCATTTTTGCGGTGATGAACAAGGCCAAGCTGGTGCAGGCGGATCAACATCTGATCTGTGCCGTCGGTGCAATCGTTTGTATAAACGACGATATCAGTAAACCCGACAGCCAGATGATGGGCCACCCATTCCAGGACAAAGGGGCCTTCGTCTTTCATCATGGACACGGCCGTGATGCGCCCATGTGGGCTGACTTTAGGTCTTAACGGAAAATCAGCGGTCGCAAAAATCCCATCGTTCCCTTGTCTTGACTTGGCGACCAGCCGGAAAAATGCGCAGAAACCAAGCAGTGAATTTAATGAAGGATATTCATTAACCAAGTCATAGCGATGAAACATAAACGAAAGCCTTACATTGACTGCCGTCCAAGTGTTTCCCAAACAGTTTCAACCGATTTTGGATGATCGCGTCGTAAGACGCTTGCGTGAACAAGCGGTTTGTACACGACGGCCGGAATGTGACTTCATTGAATGCGGGCGTTGCCTTGCTATTTCCCCGAGCTTGGAGACGATGGCGCAAAGCTTGCAACTTGCGCGCTGTTGATTATGCCAATCTCCGGTATGTTAACTAAGATAATGAATGATGTCGGTGTCCCAAGGCCGGAAAGCCTGGAAAGAAAACGAGGGTGATCTTACTCCTCCACCGTTCAACACGACCAAACGATCCGACACTCGCCGTCGCCCGGGATAGATGCTGTGCCGGACGACCGCTTCTCTATCGCACAGGTGCAACATCTGGATCAGAAAAGTGGAAGCACTAAAGACGCGAACGCGCAATGCGTTCATAGTTAAGCAAGGCGATTAAGAATTCACTGTCGATGGACAGGGTGGCAGTCATCGACCTTTTTTCCAGAGGCGCTGTGGGTTAGGTCGTGTACAATCGTAAGAAACGGGGCCCAGAGATCTGCGTCTGGGCTTCCGACTAACCTGTGCAGGCCGCTCACGTGTGGTATTCACCATAGCGATTATGGCACCCCAAACTTCCTGCATGATTGTCGGAAAGCTATACGCAACGTCGGTTCAAAGTATGCATGTCGTGCCAAAGTAACTACTATGATAAAGGCGCTGTTAAACCCCCTACCTTCAATTACCTACAATAGGTTCTTCAATGCGTACCCCAGACACTCAGCATTCAGTTTAAAATGTCCCTTGGTCACACACATGGGATCAATTGACCTTAGGAGGCGGGTGGTGAGGGCTATTCAGATTGAACTCCTGAGAGTGACCTGCGCCCCAAGTTCCCTCCAGCTTTGCGCGGAGTCCTTGGGGTTAGATCTTTGGCGCTAGGCAGCCATCTTGTCCATGTCCTTTCTCTGCAAGAATTCCATCGGCGTCAGGTTGCCCAATGCTGAATGTGGTCT
>JBDWVP010000043.1:0-21217 GCA_039983935.1 Roseobacter sp. | reverse complement strand
ATCCAGATAGATGAAGCCAATCTTGGCATTTTCCAGATCGCCGCCCAATTGCTCCTTGATGAAGGCAACGTCGTTGGCCGCCTGCTGCCAGTAGGTTGGACCGACCGGGAAAACCCATTCGAACACCTCACCATCCACCGCGTCACCGCGGCCGACAAAGGATTGCATCAGGATATTGCCGTCTTTCATGGCACGCGGTAAAGCCGCGTTCGTGACCGGCGTGGACATGAAGTTGAAAATAAAAACACCATCTCGCTTGAGCTGCTCATAGCATTCCACGCCACGCTGGGGTTCGTTGCCGTGGTCGCGCACGATGATTTCAACGGGATGGCCCTCGATGCCGCCGTTGTCGTTGGCGTACATCGCGAGATCCCGAGCCGCCTGGGCCAGCTGTGGCGTGATGAAGGAATAGGACTTGCTGAGGTCGAAGCAGAGGCCGAATTGGATCGGCTCCTCGGCTTGGGCGAATGTAGCTGCCGCGCCTGATGCGAGCACCATGGCGAGGGCCACTGCTTTGAGTTGCTTTTTGTATTTCATTTTTCTCTCCTTTTCGATTCAGTGCAGAGCGTTCTTTTCTTGTTCGGACGCTCTGCCCTGCGTCCCACCTTGCCTTCTGCTACCTGACTGTCATTGCCCGTATTTCGCGGAACTTTTCTTGACCGGGCCCCGCCCGATCGCGTCCCGGCAGCGGCACGGGGTAGAGCAGGAGCTCAAGCCCCCTTTCTCGGACGGTGTCTGGAGAATCTTGATCGGCTCCCTACCCCCAATAGGTTGGGCCGCCCAGATAGACCCATTCGAAAACAGTGCCGTCCACGGCATCGCCACGCCCTACCAGAGACTGCATGAGAATGCGTTCGTCTTCCATCACGCGCGGCAGGATCGCCAGAGATACCGGCGTCGAGCGCGTATCGAAGCCAAAGTCGCCCTCGCGGCTGAGCCTAGAATAGCACTCGATACCACGCTGCGGTTCGTTGCCGTGGTCACGGACAATAACCTCGACCAGTTCTCCACCAATCCCGCCCTTCATGTTGACAAGCTTCGCCAGATCCATGGCCACCTGCGAAATCTGCGGCAAGGCAAAAGTATAGGCCTTGCTGAGATCGTAGCAGACGCCAACTTTGAATGGCTTCGCCAAAGCCTGAGGGCCGAACATCACGCTGCCTCCGATCAAAAAAGCGGCTAACACCCTAGTAAGTCGTTGCATCTTATTCTCCCAGAGGATTTTCGTGAAAACTTCAGCTCAGCCAACGCTTACGCCGGCTGTAATGCTTGACATTGTGGAAATCGGTGCCTTCCCCGCCGCCAAGATAGAATTCCTGAATGTCGGAATTGGATTTGAGTTCTTCGGCCGTACCATGCATGACGACCCGGCCGTTTTCGATCAGATAGCCTTCCGAAACGATCTCCAGAGCGGCCAGGGCGTTCTGCTCCACAAGCAGGACCGACACGCCCTCCTCTTGGTTAATCTTTTGAAGGATGTCAAAGATCTCGCTCACCAGGAATGGCGCAAGTCCGAGACTCGGCTCATCAAGCATTAGAAGGCTAGGCTGGGTCACAAGCGCGCGGCCAATGGCAAGCATCTGCTGCTCACCGCCTGACAGATAGCCCGACTGCGAATTTCGGCGCTCGGCAAGCCGGGGGAAATAGTTGTATATCTTCTCTTTTTCCACATTTAGCACTGAACGGGACATCCCCAACGGCGCCGCTGCGGTAAGGTTCTCGTCCGGTGTCAAATGTTCAAAAACATGCCGCCCTTCGACGACGTGACAGATGCCCATTCCGACGCGCTTTTGTGCGAGAACTTCGGTAATATCCGTCCCATTAAACTTTATTTCCCCTCGACTGATACGTCCGCGTTCAGCTTTCAAAAGACCACTGATCGCTTTCAAGGTTGTGCTTTTTCCCGCTCCGTTCGAGCCCAGAAGCGCAATCATCTTGCCCTTTGGCACCTGAACCGAAACGCCTTTGATCGCCAGCATAACGTTATCGTACAGCACCTCGACACTGTTCATCGACAAGATGGACTGAGCTTCAACTTTTTCTTGCATCGGCATTTTTATTTACTTCCTTAGCTGATCGAAGGGCCAGACCATCAGATAATCCCTGACGTTGCCGTAGAGCTTTCCCAACCCCAACGGTTCGATCAGGAGAATTATGACGATCAGCGCACCGTAAATGGCATTCGGGATATGGGCGAGCGTTTCATCAGTGACCTGCATGCCTAACCCCCCGCTTGCCGCAACGACAAGACCGTTCACCAGGCCCGGTGCAAGCAGAATCAGGGCAACCCCGAAGTAAGAACCGATAATGCTCGACAGTCCGCCGACAATCACCATCGCAAGCACCTGGATCGACACGCCCACCGAAAACTGTTCCGGCGTGGCCAAGAAGAAGAATGTCGCAACCAGCAAGGCTCCACTGACCCCCGCAATAAACGACGATGTCGCGAAGGCCAGGATCTTGTAGTAGAAACTGTTCACACCCAGAATCGCGGCGGCAAAGTCTTTCTCCCGCACGGCGACCAGCGCACGCCCCAACCCGGTGCGTTTGAGGTTCAACATTAAGATCGTCACCAACACGCACCATCCGAAGCCGACATAGTAATAGCCAACATCAGAGGTTATCTCCTGCCCAAGGAGCGCGAACGTTGGAGACTGGAGCGACGCGTGTGAACCCCCCGAAATAGTTGGTGAATGGTTCAGCACCCAGTCCATTACGAACTGCATCGCGAGGGTAGTGAGCGCGAGATAGAGACCTTTCACCCGCAATGCGGCGAAAGCGAACAGGCTACCAATAACCGATGATGCCAGCCCACCAATGAGAAGGGCGAATTCCCAAGGTACCCCGAAGCGCACGGCGTGGACCGCTGAATACGCTCCGACGGCCATGACAGCCGCGTAGCCCAAATGAAGCTGGCCGGCCCACCCCGTCACCAGGTTCAGGCCCAGAGCGGCCGCCGTCCAGAGCAGCCAGGGCAGCATGTAACTGTTCAGGTAAAGCGACGGTATGATGAACGGTGCCGCCAATCCAAACAGAAGAAAGAATACAGCCAGGTTCCGATCTGCTGGAACCTTGAAGATACGGCTATCTGAAGCGAAACTGTCGTAGTGAACGCCGGAAAGTCGATAAAACATCCCTTACACCCTCTCGATATCGTGGCGGCCGAACAGTCCGTGCGGACGGATCATGACCGTAAGAATTAGGACAGCGGCAACGATGAGTTCACGGCTCCCGCCCCCGACAAACTGATCGAGAAATTCCGCGCCGACGTTTTCAATGATGCCGATAATTACACCCGCAATCACCGCACCCAGAATACTGTCCAGGCCACCAAGAACAGCGACTGTCAGACCTTTGAGAAGCAATATCGACAACGACTGATCGACCCCCTGAATTTCGCCCCAGATCACACCTGCCCCAACAGCCACAAGTGATGCAAGCGCCCAGGACAGTCCGACTCCACGCTCAACCGAAATCCCGACCGACCACGAAGCCATGTAATCATCCGCTATCGCCCGTAATTTGATCCCGGTCCGGGTCCTAAAGAACAGCATAAAGGCGGCGAATAGAGAGAGCGCAACTCCGGCGCCGAGGAGATGGATGCGACTGATGAAGATGTCGCCCATTAACAGTGGTTCATAGCTAATACCCAGGTTCATCGAACTTGACGTCCCACCCCAAATGGCAAGCGTTGTGCCGATGAGGAAAATGTCGATGCCAAGTGTCATCATCAGGATCATGACAACAGGGCGGCCCGCCAGGCGCCTGAGGGCAACGCGCTCAATACCGAAGCCCATGCCGAACATGATGACTGCAGCGAGCGGGATGGCCAGCCACAGCGGCATTCCCGCATCTCTCGACAGCGCAAGAACCACATATGCCCCAAGCATCGTCAGACCGCCCTGCGCCAGATTGGGCACCGAGGATGCCTTATAAATCAGCACAAGACCAATTGCGACAAGCGAATACAGAAGCCCCGTAAGGGCACCGTTAATCGCCAGCTCAGTTAAAAAAATCCAGTCCATTTAAACCTCCCGTACAGGAAGGGTTCTGTCGACCCCCCCGGTTTCGCCAGTTTCGTAAGTCACCTGCGCACTGAAATGGATCTCTTTTGAGCCATCATAGAGTGCAGCGATCACATCAGCGTAGCGTTCCTGCACAACCTTGCGACGCAGTTTCCTTGTCCGGGTAATTTCTCCGTCGTCCGGATCGAACTCCTTCGGCAGGCTGACGAAACGTTTCAGGTGCAGCGGCTCGGGGATAACCTTGTTTACTCGCTCGAAAGCCTCGTGCAGAAGCATGGCCACTTCGTCCCGCTGAGACAAATCGGAATACGACACGTAAGGCACTCCGTTCACCTCGGCCCAGTGTCCCACCGATTCGAAATCCATACAGACCATTGCCGTCAGTTCGTCCATACCGGCACCGACCACTGCGGCATCCTTTATATACGGGCTGAATTTCAGCCGGTTCTCGATATAGTTGGGCACATAGCGTTCACCGCTTGACGTGTGCATGACCTCGGAGACACGCCCCAGCACGACAAGGTGGCCGTTCTCCTCCAGATAGCCAGCGTCGCCGGTATGCAGCCACCCTCCCTCCAGGGCAGCGGCACTCGCATCGGGTTTGTCGAAATACCCCTCGAACACGCTATCCGAGCGCACCAGGATTTCTCCATCCTCCCCGATTTTCACCTCAACGCCCGGCACGGGCTTGCCAACAGTATGCAGGCGTACTTCACTTGGTGACTGAATTGCGTTAATTGCGCTGTTCTCGGTCTGACCGTAAAACTGGCGCAGCTTGATCCCCAGGGCGCGATAAAAGACAAAAGTGTCTTCGCCGATCGCCTCGCCGCCAGTGAACGCATTCTTCAAGCGGCTCATGCCGAACTGGTCCTTGATCGGACCGAAGATGATCGCCTCGCCCAACAGTCGGCCTAACGGCTCCAATGCGCCGCCACTCTTGCCGTTCAGTTTGCGTGTTTCGGCGGCAATGGCCCGATCCATGAAAAAGTGGTACAACCACTTCTTCAACGGCGTTGAATCCTCCATTCCAACCTGGATTGTTGTCAGCATCTGGTCCCAGCTTCGGGGTGCCGCCAGGTAGAAAGTCGGCGCAATTTCGCGCATGTCCCGAACGACCGTTTCCTGCCGCTCCGGCACACTAACGGTGAAGCGCAGAAGCAGCGCGGCCGCGACGGTGATGGCGTAATCGCCCACCCACGCTATCGGCAGATAAGCAAGAATTTCCTCGTTCTCGTCGAAGGCCCCGGCGGCATGACCATTGCGCGCCGCGGCCAGAACGTTCTTCTGGCTCAAAACGATGCCCTTTGGCTTGCCGGTTGTCCCCGACGAATGTAGAAAAATCGCCGGATCTTCGGGCTTGGTCCGATGCGTGAGTTCTTCGCGCCGATGTGGATCGTCGTTGAGGTCGTGCCGACCAACTTCGATCAGATGATCCCAGGACATGAGGCCATCGACCTCATAGAATCCAAGACCGCGCACTTCATCATAAATGATGTGGGCGATGCCTCCAGCGCCTGCTTCCTTCAGCTCAAGGATCTTGTCCACCTGCTCCTGATCTTCCGCAATAGCCGCGACGATCTCGACTTCGCCAAGAAAATGCTGAAGTTCGTCGATCGTCGCTCCCGGATAGGCAGGCATGGCAAAGCCCCCGAGCAGCGCGACCGCAAGCATACCGCAGTAAAGCCGGGCGCGGTTGTCACCCAGGATCAGCACGGCCTTGCCCGGCGCGACACCAAGTTTTTCAAGACCGGCCGCGCACTCAAGAACCTCTTCGGCATACTCAGCCCAAGTGGTTTCCTCCCAGATGCCGCGTTCCTTTTCGCGAAGCGCGATATCTCCTCCGTAGTTTGAAGCGTTCCAGGCCAGCAAAGCGCCGAGTGTGTTGCCTTCCGAAGACTGTATTTTTGCTCCCTCAACCATGAGCCCCTCCGATATATGTCTCGATGACCCGGGGGTCGTTTACAACGTCCCTCGGAAGGCCGCTAGCAATCATCTCACCGTAGTTCAGCGCAAGCATCCGGTCGCAAATGCCGATAATGACATCCATATGGTGCTCGATCAGCAAGACGCTGACGCCCCGTTCGGCCCGCGCGTCCAGAATGAAGCGCGCCATATACCCCTTTTCTTCCTGGTTCATGCCGGCCATCGGCTCGTCGAGAATCAGCATTTTCGGCTCCGCTACCAGAGCCCTCGCAAGCTCGACCCGCTTTTTTAGCCCTATTGGAAGCCCATCGACCAACTCGTGCCGGATGCTCTCAAGTTGCAGAAACTCGATCACCTCCTCGACGATCTCGCGATTCTCGATTTCTTCATGCTGCGCGGCCCACCAATAAAGCGCCGTACGCAAAACGCCTGGTTTCATGTAGATGTGCCGACCGAGCAGGATGTTGTCGAGAACACTCATCCCATTGAACAGAGCGAGGTTCTGGAACGTTCGGGCAATGCCAAGTTTTGCAACTTTGTGGGGTGCTGTGCCCGCGATATCTTTTCCGGCCAGCCGGACAGTTCCCTCGTTTGGCGGGTAAAACCCGGTGATCGCGTTCGTAAGTGTTGTCTTCCCACTTCCATTTGGACCAACGAGGCCAAAAATTTCACCCGGGCGAATAACGAAATCCACGCCTGTGACGGCGACAATGCCGCCGAACCGACGCTCGATCCCGCTGCACTCTAATAGCGCCCCGTCTCCGACATGGGTTGTGGTTTGATTATTTTTAGTCATCTAATCTCCAGTGCCGATTGTTGTTTTATTTGTCGTCATCTAGATATCACAATCAGTTTCGGCGCACATGTCACGCACTCGTCATGCAATCCGAAAGTAGTCCGGCCGACCTGTTGGCCAGGGATCCCCCCACATCTGCTGCCCACCGTCGATGTTAAGCACTTCACCAGTTATGAATTTTCCTGAATTGGCGGCCATATAGGCAACCGCTTCGGCGACATCCCATTCATCCCCTGCGTGCCGCATCGGATTAGAATCCTGAAAGGTTGCCGCGCCATCCTCAGGGTAGCGACTAAACCCGGAGCTCTCACAACAGCCTGGCGCCACGCAATTCACACGAATGTCATGGGGCGCCCACTCCACCGCGACCGATTTGGACAGAAAAATCACCCCTGCCCGAGCCGCGCACGTATGTGCGATGCCGGGCATGCCGCGCCAGATGTCGGCCACGATGTTAACGATCGAACCTGGTTGCTTGTGCTCAACCCAGTGGCGCGCAGTGGATTGCATAACCCACCAGGTACCGTTGAGGTTAGTATCTATGACCGCGCTCCAGCCCTTCGGGGAAAAGTCCAGCGCGGCCTGTGGAAACTGCCCCCCCGCGTTGTTCACCAGAACGTCAATCGAACCGAATTCTTGATTTACCTCACCGACAAACTCCGTGACCTGTTCGGGATCCCGGATGGTCATCGTCCTGGCAAAGACTTTGGCGCCCAAGCTTTCGAGAAATTCCTTGGCCGAAGCCAGCTTTTCCTCGTCGCGTCCATTGATCGCAAGGCTGGCACCCAACCTGGCGAAGAGGGCCGCAATCGCCAGCCCCAAACCACCGCCTGCGCCGCTTACAACAACGGTTTTGCCCGCAAATAAATCACCGGAATACACGGTCGAACGTGTAGCCAAACTCTCTCGTGAAGACCCGAACTGCGACTTACTCATGCTTCCTCCCTTGCCCATTCAGGGTAGCTCTTTTAATCTAACACGCGTTAGAAAATTGTCAAGACGACAATCCTCCCTGCTCCCGCCAATTACTTCTGGTCAGTAAGACTTTGGAAGCCCAAGCGCTTTTTCCGCGATGAAAGACAAAAGCATCTGTGGCGTCACAGGCACGATGCGGAACAGCAGTGCCTCCCTTACCAGACGCTCAACATGATATTCCTTGGCGTACCCGAAGCCGCCAAAGGTAATCTGCGCGGCTTCGGTTGCTTCGACAGCGGCATCTGCGGCCAGAAGCTTGGCTGCGTTCGACTCTACTCCGCACGCCTCTCCCGAATCGTAAAGGGCGGCGGCATGCATCACCATGAGATTGGCGGCTTCCACCCGTGCCCAGGCCTGAGCCAGCGGATGCTGAACGCCCTGATTCTGGCCGATCGGCCGCCCAAAGACCACACGCTCGTTGGCGTATTGCGCCGCACGCGCCAGAGCGTTGCGCGCGATGCCAATGCATTCGCCAGCCACGAGAATGCGCTCGGGGTTCAACCCGTGCAGGATCTGCCGGAAGCCCTTACCTTCTTCTCCGATCAGGTCCTGGGCCGGAATCGGCAGGCCGTCGATAAACACCTCATTCGAGTCGACTGCCTTGCGGCCCATCTTCTCGATTTCACGCACATCCACGAAATTGCGGTCGAGATCCGTATAGAACAAGCTCAGCCCCTCGGTCGGGTCGATCACATCCTCAAGCCGTGTGGTCCTTGCCAGAAGCAACATCTTGTCGGCCACCTGGGCGGTCGAAATCCAAACCTTCTGGCCATGCACGACATACCTGTCACCCTGTCGCACTGCCATGGTTTTCAGCTTCGTAGTATCCAGACCCGTGGTCGGCTCGGTCACGGCGAAACAGGCCTTTTCATCACCGGCAATCAAGGGGGGTAGCATTCGGGCGCGCTGCTCACCGGTTCCGAACTTCACTACCGGGTTGAGGCCAAATATATTCATGTGCACAGTCGAGGCCCCGCTGGCACCACCTCCCGACTCCGCGATCGCCTGCATCATTATGGTCGCCTCGGTAATCCCCAAACCGGCACCGCCGACCGCTTCCGGCATGGCGATTCCAAGCCACCCGCCGTCGGCCATCGCTCTGTGCAGTTCATGAGGAAAATCACCGGTGCGATCCCGCTGCAACCAGTAATCATCGTCAAACTGCGCACATATTCGAAGGATCTGGCTACGAATTTCTTCCTGCTCATTCGTCATCCGAAAAGTCACTACGTATCTCCTGGCCCACAAGCCCTGCCTCATGCAGAGCTGTGATGCGGGCATCGTCAAAACCAAGATCGCGCAGAATCTCGCGGGAATCTGCTCCCGGTGGCCGCCCCAGCCAGCGCAATTCGCCTGGCGTGGTGCTCAGATGCGGGACCGGACCGACGACCTGCGTCTGCTCGCCCGCGACCGACACGATGTCTCCGCGATGGCGTATCTGCTCATTCATCGTGATCTCCTCGACGCTCAGCACCCGTGAGGCAACCGCATCATGGCGGGCGAATTCCGCCTCAACCTCGGCAAGCGTGCGCTGCGTGACGAAATCATTGATGGCATCAAAGACCACGGCCATATGGCGGGACATCAGGCCAAGGGTCGCAAACCGCGGGTCTTCGGCCAGCGCATCTCCGCCCACCGCCCGCAGCAGTCGCTGGGCCGTCTCTGCGCTGCCTGCGGAAACGGTCAGCCACACCCCGTCAGATGTACGGAACATGCCGCCAGGTGCAAAATCCATCGGTTGGCGCAAGCCATTGCGCTGGGGTGAAAGGTTCGCGCCTGTCAGCGCGGGCACCGGATAGTCCATCAACCGAAGCAGCGACTCGAACACCGCAAGATCGACAACCTGGCCGCGTGCAACCCCTTTTTCCCGCGCAAACAAAGCAATCATAATGCCCAAAGCGCCCATCAATCCTGTTGTGCTGTCGGCCGCAGGAAATCCAGGATGCATCGGCGGCCCATCGGCAAAGCCGGTCAGGTGGGCGAGACCGCTCATAGCCTCTGCCGCGCGCCCAAAAGCGGGCACATCCCGCATCGGGCCCTCCTGTCCGTAACCCGACACGCGCAGTACAATCAGATCCGGGTTCCACTCATGTAAAGTGTCCGGCCCGACACCTGCCCGCTCAAGCACGCCGGGTCGGAAATTTTCGACAAGCACATCGGCACCTTCAACCAGCCTGCGCAGGATGTTCCGGCCTTCGTCCGACTTCCAGTCCAGACTCAGAATTTTCTTGTTGCGGCCAAGTGTCTTCCACCAGACGCCGACCCCGTCCTCTGCCTTGGGGCCGAGGTCGCGCATCATGTCCGTCCGGTCGGGCGCCTCGATCTTGATGACATCCGCACCGAAATCAGAGAGCAGAGCTGACGAAAGAGGCCCGGCGATAACGTGGCCAAGCTCGATGATTTTCAGTTGATGAAGTGGGCTGGTCATTCGCTCTCCATGGTATTATTCTAACGTTTGTTAGAATAATACCGGCGCAGAAGACAAACCTCAAGACATGGGGCGAATGGCGAGTGCCCGCCACCAATGAAGCCACTGCCCGGGACGCGAGGGCGCACTATACGCACGAAAGCGCGCAACCTGCAGGAATGTCCCCCGAACGCATGAGGACGACGTGCTGCGTTTTATTGAAGATCCCGCCGCCCCTTCACCAACAATCAGGGGGGGGGGGGAGCGCGACCTGCGGATGACCAAAGTGCAGCAGAAGATCTCAGGTTGTTTTCGCTCCTGGGAGGGCGCCGAGATCTTTTGCCGGATGCGCAGCTTCCTCTCGACCGCGGTCAAGCAGGACCGGTTGGCATACACATTGGAGCAGCTATTTGCTGGTGAATTGCCGGATTTCATGCAACAGAACGACCTGAATCAGGCTGCGTGACCTGAATAGTTGCCAATCATTAATCCTCTGTTTGGCAGATCGTTGATTTTAGGGGTATGGCTCACATACGTTTAGCGACCTCTTCGAGCATGACCTCGCTGGCACCGCCGCCGATGGCCTGAACGCGGGCATCGCGCGACATGCGTTCCACGGGTGTTTCGCGCATGTAGCCCATGCCGCCATGGAACTGAACACAGTCGTAGAGCACACTGTTCACCAGTTCACCACAATAGGCCTTGACCATCGAGACCTCCTTCACGCAATCGCGGCCCGCGGCATCCAGTGCCGCGGCGTGATAGGTAAGCTGCCGCCCCGCCTCGATCCGCGTCTGACAATCCGCCAGCCGCTGGCGCACCGCCTGCTTGTCCCACAGCACGCCGCCGAAGGCCTTGCGCTGCTTGACGTAGTCCACCGTCATGTCGAGCGCGGTCTGCGCCTCGGCGCAGGCCACCGCGCCCAGCACGATCCGCTCGTTCTGGAAGTTCTTCATAACCGAGTAGAAGCCTTTGTTCACCTCGCCCAGCACGTTCTCAGTCGGGATGCGCACATCCTCGAAGATCAGCTCGGCAGTGTCCGAGCACAGCCAGCCGGTCTTGTTCAGCGCCCGGCCAACCGAGAACCCCGGCGTGCCCTTTTCGACCGCAAACATGGTGATCCCGCGCGAGCCCTTGGCGTCGGGGTCGGTCTTAGCACCAACGAAGTAGAGGTCGCCATGCACGCCGTTGGTGATGAACATCTTGGTGCCGTTGAGCACCCAGTCCGAGCCGTCCTGCACGGCACGGCTGCGCATTCCCGCAACATCAGAACCGGCACCCGCTTCGGTTACGGCCACGGCGGCGATCTTTTCGCCCGAAGTGATCGACGGCATCCAGCGCGCCTTCTGCTCGGGCGTGCCGGCATTTTCAAGATGCGGCGAGGCCATATCGGTATGCACCAGAACCGTGGCCGAAAAGCCGCCGAAAGTGGAGCGGCCGACCTCTTCGGCCAACATGACGCTGGACATCACATCCAGTCCTGCGCCGCCAAATTGTGGATCATAGCGCATTCCCAGCACGCCAAGATCACCCATCCGGCGCAGCACGTCGCGCGGCACCATGCCATCCTCTTCCCAGGGCTCGCCGTTGGCCGTCACTTCCGTTTCGATGAACCGGCGCAACTGCGCCCGGATCATCTCAAGGTCTTCGTTGAACGGGCCTGCTGCCGCGCTGATGGGGTCTTGCCTGGTCATCGGGCTTCCTCCTGATCAAGTTTTATAAGTGGCGCCTGCCCGGCGACCGTATCACCCGGTGCGCAATAGATATCGGCAACGATGCCCGAAACTGGGGCGGTCAGGCTTTGCAGAAGTTTCATCGCCTCAAGCACCACCAGCGTGTCACCAGCCGCCACGCGGTCTCCGACGGCAACGCGCAGTTCGTCTACCGCTCCGGGCATCGGCGCAACGAGCGTGTCAGCCCCGCCGGTTTTTCCCGAGGCGGCTTGAAAATATCTGTCCTCCAGCGTTTCAAGGGCAAAACCGGCCAAGCCGTCGAGTGTGGAAAGGTGCACCTGCCAATGATTTTTCGCGCGGCACAGATGGGCAATGTACTCGCGGGGAATGCCGTCGATGCGCGCGGTCAGACGCCCTTCTCCCAGCTTGGCCGCTTCGGTGGCGAGACCAGCACCATCGGGCAATATTATCGATTGTCCATATCCGTTGCTTTCCACCCGGATCGGCTCGTCATCGCCCGAAGCCCAATAATATGCCGCCCCCGGCCGGCCCGCAGGCGCAATCAGACGCCACGCGCCAAGCGTTTGCCACGGGGTGTTGCCATCTTGGGGGGTCAAATGCAGATGCAAAGCCAGCGCCGCCAGCGCGCGGCTTTGCGCATCGGGTTCGGGCGGCCTCCATCCGCCCGGAAACAGCTCGGCCAGTCCCGCAGTATGATGCCGGAGCGCGGCAAAATCCGGATGTGTCAGCAAGGCGCGCTGAAACGCGAGGTTCAGCCCCACCCCGCCCGCGGCGAAGCGATCAATCGCGGCCACGGTTTCGCGGATCGCCTGTGCCCGGTCCGGGGCATGGACGACCAGCTTCGCCAGCATGGAATCGTAATGGTGGCTCACAACCGAGCCTTCGCCGACCCCGGTATCGAGCCGCACACCCGAGGGCGGCACCCAAAGCGTGATCGTGCCGGTTTCGGGCTGGAAATTCCGGGCAGGGTCCTCGGCGGCAATGCGAACTTCGATAGCGTGTCCGTCGAAGCGCAGATCGGATTGCCCAAAGCCCACCGCCTCGCCCCGCGCGATGCGCAATTGCCATTCGACGAGGTCGATTCCGGTGACTGCCTCGGTCACGGGATGCTCGACCTGGAGGCGGGTGTTCATTTCGAGGAAGTAATATTCGGCGCGCTCAGGATCATAGAGATATTCCACCGTTCCGGCAGAGCGGTATCCGATCGCCTGCGCAAGCCGCACGGCCGCGGTGCGCATGTCATCGCGCAGATCGTCGGGCAGGTCCGGGGCCGGGGCCTCTTCGATCAGCTTCTGGTGGTTGCGCTGAAGCGAACAGTCTCGGTCGCCCAGATGCACCACGGTCCCGTGGGTATCACCGAGTATCTGCACTTCGACATGGCGGGCTCGCGCGGCAAACCGTTCCAGGAACACCGCCGGATCGCCGAATGCACCCTGCGCTTCGGCCCGGGTGGAGGCGATCGCCTCGGGCGCGTCGGCCATGTCGGTGACAAGGCGCATTCCGCGCCCGCCGCCGCCGGCGCTGGCCTTGACCAGAAACGGCGTGCCAAGCGCCTTGGCTTCTTGCAGCAGGCGCGTATCAGACTGATCGACGCCGCGATAACCGGGCAGCACCGGCACCCCTGCGGCTTCGGCAGCGGCTTTGGCCTCGATCTTCGATCCCATGCGGGCAATGGCGCGGGCTTCAGGGCCGATGAATACCAACCCCGCCGCTTCGACCGCCGCCGCAAAATCGGCGTTTTCGGACAGAAAGCCATAACCGGGATGCACGGCATCCGCACCGGTGGCGCGTGCGGCCTCAAGGATTGCCGCGACGTTCAGATAGCTGGCAGATGGGGTGGCGGGGCCGATGGAGACGGCGTGATCCGCCTCGACCACAAAGGGCGCATCGCGGTCGGCTTCTGAAAAAACGGCCACCGATTCCAGGCCCAACTTGCGGCACCCGCGCTGGATGCGCCGGGCGATTTCGCCCCGGTTGGCAATCAGGACGCGGATGAAACTCATTTCACCCTCCACGAAGGCACGCTCTTGTTGAGGAAACTATTGATGCCTTCAACGCCTTCCTCGGTTTCCCAGGCATCGGCCAAACGGTCAGCGGTGTAGATCATATCGGTTTCAAGATCGTGGTCCGCGACATAGGCGATCAACGCCTTGGTATCCGCCACCGCACCGGGCGCGGCCTGAAGGTGATCGAGCACTACCCGTTCAACGGCGGCATCCAACGCTTCGGGGACGGCGACTTCGGTCAAAAGGCCAATCCGTTCGGCCCGTGCACTATCGAACAACGCCCCTGACAACATGGTTTCACGCGAATGTACCTTGCCAATGCGAGCGACCACATAGGGCGAGATATTCGCGGGCAACAGCCCCAGCGTGACCTCGGTCAGACCGAACCGCGCCCCTTCTGCGCCGATGGTATAGTCGCAGACCGAAATCATGCCGACCCCGCCACCATAGGCCGGCCCGTTGATCCGCCCGACCAGTGGCTTGGGAAGCGTATCGAGACGGCGCAAAAGCTGCGCAAGCGTTGCGCTTTGTTCGACCCGCTCCGCACGGGTCTTTTCGATATTCGAGGCGAACCAGTTGAAATCCCCCCCGGCGCAGAAGCTCTTGCCGGCACCGGTCAGGACCACGATGCGCACGCTGTCGTCGGAAGCCAGCCGCCCAGCCGCGTCGTAAAGTTCGGCGATCAGCCTGCCGTTCAGAGCATTGTGTTTCTCCGGCCGGTTCAGGGTTATGGTGGCGACGCCACGCACGTCGGTCTCGAGCTGGATGGTTTCATAAATTGTTGTCATGTCATCGGCCTCACATTCTGAATACTGGCGTGTAGCGCCCTGCTTCAGGCACCGAAGAGACAATGGCCAGGCACAGACCCAGTATATCGCGGGTCTGGCCCGGTTCTATCAGCCCGTCATCCCACAGCCGCGAGGTGGCATAGTAAGGGTCGGACTGCTCGGCGTATTGCGCGCGCACCTGTGCCTCGATTTCCGCCATGTCGGCATTCATCTTTTCAGGACCACCGCCCTTCTGGCGACGCAGTTCCAGCATCACGTTGGTTGCGATGTCGGCGGACATGGTGGCAAGTTCCGCCGTGGGCCAGGCAAAGAGGAAATTCGGCGCGAAGCCGCGACCGCACATACCGTAATTGCCCGCGCCATAAGACCCGCCCAGCAGGACCGACAGGCGCGGCACCTTGGCCACGGACATGGCATAGACCAGCTTGGCGCTGTTCTTGGCGATGCCGCCGCGTTCGGCCTCTGTCCCGACCATGAAGCCGGAGATGTTGTGCAAGAACAGAAGCGGGATATTGCGCTGATCGCACATCGAAACAAACTGCGCGCCCTTCAGCGAACTTTCTGACAACAACGCGCCGTTGTTGGCCAGGATCCCCACGCGATAGCCGTGTATGCGCGCGGTGCCACAAACCAGCGTCTCGCCCCAGGCGGGCTTGAATTCTCGGAACCCCCCCCCGTCGATCATACGCAACAGAACCTCGCGCATGTCATAGGGCTGTTTTCGGTCGGCACTGATGACCCCAAGCAGTTCCTCGGGGTCACGCGCTGGCGGTTCGGGGGCCGCGTCGGGATGCAACGGGCGCGTCTGGCCCAACTCGGCCACAATGTCGCGCATCAGCGCGAGCGCGTGATACTCGTCCCCGGCCAGGTGGTCGGACACGCCCGAGACGCGCGAGTGCATCTCGGCGCCCCCCAGCGTTTCGCCATCAACCTCCTCGTTGATCGCCACTTTTACGATCGAGGGGCCGCCCAGATGGATACGCGCATTGCCGCGCACCATGATGACCTCATCCGACAGAGCTGGGATATAGGCGCCACCCGCCGTGCAGCCGCCGAACACTGCCGAGATCTGCGGCAACCCGCTGGCCGACATGTTGGTCTGGCGATAAAAGGAATTGCCGAAATGGCGGGCATCGGGAAACACCCGGTCCTGCTCGGGCAGATATGCGCCGCCGCAATCCACCAGATAAAGGCAGGGCAGCCGGTTGTCCGCCGCGATTTCCTGTGCACGGATGTGTTTTTGCACCGTTTCGTGATAGAAGGAGCCGCCCTTCACCGTGGCGTCATTGGCGATCACCACACAAGGCAGGCCGTGGACGATCCCTATGCCGGTCACAATCCCCGCGCCGGGCACCT
Organism: Roseobacter sp.; assembly: GCA_039983935.1. Taxonomy (GTDB): domain Bacteria; phylum Pseudomonadota; class Alphaproteobacteria; order Rhodobacterales; family Rhodobacteraceae; genus Roseobacter. The sequence continues at coordinate 5,247 of JBDWVP010000043.1, read as the reverse complement.
CGCCGCCATATTGCCCGTAGGCCGCCAGCGACGACAGCTCCAGAAACGCCGTGCCCGGATCCACCAGCAGGTCGATCCGTTCGCGGACCAAGAGCTTGCCGCGCTTGCGGTGACGCTCGGTCATGTCGGGGCGCCCGCCCGACGTGGCCTTGGCAATCCGCGCGCGTAATGTCTCGACGCGCTGGCTTTGTGCCGCGTAGTTTCGCGCGTAAACTTTTGATGCGGTCAGCACCGTTGTTTCAAGACGAGCCATGTATCAGGTATCCTATCTTTCAAGTATTCCGTTGAGGAACACATCGGCGTAGGTCCGTGATAGCGCCTCTGCGCTGCCGCGGTCCGGATCGAACCATTCAAGTGTGGCGTTCAATGCACCGATCAGCATCAGACGCAGGCGGCGGATATCCACGTCGCGTTGCAGCGCCCCGTTTTTCTGAAGCCGGGACAACAGGGCGTCCCACTCGGCCTCATAGGCACGGCGCGTGGGTAGATTGGCATCGCGGACGGATTGCGGTACCTGCCCGAAAATGCGCACATTGGCCGAAGAATAATCGCTGACCTCCAGGAGCGCGCGCAAATGCGCCCCGATCGCCGCCCTCAAGGCCGCCTCGGCGCCGGTATCCGTAGGCAAGACGGCAATGGCCTGACGCATGCTCTCGTGAACGGCCTCGATACCGGCGTCGAGAACGGCCGCGACGATCTCGTCCTTGGAGCCGAAATGGTAATAGATGCTGCTCGCCTTGATCCCTGCGGCCTCGGCGATTTTTCTGAGCGACACGGCCCCATAGCCTTGTTCGCGGAAAAGCCGCGCCGCAACATTGAGCACGCCATCACGCCCGACGGAGGTGCGCGGCGTATCGCTGACCTTGCTCACTGTGGTATCGGCCATGGAACCCCTTTTTGGTTGGTACATTTTGGTACATCACCTAACTAACGTATGTTAGGTAAATGGCCACCATAAGTCAATTGTCCCGGCCCCGCGGTATCATGCGCCCCAGAAGATCGGGGTTCACCCCAACCTTGATCTCCTTACCATTTCCGAAACTCCCCCGCATCTTCCAACCTTTTGATTAAAACGTCACGTCGCAAAAACTTGCCTTGATATATTTTCTAACATGTGTTTGATTTTAGTCAACACTGCAGATGACATTCTTTCGGGAGAATAAAATATGTCCAGACAGAACCGACCTGCTACGGCTGATCTGGAAGCCATCCGTGCAAACTATTCGCTGGCCAATGAGCAGCGCCAGGTCGCCGATCATGTGGACCGGGTGTCGCGCGAGGTGCTTCACCCACTTCAGCCGCACGAAGAGGGATGGTGCCCGGAAAATCTGTTCCGGCAGATGGGGGAGCTGGTTCGGGCCTTGGGCCTGACCGAGCCCGGCGAGGGGTCTGATACGCTCGACTCGATGCGGACCACGACGAAAAGGGATGGCGACGACTACATCCTGAACGGTACCAAGAGCGATATCACCAACGGACCGATTGCCGATCTGGTGCTAGTCTATGCCAAGACCTCGCCTGAAAAGGGCGCCAAGGGCATTGCCGCCCTCATCGTGAAAACCGACACGTCCGGTTTCAAGGTGGCGCAGAAGCTCAACAAAATGGGGTTTCGCGGCTCGCCTACCGGTGAACTGGTGTTCGAGGATTGCCGCGTGCCGGCCAAAAACATGGTCGGCACGCGCGATGGCGGCGTTGCGGTGACAATGTCGGAACTGGATCTGGAGCGCGCCATCGTCTGCTTCAATGCCATGGGCATCGCGCAATGGGCGCTGGATATTTCCGTTGACTACGCCAGGCGGCGCGCAGCCTGTCGCTGGAGGCGGCGGCCATGTGCGAGGGTCTGGACCAGGGCGAAGGTGGGCGTGGCGAAATTCACAAACTCACTGCGGCAGCGATCTTCAAGGCCGCCGGGGCGACGTCATTCGTGCTGGACAAGGCCATCCAGATCCACGGTGACTTGGGCTACATACGCGATACCGAAGTGAACCGGCTCTACCGGACCGGCCGCGTTCTCGAGGTCGGCGCGGGCACCCAGGAAGTGCGCAAGCCGATCACCTCCAACGAACTTCTGAAAGACTGAGGGGAAAGACATGAGCGAAGAAAAAGCACGGCGTTACGCACCGGATCTCATGGCGGGCCAGGTGGCTCTGGTAACCGGATCGGGCTCGGGGATGGGGCGGGCCACGGCGCTGGAGATGGCCTCTTGCGGAGCTAGGCTGGCCCTGTTTGCGCGCCGCGAAGAGCCGCTGAAGGAGACCGCCGAAATGATTCGCGCGGCGGGTGGTGAGGCTTTGGTCGTGCCCGGCGACACCCGTGACGAGGATAGCATCGAAACCGCGATGGGGCGCATCAAGGATCATTACGGGCAGCTTGACGTTCTGGTGAACAACGCAGGCGGCCAGTATATCGCCGCCGCCCGCGACATCACCAACAAGGGCTTCGAGGCCGTGATCCGCAACAACTTGATCGGATCTTGGCAGGTGACTCGCGCGGCAGCGGATCATTTCATGTATGACAACGGGGGATCGATCGTGTTCGTCACTGCCATTTCAGCGCGCACTGCGCTCACCGGATTTGCTCACACCGTCGCCGCCCGCGCCGGCGTGACCGGCATGATGAAAACGCTGGCTGCCGAATGGGGCGAGTATGGGATCCGCCTGAACTGCGTCGCGCCGGGAACAATCAAGACAGATGCGCTTGGCCGCTATCCAATTCCACCCGAACGGTGGAAAGAGCTGAACCGTTCGGTCCTGAACCGGATGGGCGCGGCCGAGGACATCGGCGGCACGATTATCTTCCTCGCGTCCAGATTGGGGAATTTCATTACCGGCGAAGACGTGTATGTAGACGGTGGGGAAACCCTGCACATGGGTCACGATGCCCGTGACATGATCAACCCCGAAATGTTCGATCAACGCGAACGAGGAGATGGAAAGAATGAGTAACCCCCCGTCCTTCTGAATATCCCCGACAGGATCGCCACGGTCAATGGGGGCGGCTGCGATCTGACGTTCTCGGGCTGCATAGTCGATGCCGCTGAAGCGCCGGAGTTTAACATGGCGCTGGAGGTCGCGGACCATGACTTGCTCATGGAACGGGCCCGCGAACGCGCCGCCGTCATCGCGCTCAAGTCGCCGCGTTTGTCGAAAAACGAAAACCCAACTACGAGACGCTAAAGGAAAGATCCCATGTCTGACATCACACAGAAGAAGATGGAGCAAATCGCGCAGATGTGGAATGCGCGCGGCAAGGGTCTGATTACTCATATGGGGCTCGAGATCGAAGAGGTATCGATCGAAGGCGTTCGGGTCCGGATGCCGTTCAACCCGGACTTTTGCGTCGACAGGGATCAGACCCTGCTTCATGGTGGTATCCTGACGGCCCTTCTGGACAGTGTCTTCGGACTTGCAAACTTTGTGGCCATTGAGGGCGTCAGCACCATGGCCACTCTTGACCTCAGAGTTGATTACCTGCGCCCAGCCCATTCGCGCGCGGATGTTATCGTCCGCGCGCATTGCTTTCGGCAAACCCGCCATATTGCCTTTGATTCAGGCAGCATCTGGTTCGATGGCCACGAGAATGAGGAAATCGCCCGTGGATCCGCCTCGTTTGCCTTAACGCGCGGTGACACCAGCCTGTTTGAAGCGATGACAAGAGGAAAAGCCTCGTGATGAACTTGCAAACCGTCAATGCCAACGTATCCCGGGTGCCGTTCTTCCGATTTCTTAACTTCGAAGTCCAAAGCCTGGACAGCCTCCATGTCGCCGCGGAGATGACCTTTGAATCACGCCATATCGGAAACCCGGTCATGGAGCATTACCACGGCGGCATAATCGCAAGCTTCATGGAAGCCACCGCCGCCATAGCGGTCCACCCCGATTTCGCGGAAGTCCCGGCCAAACCAATCAATCTTACCGTGGATTATCTCAGACCTGCCGTTAGGGGATCGCTGTATGCCCGCGCAAATGTTACCCGCAAAGGAAAGCGCATCGCGAGCGTCAGTGTGATCAGCTGGCAGACGGCCCCGGAGAAACCCATCGCGGAAGGGCTGTACCACTTCCTTTTAGTTTGACCGCAATGTTAGTTTGATCGCAATGGTTGCGATCATTCAACTGCTATTTGTTCGGCGTAAGCGGCGCTCTCCCTGTCGCAGATCCCTTCAAGAAGAAGCTTGATGAGCATGTCAGAAAAATCGGGCAGTGAAAGATACCCTTGTTTCTCCGCCTTGTTCGGATCAAACCACTCCACCGTCCAATTCAAGGCGCCCAACATCACCTGACGCAGGGGCACAATTTTGATATCCGACCTGATGGCACCGTCTTCCTGCGCTTCGCGGAGGATCCTGTCCCAGAGTCGTCCGTACAAATGACGAATTTTCCTGTGTCTCTCCTTGAGATGATTGGGCAGCATGCCGTAGCTTCTGATGTTCGCAGATGTGAATTCGCTTGCCTTGAAGAGAAAATTCAGATGCGTCCGGATTGCAGTCGCGATCCTGGCATGATGGTCATATGGCTCACGATATTCTTCGACCGCGGCGCCGACACCCGATAGCAAATCCCTCAATCCGGCATCCAGAACCTCATCCACGATCGCTTCTTTGGATTTGAAATGGTAATAAACGCTGCCCGCCTTCATATCCGCCTCTGCCATGATCTGCCTTAGCGTGGTCGCCTTGTAACCATTATCCCTGAGCGTGCGTGCTGCCGCCCTCAGGATTTTCGCGCGGGTATGCGCCGCCTTGCCGACCGGTTCAGGAGCCCTGGCAAACATAAAGGATCTGCTCGACTTCTGCCCCTCCGTGTCAGCCCTGTGGCGCACGCACATTCCGTCAAGTAACAGTTTGCTCATACGTTCCGCGAGGGTATGCACCGGATACCGGCCGACATCATACCATTCAACGGTCCAGTTCATTGCGCTCAATATGAACTGGCGGATCGCAGAAACGGAAACGTCACTTCTCAGGCGGCCAGCACGCCTCGCACCTTCCAGAAAACTGCTCCAGGCCTCCGCGTAAGCTGCACGCAACTCACGGTGCGGGGCACGTGCTTTATCCGACAGCATCGGATAGTTCCGGATATTGGCGGAGGTGAAGTCGCTGTCAGTCAATAAATAGGTCAGGTGTGTTTCGATGAGCAAAGCAAACGTCTTGCGAAAATCCTCAGAATTTCTCCTTGCCGAACGGGTAATTTCACGGACCTTCTCGTAAAGTTGCCGCACGCCAAGATCGAGCACCTCGTTCAGAATCTG
>JBDWVP010000042.1:0-75197 GCA_039983935.1 Roseobacter sp. | reverse complement strand
ACAGCCACACGGGCCGCCCATCCATTGATCCGGAGCTGCTCATTCGGATGCTGTTGGTGGGGTATTGCTCTGGCATTCGGTCCGAACGCCGCTTGTGCGAAGAGGTTCATCTGAACCTGGCCTATCGCTGGTTCTGCCGCCTCGACCTGAGTGACCGCATCCCGGATCATTCGACTTTTTCCAAGAACCGCCACGGCCGCTTTCGCGAGAGTGACCTTCTGCGTCACGTATTTGAGATGACTGTCGCCCGCTGCATTGAAAAAGGGGTGGTAGGTGGTCAAGGGTTTGCCGTCGATGCCAGTTTGATAAGTGCCGACGTCCAGAAACAGAATTCCAGCAATCCCGAAGATTGGGCCACGCTGGATACCGATCCGAACACCGCGCCACGGGCGGTGCGCGAGTATCTCGACACTTTGGATGACGAAGCCTTTGGTGCAGCCACCACGGTCAAACCAAAGTTCACCGCCCATGCCGACCCGGCCAGCCAATGCCTCTCGGGACATTGCTGTGCAATACCCTGCCGGTAATAGACTGCTGCACGTAAAGGCCCAGCGTTCTTTGCGTATTCCACCAATTATCTGATCGATACCGATCACAGCATCATCATGGACGTTGACGCCAGCCGGTCCAACAAGACCGCTGAAGTGGGTGCAATGCGCAAGATGATCGACCGCACCGAAGAACGCTTTGGGGTGAAGCCCGATTGGATTGCTGCGGACACCGCATATGGATCAGAAGACAATCTTGTCTGGCTGGCGTTAAGGCGCCAAATCCTACCCTTCATCCCGGTCTTCGACAAAGGTGAGCGTACGGATGGAACGTTCTCACGATCCGACTTTACATGGGACGATGATAACGACCGCTATATCTGTCCGGGCGGTAAAGAGATGAGGCATACATGGCGCACCTATTCCGACCCGGCCCGGAATGTACCGAGTTGGAAAGCCCGCAGGTATCGCGCGCTAAAGTCCGACTGCACCGGGTGCGCATTGAAGGAAAAATGCTGCCCCAACTCAGAGGCCCGCGCAGTTCATCGCGAAAAGTATGAGATCGTTCGGGACTTCGCCCGCCAATGCACCGCATCAGAGTACAATGTCATCGCGCAGAAACGACGCAAGAAGGTCGAGAGGCTCTTCGCCCACCTCAAACGCATCCTTGGCCTCGGGCTACTCCGATTAAGGGGGCCGTGTGGCGTTCAAGATGAGTTCACCCTCGCAGCAGCCGCCCAAAACCTCCGGAAACTGGCCAAACTCAAGCCAATGGTAACCGCCACCGGATAAAAGGTCGTCGACCTAGGGACGTTCAAAATAAATCAACGCGATAGCCGACTTCGACAGGCTGAAACCAAAGAGTTTTTCAACACAATCAGCTGGGTGCAGCCGTTGGCGCAGCTGCAGCAAAAGTCGGTTTTGTCCGCAGAGCAGACTTTTGCTCAGATATTTGTATGGGTCAGGTCTGGTGCAGAAAAATTTTGCGTTTTCGTCAAGGCATCTGACACGACCTGCTGATCGAACCCAGGACATTGGACATTCTCAGGCAGTGATGTTCAACACTCTGACACCTCCACGGCAAACGACAAATCAGGTCTCTTGTGACCCAGTAATTCGCCCCTTCTTCGCCCATTTAAAATCCGACCTACTTAAGGTGAACACACCAAACACCGAACTCAATTGTTCATGTGCCGTTCGCCCGTGCACCAGATGGGAACTCGTCGGTTTGGCCTATGGCCGTTTATGGCGGTTCGAGCATCTGTTGGCATAAACGAATTGCGACAATTCGGAACAATTCAGATCCTGCCACTAGTTGGCTGGGCGGGCTCCACGGTTGTACGGATTGGGTTATCCTTTTTGCGTACCAAACAAGCGCATCTCATCGCGAATATTCCAAACACTTTGAAAAGCTGCTTAACTCAAAACCGACGCGCACTGCGTCGGGTTTTTCTTTTAATTTTAGTTCTTTGAGGTAGTTTCCTTGCATGACTAATTTTTCGACACAGGCACTTCCAATCGTCATTCTTGCGGCGGGGTCTTCGAGACGGATGCGTGGTAAAGACAAACTACTGGAACATGTCGACGGCAAACCCATATTACGTCGACAGGCCGATATTGCACGCGCCGCAACCAAGGGACCCGTATATGTAACATTGCCCGTTGATTGCCCCACACGAGAGAACGCCTTGGATGGCTGTGATGTGAACACGGTGTCAGTCCCTAACGCACACCACGGAATGAGCGCGAGCTTGCGCCAGGGTTTGAGCATGGTGCCGCCTGATACAAGAGCCGTGATGATATTGTTGGCGGACTTACCTGAATTGTCGTCCGCTGACTTGATAAAGGTTCGTGATGCGGTCGACCTCAATGGTCAGATGCTCATCTGGCGCGGGGCAACGTCCCAAGGGAAACCGGGGCATCCGATTGTCTTTGCGCAATCCTTGTTTGCTGAATTGAGCCGGTTGAGCGGGGACAATGGCGGCGCCGGTGTCGTTGCGCGCCACAGCAATCGCATGTGCCTTGTCCCCCTGCCGACAGAGCGCGCGCGACGTGATCTCGACACGCCCGAAGCGTGGGCGGAATGGCGCAAACAGCAGGCTAAAAACGACGCGGAAACGCCCTAAAAACGGAACAGGCATATCCACAACTTGGGCACTGGGAGAGCGTTTTCCCCTGCCCGCGCCCATTTAGAATGTCAAAACTCGAACATCTTAACACTCTGCCGATGAGCTTAGGCCCCCTTAAGATGCAACAAAAACATGTTAAAAAGCTCGGCCTGTGAAGATATTTCAAATTTCGAGTATATGTTGCGTCTGTGTGATTTCACGGTCGAAACTGACACGTCTAATTGCAAAGAGATGGACGTACTGGAGTGACCAACCAAGATCAGTTGTACAACTTCAATTTCTCGGCTGGTCAAAAGGTCGCTGCCAAATTCCTGAAAGCGATTTTCTTGACCGGGTCGTTGGTGTGCACACTCAAAACTTGCTGGGTCAATCGCAAATTGCCTGCAGACGACGCGCTCCAAGACTGGAAACACGCGCGTTAGATGATCCGAACAAGCGGCAGATTGCTTGCGTCCACGGGGCACCAAAAAACTGAAATCTAGGGCCATACCGTTTGGCAATCGGATGAGCGCGATACATTCGGCCATATCCTTGGGCCAACCAGGTGTGCGGTATCCGATCGTTTCACTGTCCTCGACGAAAATATCGATATTCGCGGAATCAATGACTCGTTGGAAATCATCCGGCACAAAATCTGAGATCAGATAGACGCCCGAAGCCGTTTTACCTTGAAACGCCCGAAACACCGGATTGATCACATACGTAAAGTTCAGGAAATTATCCAAGCCACGTTGATAGGGACATTGAGCAGGATGGTTCGCGAGATCAACCGGTGCGGCGTCGGCCTGATACAGAAAGATATGGAAACATTCAAAAGCAAATGTGGTGGCCAGTACCTCAGCTAAATCGCTGACAAAGGTTTTGGAGCCGATGACATCAATCAAAGCAAGAGGATCAGGAGAGGACACACTGGTAGGCAATCCGCCTAAAGCATCCTCTGTTTGCTGAGAAATCTGCGCGTTATTTTTCATGTCTCAACTAGAACTTGGTGTTGTTAACTTGGCAAGGCAAGAACAGAAAAATACGGCTGTCGACCGGTTCATTGCGCAGGAACTCATCCTTTAGGACGATATACGCTCGACAGGACGCTCTTGTAGATTTCCTGCCAACAGAGTCGACGCGAGGTAACGCGGCGGCCAGCCTTGGGGGGCAAATGGCTTTTCCGATTTCCGAAGTGCGATCCAGTTTTCCTTCGCTCGCCCTAACCGATAACGGTCAACCGCGCATCTACGTGGACAATCCTGCAGGCACGCAGATGCCCTTGTCTGTTGCAAATGCCGTTCGTGATTACATGCTCACCAGTGCCTCAAACGCGGGGGGGCATTTCGTGACCAGCCGTGCCACAGATGCGGTCTGGCTTCGGGCGCATGAAGATATCGCACTTTTTCTGGGCGCGCGTTCATTCCGGGAAGTCATCATCGGGCAGAGCATGACCTCTCTGACGTTTCATCTGTCACGCAGCATTTGTCGTGATTTCCAGCCAGGGGATGAGATCGTCCTGAGCCGTATGGAACATGAGGGCAATGTCGGCGCATGGCTGGAAATCGCCAAAGATAAGGACCTGACGATCCGGTGGGTCGATTTCAACCATGAGACCTGGCAAATTGAACCTGATGACCTGGCCACACAGCTTGGCCCGCGCACCAAATTGGTTGCGTTAAACTATGCCAGCAACATGACCGGATCGATCAACGATATTGCTGCGCTGACGAAACTGGCCAAGGCACAAGGCGCGTTGGTGTTTGTTGATGCCGTGCAACTTACCCCGCATCATCTGGTCGATGTCTATGCACTGGGATGTGATTTCCTTGCCTGTTCTTCGTATAAGTTTTTCGGACCGCATCTGGGTCTGCTCTGGGGTCGTGGTGACCTTTTAAGCGCGTTATATCCCTACAAGGGGCGCTGCGTTTCTGACGATATCCCGGATCGTTTTGAGTGTGGCACACCGCAATATGAGCTCCTCGCGGGGCTGTCCGCGACCGTTCAGTATTTTGAGGATATCGCGCGCCACGAGACACAATCGGCGGACCGGCGCGCGTTAATCGCGACGGCATTCCAGATGTCGCGCGACTATGAGGAACCGCTCACCAATCTGTTAATCGACGGCCTGAAACACATTTCTGGCGTGACAATCTATGGCATCACCAATCCTAATCGGATCACACAACGCGTCCCGACGGTCTCCATCCGGCATGCGAGCATCCCCCCCACGGACATCGCGCAAGCGCTTGCCAAGGCAAATATTTTTGTCTGGCACGGGCACAACTACGCATATGAACCCGCGCGATCCTTGGGGTTGCCTTTGGACGAGGGCGTCGTGCGCATCGGACTGTCACATTACAACACGAAAGAAGAGGTCGAGGCCATTATCACTGGCATCGAGCGTACAATACGAGGGAGCAACCCTCTTTGAAAATCAACAAAACATAACCAACGGAGAACAACATGAAATTCACCTTTCTACGTAAAATGACACTCGGTCTGGCATCCGCGCTGACGTTTGGCGCTGCGGCTGGTGCATCTGCCGAATCCCTACGCGTCGGCATGGAATGCACCTATGCGCCATTCAATTATCGCACATCTGATGGTGATCTGGTCGGCTATGACGTGGATGTCGCCAAAGGCGTCGCAGAAATCATTGGCGCGGATCTGGAATATGTTTGCCAACAATGGGACGGAATGATCCCCGCGCTTTTGGCCAATAAGTTTGACCTGATTGTTGCGTCAATGTCGATCACCAACAGCCGATTGGAAAAGATCGATTTTTCCGGCCCTTATCGCGACTCGGTAGGTCGCCTGGTCGGTAGAAAAGAAATGGACAAGGAGCTTTTTGATCCATCCGGCAGCCCAATTGCCGAGAATTTCTCTGGTTTGCGCATCGGTCTGGAACGCGCATCAACCTATGAAAGCTGGTTCAATGCAACATTGCCTGACGCAGATATCGTACTCTATGACGGGTCCGAACCACTGTATCTCGATCTTGTGAATGGCCGGGTTGACGCGATCATGACCAACCCGATGAAAGCACACCTGCGGTTTTTGGCCAAAGAGGAAGGCAGCGCCTTTGAATTTGTGAGCCCTGCAATCAGCGAAGTAGAGTATTTTGGAATCGGTGTCGGCATTGGTCTGCGGCAGGGGCAACCCGAATTGAAGGCGCGACTTGACGCTGCCATCAAGACATTGATCAACGACGGCAAGCTGACAGAATACGCGCTCAAGTATTTCCCATTCCCCATTCATAACGAAGAATGGGGCGACAGCTAAACCCCGCCCCTTTCCTGCGGCGCAGACTGGCGCCGCAGGCTTTAATTCTAACGTAACCGAGGATTTATCGTGGACGCATTGGTCGGATGGTGGGATGACTATTTTTGGGGCTCCGTAGTGGTGGCTCAGGTCTTCATCTGTTCGCTTGTTCTCATGGTCATCTTTGGATTGATCGGCGCTGCGGCCAAGCTTTCGGACAATGTCATCGCTCAAAAACTAGCGAATGGGTACACGATTGTATTTCGTGGGACGCCGGAAATCCTGGTCATTTTGTTGCTTTACTTTGGGTCCGCCATCGCACTGACGTCCATCGCACAAATCTTTAATCCAGAGACAAAATTCCTGGATGTTCCGCCGTTTTGGGCAGGCACCATCGCAATCGCGCTCATCGTCGGGTCCTATGCAACCGAGACATTTCGCGGCGCCTTTCTCGGCGTGAACCCCGGCAGCATCGAGGCCGCACGCGCCCTTGGCATGTCTAACGTGCAAACATTTATCTATGTGCGCACCCCCGAGATGTGGCGGCTCGCCCTGCCTGCGTTTGGCAATCACATGCTCTCGCTCATCAAAGACACTGCACTGATCTCAATCATCGGTTTGAATGAAACGCTGTTTGTTGCAAAACAGGCGATTGGCACCACGGGGGAACCCTTCACCATGTATATCGTTGTGGGGCTGATTTATCTGGCATTTTCGACCGTGATCACACTGACGGTGATGGCGCTCGAACACTACGCCAACCGACATATGGCGGGTGCGCGATGAGTTTTGATCTTACCATCATTGCCGATGCCTTGCCAAAGATGCTGATGGGCATTGGGCTGACGTTTCAACTGCTCGTCATTTCCGGGGTTCTGGGTCTGATTTTGGCCATCGGTTTGATGTTGATGCGGATCAGTGGAAAATGGTACCTATCTTGGCCCGCACAGGTGTACATCTACATCTTTCGCGGCACGCCTATACTGGTCCAGATTTTTATCGTCTATTACGGTTTTCCCCAACTTGATTTTATCCGCGACAGCGTCCTTTGGCCTATCTTTCGCGACCCGTTTGGCTGTGCCATTTTCGCGCTGACATTGAATACAGGTGCGTATGTTTCTGAAATCCTACGCGGCGGCGTGTTAGGGGTAGATCGCGGCATACTAGAGGCCGGCAGCGCCCTTGGCTTGAGCGTGCGCCAAAAGTTCATCTATCTGACCACCCCCATCGCCACGCGACTGGCCCTGCCCGCTTATGGCAACGATATCATAAGCTTGCTAAAATCCACAGCCCTCGCCAGCACGATTACACTCGCTGATATGACTGGCATTGCCCGCACCCTCGTGGCCCAAACATTCGCCCCGTATGAAATCTTTGTATCATTGGCGATTGTCTACATGATCCTGACGTGGATCCTTCAAAAATCACTTGGCCGGGTCGAACGCTACCTGGGCCGGTATATGGAAAAATGAGAGCGACATGACAAATCAGGCTTTAATCCAGATGGCCAATGTCGGCAAGTTTTTTGGAACTTTCCAGGCATTGAAGGACATCAATCTGCAGGTTTCTAAAGGCGAACGCATTGTCGTTTGCGGGCCGTCGGGGTCCGGAAAATCCACCATGATCCGTTGCATAAACCGCTTGGAAAAGCATGATTTGGGCCAAATTATCATCGCCGGTAAAGAGTTGACCGATCAGGTCGCAGACATCAACGCTGTGCGCCGCGAAGTCGGTATGGTTTTCCAAAGTTTCAATCTGTTTCCCCATATGACAATTCTGAAAAACCTGATGTTGGCGCAACGTTTGGTGCGGAAAATCCCCAAGGCCGACGCCAAAGCGACAGCGATGGAATATCTTGAGCGCGTGAAGATCCCCGAGCAAGCAGATAAGTATCCCATTCAATTGTCAGGCGGCCAGCAACAACGCGTCGCCATTGCGCGGGCATTGTGTATGAAGCCCGAAATCATTCTGTTTGATGAGCCAACCTCGGCGTTGGATCCCGAAATGATCAATGAGGTGTTGGAGGTGATGACAGACCTTGCCCGCGACGGCATGACGATGATCTGCGTGACCCATGAAATGGGGTTCGCGCGCTCGGTCGCGGACCGTGTGATTTTCATGGATGCGGGTGAAATTGTCGAAGAAGCCACCCCTGAGACATTCTTTAATGCGCCTGAAAATGAACGCACGCAGAAATTCCTTAGTCAGATTTTGACCCATTGAAATCTCTTAATGAAAGCAACCGACATGACCGCCGTTTTTCCAGCCCACGCTGAATACATTGCCTTTGCTGAAACTCTGGCAGATCAAAGCCGCAAGATGCTGTTGGCCGTCAAGGACCACGCCCCTGAGATCGACATCAAGTCAGACGCTTCTTTTGTAACGAAGACCGACAAGGCCGTTGAAACCGCCCTACGCGCTATGATCCAAGAGAGCTACCCCGACCATGGCATTCTTGGTGAGGAGTTTGGCCACATCAACACGGACGCTGATTTTGTCTGGGTGCTGGATCCGATTGATGGCACCGCAGCATTTGTTGCAGGCATCCCGGTTTACGGCACGTTGATTGGCCTGGCCTGGCATGGGGCGCCATTTGTTGGTGTGATCGACCACCCGGTCACATCGGACCGCTGGACAGGTGTGTCGGGTCGGATGGCCGAACACAATGGCACCCCTGTTCAGGTCCGCCCCTGTGCGTCGGTCGAAACGGCTTATGCCACCTGTAGTAACGCGGATTTTATGAATGATGCGGAACGCGCTCGATTTGATATCCTACGCAAACGCGCGCAATATGTGCAATATGGCGGCTCCTGTTATTCCTACGGCGTGCTCGCATCTGGCCGCACGGACCTGGCCATCGACAGCGGGTTGGATTCCTTTGATGTTTACGCCCCCGCTGCAATCATCCAAGGTGCGGGTGGTCATGTCACGGATTGGAACGGCGATCCTCTTACTCTGAATATGGCGGGTCATGTTCTTGCCGCGGGTGACAAAGCACGACTGGAGGAAGCCGTTTCCATTCTCAAAGTTTCATCAAGTGAATAGCCCTCAAATTCTTGATGCGCATGCCGTGGCTAAACTGTTGCCCCAGTTGGATGTAAAGGCAGAATTGAGCGCGCTTTTCCGAGCCCTTGGCACTGGACGCGCTGTACAACCTGCGCAAACAATAACTGACTTTCCCGGCGACGCGGGAGATTTCATCACCTATATGGGTGCCATCAAGGATGCCGGTGTTTTTGGGGCAAAACTGTCCCCATATATCGTTACAGACGCAGCACCCGTGATCACCGCATGGACCGCATTGATGTCGATGCACACAGGTCAACCGCTGGTTTGGTGCGTTGCTGGCCTGCTGACAACGGAACGAACCGCTGGAACAACTGCGCTGGCCGTCGATTTACTTGCCCCCACTTTGGCGCACCGCCTGACAATCATCGGAAGTGGCCCTGTCGCTCTTGCACATCTGCGACACGTCGCCGGTTTGCGAGATTGGCATGCCATCTGCGTCCATTCCCCGAAGCTTTCAACCGAACGTGCGGCCCTGTGGCGTCAGACTGACACCAGAGTTCGGATTGCCGAGACTGCGCGCAACTGCCTGGCAAACAGTGATGTCGTTATGTTATGCACGTCCTCCGGCACCCCTGTCATTGAACCAAGGGACACAGGAAAACCATCGCTGTTCACCTCAATTAGCACCAATGCGCCAAACGCTCATGAAGTCCCGCCAGCCTTTTTATGCGATGCGCAAGTGTATTGCGATTATTTTCAAACCACCCCGGACAGCGCGGCAGATATGCGGCTTGCACCCCAGGCGCACGGCTGGAACAAAAACTGCATTCTCGGCGATCTTGCCAGCCTGCTCGACGGCACTGCCGCAACACCAAAACCAGATGCACCTGTCTATTTTCGTTCAATCGGTTTGGGCTTGGAAGACATTGCAATGGCGCATGGTATATGGAAATTGGCCCAAGCCAACAGTGAAAGGAAACAGCCATGAAAATCAAACCATTTGGCGTTGAAATCTGGATGAATGAATTCGAAAACCAATGCGAATTCAATTTAGCGGAAACATGCGTTGCTTCGCTTACAATCGAAGAACTGTTGGAATTATCGGGCAAAAACGACAGCGTTATGTCTGATCTTTTGCCGATGAAAATGACCTACGGTGCGATCCAAGGGTCGGACCGCCTGCGGGATGCAATTGGCTCGATGTATTCGAAACAAGCGCGTGACAATATCGTCGTAACCCATGGTGCCATCGGGGCGAATGCTTTGGTACATGAAACACTGGTAGAGCCTGGCGATCACGTGATTTCCGTGCGCCCGACCTATCAGCAACATTATTCGATCCCCGAGAGCTATGGCGCTGACGTTGAAATCCTGCACCTGCGCCGCGAAAATGGGTTTCTGCCTGATCTTGCCGAGCTTCGGTCGATGGTGCGGCCAGAGACCAAGCTGATTGTCCTGAACAATCCCAATAACCCCACTGGCGCCTTGATGGAAGCGGACGCACTGGATGCTTTTGTTGCGATTGCACGAGACTGCGACGCCTATTTGCTATGTGACGAAGTTTACCGCGGCACCAACCAAACAGGCGATGGTTTCGCCCCGGCTATGGCAGATATTTACGAAAAAGGCATTAGCGTTGCGGGCATGTCCAAAACATTCTCGCTGGCAGGGCTTCGGTTGGGGTGGATTGTTGGGCCACTGGATGTTCTCGAGGCTGTATCGATCCACCGGGATTACAACACCATCAGCGTCAGCATGTTAGATGATTATTTTGCCGCCTTGGCCCTAGAAGCCAAAGATAAAATCCTCGCACGTAGCCAACAGATCACACGCGGCAATCTTGCGATTTTAGATGACTGGGTCGCCGCAGAACCGACGATATCCTATGTTAAGCCCAAGTCAGGAACAACGGCGTTGCTTAAGTATGATTTTGACATGTCATCGCGGGATTTTTGCATTCAATTGCTGCAACAAACCGGCGTGATGTTAACGCCCGGGTCTGTCATGCACATGGAAGGTTGGCTGCGGATCGGATACGCAAATGATCCTGAAACCTTGCGCACTGGTTTGTCCAAAATAAGCAGTTTCATCGCGGGTTTGGCTGCCAAATCGAACACCAGCGCGGCATTCAGCCACGTTTCAGGGGATGTGTAAAAGTGACGTCTGAATGGCAGAGCCTTTTGCAGAGCCAATGGGGGATTGACGCGCAACTTACCGCGCTGCCCGGTGAATATGATCTGAATTTTCTAGCGGGAACCCCGGACGGTGATGGCTATATTCTCAAAGTCATGCGCCGTGATTGCGATGCTGGTTTGGTCGCTCTGCAAATCGCAGCCCTACACCACATTGCAGAACGCGCACCTGATCTGCCCTTCCCAGACGTCATTCCCACCTTAACCGGCGCTCAGATGATGACGCACACCGCGCACAACGGCGAAACGCGACTATTGTGGGTGCTGGAACGTTTACCGGGGCGAACATTTGCACAGGCCTTGCCCAAGACCACCCACCTCATCCAAGATCTGGGCCGCGTCATAGGGGCCAGTGATCTGGCGATGGCCGATTTTGAGGATCCGCGTCTGACGCGGGATTTCAAATGGGACCTTATGCAGGCGCAGTGGATCGCACCAAAGATCGCCGGTATAACCACGGGGTCCCGTCGCGCCTTACTTGAAAGGATCGCCGCCGCGTTTGATGCCATCTCCCCGGCTCTGGAAAACCTGCCGAACCAAGCGATCCACAATGACGTTAATAACCATAATATTCTGGTGCACGGCGCATTATCGCAGCCCCACCATATTTCAGGTCTCATCGATCTGGGCGATATCTGCGCGGCGCCACGCATCTGCAATTTGGCCATTGCCGCAGCCTATCTGGTACTGGATGCGCCTGATCCCGAAAAACGTCTGGCTGCCCTTGTTGCGGGCTATCATTCTGCCAACCCACTGACAGCCCAGGAAATTGATCTGATATGGCCGCTGTTGCAGATGCGGTTGGCAGTGAGTGTTGTAAATTCTACGCTGATGGCGCGGGACACGCCTGAGGATCCCTATGTTGTGATCTCCCAAGCCCCTGCTTGGCAGTTTCTTGAGGAAGCATCGATAGATCCTGGATTGTTGCGCGCCCGGTTGCGCACGGCCTGTGGGTTGCCGGTCACCGATGCCGCAGAACGCATTACAGCATTTCTGCACCGCGAACGCGGGAATTTTGCGCCACTCATGGGGGTGGATCTGTGCGATGCGCCCATGGGGTCGCTGTCTGTTGAACATTCCGTTTGGCCGCAAAATCCCTTTCATCTGGGCAAAGCCGAAGCCATGCGGATTGGAGAAGAGCACCAAAACGACAACCAAATATGGCTGGGGTATTATTTCGAACCCCGCTTGATTTACGCCGAACTCGCCTTTCGCAATGGACCATGGCGCGCCTCTGATCGACGCACGGTGCATTTGGCGATAGATGCATTTGCGCCTGCGGGAACACTCATTTATGCGCCCATGGATGGGACCGTTCATGCGATAGAGAACCGGACAGCCCACCTTGACTACGGGGGCATGGTGATTTTGGCCCATGAAACACCCGAGGGGGATCTTTTTTATACGCTCTATGGACATCTGAACCCCGATATTTGCGACACTCTGTCCCTCGGGCAGAACATCCCAAAAGGTATGGCCTTTTGCAGACTTGGCACGCCAGACCAAAACGGCGGGTGGGCGCCCCATATCCATTTTCAAATGGCGCTGACACTGGATGGGTTGGGCAATGATTGGCCCGGTGTCGGTGATCCTGATGAAAACCACCTGTGGCGCGCGATCTCGCCGAACCCCGCTGCATTGTTGAATTTGCCAGACGCAAAAACACTGTACACGCCGACCAACAAGACAGAGGTTCAGGCACGTCGCAAAGCACATTTTGGCCGGAACCTGTCGCTGAGCTACACCGATCCGATCATGCTGGTGCGCGGCTGGCAACATCACCTGTTTGACGAATGGGGCCGCCCCTATCTGGATGCTTACAACAACGTACCACATGTGGGTCACGCGCATCCCCGAATTCAGGCCGTCGCGGCAGACCAGCTGCAACGCATGAATTCAAACACCCGCTATCTGCATCCCGCGCAAACCGCTTTTGCCGAAAAGCTATTGTCGAAGATGCCTGCGTCGTTCGAAGTTTGCTTTTTTGTTAATTCCGGGTCCGAAGCAAATGAATTGGCTTTGCGTTTGGCGCGTGCGCATACCGGGGCAAAGGGTATGGTGACCCCCAACCACGGATATCACGGCAACACCACTGGTGCGATTGATCTTTCTGCGTATAAGTTCAATGCCAAAGGTGGCGTCGGGCCATCCGATTGGGTCGAACTGGTTGAAGTAGCGGACGATTATCGCGGCAGCTTCAGAAGAGAGGATCCAAATCGCGCGCAAAAATTCGCGGATTTGGTTGATGGAGCGCTCGACAGCCTGCTGAGCAGAAATATCAATATTGCAGGTTTCATCGCTGAGACGTTCCCCTCGGTTGGCGGTCAGATCATTCCGCCAGAGGGATATCTTCAAGCGGTTTACGCCAAAATTCGCGCAGTGGGCGGCCTGTGTATCGCAGATGAGGTGCAAACCGGTCTCGGACGTTTGGGCGATCATTATTTTGGATTTGAACAACAAGAGATCGTGCCTGACATCGTGGTCATTGGCAAACCACTGGGCAATGGGCATCCGTTGGCCGCAGTTATCACCACACGAGCCATCGCCGATCGTTTCGCGAACGGCCCTGAATTCTTCTCAACCTTCGGTGGGTCCACGCTGTCCTGCCGGATCGGCAAAGAGGTCTTGGACATTGTCGATGACGAAGGCTTGCAAGCCAACGCAAAACGACAAGGCGACAGGTTGCTGGCAGGATTGCGCACGCTACAAGATAAACACGATTGCATTGGCGATGTACGCGGCATTGGTTTGTTCATTGGTGTTGATTTGGTGACTGACCGCACCAGCAAGACAGAAGCGACCGCCCTGGCGGCCCATGTCAAAAACCGCATGCGAGACGCGCGTATTTTACTGGGATCCGAAGGCCCGAAAGACAATATCCTGAAAATACGCCCCCCCCTGAGCATTCATTCCGATGACATAGACATGATCATTGAAACGTTGGACGGTATCCTGGACGAGCGGTTCTGAGAGAGGATTTCGATGTTCGATTTAGATAAGTCACAAATCATGACACTGTTTGATTTTGACGAGGCCGCAGACCGCATTCGAGATGCTTATGTCTCATCTGCCCAAGGGACTGTGCAAACGGGAGATGTGGTGCATTTGACTTTCCCTGATGCGAAGGGAGATTGCCACGTAAAATCCGGCCATATCGCAGGTACGGATGCATATATGGTTAAGATCGCATCCGGGTTTTATGATAACCCAACCAAAGGTTTACCTTCCTCCAATGGCATGATGCTCGCCTTTTGCGCAACAACCGGTGCACCCCTTGCAATATTGCGTGACGAAGGCTGGTTGACCGATATGCGCACGGCGATTGGCGGTGCCCTGGCGACCCGTAGTTTGGCGCGCGCTGATGCGACAAATATCCTAATTATCGGCGCAGGCTTACAGGCGAAACTTCAAGCCCTATGCCTTGCGCAACTCATGCCGGAACGGACCTTGGTGTTCTCCATTTGGGCGCGCAATAACGCCGCCGCACAAACCCTCGTCACCCAGTTGACAGACGCAGGCCACAATGCAGTCGCCATTTCAAATCGAGACGACGCGATCCGCGCTGCGGACTGCATTACCACGACCACCCCCGCAACAGAGCCACTGTTTGCAGATGGGCTGATAAGCAAAGGCACCCATGTAACGGCAATCGGGGCTGATTGCCCGGGCAAACAAGAACTGCCGAGCGCATTGGTTGCCACCGCGTCTTTGCGTGTCTGCGATTTAACCTCCCAGTCGTTAAACCACGGCGAATTTCAAACGGCATATCGCAGGGATCCATCGCTTAAAGTCACTGAATTGGGGCATATCTTTTCGGGTGCCCAGCCCGGGCGCGTCTCAGAGAACGACATCACAGTCGCTGACCTCACCGGGATCGCGGCACAAGATATTGCGATCACGCAAAGCATCATTGACGCCGCCCTGCGTCAAAACACCCAAAAGGACATCCAATGACCGCCTCCCCTGCCGTGCTTGAACAAGCTGCTCTCTCTGTGATCGCCCATCGCCGGATCAAACACTGGTTGACGCCAACACCTTGCATTCCGTCCCGGACCTCGTTTGACGACAACACTCAGCTTGTGTTTAAGGCGGAGAATTTTCAAAAAACCGGGTCGTTTAAATTTCGCGGCGCGATATCTAAACTAACGTCACTCTCAACTGACGTTCCCGCGATCACCGCATCCTCTGGAAATCACGGTCTGGCACTTGCTACCGCCGCGCAGATGACCGGCCATGACCTAACCGTAGTCCTCCCCGAAACTGTCGCCCAAGAAAAATTGACCCGGATCAAAGCGCTTGAGGTTGAGACAATCCTGCATTCAAACGATTCTGGCCTGGCCGAACAGCACGCGCAAAAACTGGCCAAAGAACAAGGTAAAATCTATTGTTCTCCCTATAACGACCCGCAAGTCATTGCAGGGCAAGGTACAATTGCACTGGAATTACTGGAACAACTTCCGCGTCTCGATGTGGTTTATGTTTCAATCGGTGGGGGCGGTTTGATCTCTGGTATCGGATCTGTCCTTAAGGCTTTTTCACCGGGCACGCGTCTTGTTGGCGTCAGTGCGATCAATTCAGCGGCCATGGCTGCCAGTATTCGCGCCGGCCGCACCGTCGAGGTTACCCATACTGATACCTTGGCAGACGGCTGTGCTGGTGGCATTGACGAGGGCTCAATCACGCTACCCTTGGGCGGTGAAGTCATCGACGAATTGATAGATTGTGACGAGGAGCAGATCGCCGCCGGGATGCGCCACATGGCATGGACCGAAAAAATGTTGGTCGAAGGATCAGCAGGATTGGCACAAGCGGCCTGGCAAACCGATGTCGCCAATCGCACAGGTAAGGTCAGCGTCGTGATCCTGTGTGGGGCTAACTTTGATCGCGATAGGATCGCTCCGGTGATTGGATCTATGGCATGATCGCATTGGACCGGCCGGGTCTGACGTCAGGATACGCGCGATTTCACAATTCGACGGACAAAAGCGCGTGGCAATCGCTCCGACTGCCCATTCATTGCCTGAATGGTTCTGAGGGCGCGACGACATTGATTCTTGGCGGGATGCATGGCGATGAATACGAGGGGCCCGTTGCCATTGATGCCTTGGTACATTCCGTTGACACCAACACGCTTGTCGGCCGCCTGATCCTATTACCGGTGCTCAACTTGCCAGCGATGATGGCCGGAACACGGCTAACACCGGATGATGGGTTGAATCTGAACCGAGTGTTTCCGGGCGATCCTATGGGCAGCTTGACCCAACGTATTGCCCATTGGGTGAGTGAAACGATGATGCCCCTCTCTGATCATATCATAGATTTACATTCCGGTGGGCGCACATTGAACTTTGCGCCGTGTATTTTGGTGCCCGAAACCTCCTCACATGTCTCAGTTGCAAAGGCTGCCGGGATGGCCTTTGGCGCGCCGTTTACGGTATTGATAAACGAAGACCACGCCTCGATGACAATTGATGCGGTTGCCGAAACCTTGGGTAAAACCATCATCTCATCGGAACTAGGTGGCGCCGGCATGGTGACGCGGCACACAGCGACCCTCGCAACCGACGGCCTCAAGAGGATGATTGCTGCTCTTGGACATATTCCCGTTACACAAACCGCGCCAGACTCGCGTTTCGTCCGCCTGCCCCCATCCGAAAACTACCTTATCAGCGACGATGATATGATTTTCGTACCAACTGTCGATCTCGGGGATCCGGTGCGCGAGGGCGACATTGTCGGGTACGGGCGGTTCATCGATCGTGTAGAAACGGCCCCGCGTCCCTATCATGCCCCAGAAGATGGTTGGGTAATTTGTTTTGGCGGGCAAGGAATGTCGCGCAGGGGCGATGTCGTCGCCGTGATCGCCCAGGACGCGCACTAGCGCTTGGCTTATCATGTGGTGTTTGGACGGTCGGGCGAATTTTAAGGCAGATCGTTTCGAGCCAGACAAGACCAGTTCTGAGGCCAGCCTTGATCACGCACACAGAGACAGCGCCAATTCGTAGTCCAGTTGATACATAGATTGGCCAAACGCCTCGGTCGGGGTTTGAGAGGTGAGATAAAAACCGCATTTTTCATAAAGATGAGCGGCCTCAAGATGGCGGTTAAATGTCGAAACCCGCACTAAATCAAAGCCGCTAGTGCGTGCATCTGTCAGAACAAGAAGCAGCATCTGCGCGCCTATACCTTTCCCCCGATGCGCCTTTGCAATGTAAAATAGACGGATACGAGCAGTCGTCTTATTTTCTGAACTCAGAAAAATAGATCCTACAGGGCCATTCGGTGTTTGCGCGATGAGATATGTGCTGGTCCTATCATTTGACTTTTCCTCCAAATGGTCGAGCGCCTGAGCAAGGACAGTTGCGAAGGTTTCATCAAATTTATGAGCGGATTGGTAGAAAGCGAGGTTTGATTGCTGGACCCAGTTGCGATCGCTATTTGTGAATGGTCTGAATGTCACCATCGTTGATCAATGCCCTTTGCAACATGTGAGCGTTCGGGATCTTTTGCCGACCTCGAATACGGTGCGGCAGACTACGTTACGATGCACTACTAATGTCGGGTTGTCGACCTGGCTGCGCAATCCGCCCTAAATGAAAAGAGGATCCATTAAACAAAGAAGGGAAAACGTGAACCGCCTGACTTAAAATCTCTCAGGGATCGAGACATCAGCCGCAAAACGCAATTCCCTCGGATCAAACGGTACCCGCCGCAAAAAACTATTACCAAAGATACCTGCGTGACCTGCCCGCCATAACCCGCTAACGGTTTGCACATAGCTTTGCGAAAGCGTTCATCATGCAAGATCAAGACCTAACCAAAGGCCCAATGCCCGGCCATTTTCGAACAATTGCTGTGCCAGCGGCAATGGGCATGCTTTTTTCAACGCTTTATAACGTGGTTGATGTCTATTTTGCTGGCCAGTTGTCAACCCAAGCACAAGCTGGGCTCGCAATCGGGTTTCAAGCGTTTTTTGTCATGATGGTTGTGGGGTTTGGCTTAGGCTCCGCGATGAGCGCGCTTGTTGGCAATGCGCGGGGTAAGAATGACGACACCGCTACGCGACGGATCGCCCTGCAAGGCCTGTCCTTTGCGGTTGCAGCCACGTTAATCCTGATCGTTTTGGGAACATTCCTGGGGCCCAACCTTATCGCTTTAGTATCTGAACCCGGTGGATATCGGGACGCAGCCAATGGATATTTCTATTGGTTATTTGCAGCACTTCCGGGTTTTTTGATTGCCTATACGGCCAACGGGATATTGCAAGCCCATGGTGACAGCGTGACGTTACAGCGCGCCATGATGGCAGCGTTCTTCGCCAACATCATTCTAAATCCGCTGTTCATCTACGGACTCCCGGCACTGATGATCCCGGGACTTGGGCTTGACGGTATCGCTTTGGCCACCGTTGTGTCCCAGACGGGCGTCATGTTGTTTGTGTTGCGTGCCGTGCTTACTCTGCGTGTCATTCGTGGCGCGCAATTGCATGAACTGAGACCAGATGCGCGTTCCTATCGCGAAATTTTTGCTCAGATGATCCCAACGGCTTCTGCTTTCATGGTCATGTTCATTTCGGGTTTCGTTGTACAATTTGCGCTAAAAGGATTTGGCGAACACGCGCTTGCGGCTTACGGCGTCGCGTTGCGCATCGAACAGATCTTACTCTTGCCCGTTTTTGGCATGACAGGCGCGCTGTTGCCTATCGCTGCGCAAAATATGGGGGCAGGCGATCACAATCGTGTCCGTGAGGCGCTCTGGTTTTGCTGGAAGCTGGGGTTCATCTTGACCATCGGCGCCGCGCCAGTCCTTTGGTTTGGCGGCGGCTTTGCCATGTCACTGTTCACCAACGACCAGAGCGTGATAGATATTGGTGTCAGTTATCTGCGTGTCGATAGTTTCTTGTTCATTATCTACATGATGTTGTTTTCCATCAATTCGTTCTTGCAAGCCCTCAAACGTCCTATCTGGACCCTCTGGATCTCAATTTACCGCCAAGGCTTTGGTGTCGCCTTCTTTGTATGGCTTTTGATTGGTTTTTTTGACATGGACATTTGGGGCGTCTGGCTTGGTATTGGCATCGCGGTCAGTACCGGTTGGATCATCGCATTGATTGTCGCAAACATTGTGGCCAAACAAGAAATAGGCGGACTTAGGTGACGATTTCTATTTGGCAGTAAAGTGTGCCGCGAGTGTTAAAAATGTCGTCACATTTTTACGGGCACTGCCCTCCATGCGGCACCCTGGATCTTTTTTCTCTGTCCAAAACACACCGCTCATAATGCGCGTTCCGGCACCTCAGGTGGAACTTGTGGCATTAAATTTTCAATCTGCGCCATGACATAATCTGGCAAAGGACCAAATGCGAGCGCACCTGCGATGCCTTCGATTTGCGCAACGTTACGCGCACCGGGGATCGGGATGTTCATCTGTCCTTTCGCCCAAAGCCATGCGATCGATCCTTGGACCAAACTACGCCCCCCTGTCGTGAGCAACTCCCGCACAGCATCTAGTTTCGTTATAAAATCCGGGTTCGCCTGGCCATTTATAAAATAATCAACGGCCAAGTTTGAACCGGCACGAATGTCGCCAGA
Source organism: Roseobacter sp. (assembly GCA_039983935.1). Classification (GTDB taxonomy): domain Bacteria; phylum Pseudomonadota; class Alphaproteobacteria; order Rhodobacterales; family Rhodobacteraceae; genus Roseobacter. Next base: position 55,545 of record JBDWVP010000042.1, on the reverse strand, counting down.
CGGTATATGTGTCCCCGTTCGATATTTGCCACTCAACACCCCCATGGCGAGCGGTGATCGGATCAACGCAATCTTCCCAGTATCGCGCACAACCTGCTGAATCCTAGGCGCATCGATAAATACATTCATCGCGTGTTCGACGGCGTCAAATCCCGGCCTCTGTGCGACCGCCTTTGCGCTAACCGAGAAATCTGTGCTCCATCCAAAGGCATCGATTTTGCCCATTTGGCGCGCCTTCTCCATTTCATCGAAAACCAACTCAGCTTGTGCAATCGGAAGCGCGTTGTCATGAAGCAACATCATATCGATCCGATCTCGCTCGAGCCTGCGTAGACATTGATCAATTGCCGGGATTACTCTGTCGGGTGTTGTGTCGCCAAAAGTCAGTTGTTTTGTCTCTTCATCGATAGCGATACCGATTTTAGAGATGATCTTAGCGTCGCACCGGTTTTTGAGCCCGCGCGCCAACAACCGCTCTGCATGACCCGCGCCATATGCGGCCGCTGTGTCAAACAATAAAATCCCATGATCGAGTGCCGCGTGGATCGTCCGTATGGAATCTTCGTCATTCGCATTCGTGTAACCGAGTGAAACATTGCCTGAAAACATTGCGCCACCAATCGGCCAACAGCCCATGCCGAGGGGCGGAATTTCTGTGCCTTGGAACTTCATTTTACAAACTCCTTAGAAGAGACAACACCAAGAGATCACCGATCCGGTTTCAATAAAATGGAACGTAATGTAATGTTCATTCCATGAATGAAATGAAGTTCGATTGGGATGACTTGCGTCTGTTTCTTGCTGTCGCACGTAAACGTGGGTTGGCTCCGGCAGCGGCTATGACCGGCAAAAGCGCGCCCACATTGGCGCGCCGGATGCTCGGGATGGAGAGACGGATTGGCAAAGATCTATTCCATCGCCATGCCCGCGGGTACGAGTTGACCGAAGCTGGGCATCTCTTGCTGGTCAAAGTCGCTAACGTAGAGAGTGAAATCTTACCGCTCGTTAATGTGCAAGCAACGCCCATCATCAAGGTGTCGGCCGGTCTCTGGGTGACCCATCTGCTGTGCGAACACGTTACCGACATTATTGGCGGCGATGCGATTACCCTACGGTTCATTGCATCGGATGAAGTGATCGATATCGGCAAGCGCGAAGCGCTCATTGGCGTCCGAAATCAGCGCCCCGAAGGCATTGGTCTGGCAGGGCGCATGATCACGCGAGTCCAGTTTGCAGTCTATGCACGCGACACGAACGTTCAACGCTGGGCGCGTGTCATCAGCTCTACACCTTCAGCGAAATGGGTGCTGGACCACCTGGATGGCGCAGATGCAATCGAAGTCACAAACCCGCGAAATGCCTTGGATCTTGCACTTGCCGGAACAGCGCGGGTCGTTCTGCCGACATTTATCGGGCAAAAGCTGAACAGGTTGCAACAATTAGGCTCTCCCATCCAAGAGCTGGAACATGATCAGTGGCTGGTGACACACCATGAAGATCGCTTTGTGCCCGAAGTCCGTAAGGTGATCGACAGACTCTATGTAACCCTGAAAAATCAACAATCGTAGCCCTCGAAATTCAGTAGAAATCATCTAAAGCGCAGCAATGTCAAAGCTGGACAATTCCGGACTGCGCGATCCGCGTCTGCCCTTCGTCAGCCTGTCCAAATACTTGGTCGAACTTGTCTGGTCAGCCCCCCAAATATATGGGAAGCTCACACGTATAAATCTCGCGACAACACAGGGTGTCCCATGTCCCAATCCATCACTGAAAACCGCCGTATTGTACTTGCCCAACGTCCAAATGGCGTGCCTGATGCTGACACGCTGCGTTTAGAACGTGACACCCTTCCTGAAGCGGGTGATGACGAGTTACTTTTGCGAACAAAATACCTGTCGCTTGATCCCTATATGCGCGGCCGCATGAACGATGCGAAATCTTACGCGGAACCGGTCAAGATTGATGAGGTGATGACAGGTCAGGTCGTGGCCGAAGTTGTGACGTCCAACCTTGAGGGGTATGACAAGGGCGATCTCGTTCTGGCCGGGTCAGGCTGGCAGGATTACGCAGTTTCAGATGGGACACAGCTGATCAATCTGGGGCGTAATCCGGAAAACCCGTCTTGGGCGCTCGGGATCATGGGGATGCCCGGCTACACGGCCTATGCGGGGCTTTTGCTGATTGGCGAACCAAAGCCGGGCGAAACGGTGGTCGTTGCCGCCGCGTCAGGACCTGTTGGTGCCACAGTCGGCCAAATTGCCAAACTCAAAGGATGCCACGTTGTCGGAATCGCGGGCGGCTCGGAAAAATGCGCGCATGTCGTGGACAACCTTGGCTTTGATGCCTGCATCGATCACACGTCCGAGGACTTCGCCCAACAACTGAAGACCGCCTGCCCCAAAGGCATCGACATCTATTTCGAAAACGTAGGAGGCAAAGTGCTCTACGGCGTGCTGCCGCTCCTCAACGCTTTTGCAAGGGTGCCCGTTTGCGGCGTCGTATCATGGTACAATCTTTCGGGGTTGCCCGACGGCAATGACATGGGCGCGGCGATCATGGGCACAATCCTTCGAATGAAGGTAAAGGTCCAAGGGTTCATTATCTTCGACAGTTTTCCGATCAGCACGTACCAGGATTTCCGCCGCGACATGACACAATGGATCTCGGAAGGGAGGATCCAATACAAGGAACAGGTTGTCGAAGGTTTAGAAAACGCGCCGGAAGCACTGAATGATGTCCTGCTAGGACGTAGCTTTGGCAAAGTTGTGGTAAAGGTGGATTAGGCTAACAAACCGCTCGGAAGAGGAAAACTATTGGGTATTCCATTTGCTAGATACCCAAAGACAATTTGCTTCAAAAATATTCATAACGGGAACTTTGGGTAAGGCTGGCAACCTTCCCCGTTTTCCCCCTCAAAGAGATCACAGGGTTTTTCGACGATTGCTAAAGACAGATCGTAGATTTAATCAGCATGATGTTTTTGGCTAAATTTTCAAAAACCGCACGGCGTTTAGAAACAACGCATGAACGCCTTAAATTCAAGCAATACGCGTAACACCTAATTTCAGGTGTATAGCTTTGGCGATGGATAAAAATCAGGGTGTGGAGTGGAATGGGAGCAAGGGAAATACAGCGTATTCCCTCCACCAACTAAATTATAAATCTGTCGGAAAACCCTGAAAAAACAGGGTGGTACCCAAGGCCGGACTCGAACCGGCACGCCTCGCGGCGGGGGATTTTGAATCCCCTGCGTCTACCATTCCGCCACTTGGGCAACGAGAGCGACTTACAATGCGCGCGCGGCTGCGGCAAGCGGAATCTACAAAAAACGTACATCTATCTTGACCTGTCGCGATCAGCATGGTCTGCACCGCCAGAGACAGGCCCAGAGGTTACGATATGATACGAAAATTATACGAATGGATGCTGAGTATGGTCGAGCATCGTCACGCTTTGTGGGCTCTTGCATTTTTTAGTTTCGTGGAAAGTTCAGTTTTTCCCATTCCGCCTGACATTTTGATGATTCCGATGATTCTGGCCCGTCCGTCCCGGGCGTGGTTGATTGCTGGCGTTGCTCTGGTGGCATCGGTCGCGGGCGGTGTTTTGGGATACGCGATTGGGGCTTTTGCCTTTGAAAGCGTCGGCCAGCCGATTTTAGCGAGCCTTGGAAAAGCCGACGCGATGGAGGCCTTTAACACCCGTTTCAATGATCTTGGTTTCTGGGCCGTTTTGGCCGCTGGCGTCACCCCTTTCCCGTACAAAGTCATCACGATCATGTCCGGTTGGACCAGCATGCCGATCGGGACGTTTATACTGACGTCGATCTTGGCGCGCGGTTTGCGATTCTTTTTAGTGGCCGCACTGTTGTGGAAATTCGGCGCACCCATCCGAGACTTCATCGAGCGACGGCTCGGTTTGATGTTCTCTCTCTTTATCCTTGTTCTATTTGGCGGTTTTTTTGCGTTGAAATTCTTGTGACCAGTCGTCAGGCACTGATCCTTGCCACGCTCGGTTCTGCTGGCATGATGCTCGCCGCGCTCGCGTTTCAATATCTAGGCGGAATGCCGCCTTGCAAAATGTGCTATTGGCAACGTTATCCGCATATTGCAGCACTCCTCATCGGGTCGGCCGCTCTGGTATTGCGCCAACGATACTTATTACTGCTTGGCGCGCTTGCCGCTGCTGTAACATCCGCCATTGGTTTTTTCCACGCGGGTGTTGAACAGGGATGGTGGGAAGGACCAACGACCTGTACCTCAGGCCCCGTCGGAGGTTTGAGCGCAGAGGCCCTTTTGGATCAAATTCTGACAGCCCCTCTGGTGCGCTGCGATGAAATCCCGTGGTCACTGTTCGGGCTCAGCATGGCAGGTTGGAACGCAGTCTTGTCCCTGTGTCTGACATTCTGCTGGCTTTACGCCTACCGACGCAGCTGAGCGGTTACGCGGGCCAGCGCGGACTTTGACATAAGCTGCTTCTATGTGTTGGCGTGGTGTTTGGCTGTCAAAATGACGCGCTCATGCGATGTCCTGTCATCAACACAACGTCCCCTGAACCGGCACACGGAGCCATAGGCTCCCTGCCCATCATGACGCAACCGTAGCCGCGAGGACTAAGCCTCAAACGTTGACCTGACGATCAAAGTCAGCAGCCAATCTTTTATTGAAATTCCAGTAGTTTTAATCAGTTACAGCCGCACAAGAAGTCGAAACTTCCCAGGTTGCGCCCATGCGGTTTCCCGTTTCTCTCCACAGCACCATCCCAGGGCGAAGGTTTTTTCGAATGCAGATTGCCTCCGTGATCAAGACGGCAATCAAAAAGTTGCCAAAAGGAGGTTACAAATGCGCATGTTTTTAATTCTCGATCGACCGCAGAGCCTGCCTACGGGTATTCCCTTTTTACATTGGGGGGCACGTTGCGGTGTGATGCGAACCTTAGTCCATTGCTGCCATTCAATTCATCCTTTCGCTCCACAGATCATTTTAGCGTTCATTTTGTCCAGTTCAGGCCATCAAATTGAATAATTATCAATCAAAATGCCCATTTTGTTGTCTTGAAGATACCTCAATTTGGAAACTAAACCTGACTTAAGTAAAAATTGGAGCGCGAAATGAGCGGACAAAACTGTATTCTGGTTGGAGCCCCGGTTGATAGCGGCAAACGCACATGTGGCTGTTTGATGGGCCCTGATGCCTATCGCACAGCAGATTTAGGCGGCGCATTGGCCGAACTCGGCCACGAAATCGAAGACCGAGGAAATGTACAACCAACACGATTTGAAGCGCAACCACATCCTAAATTACATGCCCTGCAAGAAACCATCGCTTGGACAATTGCGTTGAGCGAGGCTGCGCAAAACGCCTTTCAGGACGGCATGCCGATCTTTATGGGCGGAGATCACGCGTTGTCGCTGGGAACGGTTTTAGGCGCGATGCGCCATGCATCAGATCAAAACCGCCCCCTCTTTGTCCTCTGGTTGGACGCCCACAGCGATTTTCATACCCCTGATACAACTGATAGCGGCAATCTGCATGGCACCCCATTGGCCTATATCACAGGGCGCGCCGGTTTTGACGGCTTTCCAGTGGTTGAAAACCCCGTGCCTCAACGTAACATCGCCATAATTGGGCTGAGATCGGTCGATCAGGCTGAACGAACCGCATTGCAGGCCACCGATATCAAACGCGTGGATATGCGTGAGATTGACGAAACCGGTATTGCAAAACCGCTGGCTCAATTTCTGGATACAGTCGCTGCCGCAAACGGCATGTTGCATGTTTCCTTAGATGTGGATTTTCTCGATCCATCGGTTGCGCCTGCGGTTGGCACAACAGTTCCGGGCGGTGCAACCGTGCGCGAAGGCCATCTGGTCATGGAAATGTTGCATGACAGCGGGTTGATGACATCGTTGGATCTGGTCGAACTTAACCCATTTTTGGACGAGCGAGGGCGCACCGCCCAAGTTATGGTGGATCTTGCGGCCTCGGCTATGGGGCGTCGCGTTTTTGACCGCCCTACCCGCGCCTACTGATAGGAAAAAATATGCCTCAACTCACCCCTTCCGACAAAGCGCTTGTACCGTTTGTATCCGTTGATCACATGATGCAATTGATCCATCACATTGGCCTCGAACCCATGTTGCGTGGCTTGGCGCAATACATCGAAACGGATTTTAAACGCTGGCAATTGTTTGACAAAACACCCCGTGTCGCGAGCCATTCCAAAGAAGGCGTTATCGAATTGATGCCAACGTCTGACGGCGAAGTCTATGGATTCAAATATGTAAACGGCCACCCGAAAAACACCGCTGACGGATTGCAAACAGTGACAGCCTTTGGCCTTTTGGCGGATGTTGCCAGCGGCTATCCTGTGCTGCTCTCCGAAATGACAATGCTGACGGCTCTTCGGACTGCAGCCACATCCGCATTGGTCGCTCGCGTCCTAGCCCCCAAAAATGCGACAACAATGGCAATGATCGGGAATGGTGCTCAATCGGAATTTCAGAGCCTCGCAATGAAAGCCGTTTGTGGTCTAAAAGAGGTAAGATTGTTTGACATCGACCCCGAGGCCACCCGAAAATGCGCCTCTAACCTTCAAACTCACGGTCTAAACGTGGTGAGTTGTCGCTCTGCTGAAGAGGCCATCATGGGCGCGCATATTATCACCACCTGCACAGCCGACAAACAATATGCGACTATTCTGACCGATAATATGATCGGGGCTGGCGTACACATCAATGCCATTGGTGGCGATTGTCCCGGCAAGACAGAACTGGCACCCGCAATCCTGCATCGCGCAGATATTTTTGTTGAATACCCTGAACAGACCCGCATTGAAGGTGAAATTCAGCAACTGCCGCCGGAGCATCCTGTTATCGAATTCTGGCAAGTTCTAAGTGGCCAAACCCCCGGGCGCACATCCGAGCAGCAAATCACTTTGTTTGACTCTGTTGGCTTTGCAATCGAGGATTTCAGCGCCCTGCGGTATGTTCGAGACAACGTTGAGGACAGTGGGTTTTACCATCCGCTCGATCTGCTTGCCGATCCTGATGATCCACGGGATTTGTTTGGCATGTTGCAACGGGCTGGTTAAAGCGAGTCGATTGATCTTGCTCAACGCATCGACCACCTCTGCACAACAAGAAGACCCGCCCGATTACTGCTCGCTGCGGGTCACATCATATTCGTAAAGCCACGCAAATTGGCGCATCATCTTTTCCGGCGCGACGGCACTGCCCAGGCCAAGCGCACGGTGCGCCACCCATCGGATCGGTCCCGGCTGCAAATGGTATTTCCAGGCATTTCCCGCCGCCGTATTTATCACCCGTTTGACGCGCGCCTGACGTTTGGTTTGGAACTCTTGTAAATCGACACCGTTGCCCACGGTTTGCGCCAAAACCCAAGCATCTTCCAAAGCCATATTCGCCCCCTGCGCAAGGAACGGTAAGGTCGGGTGCGCTGCATCCCCTAACAAAACAGCATTACCTTTGACCCATGTTTTTGCCACCGGATGCCGGAACAACCCCCACAGATGCACCGTTTTGACCGTTTCAAGTAGTTTTTGCGCGGGACCGCCAAAATCCGCAAAAACGCGGCGCAGGTTTTCCGGATCGTCTTGGTGATGCCAGCCTTCCTCAACCCACTGAGCACGTTCCTGCACGGCGACAAGGTTCATGTAGCGGCGGTCGCGCAACGGGTAGCTGACGATATGACGGCCCGGCCCCATTGTGACGCGCGCAACCGGATCACCGCCCGCGATGGGAACAATCGCGCGCCACGCAACCTGACCGGTAAACTCCGCCTGAGAGGTTCCGTTGATCACAGGTCGAGCGACCGAATGAAATCCGTCCGCGCAAATCAGCAAATCGGCGTGAAATGTGGACCCATCATCTAAATGCACTTTCGGAACTGAACCGGGAAGGATCTTGGTCACACGTTTCCCCAAACACATTTTTATTTTTGCATCCCGCGCGGCGTTGGTCAGCGCGGAAATGATGTCGGCCCTGTGGACAAAAAGATAACGTTGATCACCAAGCAGCGACAGATCTAACCGGGCAACCTGCGATCCGACCTTGTAATCCTGTAAAATCACGGCCTGCGCTTGCACCGTTCCAGAGTGTTCTAACGCCTGTTCTAGGCCCAAAGCCCGCAGAACGGCCACTCCATTCGGGCTGATCTGAATGCCGGCGCCAATTTCGGCAATTTCTGACGTTTGCTCCACCAATGTGACGTCAAACCCGCGCTGTGCCAAGGCAAGGCTGACTGCCAACCCGCCAATACCTGCACCGACGACCAATACCGTTTTCACCATACCAAAGCCTCCAAACAAAAAAGGCGCTTCGGCAACTGCCCAAACGCCCTTTAAAATCCTAGATGTGTTCCGGCACGTTAGTCGTCGCGGTGAACCTTTTCACGGCGCTCATGACGCTCTTGGGCCTCCAGGCTCATCGTCGCGATTGGGCGCGCATCCAGACGCTTTAGTGAAATGGGTTCTCCGGTCACAGAACAGTAGCCAAATTCACCCTCGTCGATGCGCCGCAATGCGCTGTCGATCTTGCTCACCAACTTGCGTTGACGATCCCGCGTGCGCAATTCCAACGCGCGGTCTGTTTCTTCTGATGCGCGGTCTGCAACGTCAGGTATATTGCGCGTACCGTCTTGCAACCCTTCAATTGTGTCCTTGCTGCCTGCCAGAAGTTCCGACCGCCAGTTCAATAGCTTACGTCGAAAATATTCAACTTGCCGTTCATTCATGAATGGTTCGTCTTCAGCCGGACGGTAATCATCCGGTAGAAACAATTCTTGCTTCATTTCGTTCCCCTCAACGTGGCTCACGTCAGTCATATGTTCTGTGCCCTTCGGTCAAGCCGCCCCTGAGCAGCGTCTATCGCACAGACATGGAATTGTCACTACACAATCGGTTTGATTTCTGCCTAAAAGGTTCCAACCAAGAACCAAATCAAGGGTTGGATCGCGCATGAAATTCCAAGGAACCGACGATTACGTCGCAACAGATGATCTGGCGATTGCCGTCAATGCGGCGGTCACCCTGGAACGGCCCTTGCTGGTTAAGGGCGAGCCTGGCACGGGTAAGACAGAATTGGCCCGTCAGGTCAGCCAGTCGCTCGGGTTGAAATTGATCGAGTGGAACGTAAAATCCACCACCCGCGCGCAACAAGGTCTGTACGAATATGACGCGGTCAGCCGCCTACGCGATAGCCAGTTGGGCGACGCGCGTGTTCACGATGTTAAAAACTACATTCGCAAAGGCAAGTTGTGGCAAGCTTTTGACGCGGATGAAAAGGTCATTCTTTTGATTGATGAAATCGACAAGGCAGATATCGAGTTCCCAAATGATCTGTTGCAAGAACTTGATAAGATGGAATTCTTTGTTTACGAAACCGGTGAAACTATCCGTGCGCGTCATCGCCCTGTGGTTATTATTACTTCCAATAACGAAAAAGAATTACCCGATGCATTTCTGCGGCGCTGTTTCTTCCATTACATTCGTTTTCCGGATGCAGACACTTTGCGCAAAATCGTAGAGGTTCATTACCCAGACATCAAAGATACTCTTTTGACCACAGCCCTGACGCAGTTTTATGATATTCGCGAACAAGCCGGGCTAAAAAAGAAGCCTTCAACTTCCGAAATTCTCGACTGGTTGAAGCTTTTGTTGGCGGAAGATTTGACCGCCGAAGACCTCAAAGCCTCCGGAACGAATGCGTTGCCAAAGTTACATGGTGCACTGCTTAAAAATGAACAAGACGTCCACCTGTTTGAACGTCTAGCGTTTATGGCACGCGGCGGTCGTTAAACTGCCTAAAATTTGATACAACTAACTTGATTTTGCCGTGCTCACTTTCTAGCCTCCTCGTAATCTAGGACTAAAAGACCTTGGGCACGAGGCATAAATAAGCAGGTAGAGCACATGACGGACACAAGACCAGTTTCCGTGCGTCCCTTGCAGGCGTCGGACAAAGAACAATGGTCGCGACTGTGGAAAGGCTACCTCGCCTTTTACGACACCAGCCGCCCAGCCGAGATCTATGACGTTTATTTCGACCGTTTACTCAGCGACGACCCGCAAGATTACAACGGGTTTATCGCAGAAATAGATGGAGATGCCGTTGGCCTGACACATTACTTGTTTCACCGACACGGCTGGTCGATCGAAGATACGTGCTATTTACAAGATCTCTACGTCGACCCAACGGGACGCGGCAGAGGAATTGGGCGCGCGTTGATCGAGGCCGTTTATCGCGCGGCGGATGAAAACAATATTCCCTCTGTCTACTGGCTGACCCAGGATTTCAATACCGATGCCCGCCAGCTTTATGATCGGATTGGAATAAAAACACCGTTTATCAAATACATCCGAAAGTAGATACACAGGCTGCGTATAGCTTTGGTACTCTCCTTGAGCGGCCGCCCACCTCCATCACTACACACATCTATGTGTTTAGGCAGCAAATGTGGCACGACCAAGCGCTCCGGATTTAAGGAAAGATCGAACAAGTAGAGGTGCAACGACTGGACAGTCTAGGATGGGGCCGTTACGGGTTTGACGCCGACTGGGCAGAACACTCTTTGATACAGGAAATCTCAGCACTCACCACGCTGGCACCACCTGTCTGACTGGAAACGCAGCACTATATGTTCGGGCAGTCGCCTGATGAGGAGAGGTCAGATGTTTATAGCCGGAGCAGCCCTTATAGGCGCACTCATGGGCGGGATGAATGCCCGCCGTCGACAGGGGAACAAGCTCGACATCGCGCAATATGCAGCGGGCTATGCCATTGCGTTTACGATTGTCAGCATGATTTTGGCCGTTATTCTGGACCGAACTGTCATCTAATCGAGGCCGCAGATGTTTTTGCCATTCTTTGACACCTTGCGCAAAAATTCAGTTCCTGTGTCTCTTCGCGAGTTTCTTTCCTTTTTGGAAGCAATGCAGGCCGGGCTTGCCACGTATGACGCAGATGCCTTCTATTATCTCGCGCGCCTGACATTGGTAAAAGATGAACGCAATATCGATAAATTCGATCGCGCTTTCGCAACTGCATTTTCCGGTTTGGACAAAATTTCTACGGAAGACATTCTAGAGGCGGTCGCTATTCCTCAGGAATGGTTGGAAAAAATGGCCGAGAAACACCTGAGCGCCGAGGAAAAAGCAGAAATCGATGCATTGGGTGGCTTCGATAAACTAATGGAAACGCTAAAGAAACGCCTTGAAGAGCAAAAAGACCGACATCAAGGTGGCAATAAATGGGTCGGCACGGCAGGCACCTCGCCCTTTGGTGCATATGGCTACAACCCCGAAGGTATTCGGATAGGGCAAGACAGCTCTCGTCATCAGCGTGCAGTCAAAGTTTGGGATAAGCGAGAGTTTCGCAATCTGGACGACACCGTCGAAATAGGCACGCGAAACATCAAAGTTGCCTTGAAACGATTGCGGCGATGGGCGCGTGATGGCGCACATGAAGAGCTGGACTTGAATGGCACCATTCGCGCAACCGCGGAACATGGGTATCTGGACGTCAAAACCCGCCCGGAGCGACGAAACGCTGTCAAAGTTCTATTGTTTTTGGACGTCGGCGGTTCCATGGACCCCCATGTGAAAATCGTCGAAGAACTGTTTTCTGCAGCCCGCGCCGAATTTAAACACCTTGAATATTTCTATTTTCACAACTGCCTGTACGAAGGTGTTTGGCGAGACAATCGCCGGCGCTGGGATGCCCAGATTCCAACGCATGAAGTGTTGCGCACCTATGGGCCAGATTACAAATGTATCTTTGTTGGGGATGCGTCGATGTCGCCCTATGAAGTCGCCTACCCCGGTGGCGCATCAGAACATTGGAATGCAGAAAGTGGCGCGGCTTGGCTCACTCGCACGCGCGAACAATGGCCCGGCATGTTATGGATCAACCCAGTGCCAGAAAGGTATTGGGCTTACACGCAATCCATTGGAATGATACAGAAAGTGATCGGCCCAGACGCCATGGTACCCATGACATTGGACGGTATTTCGCGTGGCATGCGGGTGCTCAGCACGTGACTTCGGCACGACCAAAAAGCCGCGTAAATATTATCGAAACAGAGAGACACGGTGCTTGCTTCAGGTTCGGTTGCTCCCCATATTAATGCAATGTTGAAACTTACCCCTATTCTGCTGGCCCTCGCCTATGGCTTTGTGATGTATCGTTTTTCGGCGTGGCGGACATCAAAGGCACTGGATGAGCAATCCAGCGCGCTGGCTGATCCGATGCTCACCGTAATGAGTGACCGTATGGCGGCCGCCCTAGAGGTCGATCGTATTCGGGTCCACATCTACGAAATCGAACCGGTAAATGGATTGGCAGCCCCGGATGGACGCATTTTCATCACCCGGGGATTTTATAACAAATTCCGTTCCGGTGAGGTCACAGCCGATGAAATGGCCAGCGTCATCGCACATGAATTGGGCCATGTTGCGTTGGGGCATTCACGTCGACGCATGATCGATTTCTCTGGCCAGAACGCCTTGCGAACAGCTTTGGCAATGGTCATCAGTAGGTTCATTCCTGGCGTCGGACCGATCATAGCTGGCGCGGTGACGTCCTTGGTCGCGGCGCGGTTATCACGTAACGATGAATATGAAGCTGACGCCTATGCGGCGGCCTTATTGACCAAGGCTGGCATTGGTGTTGCGCCACAAATTAGCCTGTTTCAAAAGTTGGAAAAGCTAACCGCGTCCAGCGGTGGGACATCACCTGCCTGGATGCTCAGCCACCCCAAAACAGCGGACCGGATCAAGGCTCTCGAGGCGTTGCAACATAAATGGCAACCAGTCTCCGATACCTAAGACAACGCCTTGGCGCATCGTGGCAAGCGGGCTTTTTTTAACAAAGCACGCATGTCCCATGCCTTCCCCGATAATCTCTGCGCCTCTGCTAGGACACGATCAGCGCAATCTGAAACAAGCGCTGCGTCCTGCAACCAAAGTTGGTAGAGAAATCCATCAGGTTCTACCCGGGCGATTCCCTCTTCCGCTAATGTCTGCCGCGGAAAATCTTTGGCGTTCAACGTCATAATCGCATCAGATGAACTGGCGACGGCTGCAGCCAACACATGAATATCGTCTTCGTCAGGTAGCCATAATCGGGCTTTTAGCCCCTCTGGAACGCCACATCTGGCATTTGGAAAAGCCGCTTCCGTCAGCGCGATTTCGGCGCGGGCTTGCGCCTCACCTGTCGGGCCGATCTTGCGCGCAGCCCTTGCCCATTCTTCTAAAATACGATCCGACCAAAGAGGCGTAAACGCGCCTGTCCGTGCAACGCCAAGGATCATTTCGCGCATGACCGTTGGGTAGAGCACGCAGGTGTCGATCAACACCTTCACAGTTGGAAAAACACCGATTTGAGGTATCCGCTCTCAGCGAGTTGAGGCAATTGCGGGTGATCCGGCCCAGCGAAACCAGTGTATATGAGCGATGGGCGTCGCCCGGCACGTCCGACTCCGCGTGCCGAGGCGGCACGAAAACCCGCTAAATCTGCTGCATGTGAACACGAACACAGCCCCAAAACACCATTCGGCGCAACCAAGGCTGTCGCCAGACGCGCCACCCGTTCATAAGCACGCAAACCTGCATCCAGGGATGATTTTGACGGTGCAAAAGCCGGTGGATCACAGATCACAATATCAAATTCAGCGCCTTCGTCCGCCAATGTCCCCAACACATCAAATGCGTCGCCTTGACGGGTCTCAAATCGATCTGCAACACCTGTTGCTTCGGCCCCTAGCTGGGCCAGATCAAGTGCTGGTTTTGACGCATCCACTGCCAAGGCAGATTGCGCGCCATGCGCCAAAGCCGCCAGAGAAAAGCCGCCCACATGGCTAAAGACATCTAAAACCCGTGCCCCGCGCGCAAGGCTGGCAGCAAAAGCATGATTAGGGCGTTGATCGTAAAACAGACCCGTTTTTTGCCCCCCTGTCACATCCGCCATGTAACTTGCGCCATTCATTGACACAATGACCGGTTTATCAGGAGCCTGCCCCTGTAGAACCGCGTTTTCGCTGTCCAGACCTTCTAAGACGCGTGTGCGCCCTGATGCATTCTTGAGGACGTGTTTCACCCCCGTGACGGCGACCAAGGCTTGGGTCAACGTTGGCAACAGTTGCTCTGCCCAAGCCGCATTTGGCTGGATCACGCATAGATCGTCAAACCGATCAATTACCACACCCGGCAAACCGTCAGCTTCCGCATGAACCAACCGGTAAAATGGCTCTGAAAACGCGCGTTCTCTTGCCGCGAGCGCTTTACTCAACCGCGCCTCGAACCAGTTCTGATCAATGTGTGTCTCTGCATCCTGATCCAGCACACGGCAAAAAATCTTGGACAGTGGATTTAGCGCCACGACCCCGAGTGGACGCCGGGCATCGTCCTGCAAAATGGCCAATGATCCGGGTGCGCGGGATTTGGTGCGCCGGTCGGCAACCATTTCATTGGCGTAGACCCAAGGAAAACCGTGCCGTATCGCACGCGCGTTGGTTTTGGGTTTCATCCGAACAATGGGCATTTCACTGTCAGTGGAGGCGGTATCAGCTATGGGCAATGTCATAGCGTCCTCCTCTACGCGGTTCGGAGCAGTTGTGAAAGAAAAGAAACGTCCTGCGTCAAAGAAGCTAAAATCGTGGTGAATAGCGGCGGGTCTAATCCTGAAAACTCAACAAACTCGTTCGAGCGGCCCGGATCTGCATTTGCATTTGCATTGAGGCCCGGTTTTCATCTGGACACAGGATTTAATTGCGGGCGCGCGATCGCCATCCACCGCGTCGTCCGGGGGCTGTCATGGTGGTCAAGCCTTCGGTCATGACTTCGGTCATTGGATGGTTCGGATGTTCAGATCCATACCCATCCAAAAGCGCATGCAAGCTCTGTCCCGTGTCTTGATCAATGGGTAAGCTCAACGCCCAATCCAAGAAAACTGTTCGACATTCGGCTTTTGAAATCCCCTCGATACGATAAGATTCCAGAATTAGTCCCTTGGGGTCATTTGTTGTGCCTTTCATTTCGCGTCTCTTTCAGGATCAAAGGGCGTCAGTGCGCGCGTAAGAATATCGTCGCATCGAGTGTAACTCGCCAGTAGTTTCTCCTCAAGCGCCTCCTGTGACGGACATCCTAACGCGCGTTCTAAAAACAGCTTTGCGGAGGGACCGATATCGATTTTTTCCAGCGGTTTGTCCGACAACAATCGGACCGAGGTATTCACGTCACGGTAAAGAGATGCAGCCGTTTGAAGCGACTCAGCATCCTTTGCCGTTAGAACACCAGCACGGTGCAAGGCATTTAGGCCATCAATTGTCGCTGCCCCAATTTCCCCCGACAATAGCGTACCCGCCTGAGCGGCGAGTTCAATTTCTTGTAGACGCCCTGCACCAGTTTTTACTTCCCAGATGGCGCCAGATGATTTCGCCTCGTTAATCCGGCTGCGCATCTTGGCGACCTCTGCCAGCACCACTTTCACATCATGTTGTTTACCGATGAGACTTGTTTGAAACGCATCGAAATCTTCAGCCAAGCGCGCTGGCCCCGACACAACGGCCGCCCGGGTAAGGGCCAAATGTTCCCAGACCCAGGCTTGTTGTTGTTGATAGCTTTGAAACGCTGACCAACTGGTCGCGACAGGTCCCTGATTGCCAGAAGGACGCAGACGCATATCTACCTCAAACAACTTGCCTTGCGCCATTGGTGCACTGATTGCCGTAATCAACGATTGCGTTAGCCGCGCGTAGTAAAGCCTTGATGGTACTTCCTTTTTACCATTTGACGACTCTTGATCCAACGGGTCATAAATAACAATCAGATCCAGATCAGACCCGGCGGTCAATGTCCCAGCACCGAGCGATCCCATCCCCACGACAATGGCGCCGCGCCCAGGTGGTGGACCATATTTCGACCCGAACTCTGATTGGACCGCGGGCCAAACAGCATCGAGCACCGCACGGGCCAGGTCAGAATATTGAGCGCGCGCATCCAGAGGCGAGATTAACCCCCGAAGCAGGTGAACCCCGATGCGGAAATGCCATTCTTTAAACCAGCGGCGGGTCGCATCTAATTGCGTTTCATAATCTTTTTCGTTGGCCAAGATGACACATAGTGCGTCGTGTAATCCCTGTTGGCCGGGCCAATCTGTGAAGAAATCCCCCCCGATAACGGCGTCGAATACTTCTGCGTTTCGCGACAGATATTGTGCCAATCCTGCGGACGTTCCTGTGATGTCAATGATCAAATCAGTCAACTGCGGGTTCGCCTCGAGCAACGAAAACAATTGCACACCAGCCGGTAGTCCGGACAGAAAACCATCGAAAGCCAGCAATGCTTCATGAGGGCGCGCGGCTTGGCTCAATCGTGACAACAATTCTGGTTTGACGCGTTCAAAAACCTGACGACTGCGCGCGCTGCGCAAGGCGGGATAACTGACCCACTTGTTCAGGATTTCCTTGTCCAACTCCGCCCCGGTTAGCGCCGTGTCGACCTTACCCGGTGCAAAAAAGCCTTCAGTTAATTCGTGCACCTCTTCCAGACGGCGACGCAAATCAATTTTAAGCGCATCTGCATCCATGTCCATCATGGCTGCTATTCTGGAAAACCCCTCATCAGAACGCGGCAGCGAATGCGTCTGGGCATCTTGCACCATTTGCAGACGGTGTTCGACCGTCCTGTGCGCCACATAGTGCCTTTCCAAAGCCTGAGCGACATCTTTTGTAACCCACCCTTTCTGGGTCAGTACACGCAGCCCTTGAACGGTGCCGCGACATCTCAAATCTATATCCCGCCCCCCCGCGATCAACTGCCGGGTTTGGGTGAAAAACTCAATCTCGCGAATTCCGCCACGCCCCAACTTCATGTTGTGGCCCGGTAGCGTAATGGGCCCGCCAAGCCCTTTATGTTCACGGATGGCAAGACGCATGTCATGTGCATCCTGAATGGCGGCAAAGTCCAAATGGCGCCGCCAGACAAAAGGCGTCAAAGCCTGCAAGAAACGCGCGCCGGCAGCCTGATCCCCTGCTGCCACACGTGCCTTGATGTAGGCAGCACGTTCCCATGTACGACCAAGACTTTCGTAATAGTGCTCAGCTGCTTCCATCGCGATGCATACCGGCGTCACCGACGGATCCGGGCGCAACCTCAGGTCCGTGCGGAAGACATACCCGTGCGCTGTTATTTCACTCAGCGTTGCGGCCATTGCACGGGTGGCTCTGGCAAAGCCTGCGCGCGCCTCATGATACGTATCACCATCAAATCGGGTCTCATCAAACAAACAGATCAAGTCGATGTCAGATGAATAATTTAGCTCGCCAGCCCCCATTTTGCCCATCGCCAACACGATCATGCCAGCACCTTCTTCGACGTCTGCATCGCTGATGCCCGGCAACTTGCCGCGCTTGATCTGATGCAAGAGCGCCGTTTTCAAAGCGCCCTGACAGGCGGCATCCGCAAAATCACTAAGGGCCTGCGTTACACGTTCCAAGGGCCACGCGCCGCCCAAATCGCAGAGCGCTGTTACCAAAGCGATCCGGCGTTTTCCTTTGCGCAATCGATCCGCTTGCCCTGCAGAACAATCCTGAGCCGCTGCCAAAACTTCGGCATTTATCGCTGCATCAACATCTTCAACGGCCTCAACAAGCCACTCTGGGTCAGTCTCTACAAGCTTGGCCAAATAGCTGCTACACCCCGCAGCGCCCGCCACGAGATCTGAAATCTCGCGCGGCGCATCCCCCATCAGCGCTGAAGTTTCAATGCCTTTCTGTTTGTCAAATGGCCGAGGAATGCGTGTTATGTTTTGCGATAATTTCATGCGTAAGGTTTCACCCTCTAAAAGCGTAACGTCAATCGTTGAGCGTCAAAACCATGCATATCTGTTCCAAGGCGTAGCTTGAATCGGCCAACCTTGATCACCTACTGATAACTAAAGAACAAATCAAGATATTGTATTAAAACAGAAATTTAAATAAATGTAAAAAAGATTCACATTTACTCTTGTAGATTGAACAAGGTATGCCAATCTATTCAATGTGAAAGACATTCACATCCGGACACCCCGGTTATCGCAACGATTTTAGAAAGGCACATTTAATGACTACCCTCACGCAGACAGCCCCTACCGCACATAATTCCGGTTGGTTCGCACGTGCGGAAAACTGGCTCGACACAAAGGGCAAGGGCGCGTGGATCGCCGCCATGGTGTTGGGGTTTATTTTCTTTTGGCCCGTTGGCCTCGCGCTGTTGGCCTATATGATTTGGAGTAAACGCATGTTCAATTCTACTTGTCGCAAATCAACCAACGGCTGGACCAAACCCAGTGTAGTAACCCGCAAAAGCGGCAACCACGCCTTTGACGCCTACAAGGAAGACACTCTGCGCCGCCTCGAAAACGAACAGGATCAATTCGAAGCCTTCCTAGAGCGTCTGCGGGACGCTAAAGATAAAGCGGAGTTTGATCAGTTTCTTGACGAGCGGACAAAGAAGAACGAAGAACGAGCGCCAGAAGCGTAATCCAAAATATCGATGTGGTTTCCGGGTTTTCCCGGGAGCCTCTGTTTTAAGTAAGGCGAGGAATATGACCGCAACACCTGATCCCCAAGCACAGCCCGATTTTTACAAAGACGTCGCAATGAAGCGGTTATTTGCATGGATCGTCGACGCCGTGATCACCTTGTTGGCTTGCATCGTCATACTGCCATTTACGGCTTTTACAGGTCTCTTTTTCTTTCCTTTCCTTTTTCTGCTCGTCGGCTTTGCTTACCGTGTGGTGACCATCGCGAACACGTCAGCGACTTGGGGAATGCGCCTGTTTGCCATCGAATTGCGCCGCGCAGATGGCTCAAAAATGGATGCAGGAAGTGCTTTTGCCCATACCTTAGGGTATACTCTCAGCTGGACCGTCCCCGTGTTTCAACTCATCTCGATCATTATGATGGGCACGACGGAACGTGGACAGGGTCTGTCGGATCATGTTTTAGGGACGGTTATGATCAATAGAAAAGCCACTCTTCGTTAACGTATTGATCCCTTGCTTTGTGTTGTCGCTCTTTGCTATCGTCTTCCGAACTTACGAACAGGACACTAATGCGCCACACACTGCCAATAGCCCCACAGTTTTATGTGACCGCGCCACAACCTTGCCCGTACCTCGACGGCAGGATGGAGCGAAAATTATTCACAGCATTACAAGGGGAAACCGCGGACCGGTTGAATGACAGTCTCTCCCAACAAGGTTTCAGACGGTCGCAGAATGTCCTGTACCGCCCGTCTTGCGCAGAGTGTTCGGCCTGTTTATCCGCGCGAATCGATGTGGCAGCATTTTCCCCAACGCGCAGCCAAAAACGCGCGATCAATCGCAACAACGATCTGGACAGACGCGCGACATCGCCCTGGGCCTCCGAAGAACAATACGAGTTGTTTCGCACCTATCTCGACAGCCGCCATGCCGACGGCGGAATGGCTGACATGGATGTGTTTGAATTCGCCGCGATGATCGAAGAAACACCAATTCGCAGCCGTGTAATTGAATATAACGACAAAGAATCCGGCGATTTGATCGGCGTCAGCCTGACTGATGTGCTGTCAGATGGCCTCAGCATGGTCTATTCTTTCTATGCCCCTGACGCCCCAAAACGTTCCTTGGGGACTTACATGATCTTGGATCATATCGAGATCGCGCGCGAAGCAAATTTGCCCTATGTGTATTTAGGGTATTGGGTGCCGGGGAGCCAAAAAATGGGCTACAAGGCTAAGTTCTCCGGGTTGGAGGTTTACGTTGGTGGCAAGTGGGTCAAAATGACAAACCCGAATGAATATTCATCAGATACGCACCCCCTATCGACCGATCCCATTGCAGAGCAGGTTGCCAGTATCAATCTGCCGGATACGCGTCCAACCCGCTAACGGACAGATCAAGACCAATGCGCGTTTATCAGCGCCAGTACTAATCTCAGTTTCACATATGCAAACAGGCGCACCAAGGAATTTGGCACGCCTGCTTTAGAATGGTCTGTTTGCGGCCCAGCTCAGCACTGGGCCACTTCACGTATTAATTCGGAATGAGGTCCGGAATAATCGTCACAATCCCCGGCACCGTCCAAAGCAATGCAAGTCCAGCAACCTGAATGAGCACAAACGGTATGATCCCGCGATAGATATGCCCAGTGGTCACCTCTTTGGGCGCAACCCCACGCAGATAGAACAGCGCGAAGCCAAACGGCGGCGTCAGGAAAGATGTCTGAAGGTTCACCGCGATCATGATCGTCACCCATTTGGGATCAAACGTTCCGCCGTAGATCACCGGCCCGACGATCGGAATGACAATGTAGATGATTTCGAGGAAATCGAGCACAAACCCGAGGAAAAACAAAACCAGCATGACAATCAGGAAAACTGTGAATTCATTGTCAAAGGATTTGAGGAATTGCTGGATGTAATGTTCCCCACCAAAGGAAATCACCACAAGGTTCAGCAGCTGGGACCCAATCAGAATGGTAAAGACCATGCTGGTCACTTTTGCAGTCTCGCGCACGACAGGTGATAGAACGCCTGATGTATACAAAATCCAGCAGGAAAAGATGAGACCGAACATCGCATAGAGATACGCGCCATAGGCAACAAAGAAGGCAAACCAGCTCTCAAAGGTGACCCCATCTTGATTGATCCGCAGATCAAAATTGATACCAACCAGAATACAGACGATGATCGCCAAGGTTGACCAGATGATGATTTTAGGCGTTTTATCCTGATCGCGTAATTTGCGATAGGCCGCGAGCATAATCGCACCCCCTGCCCCCAAGGCAGCCGCAGGTGTTGGGTTTGTAATCCCGCCAAGGATCGATCCAAGAACCGCGACAATCAAAACCAATGGCGGAAAGACAACTCGGATGAGTTCGCTCTGCGCGCAGATTTTAGTTGCGTGGACAACACCATACATAAGGGCCGCAAAGGGCAGCGCCAAGATTACAACCATTGCTCCCGCTGATGTCACAGGCGAGATAACCACCAAATCCAGTAAGACAATAACCAATGCCCCAATGGCACCGATGATCAGAGGCGTGGGGGACGCCGACGGCGACACGCCCCGTGCGGTGGTCAAAAACAACCCTGTCAAAACCAAAATGATGGCCACACCGGTTCCGATTGGCGCCGCGTTCGAAATTTTGTTTTCGAGCGACTGGGCCAGTTCTTCTTCGGTCAGCCTTTCTGATTGTTGAATGCCCCCGGACGCATCGATGGCTTCTTGTTGCGCAAGAGCCAGCGCCCATGCTTCCTCGCCGTGCAACTCAATCATCGATGCCTGGCATTGTTCGCCTACATTCGTGCGCAGCGATGCGCCTTCTCCGATATCTGAATACCGTGAAATTTCGGTCGATTGGCTGCCGATCATTCCAAGGTTACCCAAAAGGATTGTGCCAACAACAAGCAGAACAGGTGCGCCAAGGAACCATGTAAAGGCTTCGCCGCGCGTCACAGGTTCAGCATTTGTACTGCCCATTTGAACCGCTGGTGCTTTTTCAGGGTTCATCAGCGCGTAGCCAAAGGCGTAAAGCGCATAGAGAAGAGCTAACAAAATACCGGGCAGCAAAGCGGCCTGGAACAAGGTGCCAACAGATAAAACCGCAGGTTCACCGAGATAGGTCAATGCATCCGTGCACCCCGCAAGTGTTGCGCGATCTTCCTGACCCCTTGAATAAAGATCCCCCGCCAATGTCCCGAGTAAAACAATCACAATCGAGGGCGGAATAATTTGGCCCAAGGTTCCTGATGCGGCAATCACCCCGGTGGACAGTTCGGGCGAATAGCCATTTCGCAGCATCGTTGGCAAGGCCAACAGCCCCATCGTCACGACTGTGGCCCCCACAATCCCGGTTGAAGCGGCCAAAAACGCACCAACAACAACAATGGAAACCGCCAGACCACCTGGCAAGGGTCCAAAAACACGCGCCATCGTCGTCAGCAGATCGTTGGCGATTTTTGAACGTTCCAACGTGATACCCATCAGAACAAACATCAAAACAGCCAATAGAGTTTCGATGGATTGACCGGCCAGAACCCGTTCGTTCATCCGGTTCACAACAAAGGAAATATTCCGGTTTAAGGCGTCTTCCCAGCCTTTTAGAAAGACGCCCTGTTCCAATCTAGGTAAATCAGGGTATCGGAAAACCGATATCGTATCTGCCTTGACTCCTGAATTCACGAGATCTCGATACATTTGAGATCCTTGATCAATCGCCTGATGAATCAGCAACCCCGCGCTATCTAACGCGGCGATGATGCCAAAGGAAATGACCCCCGCACCGGCGATTGCAAAGGCCACTGGAAAACCAGACAGGATCCCGCCAAACAGGCAGACCGCTACGATTATCAGGCCAACTTCGACGCCATCTAAACCTAAAAACATGGGTTTTGTCCCTTATTCGTCACGCCCTTGAGGCGCGCATTGTTCTTGCGCAGCTTTGCGCCGTTATTAGTGGGTGCCCTCGTAGGCTTCTTCACCTTCGCCCAACGTATCGCGGTCAAGGTATTTGCCAGCGCTCTCTTCACCTTCTCGCCATTCCTGAAAGGAACGGAAGAACATCGCCATTGCCTGCAAAAAGACCATCGCGGTAAAGGTGCATAAGAGAATTTTAAAGAGGAAGTACCCGTTGAACCCATTGGGGCTAAATCCAATCGTTTCAATATTCCACCGCAGGGCGCGCGATTTGTTCAGCAAACGATCCAGCGTGTCGGATGCGGATGGGTTTGGCACGATGAGATGTCGCCACAAGAAAAACCAGCCATAAAGCCAGATGATCACAGCCACAGGCATCATAAAGAATAAGGCACCGAACATGTCGATGACCTTTTTTGTCCTGAAACGCACCGCAGAATAAACCAGATCAACCCGCACGTGGCCGCCTTGAACAAAGGTATAAGCCATGCAGAGGCAAACGACTAAAGCATTGAAAAGTTTCAATTCCTCAGCAAACCAGCTGATGTCAAACTGGAGTGGAATACCAAACCCGATTGAGATATCAGGACGGGTAAAGATACGTTGCATAAAAACGATAACAATCTGTTGCAGAACCATCAAAAGGCCAGCCCACGCAAAGAAACGCCCGGTCGTGTTGGCAAAACCTTCGAGGAAACGCACATAGCCCCACATCACGTTTTGACGCCAGACGCCGACGGCGAACATCAGTAAAAACGCGGTGAAAACAACAAAGAAGAATTCGACGGACCCACCGTAATAGACAAAGCGCATGATGGCTTGTTTATCGGACCAATCCAGCCAGAGCGAAGGATGACTTAAGGCATAAAAGAAGTTGTAAAATGACAGGCCAATGTTGCTGGTAAACCAGATTACAAAATCCAGAAGGACCCCGTAACCGCCCTCTGCGGCCGCTTCGTTTTCCATATTCTTCCCCCCTCTCTGGTCCCGGCGACGAGACGGGCCAAAGTATTTTTTGAGTGTCCCGGAGACCAGTGATGGCAAAGGGCCCGCATGACACAGGCCCCTTGCTTACCGTTCAAAAATGCTTAGCCGTTGGCCAGCACGCGGTTACGCTGTGCGACGTAGAAGCCATCCGACTTGAGCAACCAATCGGAGCTCTGCGCCAGAGACTCTTCAAAGGACGTGCGGATTTTTGCAAACAGCTCGTCGCCCATGTTTTCATCCAGAACAGTTTTGGACGCAGCACCAAAAGCATCCCAAACATCATCAGGGAATTGCAGCGCTTTCACGCCTTGTGCCTGAAGACGGGCCAAAGCAGCACCGTTATTGGCCAGTGTTTCCGCCAATTGGAAATGCGTTGTTGCCATTGCCGCATTTGCGATGATGGCCTGATGCGCAGGGGACAGTTCGTTATAGACATCAAGGTTCATACCAGCTGCAAGCGCGGACCCTGGCTCGTGGAAACCAGCTGTATAGTACACTTTAGCAACTTCTTGGAAACCAGCGCGTTCATCAGCGAATGGACCAACCCACTCCAGACCGTCCAAGGCACCGGAAGACAGCGCCTGATAAAGTTCACCGCCTGGGATGTTTTGAACGGATGCGCCCAATTCACCCAAG
This sequence comes from Roseobacter sp., assembly GCA_039983935.1. Lineage (GTDB taxonomy): Bacteria > Pseudomonadota > Alphaproteobacteria > Rhodobacterales > Rhodobacteraceae > Roseobacter. The sequence continues at coordinate 31,466 of JBDWVP010000042.1, read as the reverse complement.
ACCTTGCCACCAAGGCCCGGCATACGGAACTTAAGACCGTTAAAGTCCGCCGCTGAGTTGATTTCTTTACGGAACCAACCGCCCGACTGGGAACCTGAGTTACCCGCCAAGAAGGATTTAAGGTTAAAGATCTCACCAAGTTCGGTGTGAAGCTCATGACCGCCACCGTGATGGTACCAGTTTGTGACTTCTTGTGCCGTGCCACCAAAAGGAACAGCTGTGAAATACGCATAGCCCGGGTGCTGGCCGATGAAGTAATAGTCAGCGGAGTGATAAAGATCAGCCTGACCGGACGAAACTGCGTCAAAAACTTCGAATGCGCCAACCAATTCGCCGGGCGCTTTTTTGTCGATGGTCAAGGTGCCATCAGACATCGAGTCGACCATTTCGTTGAAATAGCTCGCGGCGTCATCGAGAACCGCAAAACCGCGGGGCCATGATGTCACCATCGTAAGAGTACGGTTGCCCTGTGCATAGGCAGGTGCCGCCAGTGTTGTGGCTGCTGCGGCCGAGCCGCCAAGTGTAGATGTCTTCAGAAATGAACGACGATCCATATGAGATTCTCCTCCCGTTTTTTTAACGCTCAAGCGACTCGATTAACCGCATGAAGCGTTTTCAGTGTGCGGAACCCTAGCGTTATGCGCGCGCAAGTGAATACCTAAAACTGCGTAGTTCCCACCTGCGACGGTAAAAATTTTACAAAAAATTAACACTTCCGCTGCGCGATGGCCGTTCTTTACCCGTTAAAGCTGTTTTCTCTAGATCTAGAAATAAGGAGGTCGTTTTTAGCATGGCGCTGCATATTTGCGTTTTGCGGCAAAAACCTCGAAGCATGCGTAACCGGGCAAAACTTGTATTTATCTTAAATCAGATAGGACTTTCCCGGAATTTCACATCGTGTTCGACATGGCGAAGATGACATCACTGGTTCTCAGTGAAACCACTTAAAATTCAGGTGCATTCTTTGTGTCGACCCACATGACGCTGCCATCATCGGACCATCGCCAAGGAATGACCTGAAGATCCCTCTGTGTTGGGCCTGCATGGACCCGCCCCCAAAGATCAAAATGAACACCTTGGCAGGAATCATAAAAACCGCCGTAATCTCCGGCATCCGGTTGGACGATACAGCCATGTCCCCCAATGTTAATTGGACTGACGGCGAACCACTCGAAACGAAAAACCGAACCGGGTTCAATTTCTATCTCCCCAATGTCTCGTATTTCCTCCAGAAGGTTTGGGTTTTCGGTGAAGTTCACATCAAGTAGCTTGAGGGCTTCAATTTTTTGAGTAAGGTCTCGTCGCCAAACCAGCACGGGAACGTCACCCAGTTTAAAGGTCTGAGCGTGCCCCGGCTCAAAATTCGCTACATTTACCGCATATACTGTAGATGAGGTCGCTTCGGAGTAAGGCATAGTTGATCGGAACAGAGAATACACCCCAGCCAGAACTGTCAGAACGAACCATCCGCCTGTAGTGTAATACAGCAAATTCCGCCGTTTCATCCTCTTTGGTTTCCCGAACCCATGATCCTGCGCTGCCTCTTTTGTCCGTGTCGAAATGCACGTCTTGGTTTAAGTAGCCGATGTTTGGTAACATCGATCGCTCGCCTTTGGCTCGAACGCTGCATCGCGTGCGGTTTTAGTACGCCTTTATTGAGCCTTTTACAATGCGACGGCAACGCCCCCCTTTGAATTCCTTATTTTTCGCCTTACGGAAAGGTATGAAAGTCAAACTGCCCCTTTTGCAGCCAAGCTATGGCCAGAAACTATCGCTTTTAGCGACTGTGCCATTGATTGCGGCTGTGGCAGCGATTGCTGTGTTGGTGGCATTTCAATCACGCACTTTGGCGGAGCGCGAAATCAGGGCATTAGAAACGCAATTGATCGAAGCCAAGAAAGCCGAACTGCGCAATTACATTACCCAAGCCCGCAACGGGTTTTATTTTATCTACGGCAATGCCGCGCCAGACGATGCACAAGCCAAGGATCAGGTTGCCCAAATTCTGTCCGCGATGATCTACGGGACGGATGGCTTCTTTTTTGTCTATGATTATGACGGCGTTAATCTGGTCAGCCCCCGCCAGACAGAACGCATCAATCGGAATTGGCTGGCTGAAACCGACAGCGAAGGCACCCCTGTTGTTGCTGAATTGATCGATATCGCCCGTCAAGGTGATGGGTATCTCACGCATCTTTGGCCCAAACCATCGACCGGACAAGACGCGCGCATGATCACCTATGTGACCAGTTTCCCCAGTTGGCGATGGGCGGTTGGGACGGGTGTCTTTATCGATGACGTTCTGGCGACGGTGGCCACTGCACGCGCCGAAGTAGAAGCACGCGTCCAACAAACGTTTATCTATATCGGCGCGATCACGTTGGCAGCCCTCTTAGCCGTATTCATGACTGGAATGTTTCTCAACATCCGCGAACGACGACTGGCGGATGCCAAGCTAAAAAGCCTCACACAACGTGTTTTGGATGCCCAGGAAGAAGAGCGTGGCCGCGTTGCGCGCGAACTTCACGACGGCATTAGCCAAATCCTCGTCGGTGTGCGCTATGCATTGGACACAGCCTTGCGCAAGCTGAACCGAGGAGATGAAACAGCGGTCGAACCCTTAGTGAAGGGCGTAGAAACGCTGGGTGATGCCATTTCAGAGGTCAGGCGGATCAGCCGTGATCTGCGGCCCGGGGTGTTGGATGATCTGGGGCTTGGGCCTGCCATCAAGACATTGGCCGAAGATTTTGGCGAACGTACAGGGCTGAGTACGCAATTTCGGACAGTTGTTTTTCGCAATCGTCTCGACCCCAATGCCAAAATCGCTTTGTATCGCATTGCTCAGGAAGCCTTGACCAACATCGAACGCCATGCCTGTGCCTCGCATGTAAAAATCGACTTGCGCGGGCACAGTAAAGGCGCAACGCTGTATATCCAAGACGATGGGTGTGGTCTAAAAAATGACAGCAATGCCCGCTCGATGGGGTTGGGGCTGCGAAACATGCAAGAACGGGTTGAACAATTGGACGGGCATTTTCGGGTATACAGCCCGCGCAACAGCAGCGGCACGATTGTCGAAGCCTCTGTTCCTTTATCCCATCTTTTACCCCCCGAAACCGACCAACAATTAACATGGGAAAGTCCCACATGACCGATCTATCTGCCCCAATCAAAGTTCTGATCATAGATGACCACCCAATGGTCGCCGAGGGCATACAATCTATTCTCGAAAGCTATGACGATATCGATGTGGTTGGCAGTTGCAGTTCGGCGCGCACGGCGCTCAACCAATTGGATGTGATGGACCCGGACGTCATTCTGATGGACCTCAACATGCCGGATATGAGCGGGCTGACGGCAACCGAAATCATTCTGGAAAAACGCCCCAGTACACGCATCCTTGTCCTGTCGATGCATGACAGTCCCGAATATATTTCGTCCGCCTTAAGCCATGGCGCAATGGGGTATATTCTTAAGGATGTTCCCACAGATAAAATCAAACAGGCGATTGATGCCGTCATGGCGGGGCAACGCTATCTGTGCACCGGTGCAAGTGGATCATTGAACCCAAAGGCGGACGACAGTCGCGAAGCACTCACCGGGCGTGAACAAACTATTCTGCTCCAATTGGCGCAGGGAAAATCCAACAAGGATGTCGCGCATACTTTAGACATCTCTGTGCGTACCGTCGAGACGCACCGCAAAAACATCAAACGAAAGCTGGGAATTTCCAGCACCGCCGGCCTTACTCGCTATGCGATGGAGCATGGTGTGTTACAAGGAACAGGTGTCAGTCTGTAACAGCTGAAAGCCTATATTCAGTCGGTAGTGGGCGTTCTTGAAAGCCTTGCACCGACCGAGTTTTCCCTGCCAGAAACGGTTGAAACCCATACGTTGCTTCGATAGGTATTATCTATACGGCGCTTGGGGTCGCACGACGTCTCCCAGTCTGTCGACCGTTAGGCGCAGCGGTTTAGGAGCTACAAGAAATGCCATCGACAACCACGCTTTCGTCAGACAAGACATCAAAATCTATGTTTGCGATCCCTGAGATGATCGTAGCGATCGCTTTTTTTGCCGCCGCAATCGTGATTGCCGTTGGCGCCAGTTTTGGCGGGATAGAATTGGCTCGTTTGGTCAGAGACCCCGCGGCGATTTACAAATATCCATCCTACATCGGATTTTTCTCACACATCGGTGTCGCCCTCATGACATCGACAATGGCAATCACCGGTTTTGCAGCCATTGTTGGCCGGAATAACGCGTCAGAATTCCAACTCATTTTGGGCGCCGTAGCGGCCTTGTCCGGTTTGCTCATTATAGACGACGTTTTCATGCTCCACGAAGCCGCATCCAGACTCGGCGAAGTCGCAATCTACGGCGTATACGGTCTGTTGGGCATGTTGATTTGGTTGCGTCTGCGCACCATCAGCGACCAATATGATATCCGTGGTTTTAAAGTCGCACTGTTCTTTCTCGGTCTTTCCGTCTTTACAGATATATTTAAAATATATGGACCGTTTGCGCACTGGTTGGAGGATTTTTCCAAGCTGTCCGGTTTTGCAGCCTGGCTCGCGTTCTGGGCGCGTTTTGCGGCGCATAGTCTAAAACCCTGAAAATTGAACTTGGTACATTCGACATTCAGCCAATCACCTAGGTCTAGCGCTGAAACGGAAACAACGCAGCCTTCACAACTGCTGCGTTGATCGAAATACTGACCAATCTTGCGAAGGGCGGCATTCGGCCCAACAATTGACCCCAAAAACCTCAAGGCTTTCGTCATTTGAATACCCGTCGGCGATTCACTTAAATGCTTTTGACACGCATCCATCCCGTGGATTCATAAATACGCAGCGGATTTTCGCGTTAATTTCACAAAACTCCCTCTTGAAGAAAGAAAGTTACACATTTTTATAGGCCTGGGACATATTTTTGTATCTTCTTGTGTTGACGCCGCCGCCAGCCACTCATAATCTCTGGTTCAGCATTAAGGAGCTTTTTGGCATGACTGATCTAGTCGTCATTGTGGGAAATAAGCGCATGGGCCGGTAACGGTAGACCATAGTCTGACCCATGCGCCCCCGACAAAATCGGGGGCTTTTTTATGCGCAACGCGAAAACTGGCTCAAAGTGGCCGATACGGAGTAAGAAATATGACACGGCAGATGACCGGCGCGAAAATGATCGTCCAATCCTTGATTGATCAAGGTGTGGACACCGTCTTTGGCTACCCCGGCGGCGCTGTGCTACCGATCTATGACGAGGTGTTTAAACAAAATGCCATTCGCCACATTCTCGTGCGTCACGAACAAGGTGCAGTGCATGCCGCCGAAGGCTACGCGCGTGCGACCGGCAAACCGGGTGTTGCCTTGGTCACGTCCGGCCCCGGTGCAACGAATGCCGTTACCGGATTGACAGACGCCTTGATGGACTCGATCCCGCTGGTTGTTTTGACGGGTCAGGTGCCGACGTTCATGATTGGCTCGGATGCCTTTCAGGAAGCCGACACAGTCGGTATCACGCGCCCCTGCACGAAACACAACTGGCTGGTGAAGGAAACAGATAAACTGTCCGGCACGATCCACGAAGCCTTCCATGTTGCGACCAGCGGACGCCCCGGCCCTGTTTTGGTCGACATCCCCAAGGACGTCCAATTCGCAACTGGTACTTACACAGAACCAAAACCATCTACGTCACATTACCAGCCCAAATTAAAAGGCGACATGACGGAGATCACCGAATTGGTTGCCGCGATCGAAAATGCAAAAAAGCCAGTTTTCTACACCGGCGGCGGTGTGGTGAATTCTGGCCCTGCGGCCAGTCAATTGCTGTGCGAACTCGTTGAAGCCACCGGTTTCCCAATCACCTCAACCCTGATGGGTTTGGGATGCTATCCGGCATCGGGTGACAAATGGCTCGGCATGTTGGGCATGCATGGTCTGTACGAGGCTAATATGGTCATGCATGACTGTGACCTCCTGATTAACATTGGCGCACGTTTTGACGACCGGATCACCGGGCGGCTTGATGCCTTTAGCCCCAATTCGATCAAAGCGCATATCGATATTGATCCGTCTTCGATCAATAAGGTCATTAAAACCGACATCCCGATCGTTGGAGACGTCGGTCACGTCCTCGAGGATCTGTTGAAGGTTTGGAAATCTCGCGGTCGCAAGACGGAGCCAGAAGCCATTGCAACCTGGTGGAAGCAGATCGAGGAATGGAAAACCGTTGATTGCCTGAAGTTCAAGCAGGCTGGGAAAATCATCAAACCACAACATGCGCTCCGTCGCCTACAGGAGCTGACCAAAGACCATGACCGTTACATCTGTACAGAAGTTGGGCAGCACCAAATGTGGGCAGCGCAATATCTCGATTTCGAAGCCCCGAACCGGTGGATGACATCCGGTGGATTGGGAACGATGGGATATGGCTTCCCGGCGTCAATCGGTGTGCAGGTTGCGCATCCCGAGTCACTGGTTATTAACGTGGCTGGCGAAGCCTCTTGGCTGATGAACATGCAGGAAATGGGCACGGCGATGCAATTTAACCTGCCCGTGAAACAATTCATTTTGAACAACGAACGTCTCGGTATGGTCCGCCAGTGGCAAGAGTTGTTGCACGGACAGCGCTATTCCCAAAGCTGGTCCGAAGCCCTGCCCGACTTTGTGAAATTGGCCGAAGCCTTTGGTGCTAAAGGGATCATTTGCTCTGATCCTGATGATCTGGATGACGCCATCATGGAGATGATCAACCACGACGGGCCAGTGATTTTTGATTGCCTGGTTGAGAAACATGAAAACTGTTTCCCGATGATCCCTTCGGGCAAGGCGCACAATGACATGTTGCTTGGAGAGGCGCAGACACAGGGCGTGATCGAAGCCGATGGCGCAGTAATGGTATGACCGTTTTTCGAACTCTGAAATGCGTTACACTACTGTTTCTTTCCTTTGGCTTTTTGGGGTGCACATTCGGGCCTTCTCCGCAAAGCCTGCAAGCCGACCCATCCGCGACACCGACCCTAGAAACAGCCCGCACAGTTTTCGAAGATCGTACGCGCATCACGCATGACCCTTGGTATGGCACACAGATCGAATATCATCGATCCGATGGAAAGAGCTTTCTATGGTTTCCTAGAAATACCCGACCTGTACCGGCAAATTGGGAAGTGCGTAATCATGGCTTTGGACAAGGTGGGCACGAGATTTGCTGGCAGTACCCGTCGACCTCCAAAAACGCTGTCACTGGTGCGAAGGGTGGAAACTGGGAATGCTACCCTGACAGCACTTACAACGCGAATTTGACGGCAGTCTTGCAAGGCGATCCTTTTGATTTGGCCTCTAATCGCGTGCCATTTAGAATCCCAAGCACCCGCAAGTATTCCGCCGAGAATTTAATGACGACGGCCAAGCGCGATCCAACAAATCTTCGATACATCTATAGGAAGCAATAAGCATGTCCGCCCTAAAAATCAAAAAAGGCTCCACGAGCAAATCCGCATACAACCTAAGACCAACATTTTCGGATGTGGTTGAGCGTCATACACTGGCAATTCTTGTCGAAAACGAACCTGGCGTGCTCGCCCGCGTCATTGGCCTGTTCGCGGGACGCGGATACAATATCGACAGTCTAACTGTGGCTGAGGTCGACCACACAGGCCATCTAAGTCGCATCACAATTGTCACCTCGGGCACGCCTCAGGTGATCGAACAGATCAAAGCACAGCTCGGACGTATTGTCCCAGTGCACGATGTACATGACTTGACCGTAGAGGGTGCAAGCGTTGAACGTGAACTCGCGATGTTCAAAGTCGTCGGTCAGGGTGACAAACGTGTCGAAGCTTTGAGGTTGGCTGATATTTTTCGCGCCAATGTCGTTGACAGTACGCTAGAGAGCTTCGTTTTCGAAATCACTGGCGCGCCTGAAAAGATCGACGCATTTGCGGATCTTATGCGCCCGCTGGGCCTTGCCGAAGTAGCCCGCACTGGCGTTGCCGCCCTATCGCGCGGCGAATAGAGTAAAAGATGCGCAGCCCTAGCCGCCGCGCATCTTAAAAATCAACTGGTACAGCTGACCGGCGCGATCACCGAAACAAACGGAAGAACTTTGCCTTCTGCTGGCTCTTCGATGACCTCTTCGGCGCTATGTCGCAAAAAAGCTGGCAAACCTGGCCCCGCTTTTTCGATCACCAATCTGGGATTGTTCGCGACACGCATCGATTGAGACATCTCCATATCAAATTGAACCAAATCGCCAGCGTCAAAAAAATCTCCACTATGGAGAACACTGTCGCCTTCTTTCAGATACGCTAAGTCTCCCTGGTCTTCGCACCAAATGACTGCCTTTCTATCTGAAACATCGCTCCACAGCACTACGCCCAACATGATGTCTGCACCCCTTCCTAGAACTTCTTCAACTCTAGCAAGAAGTTACGCCAGGTGAACACAACATTTTTTGTTCCATACGCTTGGAATTTGTGTCTGCATCCAGTATCGTTGACACAAATACGAACCATGTTGATGCTAATTAGCGTCAAAATATAGGTAATCTTGCAGACTTATACGCGTGTAAAATTTCTCCATACAACCAAAAGTTGTATACTGTTTCAAAGGACGACCATGCCTTCCGCCAACCGTACACCGTCACAATTGCGAAATATGTTTGGTGCAAACCTTCGAAACCTATCTGAGCAATACAACTCAATTTCCGCTCTTGCGCGGGATTTGGGAATAAACCGGACGCAGTTTAATAGGTACCTCAACGGAGAGAGCTTTCCCCGACCAGATGTTTTAGCGCGAATGTGTGATTTTTTTGAAGTCGATGCGCGTGTACTTCTGGAGCCTGTAGACCAAATCAGCCGGCATGCGGGGCCAATTTCCGGCACTTTCCTAGCCGAATTTATGGGGGATGCGGTCCAAACGGTGCCGGAAGAAATGTTTCCCAGCGGATTTTATCATTTTTCGAGGCGCAGCTTTGTGCGTGATGCACAATTCGTGCGTGGATTGGTTCATGTCCGTCGCGAAGACAGTAATACATACGTTAGAGGGTTTGAACCTCGCTCAGCGATGGCAATGCAAGGGATCCCCCCGGCACCTAGCGCACGCGAATATCGTGGATATGTGCTGCAAATCGAAGACGGGGTGTCTCTTACGGTATCCAGACGTAATAGCCTGTCCGCGTCGATGAATTACCTTAATCGAGTGACTTCTTTTGAAAACAACTATTGGGTCGGGTATGTCGCCCGCACCGTACGTGAAGTTTCGTCCAGCACCCGCATGACACGCTTGGTTTACGAGCACATCGGCGAGGATTTCCCACGCGCCATGAAAATCGGCCGCACATCCGGGTTTTGCGAGTTTGAAGATCTCGTTCCGTTCCATCAACGCCTTCTGCAACCAGAAGACCCCTTTAGATAAACGCGCCCCTAGAATGTCGCCGTCAGACCACTCGGGTCGCTCAGAGTAACAATTCTAGTGTCAGACAAGATACTCTGCTGCCAACCACCTTCAGGAGCAGCACGATGGACATTGTTGACCACGACCTATCTACAGTTCGCCGCCCCATTGCACAGGCGCATGGCTTGCCGAACGCTCACTACATCGATCAGTCTGTTTACAATGAGGAAAAGCAATCGCTTCTGTGCGATGGCTGGTCGGGTCTGGCGGTTGCAGCCGAGATTCCTGAGATCGGTGATGCCGTACCATTAGATTTCCTGGGAATACCGCTCTTGATCGTTCGAGACAGGCAAAAACATGTACGCGTGTTTCAAAACATCTGCCGACACCGAGGCATGATCCTCGTGGACTCCCCCCGCAAAATAGAAGGCGCGATCCGGTGCCCCTACCACAGCTGGTGTTATTCGACGGACGGAAAATTGGTCAGTACACCGCACGTGGGTGGGCCTGGACAAAATACACATGAAGGTATTGATCGTGCATTGCTGGGGTTGATTGAAGTCCGCAGCCACATCTGGATGGACGTCATTTGGATCAATATTTCCGGCGATGCACCTGATTTTGAAACTGCGAACGCAGCGCTGTTGGACCGATGGCGTGAATTCAACAAGCCACTCTATCATGGCGGTCCCCAAAGCCGTTTTACCTTGGAGGTCAATTGTAATTGGAAATTAGCCGTCGAGAATTACTGCGAAAGTTACCATTTGCCTTGGGTACACCCAGGGTTAAACAGCTACTCTCGACTGGAAGATCACTATCACATTGAAAAAAATGGTCTATTTTCCGGCCAAGGTACGTTGGTCTATCGCCAGATAAAAGGAAAGGAAGACGAGCTTTTCCCTGATTTCGAGGGTCTGAGCAACAAATGGGAAACCGGCGCAGAGTATATTACCGCCTTCCCAAATGTTCTAATGGGAGTTCACCGCGACCATACCTATGCGATCATTCTGCAGCCTCGTGGTGTCGCAAAAACTCTGGAACATGTTCACATCTATTATGCGCAACCGACCGCCAGTGAAGAACTGAAGGCCAGAAATGCCGATCAGTGGAAGTCTGTATTTGTTGAAGATGTTTTCGTTGTCGAAGGGATGCAACGCGGACGTCATGCGGTGTCCTTTGACGGCGGGCGGTTTTCACCAGTTATGGATGGACCTACGCATCTTTTTCACGCCTGGGTGGCTGAGCGCATCGCACAATCGCGCGCGCAAAAACACGCCGCAGAATGAATGCGCTAGACAGGCGGCTTTTAACCGCACATGAGCGCAATGATACGGCCCAACTGTCAGCTCTTTATACCGAAGCAGCAAACGAAGCAGACGATGTTGACGCAACCGCGTTTTTCCTAACGCACGCCTACGTCTTTGCGCTGGACGCAGGATTACAAAACGCCAATGCCTTGCAGGATCGATTAATCGGTATGGGCAGAGATCGGCGAACCTAATCTGCCTCGATCTTTTGTCGGTACAAATGCCAAGAGCGATGCCCGCTTGTCATGGTGACAAAAGCCATCGTCTATCCCGCAAAAACATAAAATTCTGCAACGATTACTCCATAGAGAGGCCTTGTTTTAAAATCTAAAGCGCCACGTCAAAGCGCGTCAAACGGCATTGAAAAGCGAGCAGGCCGCAAGGTTGGCACGCCTGATTTCAGACTTATAACTGCAACGGTTTCCACGTGTGATGAATGCTTCCCATCATGTTCATGACAATCGAACCGAGGATAATCGCCTATGTCAAAGAATAGTCGCTGCTAGCTGCCTTGTGCTTCGGCTCTGCTTTTTCCTGAAACGTCCAGCGCCAAGGTAGCAGCCATAAAGCCGTCTAAATCACCATCCAAAACACCCTTGGTGTCAGAGGTTTCATGATTTGTACGCAAGTCTTTAACCATTTGATAGGGCTGCAAAACATAGGATCTGATCTGATTTCCCCAACCGGCATCCCCTTTGCTTTCATGTGCTTCGTTCACGGCAGCATTGCGGCGATCCAGCTCCATTTGATACAGCCGTGACTTCAACGCTTTCATGGCGATATCGCGGTTTTGGTGTTGGGATTTTTCCGAACTGGTGACCACGATACCTGTTGGATTATGGGTGATACGGACGGCGGAATCGGTCGTATTGACGTGCTGCCCCCCAGCCCCCGAAGATCGATAGGTATCGATCCGAATATCGGCCGGATTTACTTCGATTTCAATGTTGTCGTCGACAACCGGGTACACCCAAACGGAACTGAAGGACGTGTGGCGCTTGGCCGCGCTGTCAAATGGCGAGATACGCACCAAGCGGTGCACGCCACTCTCTGATTTCAACCACCCATAGGCGTTCGTACCGCTAATTTTGTAAACGGCGGACTTAATACCCGCTTCTTCGCCGTCACTCATGGATTGAAGCTCGACCTTATACCCCTGCTTCTCAGCCCACCTCACATACATGCGTGCCAGCATGTTGGCCCAATCACAGCTTTCCGTGCCGCCCGCACCTGCATTAACCTCGAGGAACGTATCATTGCTGTCCGCTTCGCCATCCAGCAAAGCTTCAAGTTCTTTTTGCGCAGCGGTTTCTGCCAAAGCTTTCAGCGTAGCTTCTGCATCAGCGACAACTTCCGCGTCTTCTTCCATCTCGCCCAATTCGATCAGCTCGAGACTATCGGCCATCTCTTGCTTGATGGAATCGTGCGTCTCCATCGCATCAACCAACATCTGCCTGTCACGCATGAGCTTTTGCGCCGCTTCCGGGTCGTCCCAGAGCGTCGGGTCTTCAACGCGCGCGTTAAACTCTTCCAACCGAAAAGAAGCCGTTTCAACATCAAGTCGTTGGGCCAGCAAGTCGACGGACTTCTGGATTTTATCAACCGTGTTCTGGATGTCTGCGCGCATGTTCGCCTCGAAAGATTAGATCTGTGGGCTGTGATAGACCAGCACCACGCCAGCAGCAAGGCATCCCAGCTCCCTCAGGTTTTTCAGTACAGCCCGCCAGAGCTCAACGTGCCAAAATTCGCATTCGGGCCAACCTCAATTGTTTCCCCCGTGGTGGTGGTCACAGCCTGTCCGCGGCCTGTCTGGGCTTCTTGGACAAGGGGTAAATCTTCGCCCATTGCAAATCCGCCATCAAACATCACCCCAAACAAAGGTTCTTCGCCGCTGCGAAAGAACTCAGCGACGACGGCTTCTCCTGTTGCATCATCAGACAGGCGCGCTCCGGTAAAGCGATCGATCTTGATGAAACGTCCATCGGTCGGCACCGCGAAAGGTCCACCGCCATATTTTTTTGTCGCTTCTTCCATGAAGCGTTGAAAAACAGGGCCGCACATGCCCCCGCCAGACGCCCCACGCCCCATAGCGCGTGGTTGATCATATCCGATGTAACACCCTGCAACGATATTGTTGGTGAACCCAATAAACCAAACGTCTTTGGCGTCATTCGTCGTCCCCGTTTTGCCCGCTGTCGGCACTGGCAGATTGACCGTACGCGCCGCGGTACCCCGTTCCACAACACCGCGCATCATCGAGGTCAGCTGATAGGCTGTGACCTCGTCCATCACACGTTCGCGGTTGGACACAATTCTTGGTGCAAAACCCGAATCGAGAGTGGCCAATTCACAGTCAAAACAATAACGTTCATCGTGACGATAGATCGTTTTTCCGTAGCGATCCTGCACACGGTCCACCAACGTCGGTTGAACGCGCTCTCCGCCATTTGCAAACATCGCATAGGCTGCAACCATGCGGTACAGGGTTGTTTCTTCTGCACCCAACGCATTTGCCAGGAACGTCCCCATGTTGTCGTAGACACCAAAGCGTTCGGCGTAGTCAGCCACAACGTCCATGCCCACTTCTTGCGCCAAGCGGATGGTCATCAGGTTACGTGATCGCTCAATCCCCGTGCGTAACGGTGTCGGACCATAGTATTCACGTGAGGCATTGCGTGGACGCCACAAACCTTGCGGCGTGTTGATTTCAATGGGCGCATCCACAACGATGGTTGCCGGCGAATAGCCGCTGTCCAGCGCAGAGGCATAGACGAATGGTTTAAAACTGGACCCAGGTTGGCGGCGCGCCTGAGTGGCACGATTGAAAACGCTATCCTGATAGGAAAACCCGCCCTGCATGGACAGCACGCGACCGGAATTCACATCCATTGCCACAAAGCCACCCTGCACTTCTGGAACTTGTCGTAGCGTCCAGCGCACAAAACTGTCGTCTTCGTCCGAGGTCAGCGCCCGAACGTGCACGACATCTCCAACAGAGACAAGATCACCAGCGACTTTGGCCGTGTTTCCCAAAGTTCCATCCAGCGCGCGCTTGCGGGCCCAGGTCACATCTCGCGCTGGAATGAAATGGCCATCTGCATCCTCGATTACGCCTTCGATCCCAATTCGGGCCGCGTTTTCCCCAACGGAGAGCACCACTGCTGGGTACCATGGGCCGTCCAAGTCGATGTCACGCGCTATTTTCAAATCTGCAAGCGCTGTGCGCCAGGTGTCTTCGTCCTGCAAAAGTTCCGGTGCGATTTTTACCGCGGCCTCGCGCCAGACACCTTTTTTCCGATCAAATAATTCGAGCTCGCGCCGCAATGATTCTGCGGCGATTGGTTGAAGATCAGGATCAATCGTTGCGCGCACACTAAGGCCACCGGTGAAAAATTCACCTTCGCCAAAATCCTCGCTCAGCTGGCGGCGGATTTCATCAGTAAAGTAATCCCGAGGCGGCAATTCGGCGCGGAAACTTTCAAAATCCCCATTTTGAACCGACCTTAGCGGCGTGGCGACTTCTTTTTCATACAATTCTTGCGTGATGTACCCATTTTCCATCATCTCCTCGAGCACAAAGTCCCGACGTGCCTGTAGACGTTCCTTGCGGCGCACCGGGTGATAATCGCTGGGTGCTTTGGGGAGAGAGGCTAGAAAAGCCGCTTCGTGCGGATCCAGATCGCTGAGAGGTTTGTTGAAATAGGTTTGAGCCGCCGCCGTCACCCCATAAGAGTTTTGACCCAGAAAAATCTCGTTCAAATAAAGCTCTAGGATCTCATCTTTTTCCAACGTCTCTTCGAGTCGCGACGCCAGAATGATTTCTTTAATTTTGCGTTCTGCGCGTCGATCACCGGACAGCAAAAAGTTCTTCATGACCTGTTGCGTAATCGTGGAAGCCCCACGCACATCGCGCCCACGCGTGCGCACCGCATCAAAACCCGCAGCCGCAATACCGCGCAGATCATAACCTTGGTGCTGATAGAAATTTTTGTCTTCGGCAGAAATAAAGGCCTGTTTTACCAATGGAGGAATATCATCGGCGGGCGTGAAAAGCCGCCGTTCTTTGGCAAATTCATCAATAATTTCGCCTTGGCCGGAATAAATGCGACTGATGGTCGGCGGCGCGTATTGCGCCAGCGACTCGTGACTGGGCAAATCCTGACCATAAACCCAAAAAATCGCGCCAATACTCAGCACAACCATTCCGAAACCCATGGTAATTGTGGTGAAAATACCTCCAAAGAAGGACAGAATGAAACGGAGCACGGTGCGATGACCCTTTAATGACGACGATATCCCTTTGGTATATGCGGTTCCGCTCGGCGCGTCAAAATAGCAAAACGTGATCAGCGCGTCATTTCTACTGCCGGATCAGCGCCTTTTTGCCTGCATCTTGTGCGCGCCAGTCAAGAATGGCATCAGTCATCGCTGCAACAATGCCGTCGCGCCATGCCGGATTGCGCAGGTTTTTTAGATCTCGACGACTGGACAAAAATCCGACCTCGATCAAAACAGATGGAATATCCGCAGATTTGAGCACGGAAAAACCTGCACGACGCAATGGATGCCGGTTCATTGGTCCGCCCACTGCATTCATGTGACGGATAAAAGAACGCGCGAGGGCATCCGTTCGTGGTTCCGTTTCGCGCCGCGCCATATCCAGCAGGACGCTTGTGATTTGATCGTCAGACCCTGTGAGATCCGCGCCTGAAATAATATCTGCGCGGTTGTGTCGCGCCGCCAGATGGGCCGATGCCGTATCACTGGCTTCGTCGGACAAAACATAGACTGTTGCTCCTTCTGCGCCACCCTGACTGAGGGCATCCGCGTGTAAAGAAACAAACAAATCGGCCTGTACCTGATGGGCCTGGGCGACCCGGCTTTGAAGCGACACAAAAACATCACTGTCCCGCGTTAAAACCACCTCGACCTGCCCGGTTTGTTGCAACGACGTGCGAAGCATTTTGGCCATTTCCAACATCAGAACTTTTTCGGACACCCCCTCGCGCTCCGCCCCGGGATCGACACCACCATGACCCGGATCTAAAACAACAACAAAATGATCCGGGGCAAATGAAGTTGACTGCGTGTCCTGTCGTGCAACAGGCCACCCAGCGCTTTTCGGCGCTCCAGAGCCTTGCGCGAACTCTTGTCCCGATGCAGAGGAAAGTGACAGCGATAAACTTGCTTGACCCGTTTGGGCATCCACCACCATGCTGATATCCTTTGGTAACAGCGCCTTGTTCAGATCCACAATCAAACGTGACCAGCCCGGTTGAAAGGCACCAAAACGCAAATCTGCAATGTGTCGGCTTTCTAGCAACAAATCCTTTTTGTGCACATCGTCCCAAATCAAATCTTTGAAATCGATCACCAAACGACGCGGCGCATCAAGCGTAAATACCCGAAACGGAACACCTCGACTTAGTTTCAATTGCAGCTCCGAGCGTCCAAGCCAATTTTGCGAAAACCCACTCCCCTCCACAAAAACCCGCGCAGGATTATCGCTGCTTTGCGCTGACACTGTCGAAAGGGAGAGCATCCACATTGTTGCAAGGATCAGACATAGACGGATCATGTTTTGCTCGGCCTGTATTGTTTGCACTTAGACTACCCCACTGTGCCGCCCTAGGGAATCCTCTAACGTCGCGCAATGAACTCTTTTAGCCGTGCCAACCCGTCGACAATGTCCTGCGTGCTTCGTGCATAGGAAAAACGCAGTGTTTGATGTCCCCTAATTGGGTCAAAATCCAACCCCGGGGTCACGGCGACACCTGCCTTTTCCAAAATTTCCGACGCAAATGCCCGGCTGTCCTGCGTCATGTCCGACACGTCAGCATAGACGTAAAAAGCACCATCAGGTGGCGCAAAGTTTTTGAACCCCGCGTCTTTTAATCCTTGCAGCATCAATGCGCGGTTCGCGCGATACACATCCATGTTCTGGCCTAACTCGGTGCCCGCCTCCATCGCTGCCAGTGCCGCCACTTGGCTGGCATGGGGCGCACAAATGAACATGTTCTGCGCGATTCGCTCTATTACGCGCACATGATCCTCAGGCACAACGAGCCAACCAACCCGCCATCCTGTCATAGAGAAATACTTGGAAAACGAATTGATAACATAGGCGTCGTCGGTGATCTGCAAGGCGGTTACGGCTTTGTTTTCATATTCGATTCCATGGTAGATCTCGTCGGAAATAAATGAGATTCCTTGGGCCTGCGTCACATCAATCAAGTTTTGCATCGCCGGCTTGTCCAACATCGTGCCGGTTGGGTTCGCGGGGGATGCAACCAACAACCCTGATAATTCTAAATCTGCAAGATCACCGGCTACGGGCTGAAAACGGTTTTTCGCCGCGGTTTGTATATCAACCGCTTGCAAATCAAGCGCGCGTAGAATTTGACGGTAACTCGGATACCCTGGCGCGCCGATCCCGACACGATCGCCGGTGTCAAAAAGCGCGGTAAAAGCCAAAATAAAGCCGCCCGACGATCCCGATGTCACAACCACCCTATCCGGGTTGAGATCAACATCATACCATTCACCATATAGCTGAGCGATGCGCGCGCGCAACGCTGGCAATCCCAAAGCGACGGTATAGCCTAAGGAATCTTGTGCCATGGCCTGTTCAAGTGCATGCGCCGCCGCCTTGGGTGCCCCTGTACCGGGCTGCCCAACTTCCATGTGGATAATATGACGCCCCTCGGCTTCGGCTTGACGTGCAGCTTCCATAACATCCATCACAATGAAGGGATCGACTGAAGAACGCCTTGAAACTCGCATCAAAATCACTCCTTATAAAGATCATGAGGTTTCACCGCGTATTCAGGCTGGCGTCAATCCCGGCAACGCTATTTTGTCTTTGCGTTTCAATGGCAGAAGCGCGCGGATTGCTGCGAGACGCAGACATCGAATATGGCCTCAAACAATTGGCCGCCCCAGTCTTAAGCGCGGCAGGTCTGAGCCCATCGCGCGTGAAGATACTGGTTGTAAACGAAAGCTCATTGAATGCCTTTGTTGTTGGAACCGATGCAATCTTTGTTCATTACGGGCTGATCAACCGGATGCAAAATGCCGCGATGTTGCAAGGCGTCATCGCACATGAAGCCGCACATATCGCCAATGGTCATTTGACGCGGCGCATGAATAATTTGGCAAACGCGCGCTCTATTTCGGGCTTAGGCCTCGCACTGGCCGCCGCCGCAGCCGCAGCCGGTGGTGGAGAGGCTGCAGGTGGCCTGCTCATCGGGACGCAAAGTGCGGCTCAACGGAGCTTTTTCGCTCATACCCGTGCCGAAGAAGCGTCCGCGGATCAATCCGCCGTTCGTTACATGAAATCCGCAGGCGTTGACCCGGCGGGAATGTCCCGGGTGCTTGAGGTTTTTAGAGGACAAGAACTGTTGGCTGAAACCCGTCAAGATCCGTACACTCGAACACACCCCCTTTCACGTGATCGGGTTCGCGCCCTAGAAGGTTTTGTAACAGCATATGGTAGCGCTGCTCCGGAAGCACCAAGCGCCACCTATTGGTTTGAACGTGTCAAAGGTAAACTCAGCGCCTACACCCGTTCGCCAAAATGGACATTGAGACGGTTGAAGGAAAGCCCTTACGCCGATGTAAGATTACTGCGTGAAGCTGTTGCGGAACACCGACAGTCTCGGACGAAACAAGCGTTAAAGGCCATTGACGCAGCGATCTCGCAACGCCCGAACGACCCGTTTCTACACGACCAGCGCGGCCAAATATTGCTCGAAACACGCAATTTCAAAGCCGCCGAAGCCGCGTATGGACGGGCCGTTAAACTCGCCCCAAGCGATTCGTTGATATTGACCGGATACGGGCGCGCTTTGCTGATTAACGACAAAGTTTCCAGCGCGCAGAAAGTTCTGGAAAAAGCCCGCACAATCGATTTCCGCGATGGCGGCATGCTTCGCGACCTCGCCGTTGCCTATGCGAAATCGGGACAAAACGGCATGGCTTCATTGATCACGGCAGAACGCTACGCGTTAGTCGGTCGTTTGAACGATGCCCGAATTCACGCCACTCGCGCCAGTGGCCTGTTAGGCGAGGGTTCCGGCCCTTGGCAACGGGCTCAGGATGTGTTGATTGCATCAGAACGCGCCGCAAAACGGAGATAAAAATGCTAAAAAGAATATCGTTGGCCATTGGGCTGGGCATGGCCACTCTGGCCACACCGAGCCTCGCTCTCGACTTGTCGGAAATGACCCCGCAGGAACGCGCAAATTTTGGTGAGCAAGTCCGTGAGTATCTGATGGAAAACCCTCAGGTCATCATCGACGCCGTCAATTCGCTTGAACAGCGACAGGCAGAAATCCAAGCACAGGCTGATTTCGATTTGGTCGCACAAAACGCGAGCGACCTTTTTGATGATGGTTTCTCCTATGTTGGCGGCAATCCTGATGGGGATATCACGCTCGTCGAATTTATGGACTACCGTTGCGGGTTCTGCAAACGTGCCTTTGGCGAAATTGAAAAACTATTGGAAGAAGACGGCAATATCCGTTTCGTGGTCAAAGAATTCCCCATTTTGGGCGAACAATCAGTTGTGGCGTCACGCTATGTGATCGCGACAAAAATGATAGAGGGCGCCGAAGCTTACAAATCGTTGCATGACGCTCTGATGGCCTATAACGGCGATATTAGTCTGCCCGCCCTAAGAAGGCTCGCCAATACATTTGGGTTGGACAGTGACAGTATTGAAGCCCGAATGAACGACGAAGACGTCACCGACGAAATACGCGAAACACGTGCCTTGGCCCAACGGTTGCAAATCAACGGAACGCCTACTTTCGTGTTGCACGACGAGATGCTACGCGGGTTTTTACCCTCTGATCAACTGCAACAGATCATCGAAGACAAACGAAGCTAACCCGCGGAATTATTCCGCCGCATCCACAACGGCCGCCGCAGCATCAAGCTCGGCGGCCTTTTTCTCAACTTGCTCAACGATATGTTCGATCATTTGATCGTTGTCCAATTTGTGGCTTTGTTTTCCGGCTAGATACACCATGCCAGACCCTGCCCCGCCGCCAGTAAATCCAACATCTGTCATCAATGCTTCTCCGGGTCCGTTGACCACGCACCCGATAATGCTGAGACTCATCGGTGTTTTGATATGTTCCAGCCTCTTTTCCAAAGCTTCGACTGTTTTTATGACGTCAAACCCCTGACGGGCACAGCTGGGGCAAGAAATAATATTTACACCTCTGTGTCGAAGGCCCAAAGATTTGAGAATTTCGTATCCAACTTTAACCTCTTCTACCGGGTCGGCTGACAAGCTGACGCGGATAGTATCGCCAATCCCCATCCACAGCAGATTACCCAAACCAATTGCCGATTTAATCGTACCCGACATCAATCCTCCGGCTTCAGTAATTCCAAGGTGAATCGGGGCATCTGTCGCTTCTGCCAATTGTTGATACGCGGCCGCCGCCATAAATACGTCGGAAGCTTTGCAACTGATTTTGAATTCGTGGAAATCATTGTCTTGGAGAATTTTGATATGATCGAGACCGCTTTCAACCATTGCGTCAGGGCACGGCTCGCCATATTTTTCCAGTAAGTGCCGTTCAAGGCTTCCCGCGTTCACACCAATTCGGATGGAGCAATTGTAATCGCGCGCAGCCTTTATCACCTCTTTTACGCGTTTTTCATCCCCTATATTGCCAGGGTTAATACGAAGACACGCGGCCCCGGACTGTGCGGCTTCAATGCCACGCTTATAGTGGAAGTGGATATCCGCAACGATGGGCACGGAAACTTCACGCACGATTTCCTTGAGAGCTCTGGAAGATGGTTCATCGGGGACAGATACACGCACGATATCGGCGCCGGCATCTGTGGCTGCATTTATCTGATCAATCGTAGCCTTAATGTCGGTCGTTAAGGTGTTGGTCATGGTTTGTACCGTGATCGGTGCATCCCCCCCAACAGGGACATTGCCTACCATAATCTGTCGGGACGTGCGTCGGTAAATGTTTCGCCACGGTCGAACATGATTTAGAGACATAGAGAAGACCTTCCTGTCAGTGCCTTGTCGAATAGATAGACACTCAGGTCAGAACCCGCAATCGTAGTTTAAAACTAAAGAACGGTCATTCCGCCGCAGGTTCTACCGGCGTTTGTAATTGGACAACCGTCGTCGCCAGTGCTTCATCTGCTGTCAAGTCCGCAACCGGATAGGCCTGCTTTAACGAGTCTACCCTCAATGCCAAATTGGACGTAATCGTACCCGTTTGGCCAACCGGCCCATAATACTCTCCGCTAAGCGCGAAATATATCGCACCGCTCTCTCCCGTCCTAAGCACGGGTGGTTCGCCAACTGAAGGCGCATCCCAAGTCTCGCCGGGTTCCATAATCGTTTCAAAGATTACAGTGCCGTCTGCAGAACTGACCCTCACCCAAGATGGCCGCACGGCCACCATGCGCAATGCTGGGCCAGTCTCCTTTAAAACGATTGGGACCGGACTTTCCTCTACAGGCCCAAACGCAGACAAATCACTCTGTGCTAAAAGACTATCAGACAACCCTTCTGGTTCAGGCGGAGATTGCCGCGCAAAATTACCGATAGATCGTGGATCAAGCGTTGCAATTGGAGCATCGCGCGCAACAAGCACAGGAACATCCAACGCTTCTGGGCGATAAAGCCGATCTAAGGCCTCTGCGCGCGGTTGATCAACAGCCTCCGGAAATTGCCCAATTTCCACGCCTTCACTTGTCGCGCCCGCTAACACGCCATCCAAAGGGTCTAAGTCAGAAAGAACTATGGGTGTCTGTTCCGCAGGGGCAACTTGGACACGCTGAACTTCCTGCAAAACAGAGTATCCACCGAAGCCTATAGCAGAGATCAAAGCAATCAAAACCAGTGACGAGCCAACCGCGCCGGGTTCGATCCGCGACAGTAGGCTATCGCCAGCAGGAACAAATGGAGTCCCGGGGCGATTGAACATATCGGCATCAGATTTTAGGCTTTTGCGAACATCGCGTTTAGATTTTTTGATAACAGATGCTTCATCGGACATACCGTGTGCTACGGAAAATCCACTTTCTTCGCAGAAGGTATCAAAAACCTCGTCAGGCTTCATACCCAGATAACGTGCGTATGACCTTACATATCCAGCAATAAATCCGGGCGTATCAAAGGCATCAGGATCACAATTTTCGATTGCTGCAATGTAAGATGCTTTAATGCGCAATTCTCGCTGAACATCCAAAAGGGATTTACCCATCGTTGCACGTTCGCCGCGTAAAGTATCGCCTAGACGCACCTCAAAATCGTCAAACGCTTTGGGTTCAACGGTCTTCTCTACACTCTCTGAGTGCTTGCGTCCGATCATACTTACTGCCCCGTATTTACCTGTGCCCGCCAGATGCGCCGACGTCAGTGTACAGAATCTAATATACGATTCGTATCTGACTTGTTCTTTAGGTTAGGTTAACACAAGGCAATATGATTTTCATCAAACGAACGACTAACCAGCGTCCTCGGCGCGATTTAGCGCACAATGTGACCATAATCCGTCCATCGCTTTGACAAGCGCATCCAGCTCGCGTGGTCCGTGCACAGGCGATGGCGTAAACCTCAATCGCTCAGTGCCACGAGGGACAGTAGGAAAATTAATCGGCTGGGCGTAAATCCCATGATTTTCCAACAACATATCACTTAAAATTTTGGTGTGCACCGGATTACCAACCATGACCGGGACGATATGACTGCCGTAATCAATGATCGGGAGCCCCAGTCCCTTAAGTCTCATCTTTAGGATCCGTGCTTGTAACTGATGCGCATCTCGCAGTTCAGGCGCGCCTTTAAGATAGGCAACAGAAGCGGCTGCACCCGCAGCAACAGCCGGCGGCAAAGACGTAGTGAAGATGAAACCCGGTGCGTAAGACCTTATGGCATCACACATTTTATCCGATGCAGCGATATATCCCCCCATCACGCCGAAGGCTTTGGCAAGGGTACCATTAATGATGTCGAGACGGTCCATCAGACCGTCACGTTCAGCCACACCACCACCGCGTGGGCCATACATTCCGACGGCATGCACCTCATCGATATAGGTTAACGCACCGAATTCGTCAGCCAAATCGCACAGCGCTTCGATAGGACCGAAATCACCATCCATCGAGTAAATCGATTCAAACGCTATAACTTTGGGTGCGGCGGGATCATCAGCCTCCAGCAGCTCACGCAAATGTGCGACATCGTTATGGCGAAAAATTCTTTTTTGACCACCGTTGCGCCGCACACCTTCAATCATCGACGCGTGGTTTAATGCGTCCGAATAAATGATCAGCCCCGGAAAGAGTTTCGGCAAAGTCGAAAGAGTCGCATCATTGGCGATATAGGCCGACGTAAACAGCAATGCAGAATTTTTGCCGTGCAAATCCGCCAATTCTGTCTCGAGACGCTTATGATAGACTGTCGTGCCAGATATGTTCCGTGTCCCACCAGAGCCTGCACCCGTTGCGCGCAATGCATCGCGCATTGCGTCCAGAACGACAGGATTCTGCCCCATACCAAGGTAATCATTACCGCACCAAACCGTGACATCCCGCTTGCTGCCGTCGGGTTGGGTCCAAACCGCGTGCGGAAACTGGCCATTTTGCCGTTCAATATCGATAAAGGTCCGATATCGCCCTTCGTCATGTAGACGTTCTATCGCCTTATCCAGTTGCCGGGTGTAATCCACGCGGTCTCTCCTTCGTTTGATGCACAGATGACGCATCAGAGCTCTGTCATTTCTTTGAATAACTATAGAACAGATACAAACTATTCAATAACTGCGCGCGGGACGGCATGTCGCATGTAAGCTCAGTGATACCTTGAAGCAAAATAGCAATCTGGACAGCGCCGCAACGCTTGTTAGGGTATCGTAAATCCTCCACACAGAAAGAACCGTCATGTCCTTAGACGCCGTCCTGACAAAGATCGATTCCAACATGCCCCAAGCGTTGGACCGTTTACAAAAACTTCTGCGCATTCCATCTATTTCTACCGATCCCGCCTATGCGTCTGATTGTGATGCCGCTGCAGACTGGCTGGTTGCCGACCTTGAAAGCATTGGAATAACAGCAAAAAAACGCCCGACGCCGGGCCACCCGATGGTCGTTGGGCACATTGACGGCCCCGGGCCCCATCTATTGTTTTATGGGCACTATGACGTTCAACCCGTGGATCCACTGGCTTTGTGGGACAACGATCCGTTTGACCCGCAAATCGAGGATACCCCCAAGGGCAAGGTTTTACGCGGACGCGGCACAGCGGATGACAAGGGGCAATTAATGACATTTGTGGAGGCTTGCCGCGCCTGGAAAGCGGTGCACGGCTCCCTTCCCTGCAAATTGACGTTCTTTTTCGAAGGTGAGGAAGAAAGTGGTTCCCCTTCCTTGGTGCCCTTTATGGAAGAGAACAAGGAAGAACTGAAAGCCGATTTGGCCTTAATTTGCGACACAGCCATGTTCGAAAGCAAAACACCGGCAATCGTGACGATGCTGCGTGGTATGTTGCAAGAAGAGATCACAATCACCGGACCGGACAAAGATCTGCATTCTGGTTATTACGGCGGCATTGCGATCAATCCAATCCGAGTTTTGTCCAAAATCATCGCAGCACTACACGACGCCGATGGTCGCGTCACGATTCCTGGGTTTTATGACGGTGTGCATGAACTTTCTGATGGAATGCGCGCCCAGTGGGATGCTCTGGATTTTGATGACGTTCAGTTTCTAAAGGACGTTGATTTGGCGATCCCTGCAGGAGAACAGGACAGAACCCCATTGGAAATGACTTGGTCGCGGCCTACCTGCGAAGTCAACGGTATAACTGGTGGATACGCGGGAGAGGGTTTTAAGACCGTCCTGCCTTCTTGCGCCAGTGCAAAGATCAGTTTTCGCTTGGTCGGCGATCAAGATCCGCTGGCAATCCGAACGCGTTTTCGCGAAATGATCCAATCGCTTTTGCCAGCAGATTGCAGTGTCGATTTTGTAGACCACGGCGCGAATAAAGCCTGCGTGATTGATACAAGTGATCCCAAATTCGCATTGGCACTAGACGCGTTGAAAGACGAATGGAACTTGCCAGCGGCTTATATTGGCGGTGGCGGCTCCATTCCCATCGCGGGGCATTTTCAAGATATTCTGGCAACGCCTCCTCTGCTCATTGGTTTTGGCAAAGACGACGACGGGCTGCATTCTCCCAACGAAAAGTACGATCTGGAAAGTTTCCACAAAGGAACACGAAGCTGGGCACGGATTCTCGCCGCCCTGACATAATCTGAATCCGATTTTGCAACGCCCCTCCCCCGAATTGAATAGGCAAAATAATGATGATTGATGGGTTTCAAACGGCAATTGCGGACGTGAACGATCAACAAATTTGTTATTCCATCGGGGGCAATGGTCCGCCCGTCCTGCTGTTGCACGGGTTCCCGCAAACCCACGCAATGTGGCATAGGGTGGCACCAATACTGGCCCAAGAGTTCACCGTTGTCGCCTCAGACTTGCGCGGATACGGCCATAGCAGCAAACCACCGGGCACGACGCCCTACAGTTTCCGCCATATGGGCTGTGATCAGCATGCCCTGATGCAACATCTAGGCTTTGAACAGTACCACTTGGCCGGACATGATCGCGGCGCACGGGTTGCACATCGCCTCTCGCTCGATTTTCCGGACAGCCTGATCAGCCTCACTGTTATGGACATCGTGCCGACCCATTTCCTGCTCAGCACCTTGTCTAAACAGGTCGCAACCTCCTATTATCATTGGTTCTTTCTCGCTCAACCCTACCCGTTCCCCGAAAGCTTAATTGGACATGACCCAGATACCTATTTCAACAGCTGCCTGACAGGATGGGGCGCGTCCAAGTTACAAGACTATGATCCAGACGCGCTTGCCGCCTACCAAAACTGTTGGCGTGATCCAGAGACCATTAGGGGCATGTGCGCAGATTACCGGGCTGCACTGGAAATAGATTTTGAATTAGACGCGGCAGACTTAAACAAACGATTCCAACGAAAAGCCTGTGTTTTCTATGGGCGAGATAGTGCAATGGCCAAAGAATATGACGTCCCGGGGAGTTGGCGTGACAGGTTCCCGCAGATGCACGAAAAAGCGATTCCCGGCGGGCACTTTTTTATCGATCAACACCCAAAAGAGGCATCCAGCGCACTTCTCGAATTTTTACAGCAAGCACACACGACGTTTGTGTAACCGAACTTAGGCATCACAGTTGAAATTTGGGGTGAAAAGTGGCGCGGTTGACGGGGCTCGAACCCGCGACCCCCGGCGTGACAGGCCGGTACTCTAACCATCTGAGCTACAACCGCGCGTAAGCTGCGGCATAAGTCACAAGGCTCCAGCCGTCAACCGCATTCATGACCAGATTTAGATCTAAGTCGAAAAAAAGCTCGACCTCACAAGCAATGATGCTTAATGCGTCCCATCCCACAAACAGGTCCTTTAACAATAAGGGTTCAAAGCTTGCAGGGATTAACTATTCCATAAAAAAAGCCCCTGAAAAAGGGGCCCTCTTATGCAGCGGTGGCGCGGTTGACGGGGCTCGAACCCGCGACCCCCGGCGTGACAGGCCGGTACTCTAACCATCTGAGCTACAACCGCCCACTGCGCGCCGTCTGGTTCATTTCAGACTGCGTTCGCATCTCGTATTGCAGCCTTTCGTTGGCGTCAAGCGTGTCATCACATAATTTCGCGGTTTTTCTGCAACCGCCTCGGAACAAGCAAGGAAAATTGCATTTGAGGCGTGGTTGCATCTGAGTATTTAAAAGAGTTTGACTTTGCGCAAAGGGGCTTGACCGCTCCCCGATAAAGCGAGCGAAACAAGATAGGATATTTCACCCAAAAGTTTTTTACTAAAGTGGAACGGTAACACATTGTCCAATTTGCAATACAGTTAAGTCAAAAAAATTTGGGAAACCAATGCTTGAGACCTAATACATACGAAAAACAGGGAGCCAGAAAATGAGTGGTAATAGAGCGCGCTAGATACGCAAACTACTTGGAGAAAAGCAAACTTTGGTGGAGTTCATCGACTGGACTGATGGTTTCCAAGACTACGATGGCACACGAGAGACAGAATTACACGAAGCATACCATGAAAAGCTTGCTGCCGCGATTCCACCCACAAAAAAGTTGTTCAGCAACCCACGTATCAAGTCACTGCCGATTGCCGAAGACACCATGGAGCGTCCTATTTCCGGACGGGTACTCGACCTAGGATGTGGCAACGGCTACCTTTCCGCATGGATCGCCCAAAACCGAAAAGTCAAAGAGGTTTATGCGTTTGAGCTAACGACATCGGCGGTTACAAAACTCATTCCGAAAGTTGTAGAGAAAACGGGAACCCGCGGTGATTTGGTTCGACCGGTAAAGGGATCATTTAATCACATACCGGTTTCAGATCATCTCGACTGGATCATTGCAAGCGGTAGTATGCACCACGCACGCCACCTTTTTCACGTCATTAGTGAATGCCGTAAAGCCCTCAAACCAGGAGCCTGTTTAGTTGTACAGGATTGGTGCTGGCCTGATACGACATCCGTTGAATATTTAGTCGAGACGTACGATGAGCACCAGAACTTTCAAGGGATTGCCGATATTCAGCAGAAGGATCGCAATGAATTCTCGTACCGGGCGTGTGAATTTAAGGTAGCTGTACATCAAGCTGGTCTCAATTTGTTGAAGTTTGACTACGTCGATCATTTGGTGCCCAACCTACAAAAAAGGGATATTCCCCAGCGTCCTTTCATAATGGTTGCAAGCAAGCCCGAAGAACCCCTAGCCCAAATCCCTCACAAACACGCAATCCAAACTCCAGAAACTGCTTAATAGCGCATCAAACGGTCGGCAAAACTGTTCAAACACAGGGCGCGAAGAGTTCTATCGTAGTCTTTCTAAGGTGCGGTCAGACAAAATCCGGTTTGTCTCGGTTAGAGTAGTGAGGCGCGCGACAAGCTACGCACCCAGACAGCGGGCAGACTGCTTCGATCAGGGATGGCTCAGTGCTGGAGGGTCCGACGGAAAGCGTTTTCTTGCTTCTGCGTTGCGAACGCATAGCCCGCTTTGGACACCTTGCCGCCATGCGGTGCGGCAGCGATCCGCGACGCCATCACAAGCTAAGACCGGCTTATCGCCAAGTCTCCCCTCTAATTCCATGAGAACGTTCTCTATCTGCGGCCGTTAATTCAAGAGCGTATTTCAGTCTCATCGGGCTCATGGTTCTCTCCGAGGTCGGCGCCGCCGCCTCATAATGGCGTCGGGGACTGGTGCCTCAAAAAGGTCTGCTGCGAGGTCGCCTGAGTTCAGGCGCATCGACATTCGACAGCGAGGTCATCCGGCCACCGTCCCGATGGGACGTCTGTACACCCGGACGGGCGTATTCCATTTTGGGCTATTTCATGCAGGCAGCTCCTCTTTGGTCCACGCAAAGGTTGTGCCATCGCGCCAGCTGCGGGTCATGATGACGGCCAGTTTTCTGGCAGTCGCAACAATAGCTTTTTTCATTCCCCTTCGTGCGACAAGTCGCATGGCCCATGCTTTAAGCGGTGAGAAGCGCGACACACGCTGGATGAGGATGTTGGCGGCTTCATAAAGCAGTTTGCGCATGGCCCCATCCCCGCGTTTTGAGATGCGCCCCGACCAATCCGTTTCGCCAGATTGATACCGTCTCGGGGTTAATCCCAAGTACGCCCCTACATCCGTTGCTTTGCCGAACCGCGCCACATCGTCGATTGTCGCGATGAAGTTAAGGCTGACAATAGGCCCCACCCCAGGAATGCTAGTCAGCTGTCGCGCCAGATGATTGTCCTTGGCAAGTTGCTGGACCTTTGCATCGATAGCGGTACCTTCAAGACACACGGTTCCATGCACGGTGATCAACGAGGCGAAGATCATCTGCAAGCTTTGATCCCCCTTAATCGCCGTACCAACTTGATCACGGAAGCTCTTTCGGCTGTAGCCCGCATTGACCGGTCCAAGTCGGATCCCATAGGCCTTCAAGAGACCCCGTACTTGCCCTTCGATGTCCATCCGAATGCGGATCAATCGTTCTCGTGCTGAAAGCATGAAGCGCAACTGATCGCTCGCCTCGCTCTTGATGTGCACCGCGCCATACCAACCCGTGCGCGCCAACTGCGCGAGCCCAGCAGCATCTGATTTGTCAGACTTACGCTCGACGTTTTGAACAAAGAACTTTGCGCATACAGTTTTCATCCGTCTTCTTCCTTTTTTGATTTTGCTCACAGACCAAAGAAAACGCCCGTCAGATCATCACTGAGGGCGTTCGGCTTTCGACCATATCTCTTAATTTTGAACGCAGCGACCGGCTATGCCTTTTCGCTTCGTTCGGGGGCCTCGGTGTGTCTCTTCCGGTCAAAGCCGTGATTACTTGATAAGACAGGGACCGCAGTCGTCCTGCTTCGCTTCTAGCGTCACTAATTCCATTTCGTCAACGTTTTTTCAAAACCTGTTAAACTGCTAATTAACATCGAGACCATCACCCATGATCAACCAAAATCTACAGGGGTGATCACTAAAAACAAAGTGGGTGCGCAGATCTAACCAATAAAGCCGACCTTAGTGCAGGTCGCGGCGAATGGCGGGTGTGAGCCCATTCTGTAAATTCGCATTTCGTGCTGCATGCGCTCGCAGCGCAGGAAATGCCGCAGGAGCGAGAAATTTCATGCCGCCGCGCAGCAGGAAGACCGGCCATTCATGCAGACCGCAGCAAGGATAAGGGGGCGAATTTACACAATGCGGGACAAAGCACCAATTCGCTGCAGCTGCGCCAAGGTCTGCTTCGGCGGTGCCGATATCAAATACCGTTTTCAACTAGATCGATGAGTTGTGTGTTGAGATCGGCGGATTTCACTGGTGAGCCATGGCAGGGCAACAAGATCGACGGTGCGGTCACTGTCAAAAACTCAGTTGCCCAGGTCTTGTACGAACCAGCGTCTTTTACACCGTAACGAGGGAAAGTTCCCAACAGGCTTACACAATCAGCATAGCTTCCCGAAGGCAGGTGCGCCGCGCTGAACGCGTCGGTCACAGCTAGGGCACAATCTATCTTTGATTTGGCCCTTAACCAGGTTTCTCCGGTCTTCAGGCCATCTGGCTCGTGCAATGTTAGTCTATCAGGAAGCCTCTCTCGCAATCGGTCTAGTGGGTCGAACGTCAACCCAGTCATTTTCTTTAAGCGCGGGTGGGCTAGCGAGGAGCAATACAAGGTCACGTTTGAGAAAATCTCGGCATGAGCGTTCAATCCCTTATTATGATAGTGATTGGGTGCCAACAGGGCGGTCACTTCACCCAGTTCACCTTGCTGCTGCGCGAATGCCGTTTCCAGCCCAGCAACCGGGCTGTACAGGCATAGGTTGCCATCGCGCATTCGAAATGCTGTACAGCTCAATTTCTTTGACCGACCGACGTGAATATAGTCGAACCCATCTATTTGTTGAAACGTAGCAGTCACGTCGATGCTTTCAGGTTTTTGAGCATATCGCATATGAGATTGACGAGCGCGCGACCTGCCGTTTGGTCCTGCTTCTGGCGGTTCTGGGCGTGAATACCCATGACCGCTGACACTAGCCCGTCGGCCAAGTCCTCAGTCTCAAAGAGCATCTGGTTTTTTCGGGCTTTCTGCTCATTTTCAAGGGCTTGTATGAAGTGGTCTTTCAGCGTTGCCCAATAGGCCGCCGTGGAATCTGCTAATGCCGGGCTCTTGATCCGTGCATTCTCCACCCCAGTGTTAACCATAAGGCATCCGTACTGGCTGGATGTTATTGATCCTGGTGTGACAAGACCATCGAAGAAAGCGATGATCTCAGAGATGCCACCGGTCTTCATCGGCACCATTTCATGCGTGATTGCTGCCTCGCCGTAGTAGTTTAGCGCTTCCAGCAAGAGCCCTTCTTTACCTCCGAACTCCGACCGAATGGCAAATTGATTGATCCCAGTTTGTTGCTCCAGTTCGCGAACTCCTAAGGCCTGGAACCCATGTTGCCAGAAGGCCATGCAGGCCTTCTGGATAGCTTCCTGACGATCATAGGATTTTGGGCGCGGCATAATTTAAACTCGTTTGACAGTTTCCATACACTCGCATAGTAATAATTTCAATGCAACCGTATGGGAATAGATATTGTGATGAGAGATGTTGTTTTTCCGAAAGACAAGCAAGCCAGCTATGACAAATACCGGTACGCCGCAGCTGTCAGAAGCGGTGGGTTCCTTTTTGTATCGGGACAAGTGGGCGTCGACGCGAACGGCACTGCGATCACAGATCCAAAGGCTCAGTTCGACCAGGCATTTGCAAACTTGAGCGATATCCTGTCCGCCGCAGGATGTAGCTTTGACGATATTGTGGACGTCACAACATTTCACGTCGGCATGTATGATCACTTCGACGCATTTGCAGCAGCGAAACAGGCGGCATTTCCACAACCACCTTTTCCGAATTGGACTGCTGTTGGAGTGGTCAATCTCGCCGATCCTAATCTGCTACTGGAGATCAAAGTAATCGCCAAGCTAGGATGAATGAACGAGCAAAGCAGCCATTAATTGAAGCCGCAGCATCTGTGTATTTAGGCTCCAAGCCGCCGAATGCAGTTTCAGAGATGGCAGCGGCTAGGGCGTTCTGAAATCGATCATTCAACTTTATGGTCTTGGCGTCAGCGCTGTGCTGATGTCGGGGAATGGAGGGAGGATTGGAGGGCAAATCATGCCAA
>JBDWVP010000041.1:0-2742 GCA_039983935.1 Roseobacter sp. | reverse complement strand
GGGCCAGTGCGCCTGTTTTTCGCCAAAATGGCGGGAATCGGGCAAGAAACACACAACTAACGGGAAAATAGTGTCTGAATCTTCGATTTTTTGCCGGTTAAACCCAAGATCGGCAAATATCAGCAGTTATTCAGACCTTCCTTAGTAAGAGACACAAGGTGCAGGCCATCTTTATAAAACCGGTCTGCTTTCGGCAATTCGCTGGTCGGAACCCAGCATTCACTCTTACCACTTTCCAACTGATAAGCTTTTTTCCTGTCTTCTTGCGTGGCGCTTTTATTGAATCGACGACCGGCGTACTCGTAATTCAAATAAACCAGCTCCCTTCTTGGCTTTTTATATATTTCGCCTGTCTCGGGATCGCTAACGGTCGTGAATGCGCGATTCAGAGTCCGCTTTTTCAGTGACGTCCCACAATGAGGACAAGGAAACGGATTTTTCTGCTCCCCTTTATTGAGATCTACAGCACCATCCCAGTAATTAAATTCCTTAGAGCAGTTCGAGCAAATAAAAACATCGCTCCACACACAGTACTGAATCACTCCCTCCTGCCCATCTTCATTCACAGTTGTGAAATATTTCTTGAATTTTTCCGTAGCTAGTTCAAGAAGTCTCGCAAACTGCCTCTCAACATCTCTACCATGTAGCTCTGCATTAACATTAGACGCGATAAAGCCTGGTAATACCGAAAGATCTAACAGAATACTATGTCGCATACCTATATTCGATTCTATTTCATTGTTAGACAATCGGACGCCGCATTCTCTCGCTGCAATCCCTGTCATGCCAGTACCACAGAATCCATCAAATACAATGTCACCTGGCTCGGTGTAATGCAGGATATATTGCCTGATAGCCTTTGGTGGGACCTTGGTGTGGTAGGAGTGCGCGTTGTAAATTGGGTCGTTTTTCCCCTCGCTCACATCGGCTGCAAAGGGCTCACGATGGTAATGATAATCTTTTGACCGCTCAGGTTTCTGCTTCTCCCACTCGGCGATGAAATCTGGGATCCACGGATTAGGGCATGCTGTGTAGTATGGCGGATCACTAAGATTCAAAATGTCTTCATCATTGCCAATGGGAAAGCCTTCGATCTTACGGAACTCTGGGTCTTGAAGCTTTTTTCTCAGTTCACCAGAAAAGTGGGCTTGGCGAGCCTCATCGCCTTCAAAAGTAATGCCAAGACAAGTCACTAGACCAGACGAATTTTGCTCAACCGACTGCTCTTGCTCAGAAAATAAGTCGTCCATATTCATAACTTGCCCCAATTATTTGCTAGCTGCGGAATCGCGTGCATTTTGCTCCTGAGCGTACTTCTTCATACCGTCCCGTAAAATTTCAAGGAAGGTGTGATTTCTACTTTCCGCGTCCGCCACGATAGCGTCAAAAGACACTACAAACGTAGGCGTTGGAACGATTCGCCCATCAGGATGTGGAGTGTCGTATTCTTGATAAAAGACACTGCCTTTGGAAAAGAGAGGAGCCCATTTTAATTGTCGCAAGCGAAGAGCCATCGTGTCATTCACCTGCATGACTGCGTAGTACCAAATTCTCTGGATATTAGGACAGTGCTCCACCAATTTTACAGCTCGATCAAGCAATTGATTGATCGCGTATATATTATCCTTCTCGTCATCGGTCTTTTTCTTGATCTCGACAACAACTACATCCACCGCCTTTGCGTCAGCTGGATCTGCAGAGAAAATCATTGCGATATCCGGTCTTCCATCCTCTGCCGTATACTCTCCACCGAGTCGTACTGCGTTGATAACAGAATCCATCCTTTTCTCGCTTAGAATCGTTTGAAAAACCATGAACTTGTCATCCAATAGCCAGGCGTTGTTCTGGTATAGCTCGGACGCGATTGATTCCTGACCAAATTCCTTATAGCGAGGGACAATTAGATTATGTATATCCGCTTCGGCGTTTTGATCCGACATTTCCTTCATGCGGCCTATAATTTTCTCTCGGTAAAGCACATATTCGGTCAGCGTTCGAGAGGACAATTCGAGTGATTTTTCGTAAGCAGCATCGCTAAGCGTTTCACATTGAAGAACTTCTTTCTGAACACGGAAAAATTTTTGCTGAGCAACGGTCAACGCGTCATCTTGGTCTATAAGCCCAACTGTATCTTGTTCAAAGTATCCCAATAGATGTGGAAACGTTTTTTCAAACTGAGCTTTGGTTTTTTCATTTCTTTCGTTAATGATCGGAATCTTTTCCGCCAGTACCCTGCCGAGCTCACGCGTCAAAAATCTATACAGACGAGCTTCCGGTATGCCTTCAGGAAGAACTAGTTTTTGACGTGAGGTATCTGAACTCGACTGAAAGATCTCAGACTCAAACAAGAACACGCATAGGTACCCGGCTGGAAACGATGAGGCTGGGAGAAGGTTGGCAGGTATAGTTCGCCCATCAATACTGAAAGCAGTGAGGCTGCTCCCCTTCCCTGTCACTTTCTCGATGTGATAAAGCATGTCTATAGATGTGATTGCGTCTAATGTGTCATCTTGAATTGTTACTTTGGCCATCGATGGCAAGTCGTCTTCCGTGACGGTTGTTTTATGAGGGAAGAACTCTTTTTGGGAATTACTCTCCCGGGTGTAGTGGTCAACTAATCCCGGACAGTATTTTAAGTTTTTCTTCCGCGACTACAGGTGGCATGCCGTCATTGAATGTATGGGGACGCTGCCGGTTGTAGTAGTCCATCAGGTAGTCACCAATATCCTTTCTTGCATCAGG
>JBDWVP010000040.1:0-9767 GCA_039983935.1 Roseobacter sp. | reverse complement strand
GCTTCAGATCACTAACGACGGCGAAAGCCACATTGCAGGGGATGGAAACGATCAGGACAATCAAGAACGGCCACATCCAATCGCGACAGCCAGGTGTTCGTGGCGAGATAGAGTTCGTGCATCAGTTATTTGGTTTGGCTGCCTAAAATCAACATGTTACGGTACAAGTGCGAGGCCAACCAACTAATGCAACAGTCCCCGCTTGACCAATCTGTCCTGTGCTGACAATTTCATTCCGAATTCAGGAAAGTAATTATGACCATGAACCAACAAAACTACAAAGCATTCGAAGATGAGCGACTGTATCAGCCATGGGGACCATTGCATCCACAGAACGCAACTACCGATTTGAGAAAAAAAATCTTGGCTGATTATCATCCAACTAAGTATCACCTCAAAGATGGAATGGAGTATTGGTTTGATGGGCGGTTCAACCGAATTTGTACGGATGATTCAGGTTTTTACCTTCAAACAATCGCCTCTTCCGACTTCGGTAACGTCCAGAAAAGGTTATATGTTTCAATCAACGGGCGACGTATACAGCTTTCCCGAAAAAACAACGAAACGCTTATCTCTCCAGTATCAGTACCACCTTTAAAAAAGGCTGGAAAATGGGCTTGGAAGATAGAGGAGATCGGCTCACCTCTGTATTTCCATACTGGTTTCGAAGATGACAGAAGAAAGACGAAGCGGCCCATTGATGAACGCCGCCAATGCATAACAAACGCCTCTAAATTTTCTAATCGTGCGGACCAAGACAAGACCTTGGAACTCGTCAAAGCCGCATTCTCGACCTTTGGAAATATATTTGGTGTAGATGCTGCTTTCGGGCGCGAGCAGCCTGGTGAAAACATCGTAGAGTTTTCTGAAGAACTTTCCGAAGAAATAAAGAGAGGCGTTCATGTCGAGATTTGATTATTCTGGTGTGGATTTTTCTAGCCTTTCGTCCGTTGAGAACGCTGTAAATCTATCTTTAGATGCTGGTCAATTTCTGGATGAACAGTTTTTCAACAGAGCCCTCAATGAACTTTCAAGGGATATCCCTAGTGGAACTACCAATCTTTTCGGAAGCGGGGGAACAGCAGCAGATACCCTTGGTTCACTGTCCGATGATAGCACTCAGTATACGCATATTCAGTCGTCAGATGCAGGTAAGTTTGCGGGTAACCCTCGAGTGTTTGATGCTCTCGAGGCGACCTACGCCGCAAATCACACAGTAAATGGATTTTCTACTGCAAGAGACGCGCTAGGTGCAGCCGATACAAACTCTCTCTTTGGCGATTTATCATTAACGTATGCACAAAACGTTTCTGAAGATGTTTATGCCATTGTTCGAGACGGAGATCCTCTAAGGACGTTTTCGCAAATTGAGGTGCAAGCTCTCCTAGACAACCCAGACGTCACTTCCATCAACGGCATTCCAAAGTCTGACCTTTTACGTTTTGGCGACGGGGCCACCTTGAGGGTTTTTTCTGCACTGCAAGATAGCTCTGACTACGCCACCAGCTTTCTGCTCTCTGACGCCTTTGTAAACGGGCGCATTGGTAACAACTTAAGTATACTTGAAAGCTACTTCGACGAAGCTGGAATATCCACAAATGACAATGATTTTTACAGCCTTGCTGTTGAAACTCGCGACTTTGCTAACGCGAACGGCCTATCAATTCAGAACTTTAGCGGTGTTACTGGGGCCCTTAACCTCTTGGAAAAAGCTGGAGTTGCAGGGGACGTCGTCGGCATCGCGATAACAGCGAGTTACGCAGTTCAGCTCTACAACAACGGTCAAGCCGATGAGGCTAATGCACTTGTGCAAGACTTTGCAGCTGGCTTGGCCGGAGGAGCTGCTGGCGGGTACGCAGGCGGTGCCATCGCTCTAGCCATACTAGGAATTATAGCCCCAGAACCAACTACTACCGCCGCTGGCGTTGCTGTGGTCATTGGCGCAATTGCAGGCAGTGTAAGCGGCGAAGCACTTGCGCAGACCTTACTGAACGACATCCAAACACGCTTGGCAAACGGGGAAACCATAACGGTAGACAATATTCTGGAGTCAGTGGAATGCTTCGGTGCAGGCACCCCAATTGACATGTGGCCACTGGATGCATCGCTCAAGCCCGGCCCGGATGGCGTCTACGATCAGGAAGCGGTACGTGCGAAGATCTGGAAGAAGCCGATTGAGCTGATTGAGGTTGGCGACACAGTCGTGTCTTTTGACGGCAAGGGCAACATAGTCCCCGGCTATGTGCCACGCACCTTCCAGAACGACGTCAAAATCCTGCTGAACTTCTTTGGCACGCGCGTCACCCCCGGCCACGTCTACTTCCGCGCCGATAGCAAGAAGTCTTACAAGTTCGAGACGCTGATCGACATTCTGCGCGATGACGGCGTGATCCAGAAACAGGATGGGACGCCG
The DNA here is from genome assembly GCA_039983935.1 of Roseobacter sp. Lineage (GTDB taxonomy): Bacteria > Pseudomonadota > Alphaproteobacteria > Rhodobacterales > Rhodobacteraceae > Roseobacter. The sequence continues at coordinate 7,354 of JBDWVP010000040.1, read as the reverse complement.
ATCCGCGCAGCCACCAATGTCCCCGTTGGCCATTCTCGCGACGACTTCGTCAAAGCGATCACGGGAACACGCAAAGCCGATGGAAGTGTTGACCCTAAAGACCAAGGCCGCATACGGCTTGGGACGCGTTTCATTGTGGACGGTAAGCGCATCTATGCGGTTGCCGACCTGATCGAGGCGGGGGGCGGAATTATCGGCGAAGATGAGATGATCCGTGTCGGTGACGGCGTACCCATGCCATTCCACTGGGAATTTGGTGACACGCTGCCCAAGCCAGAAGATTTTGTACTCGAATGCTCTGGCACGACGCTTGAGGATATTTACAAGGCTGCGGAATGGGAAAGCCAAGGCCCGTGCATGCCCGCACCGATGGTAATGGATGGCGGTCCTGTACAGCCGCTTTCGAACGGGCAGCGCGCTATCATGCCGCGAAACGAGCCGCTATCGCTGAATGACCGTGACCAGGAAAATGGCGGTGATCCGTCTGTGAAGGTTAACTGATTGTGACCGCTACCGAGAAGTCCAAGCCGTTTCAGCCCTCCCTGCCTACTTCAGAAGAGTTTTCGCGGTCACTTGGACATGTGACCTGGCTGATGACGCAATCGCCTCATCACAAGAAACGCCAGATCGAGTTGATCGAAGCGCATGTGATTGCACCGTTAATGTTCAAACAGGTACGTGTTTATCTAAATGGAAAACAGCCGCTTGCTGCGGTGATCTGGGCGAGCGTGTCTGACGTGGTGAAAGAGAAGCTCGAGGCCGGAGGCTATATCATGCAGTTGCAGGATTGGCGGTCCGGACCGGAAGTGGTTGTCGTGGATTGTGTTTCTCCACTCGGAGATCCAAAGGTTTTTACAGAGAAATTTATAGCGCAGGTTGAAGCTGCGCAGCAAACAAAGACTTAAGTTAAAGGCATTGGGGCTGTAAATGATTGGTAATGTGAGCGGCGCAGTTGCGCATGTATTTCGGGCGGGCGATTTGAGTGCAATTGATGCAACAGTGCCGGTTTTGGTCGACGATGTTTATGATGACTTTGGCCCAGGTACGAACACGCACCGTGTTTACAACTTTGAAGTTGCTGACCATCACACCTACATCGCTGATGGTATCCGCGTGCACAACACTTCTGTCTTGTCGCTCCTGGACGCAAGCGAGTTTCCTTTCATTGTCGCCGACAGTTTGAGGGATCTGAACGGCGATGGTTCTTTCGACTCGGTTGAATTGGATAACAACAAGCGCGGTGTCGATGCGGTCGGGACAACTGTGATTAAAGTTGTAGAGGAAAATGGTGAACTAGTCCGTGAGGATTTCGTTACGAGTGCCGATGAGTATGGTCGCCTGATCTTCACCACGTATCGGGTGGATGAGAACAACAAAATAATTGAAGAATCCATCAAAAGTAAAGTTTCAGACGGTGCGGTATTTGGCGAGGCAGTAGGGAAAATAGTTACGCCGTTCTTGAGCGCTGCGATCCTGAGCGAAGATGCTTCTACGTTTGAGCGTATTGCTACAGATTCTATTCTGGGCGCTTTCGTTCAAAACGCATTCGAATTTGCTGGTGGCAGTATCGAGAGCAACATTCGCGTCAATGGTCTTAGCACAGATAGTGTTGTTACTAACAACCTCGATGATATTGCAGATATTACGTTTGCCGGTCTTGGTGTAGACATTCTTCAAAATGCGGTAGGCGGACTAGGCTCGCTGTTAACGCAATGGGTAATGGCTGAAATCTTTGAGGGCCTCGAACCGGATAGCTTCGAGGGAAAACTGGCTAGTACGCTAACCAATAGTGGCGTTAATTTCTTAGCCGACAAGTCTTTGTACTACATCGCTGATAACGTCATTGACTACACACCTGAACAACTAAAAGCCGCTGGGTTTTCGAACCCGGATTTCCAAGAGACTTTTTCACTAAATACTCTCGGCCCGATGGTGTTGAGTGTTGCAATCAACTCGTTGCTTCCTACGATCGAGACACCGGAAGGACAGATTGGCTCCAGTATTGCATCAGCTGCGGTGAGCATATTTGAACTGGCTGGAACATATTCAACGTATTGGGCACCTGTAATTGGTTTCGCGGTTGGTCGCTTTTTTGACGCTCTTTTCGACAAAGATCCGGAGGCCCTTTCCACAATTGGCTACAATGCTTTTACTGGAGAGTTTGCCATTACTGGAGCGACGAGAGACGACGGCGGCAATATCGCAATATCCAACGGGATGGCGCAGGGATTTGCCGACTTCATCAACGGTATTGTTGAGACAGCGCAATCAAAGTCCAATAATTTGAGTGACCTTGCTCAAACTTTGAATTTGACGTTTGGGTATATTGAAGAGAACTATCAAAATGGCGATGGCGTAAACTATTCGAACTCAGCCGATGCCGTTCAGGCGCGAATTGCCCAGGCCGTAAATCTTCTCGAACTTAGGGATGGGGACGCGAAAGTCGCGCAAGGTCTTATCGGGATCGTGGAAAATTCTGGTATAGCGAGTCGCAGCGCTTTACTTAGCGAAATCCAGTTGAGACTACAGATTGCTGTCGATTATCAGGCATATTTAGAAGATCAGGGTCTCTACGATTCACTTATCGCGGCGGATCCACAGAGTGAGTTTGCAGCGGGTTGGGCAGCGACATTCCTACTTGCCAAGCAGTATGGATTCATGAACGATTTCAGCGTTGTTGGAGATTTTACGGACAGCATTCACTTGACTTCCACTGGCAACGATTTTGTCGATGCGAAAGGCGGTGATGATGAAATTCATACCTATGCCGGGAATGACACATTGCATGCAGGCGGTGGTGACGACTCGCTATATGGCGGCTCGGGTGACGATAGCCTTAACGGTGGTTCTGGCGACGATCTCTTTTTCGGCGGCTCGGGTGACAACATCCTCGTTGGTGGCGATGGGATTGACCAATTCTACATGGGCCTAGGGAACAACACGGTTAGTGGGGGCGATGGCACGGATTTGATCACTTTCGACGGGAACTACTCGGATTACACCGTCGAAGACCTTGGAAACAACAACGTGAAAGTAAGTCACAATGCTAGCGGCGCAATTAACACCCTTGAAGGTGTAGAATTTCTGCGGTTCCGTGACACGGTTCGTACCTTCGATCCAAGCTACGACAATTTCGTTGTGGGGACTGCAGGAGACGATCTTCTGAATGGCACGGACTTGCGTGATGCGATCAATGGTCTTGCGGGAAATGACACCATCTATGGGTTTGATGGAGATGATTTTATTTCCGGAGACGCAGGAGATGACCAGCTCTTTGGTGGTGCCGGAAACGACTGGATATTTGGCGTTCTTGGGAACGATGTCCTTTACGGTGGCCCCGGGAATGATCCTCTCAATGGCGGTGCGGATGGTGACTATCTGTGGGGCGAAAGCGGGAATGACATTCTTAGAGGAGAGGGCGGTGGAGACGTTCTGAACGGCGGTCTTGGTAATGACAGCTTGTCAGGAGGTGAGGGTGACGACCTTTTGGAAGGTGCCGATGGCTCGGACATCCTTACTGGCGACAGTGGAGACGACAGAATTTTCGGTGGCAACGGTAGTGACAACTTGCACGGTGGAAAAGGCGACGACCGACTCTTTGGAGGACAATCGAACGACGTCTTAAATGGCGGCCAAGACGATGACGTCCTGAACGGCGGCGCAGGTGCCGACTTATTGCAAGGCGAAGGCGGCGATGATGTCTTTTACGGCGGCGCAGGTGACGACCAAATATTTGGTGGATGGGGGAGCGATATTGCCTTTGGGGGAGACGGCAATGACAAGATTTTTGCGCTTGCAAGAGCAGCTCCGTCTTCGCCTTTTTCTTACAATGCGAACCAAACCGGAACCTCTGCGGCATCGCATCACGCTGAATGGGGAGCTGATATTGCGTATGGTGGAGGTGGAAATGACCAAATCGGCTTGAATAGCTCTGGTTCGATGGCTTTCGGCGGTGAAGGCAATGATACAATTTATGTTAATAACCGCCAGATCCATGTAGATGGTGGGTTCGGCCATGACAAAGTTCGTTTTCAAAATACCAATTTCCAAGACGCTATATGGTATCAATCGTCGTCTGGGAAGATTGGAGCAATTACTTGGGACACAAACAGCGCAGGTACAAGGATAGGTGCTCATTCCTACAATCTATTTGTCGGAGTAGAGGAGATTCAGGCCAAAAACGGGAAGATTCTCATCCAAGGCTACAGCTTCAATAATGGGTATGGAAACGCAAAATACCAGAACCCAACTTGGTCAGGCTTCATTCAATTAACTGACCAGCAGTTTTCTGATGCATTTGCTCCGTTGCTCAACGACGGCGCCAATTTTCTCTCCTATCGTCTGCATCACCAGCTTGATCCCGCTGGCGGTGCTGGAGAGACCTTTTCCATACCGGCCTACGACTGGGAGCAGCTAGGAGGTGGGGATGATAGCGTATATGGCTCGACAAGCGGCGTCGAACTGAGGGGTGATCAACGCCTCCGCGCAGGTGATGGAAACGATCAAATCTACGGAGGCGATGGCAATGACCAACTTGATGGGCAAGCTGGCAACGATATGCTTTATGGCGAAAATGGGGCAGACATACTAATTGGTGGTGATGGCGCGGATACTCTGCAAGGTGAGAGTGGTGCTGATATTGCATACGGGGGCGCCGGCGATGACGCCATATATCTTGGCTCGGGCGACGACAATGCTGACGGCGGATCCGGGCAAGATGCCATCAGAGGGCACTCCGGCCACGACGCAATTTACGGAGGGGATGATAATGATCAACTCTTTGGAGGCAGTGGCAGAGACACCCTTGATGGCGGAAACGGCAATGACCAATTAAATGGCGGCGATGATCCGGACACATTGCTGGGGGGTGAAGGCAATGACACTATTTACGGCGAGGACGGAGGAGACAACCTCTCGGGCGGCGCCGGAGATGATTCGCTTCTTGGCGGATTGGGCATCGACAACATCGAAGGAGGGGCTGGAAACGATAAACTTCGCGGTCAAGAAGCCTCAGATAAACTGTCAGGCGGCGAAGGGCGCGATACCCTTTTTGGTGGAGAAGGGCAAGATAACCTCTACGGCAACGAAGGCAACGATGTCCTGAGTGGCGGAATGGGCAATGACATGCTCGTCGGAGGGGATGGTGAAGACAGTTTAGATGGGGGTGACGGCGCCGACTTGATGGACGGTGGCCTAGGCCGAGACATTGTTGACTATGGCGGCTCCTCGTCTGGTGTATCTATCAATCTGTTGACCGGATATGCCAGCGGCGGTGAAGCAGATGGCGATCGGTTCGTTTCGATTGAGGACGTCTATGGGTCTGGATCTAATGATAAAATTATAGGCAGCGAGGGAAGTAATGTGCTGTCTGGGCATCGTGGCAATGACACAATAAATGGACTGGGTGGCGATGATACGCTGGAGGGTTCCGCCGGCCAAGACACACTTTTTGGAGGTGACGGAAACGATTCTCTCACCGGAGGCACAGAAAATGACCTGCTTCGTGGAGATTTTGGAGACGATTTTTTAGAGGCCAACAAGGGAAACGATATCGCTTTTGGCGGCGCTGGAAACGATCAGATATATGGTGACGATGGAAGCGATTACCTCTCTGGCGACACTGGTAATGACACTCTAAATGGCGGCAATCACGACGACGTCCTTACAGGTGGTGCAGGAGATGACGTTCTGTATGGTGGCGAAGGCGCGGATATTCTTATTGGGAATATCGGAAATGATGTACTCGTCGGTGGAACTGGTGATGATTTAATCACTGGTGGGCAAGGTGTCGACACATTCGTGTATTCGACAGGAGATGGGAACGATACAATCACCGATTTTGAGGTTGGGACCGACATTCTTGAGATCGACGGTCTTCAGGTCGACATCGATGATCTCGTCGGAACCGATACCGCTGAAGGTCTCGTTTTGGCCTATGGGGATGGTGGCACGATAACCTTAACGGGCGTTACAACCAACGATTTTGACACCAGCCTAAACGTGCAAGGCACTGACGGAGATGATCTAATAGATGCAACCTACATCGACGCCTTAGGCAATCGGGTCAATAACACGAGTCAAACGATCTTTGGATTGGAGGGCAATGACACAATCGTAGCTGGAACGGGAAATGATGATCTAGATGGTGGGTCCGGAGATGACTCGGTCTCAGGTGGGCAAGGCGCCGACACAATTCGTGGTAACGTTGGAGAGGATCTTCTCGAAGGAGATACAGGAAGTGACCTCATCTTTGGCGGTGATGGTAACGATGTTATCGACGGTGGGGAAGGTGACGACGACTTAGAGGGCAATGCGGGCGATGATCTGATTAATGGCGGTGCTGGAGATGATGTAATATTCGGCGGTACCGGGGTCGACACCATATATGGTGGAGAAGGCCAAGACACCTTGAGAGGTGGCGGCGGCGCTGATTACCTTGACGGTGGGAATGGCGAAGATTTGTTGTTTGGAACCTCCGGTGAAGACGAAATGCACGGTGGTAATGGGGACGATATTCTAGAAGGACTAACACAATCCGACACGTTGTTTGGCGGCAATGGAGAGGATGTCTTGCGGGGGGGCGATGGATACGACGAGCTCTCCGGCGATGACGGGGATGATGTATTGTCAGGCGGCAATGGCATTGATCGACTTGAAGGAGGATTGGGAGCTGACATTCTCCGAGGCGACGCTCAAAATGACACCTTTGTATTTAGCCAAGTAGCTGACTCTACTGTACTTTTGACCGACGTCATCGAAGGGATAGAAGGGATCGGTGTCGCAGGCGGTGACGTGATTGATCTGTCTGGGATTGACGCTAACATCTTGGACGGCATCGACAGCGCGTTTACTTTCCTCGGCGTTCTAAATGAAGCCGATGGTCTTGCTTTTGGTGCTGGTGCCCTTTGGCTCAGCGATTCAGGGGATCAGACTAGGTTGTTCGGGAACGTGGATGACGATGGCGTCATTGATTTCTTGGTCAAGATTAATGATACTGGCGTAACCGCGGCGAGTGATTATACGTCCGACGATTTCATCCTGTAAAATGATAGCAGAGGGCTGTGCAGTCGCCGCTGAACAGCCCGGTAGTGTCGCAAAGTTTCGGATTTCAGTTGCGTTGTCGGGCGTGTCGAGCCAGACCCCACACTTTCCCGAGACTAAGTCAGGTTTGAAGAGTTGATCAATTTCAAAGGCGCGCAGTATCCGAAACCCGGTAAGCGTCCGGTGTAGTCGCTGTTTTTTCACTGACTTGCAGGCCGCACACCGATCCACGGACCATTTCGTTGCTCTCGGATTACCGCCGTCCACCTGTCGGCACTAGATTTGCACCAGTTTATAATGACCGGATCGATTG
>JBDWVP010000039.1:0-21589 GCA_039983935.1 Roseobacter sp. | reverse complement strand
CCGTCAATCTGGTCATACGCCTGGAAATCACCAAAATATTTCGTGATCGCCGCCGTCAACGTCGTCTTGCCGTGGTCAACGTGACCAATCGTGCCGATGTTAACGTGCGGCTTATTGCGTTCAAACTTTTCCTTTGCCATGATGGCCTCCTTAATTTTCTTAACCCACTAAAACCGGGTCAAATTCTCGTTGTGACTTCTTTTAACGATTCGACGATCTTGTTTGCAAAACCGTCGGTCGTCAGTTTTAGTTCAGTGATCAGGTCACTGTTTGGGGGTATTTGCTCGCTCCACATCGGGATCGCTTCTTGGTAACCGCCCATTGTTCTTCCAGACAGTATAATGGTACCATCTTTGCTTCCGAACACATCTGCGCTCACAAAGCTCGTTTTTCCTTTATCCCAGAACCCGCCTCCGCTCAGATATACCGAACGCGCATTGATCGATAAATCAACTGCCCTATCGCCATCACCAACGCCAACTACAAATTTTTTGAATGAACGTTCTAACGATGCTTTAACCTGCGCTTCGGACACTTCTGAAGAGCGGCCTCCTTTTTCGAAGAAAAACTGGGACATGTTGACGGACACACTTTTTATTCTGATTACGTCCAGAACTGGAACTTTCGGGCGCTCCGGATTGGAGCTTTCCGAACACCCGAAAAGCGCAATCGTCGTCAAACCAAAAAGCGTGCCACGTCTACTGATCATATTATGCAAACTTCGCTTGAATCTCGTCAGAGATGTTTTGCGGAACTGGGTCATAGTGATCGAACTGCATTGTAAACTGCGCGCGGCCCGAAGACATTGAACGCAGCGTATTGATGTAGCCGAACATGTTAGCAAGCGGCACAAAACAATCGATGGCGATTGCGTTACCCCTTGGTTCCTGCCCAGACACCTGACCACGACGCGATGTCAGGTCACCAATGATACCACCTGTGTATTCTTCAGGTGTGATGACTTCCACTTTCATGATCGGCTCAAGCAGTTTTGCACCCGCTTTTTTCATGCCGTCGCGCATCCCCATACGAGCAGCGATTTCAAACGCCAGAACAGAGGAGTCAACATCGTGGAATTTACCGTCAATCAACGCAACTTTGAAGTCGATGACCGGGAAGCCCGCAAGCGGACCGGAGTCCATAACGGATTTGATCCCTTTTTCGACGCCAGGGATGTATTCCTTTGGAATAGAACCGCCAACGATGCGCGACTCAAAGGAGTAACCTTCACCCGGCTCGGTTGGCGTCAGGATCATTTTCACTTCACCGAACTGACCAGACCCACCAGATTGCTTCTTGTGCGTGTAGGTGACTTCTGCTTCCTTCGAAATTGTTTCGCGATAGGCAACCTGTGGGGCACCAATATTCGCTTCAACTTTGAATTCGCGCTTCAGACGGTCAACAAGGATGTCCAAGTGAAGTTCGCCCATACCTTTCATGATGGTCTGACCGCTTTCGATGTCAGTCTCAACACGGAAGGAAGGATCTTCGGCCGCAAGGCGTGCGAGCCCCTGTGACATTTTTTCTTGGTCGTTCTTTGTCTTAGGCTCAACCGCGATTTCGATCACCGGATCAGGGAACGTCATCGTTTCCAGGATAACCGGGTCGTTGTTCGCACACAGTGTGTCACCTGTTGTCGTGTCTTTCAGACCCGCCAAGGCAATAATGTCGCCTGCAAACGCTTCGGCAATCTCTTCCCGGTTGTTGGAGTGCATCATCATCATCCGACCAACGCGCTCTTTTTTGCCTTTGGTCGAGTTCAGGATGGTGTCGCCTTTGTTCATCACGCCAGAATAGATGCGCGTGAACGTCAAGGAACCAACAAAGGGGTCGTTCATGATTTTGAATGCCAGACCTGCAAAGGCCATATCATCATCCGCGCGGCGCGCGATATCACGTGTTTCTTCTTCATCACCGGGTTTAAAGCCCATGTAATCAACAACATCGAGCGGGCTCGGCAAAAAGTCGATCACGGCGTTCAGCAAAGGTTGAACACCTTTATTTTTGAAGGCAGACCCACCAAGAACCGGCACGAAATGCAGCGCCAAAGTTCCTTTGCGCAGCAATGCGCGCAATGTTGGAACGTCAGGTTCGTTACCATCAAGGTATTCCATCATCGCGTCGTCGTCTTCTTCGACGGCCGCTTCGATCATCTTACCGCGCCACTCGTCAGCCATGTCTTTCAAGCTGTCGCGGATTGGCGCTTTGATCCAGGACGCGCCCAAATCTTCGCCTTGCCACAACCACTCTTCCATTGTGATAAGATCAACCAAACCTTCCAGTTCGGTTTCTGCGCCGATCGGGATACCAACAGGAACAGCACGTGCGCCTGTACGGTCTTCGATCATCTTAACGCAATTGAAAAAATCTGCGCCGATTTTGTCCATTTTGTTGACGAAAACCATACGCGGTACTTTGTAACGGTCGGCCTGACGCCAAACAGTTTCTGTCTGAGGTTCAACACCAGCGTTGGCATCCAGAACACAAACAGCACCATCGAGAACCGCAAGCGAACGCTCAACTTCGATCGTGAAGTCAACGTGGCCTGGCGTATCGATGATGTTCAAACGGTGCTTTTCACTGTCAGGAGTCTCGCCGTCTTCAGTGCGCTCCCAGAACGTTGTTGTCGCAGCAGACGTGATTGTAATACCACGCTCCTGCTCTTGCTCCATCCAGTCCATTGTTGCTGCACCATCGTGCACCTCACCAATGTTGTGGGACTTGCCTGTGTAAAAAAGGATCCGTTCCGAACAGGTAGTTTTACCAGCATCAATGTGCGCCATGATGCCAAAGTTGCGGTAGCGGTCGAGCGGATAATCGCGTGCCATGGGGCTGCTTCCTCAGGATATCTAAAAACCAAATGACGCGCCCCATAAGGGACGCGACGATTGTGTTACCAGCGGTAGTGGCTGAACGCTTTGTTGGCGTCGGCCATTTTGTGGGTGTCTTCGCGCTTTTTCACGGCGGTACCGCGAGATTGAACAGCGTCCAGAAGTTCGCCAGCAAGACGCTCTTCCATTGTGTTCTCGTTGCGCGAGCGGGCGGCTTTGATCAACCAGCGAATAGCAAGTGCTTGGCGACGCTCGGGACGAACTTCGACGGGCACCTGATAGGTTGCACCACCAACACGGCGCGAACGCACTTCGACGGAAGGCTGGATGTTGTCCAGCGCCTCGTGAAAGACCTCGATGGGGGCGCGTTTGATTTTTGTCTCAACGCGGGTAAGGGCGTTATAGACAATTGTTTCTGCGACGGATTTTTTGCCGTCGATCATAAGGTTGTTCATGAACTTTGTCAGAACCAGGTCACCGTATTTGGCGTCTGGCAATACTTCGCGTTTTTCAGCGGCGTGGCGGCGGGACATGCTATATTCCTCTTACTTCGGACGCTTCGCGCCGTATTTCGAACGACGTTGCTTACGGTCTTTAACGCCTTGTGTATCGAGAACACCGCGCAGGATGTGATAACGCACACCGGGAAGGTCTTTTACACGACCACCGCGGATCAGAACCACAGAGTGCTCCTGAAGGTTGTGGCTTTCACCCGGAATGTAGCTGATGACTTCGAAGCCATTGGTCAAACGGACCTTGGCAACTTTACGCATCGCCGAGTTCGGCTTTTTAGGTGTGGTTGTGTAAACGCGCGTACAAACGCCACGTTTTTGCGGACACTCTTGCAAGTGCATCGACTTTGAACGTTTGATTTTAGGCTGCCGCGGCTTGCGGATCAGCTGCTGGATCGTTGGCATTCCGGTATTATCCCCGTGTTGCTCACATATGTGTGCACGAGACGGCCTCGTGCGGTTTCAATTTCTACGGCTCACGCGTCCATGAACCGCTCGGTGCGCTGTGAGGCGCGTTTGTTTCTTGCCATATCGACGCACGACAACAAAAAAACCGCCTCCGTTTCCGTACCGAGGAAACGACGCGGTGGGGTAACAGAGGATCGGGCCGATAGGGGGCCGGATCGTGACCACTACATTTTGATTTCAGAGCCTTTGGCATCGCATCCACGCTCCGAGATGTCGCGCGTATAAAAGGAGTCGCAGCGACTGTCAACAGGCACCCGGTTGGTTTGACTGCACTGATTGATACCTGCGCAAACCCCTCTTGATCCACATGAACATCACCGACGGAGTACCCGGACTATTTGCGAAAATGATGCCGTTCGCGGTAGAGCGCAAAGAGGCCTGTCGCAACGATTATTCCCGCCCCCAATATCGTCAGAGCAGAAGGCCAGTCGCCGAAAACAAACCACCCTAGAACAAGCGCCCAAATCAGACCCGTGTAACGAAAGGGCGCAATAAAGGAGACGTCTCCTTGTCGCATAACTTGCACGGAAAAATGGTATCCACCAACGATGAAGACTGAGGATGCGACAACCAAACTGCCTAATTCGAAGGAGACAGGCATCCATTCAATGCTCAATGACGCAGCCCCAAAAGCAATTAAAACCGCAGCAGAAGCCGACAACGTGACCAGCAAGGATGGGACAGAGGGAGACATCCGCCGAGTCACCAAATCTCGCGCCGTGACGCATGCGACTGCAGCCAACGCATAGATGGACCAAATGTTAAACCCATCGGTTCCCGGCCGTACGATCAGCAACATCCCACAAAAGCCGATGCCGATTGCCAGCATGCGCCGCCAACCCACTGCTTCACGGAAAAACAGGGCCGATCCCAGAGTAACCGTCAGCGGCAGGATTTGTAAAATGGCCGTGACGTTGGCCAATGGCATTTTTAAAAGCGCGGTGACAAAGAAATATGCTGCACCAATCTCGGAAACGGATCGTAGAGAGATCAGCATCCAATCGCGGCCTGCGACAGAGTGGAAATTTGCGCGACGTCCTCCGGCAAGCACCGCGATGAAGAACGTGGCAAGAATGCCGCGTAAGAATACCAATTGAAACAAGGGTAAATCGCCATTCGTCGCCTTGAGGAGTGCGTCATTCAGCGTGAAACAGGCCATGGACGCCATCATCAGCAAGGCGCCGGCAAGATTGGATGACATCTGTTGAAGCCCCTTCGTGGTTCGATTTTATGGACGCACAAATCCGTGTGGCCAAAATCTATCGGACCAAAACATTTTTGCAGGGATAATCCATAGGCTCGATGGACGGTTTTAGCAATTCCCCAAGCTGGTCAACAATCCAGCTCGACCGCTCGATCAGGAAACGTCCCACAAAAAAAGCCACCGCCAGAATGAACTGACGGGGGCTCTCTGTTGTAACTGCTGCGTGCTTAATCGCGGCTTTCTTCCACAGGCGAGATCACCTGATCAAAGACGTCGCCACCGACGATGTCGTCCGCTGCAGGCGCGGCCAGCACGGCTGCTGCTTCGGCTTCTTCACGGCGAGCATCGATGACCACATTGTCGCGATCTTGTGCAACACGACGCACTTTCATCGTTGCGCCACCAGTTCCGGCTGGGATGAGACGACCGACGATGACGTTTTCCTTTAGGCCAACCAGTTTGTCTTTCTTACCTTGGACAGACGCTTCGGTGAGAACACGCGTGGTTTCCTGGAAGGACGCCGCCGAGATAAAGCTACGCGTTTGCAAGCTTGCCTTGGTGATGCCCAACAAGATTGGTTCGCCCTTGGCGGGACGGCCGCCTTTGGACAAGGCTTTCTCGTTGGCTTGATCAAACTCTTGTTTGTCCACATGTTCGCCTTTGAGCAGTGTGGTGTCTCCAGATTCCTGGATTTCCCATTTCTGCAACATCTGACGCACAATGACTTCAATGTGTTTGTCGTTAATTTTCACACCTTGAAGACGATAAACATCCTGCACTTCGTCGATCATATAATCCGCCAGCGCTTCAACACCCATAATAGCGAGGATGTCGTGCGGTGCCGGGTTACCGTCCATGATGTAGTCGCCTTTTTGGACAAAATCACCTTCCGCGACAGGAATGTGTTTGCCCTTGGGCACCATGTACTCGACCTTGTGCTCCGGATCTTCGGCGCTTTCGATGGCGATACGGCGTTTGTTTTTGTAGTCCTTACCGTAGCGCACATAGCCGTCGATTTCCGCGATAATAGCGTGATCCTTGGGGCGACGTGCCTCAAAGAGTTCAGCCACACGTGGCAGACCACCCGTGATGTCCTTGGTCTTGGCGCCTTCACGCGGAATACGCGCAACAACGTCACCTGCTTTGATCTCAGTTTGGTCCTCGATCGACAAAACTGCATCTACGGACATCGGATAGGTCACCGGGTTGCCCGCATCGTTGCGCACCGGTTCACCATCGGCATCCACCAAGATGATCTCGGGCTTAAGCTCGTTACCTTTTGCGGCCGAACGCCAATCGATAACGATTTTCTGCGTCATACCGGTCGCATCATCGGTTTCGTCCTTGATCGCGATACCAGACACAAGGTCAACGAATTTCGCCGTACCCGATTTTTCCGCGATGATCGGAAGTGTGTAAGGATCCCATTCAAAGAGTTTGTCGCCGCGCACCACATTCTGGCTTTCGGTCACAAACAACTTGGTACCGTAACCCACTTTGTGGCTGGCACGTTCGTCGCCGTTCTCATCTTGAATGATAAGCTTCATGTTCCGGCCCATGACCATGGTCTCGCCATTGGCATTCTCAAGGGTTTGGGCGCTTTCAAAGACAACTTTACCAGAATGGCTCGCTTCGAGGAACGATTGCTGGCCACCTTGTGCAACACCGCCGATGTGGAACGTCCGCATCGTCAACTGCGTACCAGGTTCACCGATGGACTGCGCCGCAATAATGCCAACAGCCTCACCCGTGTTGACCATCGTACCGCGCGCAAGATCACGACCGTAGCACATTGCGCAGACGCCTTCTTCGGCCTCGCAGGTCAATGGACTGCGGATACGTGCGGTTGCAACGCCGGCGTCTTCGATTGTGTCCGCCATGCGTTCGTCAATCAATGTTCCCGCAGCTACAAGCAACTCATCCGTGCCCGGACGCATGATGTCTTCCGCCAAAACACGACCCAGAATACGTTCGCTCAGCGATGCAACAATCTCACCATCATTTACCGCAGCATTTGCAGTAATTGATGTTTCGGTGCCGCAGTCATGCGACCGCACAATACAATCCTGGGCAACATCAACCAAACGGCGTGTCAGGTAACCAGAGTTCGCTGTTTTAAGAGCCGTATCTGACAGACCTTTCCGTGCACCGTGCGTTGAGTTGAAGTACTCAAGAACGGTCAAACCCTCTTTAAAGTTTGAAATGATCGGTGTCTCGATGATATCGCCGTTCGGCTTGGCCATCAGACCACGCATCCCGCCGAGCTGTTTCATCTGCGTAACCGAGCCCCGCGCCCCGGAGTGGGCCATCATGTAAACCGAGTTTGGCTCCATTTCTGTGCCGGCATCGTCTTTCTGGCTGGCAGAAATCGAGCCCATCATCGCGTCGGTGACTTTGTCGTTACACTTCGACCAAGCATCAACCACTTTGTTGTACTTCTCACCCTGCGTGATCAGACCATCCATGTATTGCTGTTCGAAATCTTTGACCAAACCGCGCGTCTCTTCAACGATTGGCCATTTGGTATCAGGGATCAGCATGTCGTCTTTACCGAAGGAAATCCCGGCTTTAAACGCTTCACGGAAGCCCATGGTCATGATGTGGTCACAGAAAATAACGGATTCTTTCTGTCCGCAATAACGATAGACCGTATCGATGACCTGCTGAACTTCTTTCTTCCGCAGCAAGCGGTTTACAAGTTCAAACGGAGCTTTTGCATTCAACGGCAACAACGCACCAAGACGAACACGTCCCGGTGTCGTTTCAAAGCGTTGCAAGACTTCCAGACCATTGTCGTCAATCTGCGTGATCCGCGCAACGATTTTGGTGTGCAGGTGAACAGTTCCTGAATCCAACGCGTGTTGCACTTCGTCCACAGAGCCAAAGACCATGCCTTCGCCAACCATACCTTCACGCTCAAGGGTCGTATAATACAGACCCAAGATCATATCCTGTGACGGAACGATAATCGGCGCACCGTTTGCAGGTGACAGAACGTTGTTCGTCGACATCATCAAAACACGCGCTTCCAATTGGGCCTCAAGGCTCAACGGAACGTGAACAGCCATTTGGTCGCCATCAAAGTCCGCGTTAAAGGCCGAACAAACCAATGGGTGCAGCTGGATCGCTTTACCTTCGATCAAGACCGGCTCAAACGCCTGAATGCCCAAACGGTGCAATGTCGGGGCACGGTTCAGCATGACAGGGTGTTCGCGGATAACCTCATCGAGGATATCCCAGACTTCGGGACGTTCTTTTTCAACCAGTTTCTTGGCTTGCTTGACCGTAGACGACAGACCCTTGGCCTCAAGACGGGAATAGATGAACGGTTTGAACAGCTCCAACGCCATCTTTTTGGGCAAACCACATTGATGCAGCTTCAATTCCGGACCCGTCACAATAACCGAACGGCCCGAGAAGTCGACGCGTTTCCCCAAAAGGTTCTGACGGAAGCGACCTTGTTTCCCTTTCAGCATGTCGGACAGTGACTTCAGCGGACGTTTGTTGGCGCCCGTGATGACACGGCCACGACGGCCGTTGTCAAACAACGCGTCGACAGATTCCTGCAACATCCGCTTTTCATTCCGCACAATGATATCCGGTGCACGCAGCTCGATCAGACGTTTCAAACGGTTGTTCCGGTTGATCACCCGCCGATACAGATCGTTCAGGTCAGACGTCGCAAAACGACCGCCATCCAGCGGCACCAAGGGGCGCAATTCTGGTGGGATCACGGGGATCACTGTCAGAACCATCCACTCCGGGCGGTTGCCGGATTCGAGGAAGGATTCGACAACCTTAAGACGTTTGATGATCTTCTTAGGCTTCAGTTCGCCTGTCGCCTCTTTGAGATCAGCACGCAGCTGGTCTGCTTCGGCTTCCAGATCGATGGCCGCCAGCATTTCCCGGATCGCTTCAGCGCCGATATTGGCGGTGAAGGCGTCCATGCCATAGGCGTCTTGCGCATCCATATACTCTTCTTCGGTCATCATCTGACCGTAGTTGAGGTCAGTCAGGCCCGGTTCGATCACCACGTAGTTTTCGAAATACAGAACCCGTTCCAGATCACGCAGAGTCATATCCAGCATCAGACCGATGCGGGACGGCAGCGATTTTAGGAACCAGATGTGCGCAACTGGGCTGGCCAATTCGATGTGGCCCATCCGCTCACGGCGGACTTTTTGCAACGTGACTTCCACGCCGCATTTCTCGCAGACAACACCGCGATACTTCATGCGTTTGTATTTACCGCACAGACATTCATAGTCTTTGATCGGGCCAAAGATCCGCGCGCAGAACAGACCGTCCCGCTCGGGCTTGAAGGTCCGGTAGTTGATGGTTTCGGGCTTTTTGATTTCCCCGAAGGACCAGCTCAAGATACGCTCGGGCGAGGCCAGAGACACCTTGATTTCGTCAAACACCTTAGGCGGTGTGAGCGGGTTAAACGGGTTGTTTGTCAGTTCCTGGTTCATTGGATTTCCTTTCCAGGTTCCGGGCAACGGAAGGTGTATGTATCTTGGTCGGCGAAGGTACCATCAATGAAGTCAGTGTGTTGCCATCCGGTGTATTGCAAATCAACTTCGGCTTCACTCAAAGTCTTTGGTGACTTACACGTCTTAGAAATTATCGCCAACGCATCAGCGGGCAAACCTTTTTCTCTGTCCTCGCGCACCTCTGTATACAGACGATGCGTGTGAGAGTTGTCTGGAGCCCTACTCTTTTCAAAGTCTGTGAGCAGGTGCACGGATGGTTGTTCATTTTCCGGCTCCATCGAACAGCTGGTTATGACCATGAGCGAAGATGTGGCCAATACTTGCAGTCTCACTCATCCTCCTCCGCATCCAGAAGTTCCATGTTGAGGCCGAGGCCGCGGACTTCTTTGACCAGAACGTTGAAGCTCTCAGGCACGCCCGCTTCAAAGTTGTCCTCGCCTTTAACGATGCTTTCATAGACTTTCGTCCGTCCGGCCACGTCATCCGATTTCACGGTCAGCATTTCCTGCAGGGTGTATGCAGCGCCATAAGCTTCGAGCGCCCAAACTTCCATTTCTCCGAAACGCTGCCCACCGAATTGCGCTTTACCGCCCAAGGGCTGCTGGGTGACCAGCGAGTATGGACCAGTAGACCGTGCGTGGATTTTATCATCCACCAAGTGGTGCAGTTTGAGCAGGTATTTAACGCCCACGGTCACAGGGCGCGCGAATTGTTCGCCTGTACGACCATCAAACAATACCGACTGACCGGATGTGTCAAAACCGGCACGTGTCAACGCATCGTTGACATCGGCCTCTTTGGCACCGTCAAACACGGGCGTCGCAATCGGCACACCACGTGTGACGTTGCCTGCCGCTTCGATCAGCGTCTCTTCGTCCATGCCTGCGATGCCTTCGTCATAGACGTTTTCACCGTAGGCGTGGCTGAGCGCATCACGCACAGGGGTCAGATCACCAGAGCGACGATATTCCTGCAACGCTTCATCCACATTGATGCCCAGACCACGTGCGGCCCAGCCCATATGTGTTTCAAGAATCTGACCGACGTTCATCCGTGACGGAACACCGAGCGGGTTGAGACAGAAGTCAACTGGCGTCCCATCTTCGAGGAACGGCATGTCTTCCATGGGGACAACTTTGGAGATAACCCCTTTGTTCCCGTGACGACCAGCCATTTTATCACCGGGTTGCAGTTTGCGTTTTACAGCAACGAAAACCTTGACCATTTTCATCACGCCCGGGGGCAGATCGTCGCCACGGCGGACTTTTTCGACCTTGTCCTCGAAACGCGCATCAAGGGCACGTTTTTGGATTTCATACTGTTCATTCAGGGCTTCTACGACCTGGGCGTCTGCTTCATCCTTGAGCGCCAGCTGCCACCACTGACCGCGGGACAACATTTCCAGCAGATCTTCGGTGATCTCGGCGTTCGATTGCACTCCTCTGGGGCCTTTAACCGCAGTTTTACCAAGGATCATCGACTTGAGACGTGCATAGATGTTGCGATCCAAGATCGCCATTTCGTCATCCCGGTCACGGGCCAAACGTTCAACTTCTTCACGCTCAATCTGCAAGGCACGTTCGTCTTTTTCCACACCATGACGGTTAAAGACGCGGACTTCTACGACGGTTCCGAAATCGCCCGGTTTTACCCGCAACGAGGTATCACGCACATCAGAGGCTTTTTCACCAAAGATCGCCCGGAGGAGTTTTTCTTCCGGTGTCATTGGGCTTTCGCCTTTTGGTGTGATTTTACCGACCAAGATATCACCCGGCTCAACATCAGCACCGATGTAAACGATACCCGCTTCGTCGAGGTTGCGCAGGGCTTCCTCGCCAACGTTTGGAATATCACGTGTGATTTCTTCTGGTCCCAGTTTCGTGTCACGCGCGGCAACTTCGAATTCTTCGATGTGGATCGACGTAAAGACGTCATCCCGGGCAATCCGCTCGGAAATCAGAATGGAGTCTTCGTAGTTATAGCCATTCCAAGGCATAAACGCGACAACCACGTTTTTACCAAGAGCCAACTCGCCCATGTCTGTCGATGGTCCATCCGCAATCACCTGACCCTTGAGGACAGTGTCCCCGACCTTCACCAAGGGGCGTTGGTTGATACAGGTGTTTTGGTTGGAGCGCTGGAATTTACGCATGCGATAGATGTCCACACCCGCGTCGCCCAATTCCAGATCAGCCGTTGCACGGATAACGATCCGCTGCGCATCCACCTGATCGATGATCCCGGCGCGTCGTGCCATATAAGCCGCACCAGAGTCCCGCGCGACAACCTCTTCGATGCCGGTACCCACAAGAGGTGCCTCGGCTTGCAGAAGTGGAACCGCCTGACGTTGCATGTTCGAGCCCATCAAGGCCCTGTTCGCATCGTCGTTTTCAAGGAACGGGATCAAGGACGCCGCAACCGACACCAACTGCTTGGGTGAAACGTCGATCAGGTCCACGTTTTCAGAAGGTGCAAGTGTGTAGTCACCGGATTGACGCGTGCTGACCAGATCGTTTTTGAAACGTCCTTCGTCATCAAGCTGCGCGTTTGCCTGTGCCACCGTGTGACGCATTTCCTCAGTCGCGGACATGTAGTGAACTTCGTCGGTAACCTTGCGGTTTTCGACTTTCCGATACGGCGTTTCGATGAAACCGTATTTGTTCACACGGGCAAATGTCGCCAAAGAGTTGATCAGACCAATGTTTGGGCCTTCAGGCGTTTCAATCGGGCACATCCGACCGTAGTGGGTCGGGTGGACGTCGCGCACCTCAAAGCCAGCACGTTCGCGTGTCAGACCACCTGGCCCAAGCGCGGAAAGACGACGTTTGTGCGTGACTTCGGACAGCGGGTTGGTTTGGTCCATGAACTGTGACAACTGCGAAGAACCGAAGAATTCGCGGACCGCAGCCGCAGCTGGTTTCGCGTTGATCAGGTCTTGCGGCATCACCGTGTCGATTTCGACAGAGGACATGCGTTCCTTGATCGCGCGCTCCATGCGGAGCAGGCCAACACGGTATTGGTTTTCCATCAATTCACCAACGGAACGCACGCGACGGTTTCCAAGGTGGTCGATGTCGTCGATATCACCACGTCCATCGCGCAGGTCAACCAGAGCCTTGATGCAAGCCACAATATCTTCACGGCGCAAAGTCCGTTGGGTGTCTTCTGCATCCAGCGCCAGACGCATGTTCATTTTCACGCGACCCACTGCGGACAGATCATAACGCTCGCTGTCAAAGAACAAGGTGTCAAACAAAGCCGAGGCTGCCTCGACGGTGGGTGGCTCACCCGGGCGCATGACGCGGTAGATATCCATGAGCGCTGTATCGCGGTTCATGTTTTTATCCTGCGCCATTGTGTTGCGCATGTACGGACCGACGTTGACGTTATCGATGTCCAGCACTGGGATTTCTGTAATGCCAGCTTCGACCAGCTCTTTCGCTGTTCCGCCGATCAATGTGCCATCTTTATCGTACTCGAGCGTCAGTTCATCACCGGCTTCGACATAGATTGCGCCGTTTTCCTCGTTGATGATGTCCTTGGCGACAAACATGCCCGCGATGTGCTCGTACGGCAGCAACAGTTCCGTTACGGTGCCTTCGTCGATCAGCTTTTTGACCGCCCGCGGTGTGACTTTTTTACCTGTTTCAAAAAGCACTTCACCAGATGCAGCATCTACCAGATCATATGTCGGGCGGGTCCCGCGCACACGATCAGGGAAGAATGGGGCGACCCAGCCTTTGTTCTTCTCTAGCTTGTAGGTGATTGTGTTGTAGTACGCATCCATGATGTTTTCTTGGTCGAGACCCAAGGCATACAGCAATGTTGTGACAGGCAATTTCCGACGACGGTCAATCCGCGCGAAAACGATGTCTTTGGCGTCAAATTCAAAATCCAACCACGATCCACGGTATGGGATGATCCGGCAGGCGAACAACAGCTTTCCTGAAGAATGCGTTTTGCCTTTATCGTGATCGAAAAACACACCTGGCGACCGGTGCATCTGGGATACGATGACCCGCTCAGTACCATTCACAACAAAAGTACCGTTTGGCGTCATCAAAGGCATATCGCCCATAAAGACGTCTTGCTCTTTGATGTCTTTTACGGACTTGGCACCTGTATCTTCGTCCACATCAAATACGATAAGACGCAAGGTCACCTTCAACGGCGCGCTATAGGTCATGTCACGTTGCTGACATTCCTCTACGTCGTATTTTGGTTTTTCCAGCTCGTACTTGACGTATTCAAGTACAGAAGTCTCGTTAAAGTCTTTGATCGGAAAAACCGACTGGAAAACGCCGGTAATGCCTTCGCCATCGGTCGGCACATCTGCATCACCAGAGTTCAAGAAAAGATCATACGAGGACTTTTGGACCTCGATCAGGTTTGGCATCTCCAAAACTTCACGGATTTTGCCATAGTATTTACGTAGACGTTTCTGGCCAAGGAACGATTGAGCCATAATAGGTGTCACCTTTCAGAGTTCTCACCGGTCGAGACAGCCGTCGGGCCACGGCATCCCGCCCATACGAGACGATACGTTTCGGTCTATTCACAGGCACCGTCCCACCGGTGCCCTCCCGACCATTGAACCGCATCTTGGAAAATGCCCTTGCCTAAGGGCGCTTTACAAGACGGGTTAAGCTGGACCCGAAAACATCCGGATCCAGCTCTTTTTTTAGTGCAGGCAAACCTGCGATTGGACAATTTAGGCCAGTTCGACTTCTGCGCCAGCTGCTTCCAGCTTGCCTTTGATGTCTTCTGCTTCTGCTTTGTCGCAACCTTCTTTGATTTTGCCGCCAGCTTCGACGAGATCTTTGGCTTCTTTGAGACCAAGACCAGTGATGCTGCGCACTTCTTTGATGACGTTGATTTTTGACGCGCCTGGGCTTTTCAGGACGACGTCAAATTCTGTCTTTTCTTCCTCAGCAGCGCCAGCGCCGTCTGCAGGACCAGCCATCATCACTGCGCCGCCAGCTGCGGGCTCGATGTCGTACTCGTCTTTGAGGATTGTTTTCAGTTCTTGTGCTTCCAGCAGGGTAAGACCAACGATCTCTTCTGCAAGTTTTTTCAGATCAGCCATGTTTAGCTCTTTCCGTTAACGATATGTGTGTTCCAACGTCAAAGTTTTCAACCCGACGCCGATATGACGTGCTTTATGCGGCCGCCTTGTCCTCGATCGTAGACAAGATGGATGCGATATTGCTTGCAGGTGCGCCAATGGCCCCAGCGATATTCGAAGCAGGTGCGCCCAGCATGCCCGCGATAGTAGCAATAAGCTCCTCGCGCGATGGCATTTTGGACACGGCTTCGACACCGGAAGCGTCCAACGCGTTTTCACCCATAGCACCACCGAGAATAACGAACTTGTCATTCCCTTTGGCGTATTCCTGAGCAACCTTGGCCGCAGCCACGGGATCCTCAGAATAGGTCAAAACGGTCATACCCGTCAGAAGGTCAGCAATGCTTTCGCATGGCTTGCCCTCAAGGGCGATCTTGGCGAGCCTGTTTTTGGCAACACGCACAGACCCACCCGCTTCGCGTGCTCGCGCGCGCAGGTCCTGCATTTCAGCAACTGTCAGACCGGCGTAGTGGCTAACCACAACGACGCCAGAGCTTTCAAAGATCTGGCCGAGTTCATCGACCAGCTGTTCTTTTTGTGCTCTATCCACAGTTTCACTCCAAATTTGGACAGGTTGCCCCGCCCGGCTCAGTTTAGAGAAGCGATCTTTTGCCTCTCGTTTCGGGTCCAATTCAGGGTCCCGAGCCATGATCGCCCGAAGGCTTAAATGATCTCGTTTCCCATCTCAGGAAGGAATTATTCAAAGACTTGCCTTTGAACCCTCCGTCTCGGACAGAAGCGAAACCAAAAATTTGGTTTCGCCTACTTGGCGGGTTGCCCCGCCAAATTCTTATTCGACGTTTGCGTTTTCAACCGCAACCGACACGCCCGGGCCCATTGTGGAGCTCAGAGCGATCTTTTTCATGTATGCGCCTTTAGCGCCCGCTGGTTTTGCTTTGGAAACCGCCGCAACGAATGCGCGGATGTTTTCGACCAGCTTGGCTTCGTCAAAGCTCAATTTGCCAACGCCTGCATGCACAACGCCGCCTTTTTCAGCTTTAAACTGAACTTCGCCGCCTTTTGCTGCTTTCACAGCGGCTTCGACGTCCATTGTCACCGTGCCGACTTTTGGGTTGGGCATCAGGTTACGTGGACCAAGGACTTTACCCAGACGACCAACGATCGGCATCATGTCTGGCGTCGCAATGCAGCGATCAAAATCGATTTTACCGCTTTGCACTGTTTCCATCAGGTCTTCTGCGCCCACAATGTCTGCACCAGCAGCTTGTGCTTCTTCGGCCTTTGGACCGCGCGCAAAAACAGCAACGCGAACAGTTTTACCTGTGCCGTTCGGCAGGCCAACGACACCACGAACCATTTGGTCCGCATGGCGTGGATCAACGCCAAGGTTCATTGCGATTTCTACTGTCTCGTCGAACTTGACTGTAGAATTCGATTTCATCAACGAGACAGCTTCTTCAACTGTGACGTTTTCTTTTCCTGCGAATGCTTCACGCGCTGAACGGGTTCTTTTTCCGAGCTTTGCCATCTTACTTCACCTCGATGCCCATAGAGCGGGCGGAGCCCAGAATAATCTGCATTGCCGCTTCAATTGAATTGGCGTTCAGGTCTTTCATCTTCGCTTCGGCGATCTCACGCACCTGCTTGGATGTCACGTGACCTACAACCTCACGAGACGGCGTCTTGGCGCCGGACTTCAGCTTGGCTGCTTTTTTCAGGTAGTAAGAAGCCGGAGGCGTCTTAATGTCCATCGTGAAGGACTTATCCTGATAATACGTGATCACGGTCGGGCAAGGCGCGCCCGGCTCCATGTCAGCTGTTTTTGCGTTAAACGCTTTACAGAATTCCATGATATTAATGCCGCGTTGACCAAGCGCTGGCCCAACTGGCGGGGATGGGTTCGCTTGCCCGGCGGGCACCTGCAGCTTCATGCTGCCAACTAACTTCTTGGCCATTGGCCTTCTCCTTTTCCAACCCTTCGGCAGCGCGCCACCTCAGGTAACCGACGGAACATCCGCCATTGTTGTCGTGGTCCGGTCAAGTCGCCGCGGCGCCCCTTCCTCCCACGCAGAACACATCAGATCTGTTTATTGACCTGCGTGAATTCCAGCTCGACCGGGGTTTCCCGACCAAAAATCGAAACCGACACCTTAAGGCGCTGGTTCTCATCATCGACCTCTTCGATCATGCCGTCGAAGTCCTCAAACGGACCGTCGGCAACCTTGACCTTTTCACCCACCTCAAAGTGAATAAGCGTACGTGGCGCCTCTTCACCTTCTTGTACACGATTTAGAATCGCATTCACTTCCGCATCCCGCATCGGCATCGGACGACCTTGCGGCCCCAAAAACCCGGTGACCCGATTGATCGAGTTCACGAGATGATACCCTTTGTCAGACATCTCCATGTGAACCAATACATAGCCCGGCATAAAACGACGTTCTGTCGTCACCTTTTTACCTCGGCGCACTTCGATGACTTCTTCTGTAGGCACCAAAACTTCGTCTATCTGGTCCTCAAGGTCCTGCTCCGCTGCGGACGTACGGATTTGCTCTGCAATCTTCTTTTCGAAGTTTGACAGGACGCTGACCGAATACCACCGCTTTGCCATCTACCTGTTGTCCCTGTCTGTTCGCGACGCATGCAGCGTCAAATTTCTAATTTTTTCAAGCGCTTGGCCTGGCTGCCTCAAACAAAAAATCGGCGCGCAACACGAATCGCCGCACGCCCCTGTTCAGGTCAGGGTTGCGGAATACTCCGCAAGACCAAATGTTTCAAGAGGGTTAGCAAGATTTTTACACCCGTAAAGAGATGCTCATCCGAACATTGTCAGTACGTACTGCAGTCCTGTCCGAATCCCGACATCGACCAATGCGAAGAAGATCCCAGTCAAGGCAGCGAGGATAAACACCATAACGGTGGTAAGCATCACTTCACGACGGGTGGGCCAAACAACTTTTGCCACTTCAGCGCGGACCTGCTGAATAAATTGGAGCGGATTTGTCGTAGCCATGTTGCACCTTCCTTGGGTTTCGAGTTCAGCGATGTAACGAGCAATGCCGGAGAATTCAAGAGAGCAAAGGCGTGCGAGGCAAGTTCGTCTGGATCACACGTCGTTGAGGAATCGAGTTGACACCGAGCCGACTGATCCACCATCCAAATAAGCTTTACTTCAAATCTACCGCAAAATGGTCCAATTCCTTTGGCTGGCAGGGGCTGAGAGAGTCGAACCCACGATCCTCGACTTTGGAAGCAGCCGAGCATGGTCAGCGGGTATTCCCCGTTCGAGTGAAACGCCATCCGAAAAAACCCGGCAAGAAAAAGGTTCAAGTTCTTGTCGGCTCATGGATTAAAGAGGCCACAACTTACCAGGATAAGATTGACGAATGGTGGGACATGTATCCCGACGCTACGCCGTGTATGCTGACTGGAGACTTCTTTGTTGTCGATTTGGATGACCAGGACGGCTCCGCCGCATACGCTGCCTTGAGCCTTGACCCCGAAGACGCGCTGTTCGCTGTTGAAGCGCCGTCCGGGGGTCAGCACCTTTACTTTGAAAATCAGGAAAAACTGAGAAACACACAGGACGATATCGCACCCGGCATCGACACACGCGGCGTTGGTGGCTTCGTCTTTGCACCCGGTTCCCGTACAACATTTGGTGAATACAAAATAACGCGGGGAGACTTTCTTATGTGGACGACTGTCAAGCGCACCAACTGATACTGCACGGGTCATTGACGGTCACGAGTTGCACAAAGCTGCCATTCAGGCGAAGTGGGAGAACACTGTACTCCCTAATTGTTTTCCACGAATTTACGAAAACGAACTGCGATGATGTCCTTCCAGCCTGAGACGTAGTTCTCTCGGATCGTTGTAGCTTCATCGCTACGAGCGTTCCAACCCTTGTGGATCAAAGTAACAAGAGTTTTCCGATTATCTATTGCCTCAAACCCAACCGTAACCCGAGTAGCAAGTGCTTGGTCCATTCCAGGATGCCATGAGAACGATAGCATTGTGCCATCCTTGAATTCATGAATTACCCCCCAAAGTCGGTTCTCTCCAGCAGGAGAAACCTCAAAGATTCGGCCTCCCTCATGTCGTTCTATTACGACCAACTCAGGGACAGGTTCCCCAAGATGAGGGCCAACGGAATGGCTTTCCAGCGGCCACCAATCGGTGACGTTTGACACGAACGCTTCGAAAACCTCCGCAAGAGAACGGTCAATAACCGCTTCAACTTTGATTGGTTCAAGTGACATGGTGCTAGTCCTTTGAGTTGTTGAGCGATGAGAGCAAGTTCGCCCAATGCGCGGTCCAATACGCGCGCAATTCTTCAAGTTTCTCGCCCTCAAGACCGTAGATATTGCTTGCTCCAACTGATGTGGCGGCAACCAACCCAACCTCTTTCAACACCTTGAGGTGCTGCGACATAACGGGCTGCGACACGTTGGCTAAATCGGTAAGCTCGCGCACAGACATCGGACGCAATGCGAGGTGATTCAGAATTTGTTGACGTAATGGATGTGAGAAGGCATTCAGTTGCTTATCATAAATCATTCCTTATGATAAGTATTCGGCTATGAATGGCAATCCGCTAAAAAGATAAAGTGCATGTGAAAAGCCCATTCACGTTGCAAAATGCCGAAACCGGCCATTCTCGCAGTCGCAACGAGGAACGGCAAAGTCCGCATCTGAATCATTGGAAAGGGGTCACGGCAAAGCTCACGGTGCCAGTCAAGGGCACCGAGTTCGGAGGCCGAACCGACACTGTTCACCGAGCTGCGTAAGCCTTTTCTTATTCGTGCCTCACAGGATGATGTGAGGTCACCAAGTACCTCTTTCGGTACGCGCTGATTGATGGGGATGCTGCCCTTTTCTGCTGTCGCTTATCCCGACCGACCCCCGCCCGTAGCAAGCGCAGCCCGGCTACACTGAAGTCGTTTGTGAACACCGTGCTGGGCGAGCCATGGCGCGGCGAAGGCGAAAAGCCCTTTGCCTTGACGCTGTGCCGCCTGAGGTCCTTGTGCTGACCGCTGGGGCAGACATTCAACAAGACCGGATTGAAGTCTCGTGCACGGGCTGGACCAAGGACGATGATATGCGGGTCTTAGCACGTGATGTGATCTGGGGCAGCCCGACCGAAAACGAGACATGGGCCGAACTGGATGATGCTCTCAAACGCTACTTCCGGCATCCGCATGGCGGCGTTCTGAACGTTGGCGCCGCCATAATCGAATCCGGCGACTGGGCCGATCAGGTCTATGCGTTCTGCCGTCCGCGCGCTGAGCGGCGTATGTTGGCGGGCAAAGGTATGCCCGGGTTCGGTCGCCCATCTCTAGCCTTCAGCGAAAGCCGCAATGCGCGTTGACTTTAAAGACATCGACCGATATTTCAAAGAAACTCGCGAACAATACCAGCGTTACCTATTATTATGCTTGGAAGGTCGGCCCACGCCCACCCGGCAAGCCCGGCTCCCCGGAGTTTGTAGATGCATATAACACGGCGGTCAGGGAAAAAATTCATCAGCCTTCAGATACTCCGCAGGCCATATTAAACGCCTACCAAAATTCGCCAAGATTCTTGGACTTGACACCGCGCACAGGGAATAAACATGTGCGCAAGTCGAAGCGGAGTTTGGAGAGTTTCCATTTGCCGCGTTGAATGACCGCCGCACCCGAGGCGAGTTTTTGGCATTGCGCGACAAGCTGGCCATCAAATCACGCCGTCATGCTGACTACACCGTCTCCACATTCGCCGCGATCATGGCTTGGGCCGCAGACCATGGACTTATGTCCACCAATCCTTGCACACGTCCCGGCAAACTCTATCGCTCTACGTGCTCAGAATCCATCTGGACCGCTGAGGACGAAACCCCTCTGTAAGCAGTGGTGCCAGACCGCGTTTGGTTGGCCTACTTGCTGGCAGTTTGGACGGGTCAGCGGTAAGGTGACCTGCTTCGCCTGACATGGAATGCCTATCACGGCTCCCATATCAGGTTGTGCTGGAGCAAAGGCGGGCGGCGTGTCGTCATTCCAGTAGCCCGCCCATTGAAAGATGCGTTGGACTTGGCCGCCTTAGACAAGATAGATGTTACGATTCTGACCACAACAAAAGGCACGCCTTGGACCTCTGACGGGTTACGCACTACTTGGGGCAAGGTGGTGGCCAAGGTCACAGGGCTGACATTTCACGATCTGCGGGGCAGTGCGGTCACACGACTGGCGCTGGAGGATTGTTCGGAAGCGTAAATTGCCACGACTACTGGGCACAACTTGAAAGATGTTGGCGCAATTTTGGATGCACACTCTGTGAGCTGTAATCTCAGACTTGCCGAAAGCGCCATGAAAAAGTGAGAATGTCACGAAGGTAGAACAAAACACCCATCTGCTTGATCCTGATCGATCAGAATTTGCAAGAATCGCCTTGAATATATTGGCAGGGGCTGAGGGACTCGAACCCACGACCCTCGGTTTTGGAGACCGATGCTCTACCAACTGAGCTAAACCCCTAAGCCGCCTCAGGGGGTAATCTGAAACTTACCTGCTTTCAAGAGGCTATCGCCCAGCATGACCCAGAAAATTCGATGAGGGTTTGCCCATCAGTCTTTTTTTCGGCGAATCTCATGATTTTTTCACTTTGTTCTGGCTAACTGTGAACTGGGTCACTGACGCACCAGTCTTACCGGTGCATTCTGACCTCAGTTAGTAAGGTAAATCATTCAACGGCGCGTTTTTTTTTAGTGTTTCAAAATTATTAGAATGCCGAGCCGCATGGCGATTCGGAAATATTTATAGAGAGTATTGAGAGTAACGAACGACCAAGTTTTTTCCTGTTGAGCGTTTAATTTGTATCGGGCTGCCTTATTTTGGGCGGCCCTTTTACTTTTGTGGGCTTGTCGCTTGCAGATGCAAAAGGCCGCAGTGGGATACTGCGGCCTTTTTGGGTTTTGATCCGGGCGGTAAGCAGATTGCTTTAGGGCAATCCCTTGCAGC
>JBDWVP010000038.1:0-4949 GCA_039983935.1 Roseobacter sp. | reverse complement strand
GCTGCAAGGGATTGCCCTAAAGCAATCTGCTTACCGCCCGGATCAAAACCCAAAAAGGCCGCAGTATCCCACTGCGGCCTTTTGCATCTGCAAGCGACAAGCCCACAAAAGTAAAAGGGCCGCCCAAAATAAGGCAGCCCGGTTGTGCGAGAGTAGTCACATCATCACGATGTGTGTGATGACCCTTTGGCGCGTCAGTTTGGCGGTCAGTTCGAGGGTGCGAAACATGAATAAAAGATGGTTGCCACAGGAGCGACTGAACCGTTCGGTTTTGTGCGTTCGCCAGCCGTACCGCGTTTCCTGATATAGGCTTGCCCACTCGCGTGGTCAGATTTATAGCGCAAGCAGTAACGCGTCATACGGTTGGTGATCTCTGTTTCGGAAACTTCGTTCGAGAAGTAGATGATTTCTACGTGGGAATTGAAGCCGCCGGTCTCCAAGGGAAAGGCAAGGTAAATTCCCTGTCGGTCACTTGGATTAGGGAAGATACTGTCGATTAGGGATTGGCGTCTGTCCCGAGCACTTTGCGGATCAACGGCACAGGCTGCAAGTGTGGTTGATAATGCGATTTTCAAAGACCAACCGAGTAGAACAGAATCGACAAGATGTTGTTTCTGGGGTGGAAACAAAATCTGCGCCATAAAAAATTATTTAAGTGTATTGTTTTAAAGTGGTTATATGGGTGTGTTGGATAACTGGGTGCTTTGATTAAGGGAAAAGATATCCGTAAAGGGCGCAAAAGTTAGCCGATTGGGGCGGTTGATTGAACTCAATCGTTGCGGGAACTGCTTCGCTCCCGTTATTGTTAACGCATCCTTAAGAAGCGCCGACAAAATTGAGCGAAATTTGATGGGTGCGTGCAAGGGCAAGTTATCCGAGGAGTGAGTATGAACGTTACGCAAAATTTGAACATGGCCCTTTCCAACGGTGGAGAAACGGACCCAGAGGGTTCTGTTTTTGATCTGCAAGATCTGGATCAATTTCGCAGCGAAGTGAGCGGGACGGGAACGTTGAACCGCATCTTGGCGTCTGGTGACGAACAGTATGACACTTCGGCGGACATTTCTTTTACAAAAGGTTTGTTCGGATCTGAACCGACGACGGATGACATTCCTTTTGTTGAGGTGAACCACATTAGTTCCTGCGGATGTGCCGGATGTGGTGGTTTCCCGACCGAAGAGATGGTCTTATCAGCGGCAGTGGGTGCAGATGATGTCGGCAATGAACTCGGTGGTGGTGCGGTATCGGCACCTTCCCCGCTCGGAGATATGGCCGATTTTCTGACCACGGGATTTTGGGGCAATTTTGGGACGGTCCCGCGTGAATTCAATCTGACGAACTCTGGGGTGAATGCAAAGAGCGGTGTGTTGCATTACAACGTCTCCGGTTTTTCCAATGCCGGTAGCGCGGGGACCGACACAGATGGGATTTCATCGGCGCGGGCGGATCTCGTGCGGGATGCTTTGGACGTGTTTGGCGAAGTTTTAGGCATAAACTTTGTTGAAACGTCTTCATCTGATACCAATTTCACCGATTTGTTTTTTAAGGACACCGATGCGGGACGTGCATATGCTAATTCCACCGGGTTCTCTGAAGGTGTCCAATACTCTTGGGTGAATATTTCGCAGGATTGGTCTGGTGGGACGTCGACTTATAATGATTATACGCTGCAGACCATTTTTCACGAAGTTGGTCACGCATTAGGTCTCGGGCACCAAGGGCTGTACAATGGCTCTGGATCTTATTCTGATGATGCGGATTTTGAAAACGACAGCTGGCAGGCGTCAATGATGTCGTATTTCAGTCAGAATGAAAACACGACCATTCCGGCTAGCTTTGCCTATCTCCAGACGCCCATGGCGGTGGATTGGATTGCGCTGCAGGATATCTATGGTGATCAGAGTTTTGGCGGTACGAATTTCGGCGTCAACAACGCTTTCCTTGGGAATACCGTGTATGGATTTAATACAAATATTTCCGCTAGCACGTCTCGTATATGGTCGGAATACGCCACCTATGCCGATGATACAGCCTCCACCATCATAGATGGTGGCGGTATCGATACCCTTGATTTTAGTGGCTATTCCGCGAACCAGTTGATTAATCTGACGCCCAGCAATCAGGCTGCATCATCCCCTTCGATCTCGAATATTGGCGGATTGACAGGCAACTTGACCCTGGCTGAGGGCACAATCATCGAAAACGCGATTGGTGGTTCTGGGTCGGACAGTTTTTTTGGCAACGATGCGGATAACGTGTTTACCGGTAATGCTGGCAACGATATCTTTAACGATAGCCTTGGGAATGACAGTTATTTTGGCGGGACCGGCAGCGACACCGTGGATTTCTTGGGGTTAGCAGCCAGCTATTCGTTTAGTTTCAGCGGTGTCTTTTTGTCGGTGATCAACGTGGCCACGGATCTGGTGGAAAATACCGTTGAGTTTCTCAGCTTTGATGACGGGCTGTTCAGTTTTCAAAGCATTCTGGACGGGCTTGATAGCAACTCTGCTCCCGTTGCAAATAATGATTTTTACTTAACGAACGAAGCGTCGATCCTGACCGGAGGCAGCGTTTTGCAAAACGACTCCGATGAAGATGGCGACACTTTAAGTGTTGAAAGCGTGAACGGTGCGGTTGGAAATGTTGGAGGTCAAATCACACTTGCTTCTGGCGCCTTACTCACGGTGAATGAGAACGGCACCTTTACCTATGATCCTAACGGAGCTTTTGATGCGCTGAACGATGGGCAATCTGCTGTCGATAGCTTTACCTACACCGCGACGGATGACAGCGACACGTCAAATGCCGCAACTGTCAGCATCACGGTTGATGGCGTGGACAGCATCGTCAGTAACACTGCATTCGGTGAAAGCGGCGTGGCGAACGTCACTCAGTCTGGTGCGAACCAATGGCATCAGGTGTCATTTGCAGCCTCGATTTCAAATGCGGTGGTCGTTATGGGGCCTGCGACAAACTTTGATGACGCGCCTCTGACAACGCGGGTTCGAAATGTGACGGACACTGGGTTTGAATTCCAGATCGACGAATGGGATTATCAGGACGGGTTCCACGGCGCAGAAGATATCGGATGGTTGGCCGTCTCGGAAGGCTCACATGTTTTAAGCAGTGGCGAAACTATCGTTGCCGCAAATGCGTCCGTTGATGGCAGTTTTACGGCAGTGAATTTTGGTGAGACGTTAAATGATGCCGTCGTATTGGCGGAAATCAGTTCGTCGAACGCGCCCAATGCTGTCGCGGCACGTATTCAGGGGGTGACGGGGCAAGGTTTTCAAGCGCAAATCCAACAAGAAGAAGCAGGTGGTGTTCCCAGTGCTGAAACTATTTCGTGGATCGCCATCGAAGCCGGACAAAATGCTTTATTCGAGGCCTTTGTCACGCCTGATGAAGTACGTCTAACCACGTCTAGTTATCGTTTTGCCTCTGCGTTTGCGGCAGCTCCTGTGGTGCTGGCCGACATGCAGACAGCGGATGGTGAAGACACGTCCACAACTCGATTGGCCGCGCTGGACCAAGACGGTGTGTCGCTGTTCATTCAAGAAGAACAATCCAATGACGCTGAACTCTTCCACACCACGGAATCGGTCGGTATTGTGGCTCTGACAGGGGGGCTTTTGTATTCGGACGAGCAACCGAATTCGGCGCCTGACGGGCAGAATGACGCGGTGAGTGTGGCAGAGGACGCACCATTGTTGATTGATGTTCTGGCCAATGACACTGACGTTGATGGCGATCTTCTGGAGATTAGCGAAATAGAAGGCCAAACGATTTCAGTTGGCCAAACAGTCGCACTCGACTCTGGTGCGCTTGTGACGTTGAACGCGGATCAAACTCTTTCTTATGATCAAAATGGTGTTTTTACCGCGTTGAATACCGGTCAAAATGGGACGGATACCTTTACCTATACCGTTGTGGACGGCGATGGCGGCGTATCGGGTGCGGATGTGACTGTGACGGTGCAGGGCGTCGACGAAGTTGTCGCAAATGGAGCAATCGGTCAGAGCGGTGTTGCTACTGTTGGGCAAACGAGCGCGGATCAGTGGCATAGTATCTCTTTTGACGCAGTTATCGAGAATGCTGTTGTCGTTTTAGGTCCGGTGACGCGTAATGACGCCGATCAAGTGACCACACGCCTGCGCAATGTCACTGACACTGGATTCGAATTCCAGATTGATGAATGGGATTATCTTGATGGTCTTCATGGTGTCGAAAATGTTGGTTGGCTCGCGATGTCCGAGGGGTCTCATACATTGAATTCTGGCCAAACAATCGTTGCATCCACAGCGACAATCGGAACCGGGTTTTCTGTGGTTTCTTTTGGTGAAACGTTGGATGATGCTGTTGTCTTTACCGAGGTCAGCTCTGTCAATGAAGCCGACGCCGTCGGAACGCGTATCCGCAACGTGACGGATCAAGATTTTCGCGTTCAACTCGAAGAAGAGGAGGCCGGTGGCGCCCATGTGGCTGAAACTGTTTCGTGGATTGCGATCGAAAGCGGGGCCGCAAATGGGCTTGAGGTCGTACGCACCGATGACCAAGTCGACGAAAACGCAGACACCTTTGTGTTTAATCAGCCGTTTTCCGACGCCCCAGTTTTGATCGCGGACATGCAAAGCACGGATGGTGGAGATACGTCGACGCTACGTTTAAGTGCCTTGGATTCCAGCAGCGTTTCTTTGTTCGTAGAGGAGGAGCAATCTGCCAACGCCGAAATAGCCCATTCAGATGAAGTTGCCGGGTATGTAGCGTTGCAAGATGGCTTGATCTACTTGGATTCCTTCCTCGTGTAATCGAAGGGATGCGTCGGACTGAGTTGTTTAGTGATGCCTTTGGTCTGGTTTGTCGCAAGGACGCTCCGTTGGCTAAAGACTGGGATAGGTTGTCATGGCGCACGATGGGGGATCATCCGATCATTGCGAATGGTTTGTGTG
>JBDWVP010000037.1:0-2671 GCA_039983935.1 Roseobacter sp. | reverse complement strand
GTCGCACAAGGGACTGAACAACCGTGCGGAGAACAGTCATCTCCCTTTTCGGAAACGAGAAAGAACGATGCAGGGCTTCAGGTCGCCTGGTGGGTTGCAACGTTTTGTCGCCGTTCATTCTGCCACTCGCAATTGTTTCTCAGTCCCATCCCGTCGTCGTTCAGCCATCACTATCCGCTACCACCGAATGGAAGCATTCGATGCATGGAATGCCGCAGCATATATCGCCTGATTAACGTCAAAGCCGGCGGCTCACCTCGCTTGGCTAATTAACGTGACAATACCCATCCAGAACGAAACCGTTCTGATCAACCGCCCGCCAGAGCCAATGTTTCTTGCCACGTACCGTGATCACCACTTCATCAAGACGCCACTTGTCATCGAAATCACCAGCTGAGCGAAAACGTATCTTCCCCGCAAACTCGCGACCAAACTTTTCTGCCCAAAGGCGGATGGTCTGGTGCGACACGGCGATCCCGCGTTCAGCCAACAGATCTTCGACCATGCGCAAACTGAGCTGAGACCTGAAATGCAGCCATACCACGTAGGCGATTAGAGCTGGTCGTACGTTTCACTCGCACATTGCATTGCAAATGCACATTAAGTTTACGGTGCCGGAAGAATAGCTTTGCAATTGGTGCAACTCATGAACGAGACACCTTATTCCTTGGTGATTTCGTCGTAGTTACCAAGCCTTAGATATCCAATTTCGCGGTATAGCTTGATCGTCGGACGCATACCAAACAGCACGGAGCCAATGACAAACAGCCAGGTTGCAACATAGGTCGTGCTTTCGCTAAAGAACAGCAAGCTCCCAATCACGAATAAGGCGGCAGCCGAAAAGTCGACCACTGTGTAGGCTATCTCGCACAACGCAAAGAGGCGCTTATGATCTGCCGATTTGTTATGATTGTCTGGATCGAAAAAACTCATCTTGGATTCCTATGCTAATCCAGGCAGGACAGCTTTTGCACCTGCCACCATCATTTCAACTGCGATTGCCAATAGGATCATACCCATCAATCTGGTCATGATAACGCGCATTGTGTCGCTCAGAACCTTGCCGAAGAACGATGCAAAAAACAGCACGACAAACAGCATCGCCAAGATTATTGCCACAACACCCCCAATTAGAACCAGATCGGTAACTCCTGTTGAGTGCCCAGCGTAGATAATCAGCGTCGCAATAGTACCAGGACCAACAATCATCGGGAAGGTGATGGGGTAAAATGCAAGACCAGAAAGATCCTGTATGTGATCCTGCTCATTTTCGTTTCCGTGGTGGGATGCAATGCTATTCCCGTTCAACATGGACCACGCGATGTGTGCCAGCACAATACCTCCTGCGATCCGAAATTGATCAACGGTAATGCCAAAGAAGCCGATGATCTTTTGACCCGCAAACAAAATAATCAAGCACATAATGCCCGAAAAGATTGTGATCTTTAAAGCCAAAGTACGTTGTTGTGCGACCGTAAATCCCGTCGTCAACGCAAGAAAAATAGGCAAATTTACAAATGGGTTCATAATCGCAAAGAAGGCCCCAAAGGCTTTGGTAAGTTCGGCGTAATCCATCTTGGTTCCTCAGACTTTTTCTCATCTCTACACATCGCTTAGCGATTATAAAAGCGCGCAACGCCTGACTTCATCTTCAAGTTATCGGCATTTCTGGCATCCATAGCCAAGGCGCAAGATCTCAGGCCGCTTTCAAAAGATACTTGATTGTTAAAAATTCAGAGTTCATTCTTTTTTCTAAGCGTCTCACCAAAGAAATAGCCTCAAAAAAAGTACAACGGCGGTCCGACGGTAATCCACAAAATAACAACCGATCTCCGCAAAAGTTGACAACAGATCAGCATTGAACTCTCGTTGTTTGTTAGCCAGAAATCAGTCACCGCGTTAATACATCCTTTTTCTAACGCGAAATCATGCGTTGGTCCTTTCGCTAGGAAGTATTTGGACCTTTCGCGGTTTGATGCCGCTCCTTTGATAGCAATACCAGTAATTGCCATATGGTCATGAGTGCTAATTCAAGGCAAACTAGATCTAGTTTAATTTAGTTCAGGGAATCTTAAGTTGGTAATTAGGATTGAGATGCTCAGGTGTTTTACAACGGTTGCTTCTCACGGGAGCTTGTCAGATGCGGCAGAGACGCTTGGGCGTACCCCATCTGCTGTTTCTATGATGTTGAAGCAGTTTGAAGAGCATGTTGGTTCTGCTCTTTTTGAGACCGCCCGCAAGTCCCGCCTAACGCCGCTGGGAGAACTCATTCTGGCTGAGGCACGCCGCGAAGTAGCCCATTTCGAAAACACGGTGTCGGTGATCGAGGGACTGTCGCGTTCTGAGCTTGGTTATCTGAGGTTGGCTGTAACGCCATCGGTGGCAACGACCGTACTGCCTCCGGTGATTTTCAGGTTCGCACAGAAGTACCCTAAAATACAGATCGACCTGCGTGACATGGACTCGGTGACCATTGCGCGTGAACTGGACCGCGAACGGGCCGATATCGGGATTGGCTCACTTTCTGAGGTCGAAGGGATGCGTCGGACTGAGTTGTTTAGTGATGCCTTTGGTCTGGTTTGTCGCAAGGACGCTCCGTTGGCTAAAGACTGGGATAGGTTGTCATGGCGCACGATGGGGGATCATCCGATCATTGCGAATGGTTTGTGTG
>JBDWVP010000036.1:0-190418 GCA_039983935.1 Roseobacter sp. | reverse complement strand
GCCCGGCCTCGCCACGCTGCAGATACCTGTCGTACCAGCGATAGAATGTGGTGCGAGGGATTCCCAGTTTGGCGAGCGTCAGGCGGGCCGACAGGTGGCTGTCTTCGACCAGCCGGATGATCTCCAACTTCTAAGATGCAGGATACCTCATTCGCGGCCGTCCCCATCCCATGTCATGCTTTTTTGAGCAGGCGGAGTTCGAGCGTTTGCTCAGCCACGACTTCCTTCAGATCACGGGCTTCGCGACGCAGATCCTTCACTTCGTCAGTTGTGGCGGCGCGGGCTGTGTCGCCTTAGTATCGGAATCTGATTTGCGTTTGTTTTTATACTGAAGAATATCCACCCGCTCGCACCATTAAAGTTCTTGATCCCAACACGGGTTAAAACTGAAACGTCCAAGACATCGCGCTTACCGGAGTTCTCAAATGCAGAGAGATATATAGTTCTTTGATCTTCGATCTCATATCTTGCAAGTTCGTCGGCAAAAGTTACTTGCGGAATCCACTTGTGGTTGAGAAGCCACCAAAAACAGAATGAAGTGGCAAACCCAAGACAAGCAGACAAAATGTGCGTCAAAAGGGCGTTTTGAAAAAGTTCTTCCACCTTGTGCCCTTTGTGACAGAATCGCGTCCTAGATTGGATTTAAACCAGTAATCGCTCCCTTTGGAAGGGACCGCTTCACTGAGTTACGCAAAAGGACAATTCACTTTGGTAAATTAGCAATCATCAGATGAGCTTGCTGAGCGCAATCAGTTTGCATTGAAAAATATGCATTCCGGATCCTCGTTAAGCAAAATTGCAGACTAGATGTCAAAAACTGTTAACTAAGCGTCAAAAAGTTTCACGTTACATGTCATTTCAGAAGTTACTGTGGAACGACAGATAAGGTGACACTTGTTGACGTCGAGTTGCAGCATTTTGACAAATAACTTGCGATTTCTACCCTAAAACGTCTTTGGAACGAAAGGATTAGATCCTGTGGAGCAAGTCACGGTTTCTGGGCTTGTGACGGGAAGGGGGCAGTTTTCCCGGTGGTTGCCCGTAGCCTCGAATTCTACGTGGCTCTTTTTTTGCCTGTTTGTTGTGCCGTCCGGCGTGAATCGCAACTTGTCCGGCGAGAAACGCAACTTATGTCGGGTAAGACCGCAACTTTTGGCAGTTGAGACGGTTTTTCTCCCCATCGATCTGCTTGGGCTCTTCAATTGCCGGTTTTCAAGAAGTGTCCTGAAGCATGTGAGTTTGTGCCAATAGCTTCGACACGTCGGGCGGATTCCGGTCCTTCGCTGCAGATCCAATATGGCTGCTTATGTTGGATGTAAGCGGACCAGCATTCAAAGCATTGTAACTGCAGATTTTTCCATTTTTGAAATATGCCATGGAGATTGGCAACAGATTGCATCACAGTGGACTCATTCAACCAAAGGTATTGAAGATCTAGTAATGACCGAGTTCGACGAGTTGCCGCCGCTCCGTAAGAAAACCCTTTCAGGTCACGTTCAGACACGACGTGCGCCCACCGTCGAGCAAATCCAACGCGCAAAAGCCCACGGCTATGCTAATCTTTTGGAACGCGCGGAGATCAATGACAGATCTTCCCCCGACTATGTTGTGTCTGAAGTCCTCGTCTTCATGATGAGGGAAACCAAAGCTCACAACAATCGCGCTCTGTTTGACAAGCTCTTCTTAGTCTTGTGGAACCGCATCCAAAGATCCTTTCCTTGGTACATACCTGGCCGAGATGGCACTGAAGACTCAAACCAGCTTCAAATGGAAGACATGGTCTTGGATAATCTTGGAGCCCTGATTGCTAACGATCAAGCTGACTATGATGAAGATTTAGATTACTACGAAGTCAGTTTTGATCAGGCCATAAAGTTTGATCGGATAGATGCATGGCGTTCGGTTATGGGTCATGCTGCAAAGCGTGTTTCCATGACAACTGATGATGAAGAGGAGCGTCTGACGGCCGAGGTCAAAGTTGCTCTCACAAAGTTGGCTAACGATGCATTTGTTGAAAACGAAGAAAAAATTTACCTGAAAGAGTCATTACGCGCGATTGGCCAACTCCCAGAGAAAGAAAGGGAGGTTATGCTGTACATGATGAAGCAATACCCAATTGAGTCGAATGATCCATCCGTCGTATCAATTTCATCAATCCTGGGATGCACACCAAAGACTGTTCAAAACCGCCTCAAATCGGCGCGTTCCAAAATCAAAAAAATGTTAGGGGAGGAATAATGATGTCAGAGACACTTTCAAAAGAGGATGTCCTGCGTTCTTTCTCCATTGAGGAAG
The DNA here is from genome assembly GCA_039983935.1 of Roseobacter sp. Taxonomy (GTDB): domain Bacteria; phylum Pseudomonadota; class Alphaproteobacteria; order Rhodobacterales; family Rhodobacteraceae; genus Roseobacter. The sequence continues at coordinate 188,123 of JBDWVP010000036.1, read as the reverse complement.
ATCAATCCAAAGCAACGCTTGATGCCTACCTTGCGCAATACCCGCAGTTCGCCTCGGACCTCGTTGGGCTGTCGCTTGAGCTTGAGCTGCTTGCATCTCCGTTGTCTGATACAGATCTAGATGTTGAAGCAAACATAGCAGACGCATCACAGGTTAGAGACGCTTTGAGCGGTGAGAATGCCAAAGAAATTGCAAGAAAATTGGGTTTCCCACGCGCCGTAATCGCTGCATTCAGAGATCGGAATTTCGCGCCAGAAACGCTTCCTCAGTCGCTTGTCCGACGAACCGCCTCTGCTGCTTCAATCGGCAAAGCACAACTCTTGGCCTATCTGTGCATGCCAACGAGTATCCCAACTGGTCTTTCTATGAAGGCTGCGGGTAAGCCCGGGGAAATGGAGAAGACATCATTTACGGATTTTGTCGCGAGTTTGGACCTCGATGAGGTCCAGATGGCGCGGCTCTATGACGGCGGTTACGAAAATGGACCCGATTGAGCGGGGCAGGCAGCGGGCCGACGAGCTACATAGAACGATCATTGCTACTGGCGTTGATCCATCTGACTTGATGGGCATCGCGCTTGCTGCAGTCGACATTTGCGGAAATCACGATGTTGAAGTTCAGAAAGCTAGACCGGGCAGTGATCCTCTAAAGGGATGTCACGCGTACTTTGACACAGATCTTGATGTGCTTGTTTACGCTGATACCGGTGACATTTTCCGAGATGCATTCCATGTAGCGCATGAAGTTGGCCACATGGAATTTGGAGGCCAAGTTCATACTGACACAGAAGTCGAACCGGACCCTTTGCGCCCAACAGAGGTAGCGTCTGTTGGTGTAGAACGTGTTGTTGACTACGGACGCAGGCAACGGCGCGAAGTCCAAATGGATCTGATTGCACGCGAATTGCTTTTTCCGAGGTCATCTGCCAGGAGGTTGCACCTCAACGATCTTAAGTCGGCGTCTGATATTTCGGATGAGCTTGGCATTCCATTTGAAGTCGTGGCGATGCAGATCATGGATGCTATTCTACTTCCAGAGCGCCCCCCGTTTGTAGCGAAAATATCAACACTAAAGCCTCTCAATACCATTCAAGAAAGGGCTGCAGAACATCGCGGATCTCCCTTCCTACTTGAAGCAGGCCCGGGGACGGGAAAAACACAGACGCTAGTTGGCCGCATTGCGTCATTGCGTGACGAAGGCGCAGACCCCGAACGACTGCTCGTTTTGACGTATTCCAATAAGGCTGCCGGAGAGATGTTGGAACGCATCACCTCGGCTTGGCCCGAGGCCGCAGGCAAGATGTGGGTGGGCACGTTTCATTCGTTTGGCTTGGACCTGATCCGACGGTTTTATAATAAACTCGGATTGCCGGATAACCCCGGGATGATGGATCAAACTGAAGCGATCGAGCTACTCGAAATTGAGTATGCGCATCTAGATTTGACCCATTTTCGCGACCTTTGGGATCCAACAGACAAGCTACGTTCCATTTTATCAGCCATTTCACGTGCAAAGGACGAGGTTGTTGATGCTCAAAAGTACGCTGATTTAGCAACTGCGATGGCGGATGAGATCGACCCGTCGGACGAAGTTCGTAAAAAGTCAGCACTTATTTGCGAGGAAGTTGCACAGGTTTACGAAGTGTACGAGCGTCTAAAAAAACAGCGAAACAAGCTAGACTTTGGAGATCTGGTGGCACTACCGGTAGGGCTGTTTGAAAGCGACCCAATCGCACGCGGCTTGATTCAATCTGAATATGATCACGTCTTGGTCGATGAATATCAGGACGTAAACCGGGCCAGTGTTCGATTGCTGAAAGCCGTCGTGGGGAACGGAGATAACCTGTGGGCTGTGGGTGATGCGAAACAATCGATCTACAGATTTCGAGGTGCGTCATCGTATAATATGATACGATTTGATGCGGAAGATTTCCCCAACGGCGCACGTGCAGAGCTCACGACAAACTATCGATCAAGCGATGAGATCTGCAAGACTTTCGAGACCTTTGCGCGCTCAGGAATGCGCAACGCTCCGGCATCATTCAAAGTCGATGCAGCACGCGGCGCTCTTGAAGCAAAACCTCAGTTCATCCGTGCACGTAACAAGCATGATGAAATCGAGGTCTTGGCTAAATCAATCCACGATGTTCATCAAGCTGGTGTGTCTTTCCAAGATCAAGCAGTTCTGTGCAAAGGAAATGAGCGGTTGGCGGCTCTTGCCGCCGGCCTGGAGGAGCGCGGGATTCCCGTCCTTTTCTTGGGGCCATTGTTTGAACGTGATGAAATACGTGAACTAATGTCACTGCTCTCACTTGCGGTTGAGGCACGACCCATGGGTTTGGTCAAAGTTGCCTGCATGAAATCGTTCGAGATGGAACTCAACGATGTCGAGGCGATCGTTTTGGCGATGCGGGAGGCTAAAATTGATCGTCTAGGTTTATGGCCTGAGTTTGATACGACCGACCTGGCGCTTTCCCCTACAGGTCGCGCTGGCTTTGAAAAACTTCAAGCAATCTTCAGAGACATCGGGGCCGCGACAGATCCTTGGGACCTTCTGACTAAGGTTCTTCTAGATGACACGCGTCACCTTGCTGCTCTGGCAATTGGAACCACTGCAACTAATAGGAATGCGTCAATCGCCATTTGGCAATTTATGAACTTTTTGCGGACCTTTCCAAGAGAGGGGGATGGATATCCCATCCAGCGATTGATGAATCATGTTCGGCGTATCGCGTTGTTGGCAGATGATCGTGACCTACGCCAGTTACCTGATGCGGCGCAGGAGGTAGATGCGGTACGCCTGATGACGATGCACGGCAGCAAAGGGTTAGAATTCCCTGTTGTCCATGTTCCGAGCCTGACAAAGGACTCGATCCCAATCGGGTTTGGCGGATTTACTAAGCCGCTAAACCCACCTGATGGCATGATTGAGGGTGTTGCTGGTCCGGGGATCGATGCTTTGCGAGAAGGACATGAAGAAGAACAAGAATGTTTGTTTTTTGTGGCGATGTCTCGCGCTGAGGACCAACTCTATCTTTATGCGGCGACTGAAACGATCGCGAAAGGCAATGCTTCAGGGCGAAATCGGCCTTCGTCTCCATTCCTAGCCCTGCTGGGTAACACGATTGAAAGACCCCTTGTCGATGGCACAACTGCCCGACCATCGAGTAACGCCGTCCCAATTGGGGTAAATTTTGATACACCATTAGAAATGTATCCTGCAATTCCAGATCAATATACGGCTTGTCCGAGGAAGGTCTTCTATACCCATGTTATGAAGCTCGGTGGGCGGCGTCGGGAAACACCGTTCATGCTCATGCATAACGCTGTCCAAAAATTTGTAGAGATGGTCAAGACTATGCATGGGACTGCTCTTGCTTGGTCTAGCGTCGCGGGCCACTTTGAACAGGCATGGGTAGAAGAAGGCCCGACAGAGAATCCGTACTGCGACGACTATAAGTTGATTGCTCTTGACCTGAGTCAGTTTTTCATCGCGAAACATGCAGGTTTACAAAGTGTTGATCCGCCAAAATTAGAATATCACTTCGGCGATTGCTACGTCGTTTTGTGCCCTGACGAAGCCCACGTTATTGGAACCATGTCAAAGACCCTGAGACGGGTTAGAACGGGCCGCATGCAGCGTAAACCTCTCGATAACCTTGAAATTTGTATGCTGTTCTTGGCTTCACAGAATGATGCAAATGCGTCTGGTGCTGAGATGTTGTTCCTAACAAGCCATGACCTCTACCCAGTGGAACTCACTTCCACGGTAGCTAAAAATAAGATCGCGAAATTGAACGATTTAGGTACGGCCTTTCATCAAGGTCGGTTTGAAGCCAAACCAAGTGATCGTTGCCCAAACTGCTCAAACTACTTTGTTTGCGGTAAATTACCTGCCGGTACGGTGCGTAAGAAGAACCTTAATTAATTTTTACCGACTCTCGGAGTTTGAGTCGATTGACCCATTGCAAGCAGGGACAGGCAGTTCGTGCATAACATAAAGGGTCATTCAGATGGCAGACGAAAACAACAATTCTCCAATCATGGAGTTCGACGATATCGGTGACGCTGTACGCGGTCATCGTCCTTTGCATAAGGCACGCAAGTACCGTGTTGACGTTGCAGACGAAACTTTGAAAACCACGAAGATCAAACTTGATGATCCTATTCTGCTGGGCCGTCAAATTCTGGAGGCTGTTGGGGCACATCCTGTAGAAGAGCATGGCTTGGTTGCCGTCTTGGGCAATGGCGATTTTGAAGACATCAGCCTCGATGAGCCATTCGATCTTCGCGGGCGTGGTACAGAAAAGGTCATCTACTTCATGACCGATCGTAGCTTTAAATTCAAAATCGATCATCGTGACTTGGAATGGGGCAAATCGCTCATCAGCGGCTTCGTTCTTAAAAAATTGGCATCTCTGCCCGCCGGATATGATCTTTACATGGAGGTGCCTGGAGGCAAGGGCCACGATGAATTGATCGAAGACTGTGCTGTTATCAACTTGGGTGAACGCGGCGTCGAGCGTTTCATCACCGTGATGGCGGAAACGACGGAGGGGCTTAAGCCCCTCCCACCTAAGGATCGCGAATATCTAGAAACAGAGGGGTTTTCGTATGAATTTCAAACTCACGGTGGGCAAGCTGGCGTTATCATCAAGGATTTTCCACTTCCAGAAAATGCCTATGACAGTGATACCGCCGACTTGCTGATCCTATTGCCACGCGGTTATCCGGATGCCCGTCCAGATATGTTTTTTGTCGATCCATGGCTCAAGTTAAAGAAGACAGACGCAGAGGCACGGTGTGCAAATGTACCTCATGTCTTTGGCAATCGCACATGGCAACGCTGGTCGCGTCATAGCACAGCCTGGCGTCCGGGGGTTGATGGATTGCATACGATGGTGACACGCGCTCGGTGTGCATTGGAGAAAGGCCATGCATAAACTTGAACTGGATGCAGTCCTACATTCCGCACATTTTGAACTGATCGAAAGGCTATTGGACACGTCTGATGGGGCTGAAGCCTCCGCGTATATGTTATTTGGAAGTTCAGAAATTACGGCCGACCCTTGGTTTGGGACACCTCGTTTGCGTGTTGTGTCCCACAAATTTGTCCCGATCGCTGAAAAAGAGAAAGTCAGCTCGTCAGCGAGTCATGTGACTTGGTCGACGGGCGGATTTATGCGGCTTCTGTCTGAGGCCAAGTCAGCAGGCCTCATTCCAGCATTGGTGCATACCCATCCGCGTGGCGTTGCCCGGTTTTCAAGTCAGGATAACAAAAACGAGGAGGACCTCGCCCGTACGGCGTTTGTTAAAGGGGTCAAAGGCCTTCTGAGCATCGTCATCGATGGGGACCGTAGTATCGCTGTACGTTTATGGACTCCTGATGGTGGATGTCGTGACATCGAGCGCGTGACGTCTATTGGATCAAAAGTTCAGTTTTTGAAGGGCTTGTCACTTGATACCGCTGATAACAGTGTACTTGATCGACAGGCACGCTTGTTCGGATCTTCTTTCAACGATGCGGTTAGTCAACTTCGCATAGGCGTGGTCGGAGCAGGTGCAACGGGTAGTGCTGTTGCAGCGCTTTTGATCCGGTTGGGCGTCGGGCACATCTTAGTTATGGACAAAGATGTCCTAAAGTTGAGCAATCTCAATCGTGTTCACGGTGCACGCCTTGGTGACGTGAAAGAAAAGCTCACTAAAGTCGATAATATTGCTCGTATGGCGACTGAAACTGACCTGGGGCCAAAGGTGGTCACAATGCAATCATGGGCCGGTTCACAAGATTCTCGTGATGCATTGAAGTCTTGCGACGTTGTATTTGGTGCGACGGATGATCACTCAGGTCGAATCTTTTTGAATCGTTTGGCTCGTTTTTACGGCATTCCTTTGATCGATTTGGGTCTACGCATGAAACGCCATGAAGACGGCCACGTCGATGTGTTTGGTCGCGTAACAACCTTCGTTGAAGGGCATCAATGCTTAATGTGTCATGGGGTGATGGATCCTCAGAAGGCGGCAGATGAAGCGCTTGAGCGTGATGACCCTGACAGTTTTCACAAGCTGAAAGAAGAGGCATACGTCTTAGGTGGCGGTGATCCCTCACCCGCAGTTGTGACCTTTACCACTGAAGTGGCCTGCATGGCAGTAAACGAGCTTGTTGCCGCACTTACTTTGTTTCAGAGCCCACATGGTATGACTCCACATCGCGTCCGCAGGTTCCATGCCCAAGACGATAGGTTTCCCATCCCTTCGCTCAATCCTGAATGTCCCGTGTGTGGCCAAACTGATGTGCTTGGTCGCGCCGACGTGGAGCCCTTTTTAGGGTTGGTGGGTTAAGGCTATGCAAGTCAAATTGATCAGGATGCTTCAGTGGCTGAGGTTGCTGAAAACAGATTTTGTCGTGGTTCAACAAGAAGCGTTCCCAGATGATGGGAGCATCAGTAGAGGAGACTTGGTTGTTGTTCGCTCAGGGGAAGTGTCGAAATGGGCTTGTATGCGTTGCCCTGGGGGATGCGGCAAACAGATTTCGTTGTCGTTGAACCCAGCTCGGCGGCCAAGGTGGGGGGTGGCAAATGATGCGTGGTTAAGGCCAACCTTGACTCCATCGGTTCATCAGAGGAATGCATGCGGTTGCCATTTTTTTCTTCAGAATGGGCGGGTCAAATGGTGTAAGAATGGTCGCCCAAGGAAGAACTCGGATACCGGAGCTTAGACCTGGAAAACGGCCAACTGTCAGATCACATCTGAACCACTACACCTAAGTTCTTCCTGAGCGTTCTAGCCGACAAATCTTTGGTGTTCGTGTGATCTATATTACGCTGATGTTCGCTTCAGTCATCGGGTACCTTTCAGCGTCGTTATACATTCAACCTCAATAAATTTCACCTATGGTCAAATTCAACTCTTGGGCGTATCGTCGAAGGCAGGAACGCCCATCTTTTTGAGGTGTGCCGTTGGTTTCATAAGGTTTTTTCATTGTCCCTCGAAACATTGAAGTATTTACGCCTGCTCGTCCCCGGCATCATTATCGTCTTCTTTTGGGGTTTGCTTGGCAAATGGACGGGGGAATGGAAGTTTGACGCCCCTAAATCACTGTCTGACTTAGCCAAGACGCTGCCGGCCATCATTGCAGGAGTGATCTATTACGTCACTCCTCTGCGGGATTGGGCCAACCGAAGAAATCATGCTGATGTGAAGTTAAACATTATACACGGAATAACAGATATTGCTGGAGATGATACTGATCAACAAAAGTCCGAGTGGTCAAATGTCAAAATGCTATTCTACAGAATTGTAGATTCTGAGGAAAGCCTTAAGACTCAGTCCAAGCGGGCCTATTTCAATGGTTTGTTATGGACATCGACCGCCGATTTAAAAGCAATCTCAATTTTGTTTGCTGTTTATTCGATATTGCATCACTTCATCTTCTCTTCTCAAGGAGCATTGAGTGGAGTCGTCGTATTTTCTCTCATTGCCGCAGCAACGTGGCCTATTTCTTGGAAACTCACAGCACTCCACAAGGAGATCAGTGATGGTCAAATTGACATAATTCGGAAATTTCACTCTGACAAAGTGAAAGCGTACTTCGAAAATGACTGACCAAATATTGCCAGCTATCGAACGTACCAAGCGGGCCATCGAAGAGAATTCCGAAAAACACTGGATTATTGCCTATTCCGGAGGCAAAGATTCGACTGCGACCCTAAAAATATTTCTCGCCGCCTTGAAGAAAGTACACAAGAAACCGAGAGCTGTATCTTTGATTTATTGCGACACTGGCGTCGAAAATCCGGTTATTGACGAATATGTCAAACGAACCCTTCTAAAAATTGACCAAGAAACAACAGCGTTGGGTATGGATGTTTCTATCGATATTCTTCGAGCACCGTTGGAGGACCGGTTTTTTGCCAAGGTTGCTGGGCGCGGATACCCCACCCCGACTAACCACTTTCGATGGTGCACCAAAGCCCTGAGAATAAATCCGGTTACGAGGTTCATAAAGACATTCGGCGCCGAAGACGCTGTAGTTGTTTTGGGAAGTCGGCGTGATGAAAGCCAGCAACGTAAACGTTCAATCAAAAAGAATGGGGACGATTACTGGCAAAAACAAGGAGGATCATCGGCTTCGATTTTTCTTCCGATATTGGATCATAATATCTCCGATGTTTGGGACACAATTTTCCTTCTTGGAGTCCCTGTATCCATAGATGCGCCCGAAATTGAGCGGCTTTATCGGGATGCGTCGGGTGAATGCCCCGTAATAAAATTACCGAATTCACCACCATGTGGTAGTGGTCGCTTTGGTTGCTGGACCTGCACGGTTGTTCGGAAAGACCATTCCGCAATAAAGCTGGTCGACGCTGGTCATGCACAGCTGGAGCCATTTCTTGAATTCAGGAATTGGCTTGCTGAAGTGCGGAACGATGAAGCACGCAGGTGGCCTGTTCGGAGAAATGGTGTTCAGCGCCCCGGCCCGTTTTCCATAGCGGCCAGAGAAGAAATTCTCCTTGGTCTCCTTCAGTTGGAAAAGTCCACTGGGATTGAAGTGTTTGCTGACGGAGAAATTGAGCACATCCTTGGGCTTTGGGGAAAAACTATATGGTTGAAGTCAACATTGGAGTTCGATCAGCGGATGATTCAATAGTCCATCAAGCTGCAGTTCGAGAGGTCGTGGAGAGATTTGCCTAACAAATCGACTTCAACCGATTGTCAGAAGGTGAAGTTTTGGGTCGACTTTTGACCTTCCAATAAAAACGCGACGCTCCTTTCTTCAGTATTGCTTTTACTCTTCCCAATTGTGTTTCATTAGCACCCATCGGACAGTTCTTGGTGGTTAGCCACCTCGGCATTCAGTGTCCTCACAAATCGTCAATATTCAAGCTTAGCCCTTGTTATTATGGTCAACTCCAGTTGGTGCAAAAATCATGCTTTCCGCAACAGTGGCCGTTCGGTCAATGTGCGGCGAATGTCCCAAAAGAGCCCATATTGACCAATGCTGCAGTCTGTATGAATGGCTGCTTCGCTTGGCGAAGACGGTAAGTTCGATTTCGCAAAAGTTAAAAGAAAAACGGCGATGTCAAGACTGGCACCGCCGTTTCTTGCCCGCATTGCTACATCTAGTTCGTAATGATTTCCGGCCCCATGAACGTATTCGGCAAGACCGTCGAAATCCACGGCACATAAGTCACAAGGATTAAGAAAACGAAGAGTACCGCGAGGAATGGCATTGCGGCACAAAGCCCAGTTCATCAATGATCAAGAGGCTGACCTTTGTGAGCTGACGCTGCAATCGCAGCAGGCGCTTCTCGTCGCGTGCCTCCATCATCTCATTGACCAGTGCGGCGGCCGTCACAAAGGCGACAGGCATGCCCTTTTGGCAAGCGGCCAGACCCAGCCCGAGGGCGACATGAGTTTTGCCCGTGCCGGATGGGCCAAGTGCAATGACGTTCTCACGTCGCTCGATCCAGTCGCAACCCGTCCTGAAAATGGGCGCGACGAACCTTCAAATATAATTCCACGGCGAAAATCCCCAGCCCTCCCATCAACGAAAGGGCGAAAGTGGCCGACTTTTACGCCGCCCGCGACATCACAACGACCCCGCTACCGTGGACGAGTATTCCTCCGCCGTTCTCATTGTGGAGCGCGATCAAGGGGGGGAAGATGACGGGTGACTTTGTTGTTCAACTGATCGCGCAGGGGCCTGATCGCCGCGTTTAGCTTATCCAAGCTGAAGAATGTCTGGTTGTGCAGGCGGGCCAGTATCCAGCGCTCGGCCAACAGCACCGCGCCCTCGACCTTCGCCTTGTCCTTCGGTTTGCGAGGCCGCGCAGGCACGACAGCGGTATCGTAATGCGCCGCCATATCCCAATAGGTGCGATTGATCGCGGGATCATGGAAACAGGCCTTGATCACCGCAGCCTTCAGATTGTCCGGGACGACCTGCGCAGGCACACCACCCAAAAAGGCAAAAGCACGGACGTGGCTGCTGATCCAGTCTGGCAGGCTTTGGGTCCATGTCGCCTCAACATAAGTGAGGTTCGACGCCCCAAGGGCCGCGACGAAGAGCTGTGCAGTGCGCACTTCGCCCGTCTCAGGGCAGATGACATCGACAGTGTGTCCTGCGTAATCAACAAACAGCCGCTCGCCCGCAGGGTGCCGCTGACGCATTACCGGCGACAAGCGTCCTTCCCACCGAGTGTAGAGTTCGCAGTATCGGCTGTATCCGTAGCCATCGGGATAGACGCTGCGATACTCTTCCCACAGCAACGCCAGTGTCACCCCCTTGCGCCGCAATTCCGCATGCACGTAAGACCAATCAGGTTGAGGGATCGCCCGTGTAGACGCGCCAGGTTGATGCGGAAACAGGCGCTGCTCCAGATCAATATCTGAAAGATCATCGGGCAATGGCCAGCCCAACCCAGCCACGTCCGCGCGCCGGAAATACTCCGACACCGTGGCACGTCCCAACGACAGGCTCTGCGCGACCTGACGCCCTGACAATCCATCTTCTCGAAGCCGCAGGGCTTCCCGTATCTTGCGCATCGACAATCTCTGCATCGTGCCACCTCCCATTCAAAAGAACGGCAAGGTAGCCAGTTAAAGACTGCCTCAAAACAGACGCCAAATCCCCAAATCAGGGGTGGCCGGATGCCCCGGTTTGAGTGGCCGGGTTAAATCGGTACGGGTGGCCGGATGCTATCGGAACAGGTGACCGGATCACCCCGGAATGCGCAAAAGGTCATAGTTTATAGAAAATTCGCCCAAAATTATCTCTTTAGATGGGTGAAGAGTTTTCCAAGATTGAAGGAAAGCTGCGTTTGGCGTAAGGATATCGCAGCTTTCCGCTAAATCGAGGGTTCTATGGTAAATAACATCTCAGATATTGACCTACTAATATTGGATACATTGCAACACGATAGTTCTGTCAGCCATGAAGAAATGTCTGAAATTGTAGGGCGATCTGCAACATCCTGTTTGAGACGTACACGTAAACTGACTGAAGATGGCATTATCCTACAACGTGTAGCGTTGTTGGATGAAGAAAAATTGGGATTTGATATCACAGGTATTTTTTCCGTGGAATTGGCGCAAGATGTAATTGATTTAGATATAAAGCTCGAAGCTATCTGCTCAAGAAATCCTCAAATCCAACAGTGTTTTATAGTCTCATCCGGAGCAGACTTCATGTTCATTGCAAAATTTAGAGATGCAGCTGAATATAAAGATTTCATTTTCCGACTCATTGGTGCGTTTGAGGGGATCGAAGTTCGAGAATACGAATCTCGAATGGTAGTTAAGTCTGTTCATGACCATCGGTTCTTACCAATCCGACCGTCACAAAAAAACATTTCGTCATAGCGGCCTTGGAGGTTTTCTTCGGTATTTTTCGGGGAAATGCAGGTATGCTTCGCTACTATTGTAAACTTTGCAGCCACTCGTCTCCTCAGGGGTGCTACGGTTATTCGACATATGAGCGATGTTGTAAAAAGAGTTCATTGCGAAAATTCGATTTTTAGAGGGAGAAATATAGATGCTAAAGGAACCAGGAAACTTGTCAGACCTAGGATCTGACGCACAGAAGGCTTGGCATGACGCAATTGTAAATCTGGTCACAGTGGCCCAAGGAACTGCATTCTCTGATCACTTCAAATTAGTTGCAGGTGACGATTGGCAGGACGGAGAAGCTGTTGTGGACTGGGACGGATTTCCCAAGATTCTCGAGAATTGCCTAGGACATGAAAAGGCTGCGAAGTTTTGTGACTGGAAGACGCCAAATGGAGATTTGGGGCGAACCTATGGGCAAGACGAGTACCTCGAATGGCGCACTGTTAGAAACAGTGAAGGCAAGCTAACACGGGTCGAATTTACTACAGAGTTGTCTAAATACTGGGAAATCTTAGCGGGGCATCATCCGATGAAAACGCTAAGAATACTGGGTCGGTTCGCAGGTGAAGATACCGCTGATTGGCAAGAAGTATATGGCAACCTCAACCCTTTTGCCGCAGGTGTGACGATTGCTCAACGTTCTTCCGCATTCAATCGCATGATGAATAGATTGCGTCCTGGCGATCAGCCTGTTCTAAGCCCCTATAATAATGGGCAAAAAGCCATTGCATTTCTATCAAAGCCAGTAAGTTCGCTCGCGGCGGCGGTTTCGTTGTTCGTACGAGCTGCGTCACCCATTGGTCAGAACATTGGCGGGGCAGACGTGATGTTATCAGGCCCAGAAGCAATAGCGAGCACAGTTCAAGCAGCGGTAGATTGCCGGAACAGTGATCCGACCATGGTTGGTCGAATGATTCAAGAAGTATGGAATGGATCTGCAATCGCGTTTGACGATCCTATCGGTGTTTATATCCGGAACTTTGCACACGAGACACTTTTAGATGGTGATGGAAATTCAATCCCAGAAGATTGGGTCGAATATCAGAGAGGCTCTCGCCCAAGCGATGGTGAGGGGCAAGAGCGGTCGCAACGGCTGGTGATTGAAGTTCCACCAGGCCAAGGTTTTGTTTTGGGTGACTTGATCAACAAGGACACGGAAGAACGGATTGAACATGGTTACCAACTAGCGGAATTGGTAAAGGTGGCCTGCTATTTCCGGACGAGTGCAGACGGTGTTATTACGTCACCGCGCAACATCGTCTCGGTTTCTAGTCTGGCAGATTGTAGCAGTAGCAACAATTGTGACAGCTGGAATGACCTTTATAGGGACTTCGAGGAAAGCACCTCCATGCCCGCAGAAAACATGATTACGAGTGATCGCACTGGTGAACTTTAATGGTGGGTAGCATGATGCAGGAGGGCATCTATTGGCAGGGCGGCATGCCTCCAGCTTTTAGATTACTACAATTGAACGTAGTGAGCGGTGCGAGTTCCGGCGAAGTGCATGACGCAATAGGGGCTTTGTGGGCGATGCTATCGGCTTTGCGCCGAGGTGAAGTTAATGACTTACGAAAAGAGCTTAGACCTCACGATCCTGATGTTGTTCTTAATGGGGGGGATCTTGAGGTATTGATTGGCTTTGGTGCTCGACTCTTCGATGATGAAATTCATTCACCTGCTCTGGTCAATAAATCTGAGCAACCGCGTCGATTAAAGTACTTAAGGTCGAAAAATCCGGCAGCACCATTTAACAGGCTAAAGTGGCGTGATGCGAACGATCCTCAACTGGATCCAAGTCAGCAAAACTCTACGCAGTCGGACCTAGCGCTCCAGTTTACAGGGAACTCTGAGTTGACTGTGAATAGGGCGATTGTTGAAGTTGAAAAGGCAATTAACGATCAAAAAATGCCTCTCCAGTTTGCCAACTTTTTTTCTGGCTTTCGAAGAGAAGACAAGCGAAGCTGGATCGATTTCCATGATGGCATCAACAACATGACACCTGAAGAACGCTTGGTGGCAATGGAGGTGGGCACTACTGATAGAAGCTGGCTTAAAGGAGGTACATACATGTCTTTCCTGCGGATCCATGTAAATTTGGAATTGTGGCGGGCGATACCACGGAACGTTCAGGAATTGGTTGTTGGCCGCGATAAGCTAACAGCATGTCCAATAACGGATACAACTCAAGTCAGCGACGAGAGTCCAATCCTTCCCGTGTTTCAGGGTGGCTGCCCGTTAGGCCATGAGCTTCCAGATGATATGTCCCATGAATTTCGCTCGCCCCCACAGCCATCTGATGCAATTGCTCAGACAGCCCACATATTCAGATCAAATCTCAATCGAGGAAGTCCAGTTCAACCGGCGAATAACCGGATTTATAGACAGGGATATGAGTTTCTGGAGTCCGATGCGAAAATGGGTTTGCTTCATGGGCTGAATTTCGTCGGATTTCATAGAACACCGAAATTTATTACAGATATACTCAGTCAAGATTTTTGGATGGGAGACGCGAATTTTGGTGGCTTAGAAGGTGAAGACGAAACTAGACCGCCCAGTATTGCTTTGATGGAACTCTTGCACGGTTGTTACTATGCCGTTCCACCCTCGAATATGCCTTTTCCGGGTGCAGGATTGTTTGTCGAACCATCCGATAATTTGGTTGCTCTAGGCACACATTCAAAAAGGACGGCAGATGACAGCGTACAGGCCATAAATGGAATTGGACCAGTATATGAAAGCCTTCTCAACGAAATCGGAGTCCACACAGTAGCTGATCTTCTAGAATTCGAAGCAACTTCTGATCCGTTCGATGGAGAAACACCCGAAATCTTGCGTATCGCTCAATCACGTGGCTGGTTCGTGGATGCAAGGAAGTTGATTTAAGGCGAGAAAAATTACTATAGGCCAGCCCGAACAAGATACATGCTCATCTTAATCAAATATTCGTGCAAGGCTTTTCAAGATCAGATTTTTTTACCGTAGAACTGTTCATAAATGACGATCGCTGTACTTAGAAACTGAATAGGGGAGATAATATGAAACTTTGGAAGCCAATGGGTTCAGCTTTGTTCCTAGTTCTTGTCGCTACGGAGGCAGGTGCCGTCCTCTTCCCTCCATGCCGCCCGCCAATTGATGGAGCCCCGGCCGAACAGCTTTCTGTGCAAGTCATTGTTCCGACTCAATCCTTACAGGAGCAACGATTTGGGACGGCTATAGCTGATGCGTTCTCAGAGCGGGGACTAAGTTCAGATGTAGTTTTTTCGAGTGACCCTAATACCGTTCTTGGAACTGTAAGTCCAAACTACGATCTAAACATCGTGATCGCTCCCTCAGGTACAGCCGATGCGATCTGGAGTGACATAGAGCCAAATACAAACGGCAATAGTATGGTAGTTGAGTACTCAAGTAACCTAGCGGATCAGTTTTTTCACACTGCAAACGGCCAAGAAAATAATTTCTATGTCCAAATTCAACGTCCAGAGGGTATCAAAAATATCGCGGGGGACTACCTTAGGGGCTATCTCGTAGGCGATTCAGTTGCAGGGGTCATGAGCGGCGAGCAGATTACAGACGAAATGTTCATCGATAAATATCAAGCGCTTGATGGATTTAGTGTGGGTGTGCAAAATGAATGATACCCCAGAGACACCCAGCAACACGAATTTGCCTGACGTTGATGGTGAGGACCCCATACTAAGTCCTACTGAAGTGATACTCACACAAGGAAACCAGCAAGCATCTGTTACCCAATTATACGTATTCGCGACAGTCTTTCTCGTAATACTATTTGGTACATTTCTCGTTCTTTTGTTTGTGGATATTGACGAAAGCACTAGTAGGTTTCAAGTATTTCTGTTCATTACACGCCTGATTTGTGCCCTAGTAGCCGGAGCATTGGTGGCACTTATCCCTGGAGCGCTGGAAATCGACTGGGCAAAAAGGCTTGGCATAAGAGCGACTGGTGCAGCCGCCGCTTTTGTTCTTATTTGGACGGTCAACCCTCCATCAATGATCAAAGACGGTGTCGATAGGCTGAAATATTCGGAAGTATTGGTCCGATGTCAAAATGGTTTTGGAGATCGCAGCCCACCCGACATTTCAGCGCGAACAAACTGCCCACTTTTGGCAAAACTAGATACCGACCGGTGGGAAAGTTACTACTATCAAGGCAAGTTGGACTATTGGGACAGAGAATTTGCCGATGCTGTTGCACAAGCCGATCAAGCCAAAAGTAGACTTGCGTCAGTCAGTGTAGAGGAACGCATTGGTGTATCCCTACGAATAAACAATCTTCAAAATTACGCCCGCATGTCGTCGCGCGCACCGGAATCGTTGCGTGCGGTGGTGGATGACAACACTAATTTCTTAGCATCCGAGCTTCCAGATGGCGTTGCCCCAGAGCTAAAATTGCAAAATGTAGTTGCTCTATTGGATCTAGATATCGCCGAGATTGCACCGGACGATTTGGAACTCATCAGAGTGTTGCTCTCAGAGTTAAGTGGCAATGTTCCGGGCGCACAACATTGGATCGACTTTCACCAAGGCTGCTTGCATCTCCTAGAATTTGAATTCAATCGAGATGATCTACTATTAGACAAGGCTGATAGTGCGCTGGAAAGATCAATAAATGGGATGAGAAGCTACATGGAAAACCTTGCCCCAATTCAATCGAGAATGATGCTGTGCCGCCTTGTTGGTGATTCTTCTGGATGCGAATACCGGGGTGGTGATCCAGTGTTATGCAAGTTCACTAATCACCTCAGACCTGAACGTTTGGCCGAGCTTAGAATCTTACTAAGATAAGGCGGATAAATGTGCCGTGCTTTTTCGGATTCTGACGAACCTTTGAAACTTGTGTTTATGCAGGGGTTCTGAAAATACCGCTCTGTGATTTCTAAGGAGACGAAAAGTTGATAGAGCTAAACGTAACTTCCAAGACATGATTTTTCCCTGCAGATTAATGATAAAGGCATAACGTTCATGAATATTTATCAAGAAGAAATTTACCAAAAGAAACGTATAGAAGTGACCGCCTCTGAAGAGACGCTCGAGCTTCGCATCGATGGCAAGAAGGTCGCAGTAACAGCTGATCGAAATGGGAATCTTTTTCTTCGCAGCTTCGACCCTACCGAACTTACCCTGATCTAATTAGCTTGGGTAAGGCCATCGTTCGAGACCAGAATTGGTCGGGTGTTCCGCACGAGGTAGTATCATGATTGTTAGAACGAGCCCTCGTCACCTGAGTAAATCAGAGCGAAATGCATTTATTGCGGCGGCTGTAGCTCTGAAATCGGCACAGGCAACACTTGCAGATGGAACAACAGTTGGACGTTATGACCAACATGTCGCATTGCACCTTGGTGTGACGGGTCGTCTGGATTCAGGTGTGCCTTTGATCACTCTGGATGGAGGTCACGGTGCACCCGGATTTTTACCGTGGCATCGTGAATATCTGTTACGTATCGAGCGAGACTTGCAAGAGGTCTCCGGAAATTCTGACCTAGCAATCCCTTATTGGGATTGGACTGATCAAGACACGACATTCGATATTATCTTTCAGGACGATTTCCTCGGTTCGTACTCAACCGGTACAGAAGTAGAAGTGAAGACCGCAAATTTTTCTGAAAACGATGCTTGGACGCTTGATCAGCGCATCCGCATTCGGTCACCGATTGATCTTGTGTTCGATCCAACAGCAACAGTGCCGGAATTTGGAAATTATTTGACTAGAAACTTCAGGGCAAAATCGACTTTACCTAGAGCTGCGACTGTTGAGTTTGTGCTTGGGCAGCCTGACTTTGACAGCTTTCGCGAGGCTGTAGAGGCAGGCATTGCACCTCACCGTAGAACACACAACTATATGCATGGTTGGGTCGGCGGGGTTATGGCTAGTCATGCATCTCCTTACGATCCAATTTTCATGCTCAACCATGGATATATTGATCGCTTATGGGCGCTATGGCAGGCTTTAGGGCATCAAGGCGAAGCGAACTACACAACGGACCCCAATCCGGGACGGGGTCATGGTATTGGGGATGCAATGTGGCCTTGGGACGGAACAGAAACGGTGACGACAGTCGATCGTTTGGAATCGGTGCTTCCAGAATTTTCGCCCGCTGACGTTCGAACACCTAGAGATGTGCTGAACAGTCGTGCATTGGAACGGAGCTATGTACACTGGAGTCGAGTGCGTGAAATTCTAGACAAGGCCATCGAATCTTGGTCTGATGCTCGTGCAGGTACAGTTCCAAGACTAAAGCCAATCCATGGGGGCCAATTCGAATGGTCAACACGGGAAGCTCTCTTGTCGGCGCGAGGGCGTGGGAAACTCCTTATTGAACCCTCCAAGATCGGCATCGATCAAGGGTACCAAACCAACCTCGTAAAGGCATTGCGGGCGGGTTTTCCGGCAGAGAACGTCCGTAGAATGCCCGCTGGAAGCCCTTTTATGTCTCTTGTTGAGATCGCGGAAATTGCACATTGGATAGATATGGGGTGTCCGGGTGATGACGGGGCTGTTGTGGCCGTAGCGACGCCTGTTGGGATGTGATTTGAGCGGGTTTCGGAATAGAAAGAAACAGGGTCAGCAGTATCCGCAAGAGTCATTATATAGGGAGTGACTAAGATGATCAGAGTGTTTTCCATTAATGTTGTGCTTAGCCTCTTTGCGATGGTCAGCCTTGCACAAACGCCAGCTTCTACAACTGCAGACCATCCTGGTAACCACGGAATGTTTATCGTTGGCGAGGACAATTTGTTTGTGATACATATGCCCATGTTCACAAATGGGATGCACATGTACCAGATGGCGTTGCGAGTCAGCCTGCCTGCAGAGCAGACATCAAGATATCAAGCTCTGCGACAAGCCAATCCACAAAAAGCCTTCAACCTAATCAACATAGGCAACAACAGGTTTACGCTTCCAGAAGTGAAATCCAGATCCGTGACGCAGTTCGCCGCCACAATCTTCGACGGCTATTCAAATGAAGGGGGCGGCACACCGGGTGCTGTGCTTTGGGACAACGTACCGGTCACAATCGAGGATGTAGTGGTCTTCCGCCATTTCAACTTTTCGATCGAAAGCCCAGAAAACCTGAACTATGTCATTTTTGGCAGCGGTGACGAGGCTTTTATGATTCATTACATGGCACGTGACCCTTCGTTTCAACATATCATGGCATTGGGCGCGGTTCCGGATTGGCTGTCTGCTGACCAACTTTTGGGAGGTGTTACTGTCGAACTTCAGGGCATGCCATCGGGGCAGATAGGTTGCGCCTCTCCTTTACTTGCGGATACATATCTTGTGAATTTCGAAGGGCGTTCCGACCTTTCAGAAACTCTCGACCTTACTGGGGCATTAACGATTTGGTATTCTACAGGTAATCTTCTGAATGCATCTGATCCTTGCTCCCAATGAATGAATGGTTTTGAGAGTGATGTTGACCTGCCCCGAAACGTTCCTCACTTTGATGTAGAGTTTTCTCAACCTTGTGTGAACTCAAGTTAGGTTGCGACATTTCTTTATCCTAGTTTTCTAAGTTCATCGGCGAATGCCTCGGTCGGTGTGCGCCAGCCCAAGCACTTTCTGGGCGTTCCGTTGAGGCGGTCACAAATCGACTTCATATCTCGTGTAAAACGCACAGCAATAATGGGCCGCAGAAACGGCTGCGATATAGCGCAGTTGTAGCGGAGTAAAATTCCGCCAGTTTGTGCCCTTCGTTATGCGGAGGGCGGGAGATGTATTCTGTGGATATTTTGGACCTGTCGCGGTTTCGTGCCGCCCCAGGTGCTCGTTTAGGCCACTTTCCTTTCGAAAGCGACGGGGCTTTTCCAGCCCAGTGCTGAGTGCCGTCGGCGCGGATTGTAGAAGCCGTTGATGTATTCGAAGGTCGCCATTTCAGCCTGTCGTCTTGTTTCCCATGGCCGCCGCCAGATCAGCTCTGCCTTGATGGTCTTAAAGAACGTCTCAACGGCGGCGTTGTCGTAGCAATTACCCTTTCCACTCATCGACGCCTTGAAGCCATGTTGGCGCAGGATCTGCTGATAATCGTGAGAACAATATTGGCTGCCCCTGTCGGTATGGTGGATGCAGCCCTTTGGCGGTTGACGGAACGCGATGGCCATCTCCAAAGCCCTGATTGCAAGGTCGCGTTTCATGCGATTGCTGACCGCCCAACCAATGATGCGCCGTGAATGCAAGTCCAAGATGACGGCAAGATACAGCCAGCCTTCGCGCGTCCAGATGTAACTGATATCGCCCGCCCACTTTTGGTTGGGCGCATCAGCGTTGAAGTCACGATCCAACAGGTTCGGCGCGATATTGAACTTGTGATTGCTGTCCGTCGTTGCCTTGTATTTGCGGGTTCTGATGACAGATATGCCGTTCTGGCGCATCAAACGGCCCACGCGGCGATGACCAACGTCCAGGCCGATCTCTTTCAGCTCCTCGGTCATGCGTGGTCGGCCATAACTGCTCAGGCTGAGACGAGACTGTTCTTTGATATGCGCCAGCGTGACCGTATCAGAGCGCTGTCTGCGGCTAGCGGGGCGACTGCGATGCGCCCGCAAACCGCGCGGGCTGACGGCCATAACCCGGCACATCAGATTGATGGAAAACGTTGTTCGGTGTTCTTCAATGAACTTAAACCTCACGGTTTTTGGCTCGCAAAGAACACCGTGGCCTTTTTTAACACTTCCCGCTCCTCCTTGAGAATGCGGTTCTCACGCCGCAACCGGTCATTCTCTTGGGCAAGGCTCAGATCCTCTTTTGACACCACATCCGTGTCGCGGTGTGCGGTGATCCATTTGTTCAGCGTCGACATCCCAACACCCAAATCGTCAGCCACCTGTTTGCGCGTAAGCCCACTTGTCAGCGCGATACGCACCGCATCTTGCCGGAATTCGTCCGTCCGTTTCAGTCCCATTGTCAGTCTCCTTTGTTGCAGCAAATGCTATCAAAGGAGCGGCATCAAACTGCGACAGGTCCAGACAGCGCCTTAGTCTCACCAAGCCCGAAAGAATATGGGCGAATGGACCGCCTACAACTTGGCCGGAATCCATTTTGCGCGAGGCGCAGTTTACCCGTCTTGCGTCAATAGCTTGTACCGAGAGCACTTGGGCTCTTCTAATGCGCGAACAATTATTAAGAAATTTGGGCGAAGATGGCTTAGCAGCATCGGCGATTGATACAGACACCCCTCCAAAACAAGCGGTTTTGAGAAACTACGTCGATACCTGCCTCACCCCTCTCGAAACAGTTTCAGATCCGGAAGGGAACTATTTTGGGACAACACCAGAAAATTCGAACTTTCTATATCATCTCGTTGGCGAACAGCAACTCCGTCGATTAATGGCATCCGTCGTAATGATTCCGGGGGCCGTCGGAAAACCCTGTTCTGGCATTCTGATTAGGCTAGACGACGATACGGAAGTTGGGTTTTTAACTGCTGCGCATTGCTTGGGTTCTTTAGACCCATCTGCAAACGAGAATCCAGATATCAAACGCTTAAATATTTCAAGAATTATCATATTCGACGATCTTTCCGGGCACCGACATGAAATAACGGTTAGTCGAAACAACAGGAATGTCGAATACAACTCACTTACTGACGACATTGGGCTTATCGTTCTGGATCGAGATGGACTGTCAGAAGATGCTGGCTTAATTGTTTCGCCTGCTTCGTTTGAAGCATTTGAACACCTCTATCTAATTGGTCAAAACGAACTACTTCGGGCACATCGGGATAATCTCGCAAAAAACGAAAGCATCGCGCCTACGCTGCCACAGCACAACACTGTGATTACGTTTGGACCCACCTGCCGGGCGCACGGCCAAATAAACGCTCTACTACTTCACAACTGTCAAACGAGATGGGGCACATCAGGTGCGCCAATGATTACTATTGTTGACAGAGAGTTAATGGTTGTAGGCGTCCACACTGGCAACAGAAATCAATTTGAGCTCTTAAAAGATCGTTTGTCCGCAGAAGACGCATCTATTTTGGCAACCAGCCTTGCAAGAAACTACGGTATTGTCTTAGGCGGAGAGCCCTAATTAATTCAATCAGCTGCGGTGAGGAAAACCAGATCACCGAGGCGATATGGGGCGTTTTCAAGGCCGCTTCTTTGGGCCTGATCTGCTCGCCTTTCATTCCGCTAATTTAGGTTAGCTCTGTTCAGGTTTTGGTCTGGCTTCGACCGGTTGACATGTTCCGTCTGTGTCATGCCAGCGAGGCTGGAATGCGGACGGTGGTGGTCGAAGCCGTTGCGTTACCCTTTGATATGCTTGGAAATTATCAGTGGGAGGGCGAAATCGGGTTTCAATTGGCCGCGCGTAGCTAGATCTTTTCTCGATAGCCGATAAACTTTCGCTGTCAAGTGTCTGCTCCGTCAGCAATCCTCCCTTTACGAACCTGGCCTGCAGGAAGTGCAAAATGCAATTGTTGGCATTCAAAGTCAAATCTCCATAGTTCCTAAACGGCGAGCACCATGATAACTGCGGGCAAATCAATTTGTCCATGTGGTCTATTCATGAGTAAAGAAAGCAAATTTTTGAGTTTGGTGCTCCGGCACAAACCTGAGGAGATAGATCTTCAGCTCGATAAGCATGGGTGGGTTGAAGTTGACCATCTGTTGCGAAAAATGAGAAAGGCCAATCGAAGGCTCAGCCGTGAAGAACTGATTCAAATCGTCGAAACCAATGAAAAGAAGCGCTTCACTTTGTCTGAAGACGGATCGAGGATTAGGGCGGCTCAAGGTCATTCGATCGACGTGGATCTTGGTTTGCAGGCGCTGCGCCCACCGAAAGAACTCTACCACGGGACCGCAACCGCAAACCTCGATGCGATTTTCGCCGATGGGCTGAACTCTGGGCGTCGTCAGCAAGTGCACCTGTCTCTCGACCAAGAGACAGCCGAACGGGTCGGCCAGCGACACGGAAAACCAGTTGTTCTGCGCGTCGAAGCTGAGAAGATGTTCAAGGATGGGTTCGAGTTTTTTCGTGCCGACAACGGCGTTTGGCTGACGGACGAGGTTCCAACAAGATTTCTTGGTTTCGGACAGATCTCTGGACAATAGTGTGGTGCAGATCTGAACCGCTGCATGAGCTTGTTATCTTTACAGAAATTTCATCTGGCAGAGTGCTGCTATGTTAATAGTAGTTTTAGATTTAACCTAAGTATCTGATGAAGAACGATAAAAGGTCGAGTCTCATCCGATTCACCCTTGTAAGGCTCGCTGTAATTCGTATCCTGTACACGCGGTGACACTAAATATGGTGCGCTGAGTATTGTACTTTGCCAATGAGGCTGGCGGCTAATGAATGAGCGGCTTACGGATGCGGAATCGCTGAAATACCAGTTAAAGATGGCTGGATATTCTTTGGCTGAGGTAGCCGAAAAAGTAGGCGTTTCTCGTAGCTTAGTCAGCAAAGTGCTTCATAGAAGCCGTCGCTCAAAAGAGGTCCAGAAGTTCATCGCGCGTCAACTCGACACTCCAGTCGATGAACTCTTCGGCCCAATTCAGGAAAATATGGAGGTCTCGGATGAATAGTTAACAATTCCCCGAGAAGGCGAAAACCCTCTCTCGTCATCGACGATTGAGGGCTCTCTGTAGGTAGATTTCGACGCCACCTCAGACGAACTTCCCTTCTCATACGCCAAAAGTCAAGCTGCGACGCCGTTTTTTGCGGCGGCGTTAGCTATTGTTTTCACGCAAATGAGGGAGGCGCATGATGTCGTCACCAACAGATGACCTGCGGGTCAAAGATCAACCAACAAGAACACCGAAATCTGAACCTTGTGCTCAACAATCCTATGTGGATTGCTCGTTCGGGGTCGTTAAGATCCCGTTAGAAAGCGCTGGAACTAGAAAGCTCAGCAAGCGATCTCGACAAAGCAGCCGGGGCGGGATCCCATTCTTTAGCCAGAAGCTGAAAAAGTACATTACTTTGAAAACTGAAAGCCACCTTGAGGGGGATGGCTTGTTTGTCGCCATGGCTGATCCGGAGGTTGTTCATATCTGGGACCAGCCCAGTTCAGTTACGTACACACGCGAGGATGGTCGTGAGGTGGCTTATACGGCGGATGCGCTTATCGAGTATAAGTCTGGTTTCAAGGTGTTGGTCGAAACAAAACCATTTGCGATCGCCCAAAGGCGAAATACAGAGCTGAAGTTGAAGCATATCGCGCAGTTCGTACCGCCGAAATTTGCAAACCAAATCTCCCTCTTCACTGAGAAAAGCTGCCCGAAATGGTTCGTTGCAGACGCCCGTCGTTTGCATGAGTTTAGTAAGCACCCAGACCCCGAAGCAGATGATGCCGTCCAAAGTGTAATAGCCTACTTGGCAGGAGAAACCACGATAGGCGCGCTTGTTCGTGAGACTGGCCTTGCCGGTCGAGGCTTCCGCGCAGCGTACCGCGCGGTATTTCGCGGCGAGATCCGCAGACTAAAAGCGGCATCCCTGACCACAGATAGCCTTGTAGTCAAAGGGGGGAGCATCGCATGAAAAATGTACCGATTTTCCGAATTTATCCCCACGACAAGGTCGACTACCTTGGCTCAAACTGGCGGGCGTTCACACACGGGTCCGAGGGTGTGGTACTTCGCAGTGTGGAAAATCCCGAGATCTTCGACACCATCCCGCATGAGAAGCTCAGGCGATTGTTGAAAGCGCCACATTTTAAGATCTGGCCTGGGCATTATTCTCAAAAATCAGCGCGATTTCGAGCGGCCGGCACTGAAGAGTTGATCGCGAACTTACCCCCATGGCAGCAAGAAACCATCCGCCATCGGTTGTTTTGCGTCCAAAGGTGGCTGACTGAAGAGGACGCTGGGAATGTAAAACGCACGCTTCTGGGGTCGGCGGTATTCATCACTGCGCTTGATGTAGAAATGATGAAGAGGTGTATCGGCAATAAGTTTCAGCATAGAAAACGGCAAACTGGCCAAAAAGTTGAAATCACATTCGGGCCATCCTTCGACACTCTAATGAGATGGGTCAGAAAGTACGAGAAGTCCGGCTGCGATCCGATGAGCCTCAAAGACGGAAGATATAATTCCGGCAATTGGAATCGGAAGTTCTGCGACGAAACCTATGCCTTTATTGACGATCAAATTCTTGCTTACGCTTCGCCCGATAAGCCCTATGCAAATGCAGTGGCATTAGAAACCCAGTGGGCAATTGATGATCTGAACGAAATTCGGGCAGAGAGGGGCGAAGACTCACTAGGGCGACCGTGCGGCAGACAAATCGAGAGGTACATCTCAAATCTCCCACCCTTTTTTGTAACGTGTGAGCGTGAAGGGATCGATCGTGGGCGTAGTCAGTTCATGAACTCTTCGGCGGGTTTAGAAACGCTCATACCGTGCGAACGCTTTGAGATGGATGGTTGGAAAGGAGATTTCATGATCTTGCTTCGTGACTCTGGTATCGCGAGCAAGCTGCCTCCTGAAATTCTGAAGAAAATCCCTAGAAAACGTGTTTGGGTGTACGTCGTTATTGATCATGCGACGCGGTGCGTTGTTGGGTTGCGCGTCGTAATGAACGGCAGTGCTGACGAAACCGTCCGTGTCCTCGAAATGGCAACCCGCGATAAGTCGGCAATATCAGATGCCGTTGGCACCACCTTCGATTGGGTTGAAGGGGGCGGGTTTTCAATGGTCGTGTCTGATCAGGGGAGCGAATTTGCGAACGATCGGTACGAAACCGCTGTGCTTGCCGCATTAGCTGCCTATGAGAGGAACCCTGCAGCGGCACCGTCCTTAAGGGGTGTCAATGAACGGTTGTTTGGCATTTTTTCAACCAAATTGACGCCAATGATGAGTGGTCGAACGTTTGGGAATATTTTCGAACGAGGCGATGTCGACCCGGCTTCCACGGCGGCGTTAACACCTGATCAGCTTTTGCGCATCTTGATTTGGTATGTTGTCGATATCTATCATAGGACCCCTCATTCTGGCATTGGCTACACGGCCCCATCAGTCAAATGGGCAGAACTCACCAAAGAAGTTGGGACAACCGCACCGCCAGATGGCTATCGAATGCGTGCGGCGTTTGGGGAAGCTCTTACTCGTCAAGTCAATGGGACAGGCATTCTTGTGAATGGGATTCGATACACCAGCCCCAAACTCAGGAAGTTTTTCGTCGATCATTACATGTGCGACGTCAACCTACGTGTGGACCCCTATGACATTAGCTGGATCGTTGTTCAGGTCGGCGACGCGTGGGTCGCAGCTTATTCTACTATCCCTGATCTTGAGGGTGTCACCTCGGAAGAATGGTCTGGTGCGAATTTGGCGCGAAAACGAAAGGGTCAGGAGCAATTCGAGCGTGACCTCCCTGCTATTCGAAGAGCGATTGCGTCGATCCGGAAAATCAATGGGGACGCAGCTGCCTTGGTTGGGCTTACCCCTAAGAGGTTGACGGCTGACTATATCAACAAGCTGGAAGAAGAGCTCTTCAGCGGGGAAGAGGTCATTCCGTGGAGCGATCCAGAGCCAATCCCTGATGTTGGAGAAATCTTCGCTTCAGGTACGCCCACAGGTCAACCCAGCCATGAACCGCCAAAATCAGAGGCGCCTGCCACTGATAGTCGCAGATCTTCGGATCCCTCGTCCAATTGGACACTGGAGGGCGGCAATTGAACGTTCAGAGCAAGGAGGAAGTTCTCGAAAGTAATGCGGATCGTATGGTGCAACTCAGCAAACTATTTGTGCGGCACGACCGTTTCCTTGATCTCGAGCAACGAATTGCCGCGTTGGCGAGGCAGCGACGCGCGGAACTGAGGGATGGGGAGCAGCGAGAGCGAAAAGGGCTTTCGGTGATCGGCCCTTCTGGAGCAGGGAAGTCAAAGTCGCTTAAGAAGATTAAGCACCAATATCAGGGGCCTCGGGAAGGGGCCCCTGATGAACGTGTCGGTTCCTTCGTAACAGTCGAGACACCTTCGCCTGGAACACTCAAGTCGACTGGCATCGCAACCCTTGAAGCTCTTAACTTTCAGATCGTTGGGGATCCGAACGCGTGGGAAATATGGAGGTTAGTGCGGTATCATCTCCACATGCATAAGGTCACTTTTTTGCATTTCGATGAGGCGCAGGATTTTATCCTGAACCAATCGGGTCGGGAATCAACCAGCGTTATCAATGCAATTAAGAGCCTGACGCAATGCAAGAAGTGGCCAGTTTCTGTCATACTGTCAGGAAACACTGTTCTAGCCGATATTCTTGATAGTGATTTTCAGCTTGGGCGAAGGGTCCCACCCGTATTTTTTGAGAACCTCGCACCCGAAACTGATCTAGGTGACGTCGAACATATCTTGTCCCAGTATTTAAGTGCGGCAGGTTTGGAACTTGAGCGACCTACCGATATGGACGACTTTTTAGCAAGGCTCATTTTTTCGGCGTCATGCCAGCTGGGACTGGTGTTTGAGTTTATCTTGGAAGCAATTCAAAGGGCCTTTGACGCTCAGCGATTACGGCTCCGTGTCGATGATTTTCGAGACGTGTATCGAGATCGCACTGGCGCTGTTGATGGCGAAAATCCGTTCGTCGCGACCGATTACCAAGGGATCAACACGCGGGTCGTTCTTGAGGGCAAGTTGACCAAACAGAAGGGCCCTAAGAAAGCGTGGGTGACCTCGTGATTTATGGACGATTGGGGCTAACTCTTCCTATCGGAGAGCATGAGCCAGCGGTGACATATGCCTCCCGAATAGCAGCTTTGAACGGTTGCACTAGTCTATGGTCCTTCTGCGGTTTGACCGGCCTGTCGGCCCTGAAATTGGTGCAAGGGGACCAAGATACACTTAGCCGTTTGTCTGATCTCACAGGGACGGATCGCTCTGAATTGGAAAGGTTCTCTCCAATCACCATGACACGGGCGACAAGAAGTTTGGGCGGGCAGGTGTTCCCCAACAAAGTCATCAAAATTCAAACATAGCATATTTGTCCTAGATGCATTCTAGATAGTCCTATCGATCGTGAATTGTACTTCGCTGCACCTCGCGTGTTTTGGTATTTGGACTTCGTACGCACGTGCCCAAAGCACGGCCTTTTGCTGGTACCATTGCCGGAACAACAGAAGGGCTGGTTTCCTTATGACTTTGCAGCTCGGCTTAAGAGGGCTCAGATATCAAGAGATCAATTGGCAGATTTGACGGTGCCCGCACCGACTATAGTTGATCGATTTTCGATTGGTTTGCTATCCGGAGAAAGAGATGCCTCTTGGCTGGGCAATACCGACGCCTATGTTGTGTCCCGCACCAGTGAGAGGTTGGGGTGTACCGTCGAAGGCGTGACATCGGCAAAGTATCTCGCTCGATCCGAATTGGCGAGACTAGCTGACATCGGGTTTGCGGTATTGTCAGAGGGGCCAGACGCATTGCGTGCTACCTTGCTCGACTTGATAAGCAAGCGAGGTCGTTCCGGTACACGGCGGGTTTTTGGTGTTTTCTTCAATCTGATGGATGGAAAAATGGGAGATGAAATCCCGTCAGTTCGCAATGTGTTGAGGGAGGTCATTCTAGAAAATTTCGTAGTTCATCCCGGTGACATTTTGCTTGGAGAGCCATGTGTGAAGCGCAGATTTCACTCTCTACAGTCAGCTGCTGACCAAACCGGGGTCCATCCAACAAAAGTCGCGAGTGTGCTGACTGCCGCCGGGCTGATGCCGCGACCTGAAGATACAAAGTTCATCCAAATCGAAGCGGAGCCTGCCGAAGAGATGTTGCGTAGGCTGTCGAATGCGGTTCTCACGAGGGACGCCCTCAAATTCCTTGGGCTGCCATGGCGGCACCTGATGAGCCTGCAGGACGCTGGGTTGATTTCGCCGATAAACCCAGCTTGCGGGGGGCAGTACATGTATTGCCGACATGACCTCAGCTGTCTTCGGGATGCACTGTGTCAGAACGGAAGCAACATGGAACAGGAAAACGACAGTTTGGTGCCTATTTATAAGGCCGCTAATCAGTGTGTTTGCGGCATTGCCGAAGTAGTGAAACTGCTTGCTTCTCGTCAGCTTGAGAATGTCGGACTTATCCACGGCCTTCGAGCCTTTGACGCCATTCGGGTCGATCCCAAAGAGGTCTTTGAGGGGCTTCCATCCTATGAGGCAGTTGAAGCCGCGATGACACGGAAAGAGTTGCTAAAGCACTTTGGTGTCTGTGGAGCGACGGTCGCATTTCTTCTTCGAGAGGGGCATTTTGACGAATTTCGGACGCGGTGCCGAACATCACGCAAGATTCGTTCATATGTAACCAAAGCTAGTGTCGATCGCTTCTCTGAAGAATACGTTAGCCTTAGGAACCTGGCAGATGAGAGGCAAATTTCCGGGCGCGTACTAAGCCATAGCTTGAAGGGCAAGAAGATTTATGAATTGCCAGTTCCCACTAGGTGTCGTGGTCGTTTTTTCCGCCGCGCTGACGTGAATTTGGGAAATGAACTATCTTGAACGTAAGCGCGTCATCGCGTTGGTGTGTGATTGATCATGTCCGTTTGAACGCTCGCAATTGCTAACTTTTTGCAATCCAGAGTATTGTGCGCTGGCCACAAATAATGTGGGGGATGCCTGATCGCGTCAGCTACTCTGCCGGAACCGTCTTAAAACAATCTGCGGTCATGTTGTTGCTGCGGCCTAACGTTGATACATGCAGCTAAAAATTGAATTTCTTTGAGAACCAATCATATGCAAATCGAGATTACACTGTTGGCGAAGGCGGATGCGGAGTATTCCGCCCGTGATCTCGGCTTTCTGTTGCATAAGCACCCAGATCACGTTCACACCAAAAAGACATCGGCGGGCGACGCAACGATGTTCTACCCCGAGATATCTGAAGAGCGCACCACGGCAGTCATGCATCTGGAAGTTGACCCCGTCGGCCTTGTGCGTGGCAAGAACCAGCAGTCTGATGGAGTGCTTGCCCAGTACGTGAATGACCGACCCTATGTTGCGAACTCATTCTTGTCGGTTGCAATGGGACGGTCCTTTGCACAGACGATGGCGGGCAAGTCCAAGGATCGTCAGGAATTGGCCGATCAACCGCTGGACTTCGAAATCCGTGTCCTGCCTGTTGCACTGGCTGGGGATCGGGAGTTGTTGGCGTCGCTTTTCGAACCTCTGGGGTACACTATTCTATCGCCTGAAACGGTTGATGATCAGATGGTGATCGATCTACGTCTGTCGGCTTGTCTTAGGTTGGTGGACATATTGAACCACCTGCATGTGCTGATCCCAGTGATGGACAACTTCAAGCACTACTTCGTGGCTCAAGAAGAGATCGATAAGCTGTTAGCCAAAGGTGAAGGCTGGTTGGCAGATCACCCTGCCAAGGAACTGATCACCCGTCGAGCTTTGAAACATCGCCGTTCATTGGCGAACATGGCGTTGGCTCGGCTGGAGGAGTCCTCAGTTGTAGATGACGATGAAGAAACGCCGAAACTGAAGCCCGAAGAGCAACTGGAAAAACCGCTGCGACTACATGACATCCGTTTGGATACGGTTGCCGATGTGATGCGCCAGCGAAACGTGAAATCGGTTCTCGACCTTGGCTGCGGCGAAGGGAAACTGATCGCACGGCTGATAAAGGAACGGGGTATTGATCGGATCGTCGGTGTCGATCCATCTGTACGGACCTTGGAAGCCGCTCATCGGAAGCTGCGCCTTCATCAAGCTGGTGATGCTATGTCCGAACGTGTGGCATTGCAGATGGGCAGCCTGACCTATGGTGACCGTCGATGGAAAGGCTTCGATGCGGCAACGCTTGTCGAGGTCATTGAGCATATCGAACCCCACAGGCTATCAGCGTTGGTTATGTCGCTCTTCGCCGACGCCCGACCCAATATGGTCGTGATGACGACGCCGAACCGCGAATACAACGTCCTGTTTGAAATGATGAAGCCAAACCAACTGCGTCACCCAGACCATCGTTTTGAGTGGACACGGACCGAGTTCGAGGGCTGGGCCAATGAGGTCGCTGCCCAACACGGCTACACGGCTGAGTTCGCGCCTCTTGGTCCTGTCGATGAAACGCATGGTGGCCCTTCGCAGATGGCCACCTTCACGTTGGGGGAGGCATCATGACCCTGCCAGCCTTCGTTCCCAGTATCTCGTCAGAGATTGAAAGTGTGATCCAATCTAAGCTGACCGCGTTGGAGATCGAACACGACGTAAGGGTTCTGTTTGCCATTGAGAGTGGCAGCCGTGCATGGGGCTTCCCATCACCTGACAGCGACTATGATGTGCGTTTCATCTATGCACATCACCCAGATTGGTACCTGAGCATTGAACCAGGCCGCGATGTCATCGAATTGCCCATCGAAGGCGATTGGGACATCAACGGTTGGGACATTCGCAAGGCTCTTGGCCTATTGATCAAACCCAACCCTGTGATGTTGGAATGGCTGTCCAGTCCAATCCGTTACAGGTGGAACGATGATGTGTGTGTTCGGCTCAATGAGTTCGCTGCAAAGACCACCTATGGTGAATCGTGCCTACACCACTATCGCAACCTTGCCCAAAAACAGTGGGACAAGCATGTCGGTGATAGCCAAGAGGTCAGTTTCAAGAAGTACTTTTACATCCTGCGACCCGCTTTGGCGATCTCATGGATCAGGCAAAACCCTGACACACCACCGCCGATGAACTTGCATGACCTTGTCGCAGGTCAGGCGCTTTCATCCGACCTGATCACCCATGTTGATGAGTTGTTGATGCTGAAAAGCAAGGCCAAGGAGATCGGTCGTGGTCAGCGTATCGCGATGATCGATGACTTCATCCAAGA
The DNA here is from genome assembly GCA_039983935.1 of Roseobacter sp. Taxonomy (GTDB): domain Bacteria; phylum Pseudomonadota; class Alphaproteobacteria; order Rhodobacterales; family Rhodobacteraceae; genus Roseobacter. The sequence continues at coordinate 156,958 of JBDWVP010000036.1, read as the reverse complement.
TCAGATGGCATGGGCAACGGTTGTGGCGAAGAAGGAAGAACGGCCTGACTTGATAACGGAAGGTGACGAACTGCTGCGCCATATAGTTAAAGGTGAACTGTTGTGAGCGACATTATCAATCAAGTTGATTGGCCTTTCTTGCAGAATGGCCCGACCACGTTGTTCAAGTCGCAAGACATTCTGGACGATGCCGTCTCCAAACTGAAAGGTGCAGATTACAAAGTTCTGCGGATTGACTGTTCTCACGATGACAAGTTCTTATCGTCTCTGACCGAACACCTCCGTTGGCAACATCAATTTGGCTATGTGCCAGAATCTCTTAACCTGGATGCGTTAAATGATGCGTTGAGGGGTGAGCCCTTCGACTCATCGGATAGAGCAGTGGTCATTTTTGATCAATTCCAAGGCTATTGGAAGCGCGATAAAGCGACAGCTTTTCAGGTGCTGGACATCTTTGCATCGGCAGCGCGAGACTACCTGATTTTCGGCAAACGCCTTCTGTCATTTGTAAAGGTTTCAAATCCAAGCTTCCATATCGATGCCCTAGGTGCGACCCCCACCAATTGGAATAGTCGTGAATGGCTCAACAAAGATAGGGGACTGTAGATTTGCCCACCATCACCATTCCCGACTTCGCCCTTGTCGTCCTGATCGGCTCCACAGGCTCAGGTAAATCCAGCTTTGCTGCCAAGCATTTCTTGGAGACTGAGATCATCTCCTCGGATCATTGTCGTGCTTTGGTGTCCGACAAAGAAACTGATCTGGCCGCAACAGGCGACGCATTCGACTTGTTGAACTACACCGCCTCCATCCGTCTGAAACGGCGGTTGCTGACTGTCATCGACGCGACATCGGTGAAACGTGAGGATCGGACCAAGTTGGTGCAGCTTGCACGTAAGTATCACGCTCTGCCCGTGGCACTGGTGTTGGATATCGACCCAAAGATTTGCGATGAACGCAACCAACAGCGCCCAAACCGTGACTTTGGGGAACACGTTACCCGCAACCACGCCAAGGCCCTGCGTCGAGGGCTGCGTGGCTTGCAGAAAGAAGGCTTCCGCAACGTTCACATTATGAAGTCCCCAGAAGAGGTCGACGCCCTTCAGATCGAACGTCAGCCGCTGTGGACGGATAACCGCCAAGATCATGGCCCGTTTGATATCATTGGTGACATTCACGGGTGTTTCGACGAATTGACTGAACTTTTGGGGAACCTTGGCTATCAAATCGATCCTTTTGAGGATGGATCAGAGGACCTGATCCGCGCCCGACATCCCGAAGGGCGCATCGGGTTCTTTGTCGGTGACATCACGGATCGTGGTCCCAAAAACCTCAATGCGCTGCGGTTGGTTATGGGGATGTGTGATGAAGGCTCGGGTCGGTGCGTCATTGGCAACCATGACTTCAAGTTGAACAAGTGGCTCAAGGGCAAGTCTGTGACCCAAACACATGGCCTTGATCTGACGGTGAGTGAGCTGGAACAAACCTCTGATGCGTTCCGCAAACAGGCCAGTGACTTCATCTGGGACTTGCGATCTCATGCTTGGCTTGCCGACGGTAAACTGGTCATCGCCCATGCTGGCCTGAAGGAAGAGATGCACGGGCGTGGGTCTGGCCATGTTCGCAACTTCGCTATGTTCGGAGAAACCACAGGTGAGGTTGATGAATTCGGCCTTCCTGTGCGCCTTGAATGGGCAAGAGATTACCGCGGTAAGGCCGATGTCGTCTTTGGCCACACGCCCATGGCTGATGCTGAATGGTTGAACCATACGATGTGTATTGATACTGGCTGCGTTTTTGGCGGCAAGCTGACTGCACTACGTTGGCCTGAGCGAGAAACCGTGGCGGTAGCAGCAAAGCAGCAGTATGCCATCCCTGCCAAACCTCTCGATGCGGGCAAGTCTCTGACCGCGCAGCAAGACCACGATAAGCTATTGTACTTCGATGACTATGCCACGAAGATGCGGATCGAGACGCGATTCAAATCAACGATCCAAGTCCCAGAAGAGAACAGCCTGGCTGCTCTTGAGGTTATGAGCCGCTTTGCAGTCGATCCGCGTTGGTTGATCTATCTACCGCCAACCATGGCAGCGTGTCCTACAGCGTCTGAGGGGCCATTCCTAGAGCGGCCAGAACAGGCCATGGATCACTATGCTGGTCGTGGTGTGACCGATCTTGTCGTTGAAGAAAAACACATGGGATCACGGGCTTTGCTCGTCGTCGCCAAGGGTGCGGACGCTGCTCAGGTTCGCTTTGGTGTTGAAGATGGAAAGGCGGGGGTGATCTTCACACGGACAGGACGACCATTCTTTAAAGACGAAGCAATGGAAGCGGCTGTGGTGGCACGTGTCGCGACAGCGATGGAAAGTGTGGGCCTTTGGGAGCAGCTAGAAACCGATTGGGTGCTACTCGATGCCGAACTAATGCCGTGGTCGGCTAAGGCACAGGACCTTTTAAAGCGTCAATACTACCCCACGGTATCTGCCGCCGAAGCCTCAGCAGCTGCGCTGATTGATGCGCTGAACGGCATGGGCGATTCTGATGAACTGTCGGCGTTGAAAGCGAAGGCTAAAATCAGACTGTCCAACGCAAAGCTGATGGGCCAGACGATTGACGGCTACTGCTGGACGTCTGATAGCATTGATGACTACCGTATCGCGCCGTTCCACATCCTCGCCAGTGAAGGTGCTGTTCACACAGACAAACCGCACACGTGGCATATGGCAACCGTTGAGAAGCTCGCCGAAGGCGATCCGATCATTCAGGCGACAGGATGGAAGCAGATCAATCTGGATGACCCCGCACAGCGGGAAGCAGTTGTCGATTGGTGGCTAGACCATACCTCCAAGGGTGGCGAAGGGTTGGTATTTAAGCCAACGGATTTCCTTGTCCGTGGTGAAAAGGGCATGATCCAACCGGCGATGAAGGTTCGTGGGCGTGATTACCTTCGCATCATCTATGGTCCTGACTACGACCTTAATGAGAACATCGAACGACTGCGGCAACGCGGGTTGGGCCGTAAGTTCTCATTAGCCGAGCGGGAGTTCAAACTTGGCTTTGAGGGGCTGCATCGATTTGTCGAGGGGATGCCGCTTTCAAAGGTGCACGAATGTTCTCTGGCTGTATTAGCCTTGGAGAGCGAACCGGTTGATCCAAGGCTTTAAGTACTTCAGCTTTCTCAGTTTGGGTCAATGTCGTGACGTGAAGGTCAAAGTTATCTGATGTTCAAGATGACGTTATGAAGTCCCGCCATTGGGCGGGGCTCTTCCAATCTTGTTTTCCTGCAGATTGCAACTTAGGCGTCAATAAATTGCATGTTAGGTGTCGCCGTATTTTCAGACATCAATAAAACAAGGACTATCTTGAGCTCCAAGTTGCACATTAGATGTCATTCCTGTCAGACACACCATAACTTGGCCATTCCGCAATACAGCCCCATTGATTTCATTCATAAAATTTTACCCACCGGCGGCCAAAATGACCATTTACACATATCAAATGGCCATCGAAAGTTTCAAAAAAATGCCGCCCGAAGGCAGCATTTCAAAAGTTAGATGTGGATTACCTTGATCCGTGGCTGTCAGCCCATCCAAAATCGAATCTCATCCGAAGCATTTTCGGGAGGATCCTCGATACATTTCATAATCTCAGCTGGTGAAACCATCACCGAGTCAAAGCCGTGATGATCCTTTAATCGATACACATTCTCCAAGTGCTGACCGAACAAAAGCTCTAAGATTGCCCGCAATGTAACTCTAGTTTTCTCGGCCGCCTTCGCCAAATGCACATGCCCCACCGGCATGACATCCACGGCCTCAAATCTCCTTTCGATGAACTTTAGAACCTCATCGATTGACCGCCCGTCGATCGACTTCCCAACTTTACTCTTGAGCTCATCGTGATCCTGTATTCTGCGCAGCTGGCCTAGCTCAATCAAAGCAGCAACCAACGGCCGAGATGCGGACAACATGTCTGGGACCCGGGTGACTGGCGTCGCATGCTTCGCTCGTTCAATGAGAGGTTTCGCCTTAGCGTAATCGGCAACAACATTAGGCGCGCCTTTCAACGGCTCCGTTTCATCAATAACGCCAGCCAGTTCCAGAATTTTAGTCAACGTCTTTGAATGAAGGTGCTCAGCCTTCGCAATAGCGGCAATACTAGCAAAGCGCGGTGTCGCGATCTGCTTGCCCAAAAGCATCTGCCCCGGGACCAATGGCACATTGTCGACGATGACGTCGCGCACGATGTCACGAATAGGACCTGGATCTTTTGACAGTCTACTAGCGAACAGCCAGCCATAAAGCATGCCGAATGCAGTCCTCGGACTCGGGTGCCCGTTCTCTTTGATCGCACTCAGGAGCTGTTTGCTGATGATTTCACGGATAGCGTCTTCTCCATCGCACACGACAGGCCATGCAGCACGACCAGCCGCGTCCCACATGTCCTCTGTCATATCTGCCGCCTTTTGTGCCGGGCCAAAAGTCATAAGACCACCGAGCATTTCTGTCGCGCGACAGCCTTGGTCAATGCCCTGCCCGTCCAACCAAGCCGGCCCTGGCTCACCATCAAGACACCCCTCAACGTACCCCTGCAGCTGCGATGGCTCCCGCCGAGCAAGGTTAGGCTCAGAAACGCATGCCGCAGACACTGCCTCGCTTATTGCCTGAACCTCGTGAAGCATGTCAGTCCACTTGCCCGCCCGAATTTCGGTCAAAGGGATTTGGTGCTTCCTGCACGTGCGCACAGGCGCCAAGCGCCAGTGCAGCCGATGCCGCATAGCTGCTCTCGGCCAGGCTTGCCCAGCTTGGTCTTCGTTCAGGCACAACGGGCAGAACCGTGTCACAACACCCGTGGTAAACTCCGCCGAAAATTCGCGATCGCGAAGACTATAGCGACGCCCCCCCTTAGCCATAATCGTGTTCGCCAAGACAGGTGCGGGATCCTGACCAGCAATCATGCATAGGCGCTCAACGGCCTCCGACTTCCCAGATGCAAGATCGATCGCAGGGATTCTCACGGTATTCAGAAATGGTAGTACGCGGCCTCCCGTATGGAAGGCCGCTAACCTTGCTGCCCATGACATGGGCGTTTCGTCACGCTGGAACGGAAGATCTGGGAATAAAGCTGCCATGGCGTTCATCCTTTCCGTTTCCGGCGCGATCGGGGCGCTTTTGCGACATCTTCGGCATCCGGGTCTAAGATGTGATAGTTGTCCGCATAGAAGACATTTTCTGATGCCGGACAGGCCTCGTTCATCGCATACGCCGATGCAAAATGATCGATGGTCAGAAATTCGTCATTCTGTTCGATTGCGAACTCCATAGCCAACAGCAACAGCTCGATAGCCCGTCCAAAGCGATATCGTGCACCATGGAAGATGCGACCGATCAAGTCCGCCTCGATCGGAGGCTCCAATGCAACCCGACCACAGTAATCTGCCATAACGGTGCGATACATGTCGCCATGGATAGGCTCGGCCAACTCAGGCAGTACCATTGACGTAAAGCGACGTTTCACCTGCGGGTCAGACCGGATCACCTCAGCCAACTCCTCCGTGCCTGACAAAACGACAGCGACTGCATTGTCTCCTTGCATGAGCGACTTGAGCGCTCGCAGGATTAGCTTTCGGTCAGCGCAGAAGAGATCCTGAGCCTCGTCAATCCAGACCACCGCAGTGCCCAGCATGCCGATCCTGTGTCGAAACATCTGCCATAGAGCCCAAGCTTCTTGGCGCGGATTTGCATCCTCAAAGCCAGACTCCTCCAACAGCGCCAATGTCATGCTCTTAAATGTCGCTGGGCTGGGCACTGGGCAGGCGATCAACCGACGCTCACCGACATCGTTGTCCTTGAGCGGACCGATCTTACTGAGTGTTCGGTCCATAAGATGAGATTTACCGCTGCCGGGCGCACCGACCAACATCATCCCACGGGTCTCACCAGTCCTCGTTAACCGGCGCGCTTGGGGAAGGAGGTTGCGCTCTTCATCCCTGCTCAAAAGCCGCTTGACGTGTATTGTGGCCTCGCCATCCAAATCAAGTCCAATGTGGAGGTCGCGTACGGCATCCAGCGCCGCTTCTTTCGATACGAAATCCTTCATGATTAGTCCTCCTCGATGGTAACGTTGGATGGTTTGGCTGGCATGTCATCGGGCTTGGCAGGATTGCCCTTGTTCGGGGCCCGATGGTCCATGGGAACTCCAGTCAGCTCTTCAACGCTCGGGATCTGATGACCTAGCTTGTCCTTCTGCTGCTCCAACTCTTTGCGCTCAAAAAACTCGATACCCGCCAGCAGGTTCTTTTCCGCATGCTTCATGCGTTCCTCGGACCAATCCTGAAGATTCAAGCTGGATGCCAGTTTGGCCTGCTCATTACGTGCAGCGATCGCTCTGATTGCCTCACGTACAGCAACGTTATCCATGCGGCTCGCCTTTGGGTTCGCCGACTTTGTATGACGCACAGCAGTCAACCACGTTTGCGCTGCGACACCGTCCAGAGTGCTATCCAAAGCAGGAATCTCAAACCATTCCTTACCGATCCGCACCGAAATCGCACCGATGTCTTTGGGGTGCCAGCGCACATCGACCTCATGTGGGTCTCTTCGCAGCATGTGCTCGTTCAAGGCCTCTGAATGATACTGCACCCCCAGAATGGTGATCCCCTTCTTGTCGAGGACGTATTTCCGCTGTTGACCGAAACAAAGGCGCATCATTTCCATGTCCGGTGAAGATGAAACGCCGAACTCTTGGGACAGCCGGCGCCATGCCTTCACAGGAGTCTCGCCATCCAAACCGCGATGCGGGGTATTGTGATAGATGTCAGTCACCCAGCGGATCAACGCAAAGGTGAAATCGTCGAGGTTCAGGGCGGCGCGCGCCTCTGGGTCAGCATCACCTTTTTCAATGATGCTGTTGAAAGTGTGGCCGGACAGACGCGGCGCAAAATCAGTCGCAAACGTTCCAAAGACGCGCTCGATGGTTCCACGGTTCTCAGGCACCCCATTCATGGCCATTTCCCACATGACACCGAGGTCATTAACCGCCATACGAAACCGTTGCGACTTAAAGGCAGGTCCCCCGTCAAACACAATGAGTTCGGGTGTGCCGTGCATGTCCCAAGAGGTCAGCGCCCCGACGGCATCGCTCCATGCGCCCTTGTTGGTCGTGACCATCTCGAGGAGCTGGACAGCAGCCTCAGCCCCGGGATTCCGACTTAAAACCATCCCGACGATGCAACGTGTGGCACAGCAGATCGCGGCGGTCAGAGTCCAGCGCTTAGGTTTTTTGAGCTTCTCATTGCCGTAATCATCCTTGTCACCTTTGACAAACAGGCCCAGCGAACGCTTATCTTCATCTGACATGAGTGCGTACATGCCAGTGCTTTCCATGAACGTCATGACGTCAACGGTCCACTCGTCAATTTCCACACGTTCCAATGGGCGTGTCACAGAGATACCATTCAAAACTGGCCGGAATTTCTTGCGCGCTGCCGCCTCACCATTGCGCGCTAGTTCAACCTGATATGGATCAAGGGCCCGGATTGCACGGCGCACGGTCTCGCAGCTAGGAATGGTCATAGGATGCTGACCCTCTGCCTTCCGCTGTTCATTTCGGGCTTCGAAATTCAACACAACTTTTTCATGGATAAGTTTGATCGACGGTCTCTCAGGTGACAGGTACTCGCGCACTCCATTCATCATCAGGCCCATCTCTTCAGGACCCAAGTTGCTGGACCGATTTCCACGGCTATCGATACGATCGACCAATCCGCTACGACCAAATTCATTCACCAAAGCGAGCCAACGGCGCAATGTTCGAGGAGCTGGCGGCTGACTGAAATCTTCCGTCTTAGGCAGCTTGGCTTTCCCGCTCGGATTCAGGTTGTCGACCAACCCCATAGCGCGCCCCATAAGCATGTGAACATTCGCCTTGATGGAAACATCCGTGAAGCTCATCAGACCTTCATTGCGCATCTCAAATGCGGCCTGAGTGTATGCCTCTCTCTTGCTCAAACGGGTCTTTACACCAGCCGATAGGCCACCGTAGGCGGTGCTTGCATGCAACTGACGTTTCGCCGCAACCTCTGGGCTAAAAAAGCCGCGCTCCACACGAATACGATGCGCATTCGTCAAACGCTGCATGTCCTTGTGGCTGAACTGGCGCGCCAGCTGAGTTTCATCATCGCGGAGGAAAACGAAGCCAACCTCGGTTTCTCGACTAAAACGGTAACCAACACCCTCGATCGTAACGCGATCAAATTTGGAGATAGCTAGGCGGGCGTTCTGGGAAAATTGTGTAGGGTTTGAGAGATCCATGATTATTCCTTTCAATGGCATGGAGGTACCGTTCCGAGGCGAAGCAGCCTCGGTCGGGAACGAGAAAAAAGGAGGAAAGAGATCGACCAAAGCTGTGTCAGCGTGTCAGGCCAATCTCATAGGTTTTGGTGTCAGATGGTGTGGGCTCTATAAACCTCTGAGGAACGCTCGATGCGTTCATACCGAAGCATCTGAAGGTGGCCGGACTTGATCAGGCGTACCGCAGCCCGAAAACCCATTCCACCAAGGCCAGACTCGTCAACCAGATCACCAATCGTCGTTACACCAATTGACGCACCAGCAACGTCCTGCATGACAGGATCTGCAAAGCAATCTTGGCGACGCACAGCATGAAAAAGTTCCGCATTGTACAGTTCAACCCGGCAGACACCTCGTTCCGTGAACAGTAAAAAATCATCCAGGAAACACTGCTGAATGGCCTGCTCCTTGATACGTGCGAGTTTCGCGAGATACTCACTGCTTACCCGTCCCATTGGGCGGACTGCATACCCAACGACATCTCCATCGTCCTGCGTCGCCACAAGGTCGATGAAATGAGTGTGGTACACACCATGCTCATCATACCAATCGAACGAAACCTGCTCGCGTAGACCAAGCGTTGAAGAGCGCCCCAGTAAAAGCATCGTTGCATTTTTTTCGAGATGGCTATCGAGACCGAAGCGCACTCCGTGGTTGTCACCAATGACCGCGCCACCAGTGAAATGTTTCTTTGAACCCACTTGGGTCTTACGGTCGCCGCGGCTGGCTTCGGGAAGGCGGGTGCCGCCAGTTTGGAAATGGATGGACATGTTCTTGTCTTTCAATTGTGTGGGGATGTTCCCCGAGTTTGGAAATGATCCCATCAGGTGGTCTTCGACCGGTCGCAAAAACGTCCAATTTGGACTGCGAAGTAGGCTCGAGGTACACCTCCCCAGGTTGCCATCGAACGATGACCTGGAGCGAGATCAGGATTGTTTGAAAAACCGATGTCCTTGAAACGGGCCCTCATACGTGGTACCCAGTTCATGCTTATTGAAAGGCTTCGGTCTTTCTGGAATTGTCGCGATCTGTTGGCGCAGGTCGCGTTTTTCTTTTTTAGGGTTCGATCATATTCGTTCCTTTCGTCGTTTTGGCTCACGCCAAGAAGTTGCGTTAACGATAGCGTGCGGATGACGTCTCGTGAACTATTTTTACACTTAAAATCAGAGACTTATACGCGATCCGCAGGTTCCATTTTCGCACAAAAACTCCCGCAACACGTTGTGGTCATGGATCTTAGATTTCTAAATCTATGGTCACCGCGACAGCTTCAGTTCCGATTGCCACTTGCGAAAAACCCATATCCAAAATCGCACGATAATTTTTTTTCAAACGCGCATTCTCGATTGCGCTCAGAATCCGGGACCAGACAGGCTCCGATTCGATGTCTGAATTGCTGTTGAGGTTGTTCTCAAACCTTGCGTCACAGAGCACCTGTTCGACACCAGTCAGCTTTCTTGCGTGTAACATTCTTGCTCCTTTTTCCGTGGGGCCAACCGTTGCGGCGCTTCATCTCGTAGCTCCAATGTAGGCAAGAAAACAAAAGGGCGCGACCAAATCGTCGCAAACAAACATACACCTATCAGTCGCTGATAGGTGTATGTTTGGCGAAAAATGCCATAATTCATGTTTCATCCCCTTCTGACTTTCGGCAATGTGCGAGAAACAGGGGCGAGATTATTGCAGAATTCCGAAATACCATCCGAAGTCGACCTCAACTCCTTCGAAGGTCTCACAAGGCTTTTCCAATTTGGTGTTGGCGTTCGAGACGACAAGAACAGCCAAACCGAACTTTCACTACTTGAAGAACGTCTTGAGCTGTCGTCATACACCCCCTCAACGCAAGGCGCTCTCGAGGACACGATCAAATATCTAAACAGCCTCGGGTACGAAGGCCGTTTTGAAAGAGCATGTGAGCTCATAGCAGGAGCGACGGACTATCGGTCAGTGTTAAATGCCAAACACAGGAAAACCCTACTCGAAGCCATTGATGGAAAAGACAGGATCAGGTTCTCTTTCTCGGAGATGGTCTTGCCCTGCCTGAGGCATGCCAAGAAAAAACAAAACTCTCTCTCAGAGAATATCGAAATCCGGTTTTCCGGAACTGGACCAGATACACACCTTATGGCCATGGCAGCGTTGTTCTTAGAGTTGCCAGTATACGTTGAGACGAACCCGCCATGGGACCCGGACATACTGATTGATAACGAACCAGACGTAAAACCACTGGACCTAGAAGTGACTGCTCCCCCTTTGGAATTCGTGGCTTCGCGCGCACCGGAGCTGGAACAAAGCGTGAGAAGATCCAGACTACCTCGCGCGGTGGATCGCGGGAAGTATGACCTGGAAAGTGTCATGATGAATTACCTTAGCTCCGCAGAGCCTGCAGCCCTAGCTTTCGTCTCTGTCACCTTTGCTAAGGCGCCCAAACAGTCCCGCCTAAAAGCAAGACAAAACCTTATAGATAACTTGCGCATACGACGAATGACCGAACTTCAACACTCCTCTTCCCCCTTGATCGCAATAGAAACGACCTCGTCAGAGGAAATCTCTGAGAAAATCAGAATGGTTGCATCAACTTCATTGCAGGACTTTGCTATCCATGACTACGACTGCCCAGAACTTCGAGGGAAGTCGGAGAACGTTACGCGAGATGAAATAAAATCTGCGGGGGATACCCTCTTCCCGAGCCGCTACCTAGCAAGAGGGCCGACAGGCGGTAATAGCATCTCAACAGCATTCAGGAACATAAGAACTCCTCCAAAGCACCGCTTGGTTGATCTATTTGAAATAATTAGACCCAAAGCATTAAAAAAAGATGCCGCCGGCGATGCTGTCGTCACCGAATTGCGACCAAGCGATATCTCGATGCGGGGCGACCTGCACGGCACTTCTAGGGTTGTGAATGTGAGAGCTGGGTCAGAAAGCAACTTTGACAATCAAAAACTGAGCGAAGGCGATGTCGTCTTTGCACACCGAGGACCCGTCGGGCGCGTTTGCTATATTACGCAAGAAGACATCGCCGAAACAGATCTCTGGGCCGCTCAATCACTCATGATTTTCAGGCCACGAAAATCGACCTCAAAAAAACCAATACCTTACTTCGACCCAAGGATTCTATACATGTATCTTTCAACACCGAAGGTTCAGGACGATTGGCTAAAGCTCGCGATTGGAGATCGAAGCCCTGCTATCCCCATCGGAGAAGTCGAAAGGTTCGCATTGCCGGAAGGCCTGATCATCGACAGGAAGCTGGCGAAATCCAAAGATGGTCGATACGACCCCGATAGTAGCTACGGACAGCTACGTGACGCATTTCGTGAACGGCAAGCGACACTGCGATCAGTGCGTACTTTAGAAACGAAACTAGATGACGATCTCGAAAAGGTATGGGATGTTTTCTGGCCGCGAGATTGAGGCCGCCTGTTCTCCCTAACGTCACCCTGAAATGATAAGAATACTTTACATTTTTGAAGGTTTTCCGCGAAATGATAAGTGCGCTTTACAAAAATAGCCGATGTTTTGGCCCACCTTTGCCCAATTGGCGTTTACATCAAAACCCTCAGCCTCGTTGACCTTTATCCATTGCCAACTGCGCACATCTACGAGTTTCGCTAATCAAACAGGCGCAGCCCGGGTAACCTTGATGCGATCAACCTCGGCCACGACATCATCCAAACGACCAAGACGGCTCAGTGAAATGGGCCGTTGCCCGTTTTTCTGCATCTTACCGGCAGCTTCCCATGCCGATGCACCGGGACCGTTGAAGACCACATGAACTGGACCGCCTTTGGGGCGGCACAACACTATCAGGTGTTCCGGTTCGTGGCGGATCGCGACACTTCGGCCCTGTGTCAGCTTGATCTCGACATTTTTGCCCTCGGCAGAGATGGCATCGTGGCCAAGGGTAGAAGCCGGATTGAGATCAAGATCGAACATGTATGCCGCGACAACCTCTCCGATGCTGCCGACCAGATGTCCGTCGAGCGTGAACTTGCGGCCAGGGAACATCTCTTCGAGACCTGCTGAGGCTGAGTAGAGATCATCAAGGTGTTGCGCCACCTTCGTCCAATTGACCTGGTCGCTCATTTGGAGGCCTGTAGCATTCGCCCAGCACATAAGGCCAATGCATCGACCATATCGTTGCCTAACGTGTCTACTCTACCCTGCATCGGAGATTTCGTCATTTCGAATTAGACCAATCAACCGTCTGAATTCAGTATCGTCAGCTGCCTGCTTCCAAAAATTGATGAAGCGGCACACGACCTGAAGGTTGCCGTGGGAATAATGTCCAGCGCTGTCGATCCGATCCAGGGAAGGCAACATGTTGTCATCAGTTTGAGTACCACGGAATTGGAGGGGTAACCCGGTTATTGCGCAGCGGTCTTCCTGGATCTCAAGCAAGTCGCGGATCAATTTGTCCAACTCGGCGTCAGACATTTTCAGCTCTTTATTCTTAACGGTCGAAGGCACGACTTGCCCATTCGAATTGAAGACCGTCTTACCGACTGAGTACGTTATATCGGCGATTGATTTCTCTCGCGCGCCCAGGTGTCGCTCGCTGGCTTTTGCACCGTTCGAAAGTTCCCCTTTCGTTTCCATGCGCAACAAGGTCGAAAACAGCCATAGTAGGGAATGGGCGTCGATCAGGCGAACGGCGTCCAACGCAGCTAGATCCGCAATCGGGTCGCGCAGGTCATTCAGAATGCCATTGAACTGGGCATAGTTACCCCAGTTGCAGTTGCGCAGTGTCCGAAAGTCCAACCCAATTTCACCGAACACGCGATCAAACCCTGTCGGCTGTATCGGCATGAAGCGGTCCATGTCCTTGAGAAAGAACAGATAAGCCATCAGCGGATATTTCGCCCCAGTAGCATCGCTCAGCTCATCAAAGATAGCGGCTTCATCGCCGTCGGCACGGTAGAGTTGGAACAGCAAGCGTTCGAGGGTTTGCAGGCCCGTTCCGGTCGCCGCAGCCTCAATTAGTGCGCGGTGTTCGCGATTGGCATGACCGAACCGATTTTGCCAGAACACCATGTTGTTGGTCAGATCACCGTGCGTCGCTTGGATCTCGATGGCGTCGATGACCTTGCCGACGATGGTACCGCTTCCAATTTGGCCCTCAGTCCAGTTTTCAGCATCGAGACGTTTCAGGGCTTCATCGCGGACACGGGGCTTATAGCTTTCCCAAGCGGCGATGAGGCCTTCGTCGAAACGGGTGAAGGGTTGGTCGTAGGCTGTGATCAGCGATTGAAAACGCGCGTAGGCACTGGCGAGGTCGCTTCCTTCCAGCGGGTCCAAAGCAGGCGGTTCTGCTACACGGCCACCGTCATACCAATCAAGAAAGCGTTGCAACGCGGCTGGACTGTTGATCACGACCCGCTGAGTGTCGGCAGCGCTGAGCAGGGCAAGCGGGCCATTGATGTTGGAGTTGCCGTTATTCGGATCGGCTTGCAGGACGACGCCATCCATTTCTGGTGACGCTGGCGGTTGGAACCAGATGCTGGTTTCCTGATTGGTACGGTGGATCGCCAGAACGCGCCCTACTGAGTTTTTGAAACCGACAACATAGTTCGTTGCGGGTTTTGCAGGATCACCGTAGCGGGCAAGGAGGAGGCGTTCAGCCTCTGCTGGGGTGAGGGTCATTCGGCGGCCTCCATGGATGCGGCATCTGGGGCGAGCGCCTCGTGCAAGAGCGCTTCGAGCAGGCGGGTGCGGCTGGTGTCGGCGGTGTTTAAGGCGGTCTCCAGCCGGTCACAGAGGGCCATAAGGGCATCGACCCGGACCACGATGCGGTGCTGTTCGGCGAGGGGTGGCACCATGATAGGAAGCGCCTTCAAAACCCCTTGGTTGATCTTTGGCATCGTCTTCTGCGCGCCTGTTGCATTGGCCGTCAGATAGTTCCGACCCACGGGAGAAATACACCAAAGGTGGACAAAACGTAGGTTCATTTCAGGGGCGATGCGAACGCGCATAATCAGGTCGGGGTAAATAAACTCTTTCTCAGGGCCATCGTAGATTGCAGCCATACCGACATATTCAGGTGTGTTGCCTCGCTGAAACAACAGATCATTGGGCTGAAGCCAAAATGGCTCAGCGGCTTCCAAGGACACGTCTACCCTTTTGAAGTGTTGCCCGTTGAACTGACCACTGGTCGTCGCTGTGAGCGTTATCGCCTTTGGGGCAGATTGGTTCTCGGTCTTAGTGGGTGACAGACCGTTTTTCGGCCCATCTTGAGTAATGGCATCCAAGCTTTGAATATCCCAACCTTCAGGCATGGCAAAATCAATCAAGTCGCAATCTGCTCGCGTGCGGTTCAGGGGATTCCGACTAGAGCCTACTGTGGCCATCAGCTCTATGCCGCTGCCTTCTGCCGGGTCTTGCTCGACCAATTTCCCGCGGACGGCGAGGTTTAGGATGGTTTGGCGGAAGGGTTTGATTTGGTCGGGGCGGGTTGTGAGGGCGGGAAGGGTTTGCAGGGCAAAGCGGGCGTGGGATTGGAAATCCTGTTCGGTCGTCTCTGGTGCGGTCAGGCGGGCGAGACTGGTGGCGGTGAGCTTGTCGCGCACCCCCTCCCGCGCCGAGCGGGCCTCTTCCAACCGATCACACAGCGCCATGAGTTCATCGACTTTGGCCACAATCCGCCGCTGCTCGGCGATGGGTGGGATCAATACAACATGGTTCAGGAACGGACCGCGATTGATGTGGGTCATTACCAGACCATGAGCGTGGTCACTTTCCGCCATCTCGCGAATTGCATTCTTGAGAAGCAAGAGAAGAAAGTCATGGTCCGCGAGCGCAGGGTGGGGAATAACCCTAAAAATGTGCTGATTTAGGACACCGGCTTGCCGTGTCCACTTGAATGCTTCAAGCGTGGCCGACCATGAAACCAGCAAATCGCCGGCTCGGACCATGACCGATTCAGGGAATTCGCCTTGTACGTAATTGAATTCCTTACTCGGGTTTGTGAGATTCTGAATCCTAATTATTGGCGTTCCTTCTGATTTCCAATCCGATGGTTTAAAGGCCAATCCGTTCACATAGAGCCCAGTATCATTCACCCGCGCCTTAATCCAACCTTCTGGTATGGGCTTCTCGCAATCTGCTGCGCTGACAATTGAAGTATTCTTCCACCTAAGCCGTTCGGTTCGCGAGGCGATCTCCTGCAGTTTTCTTTGCGCTCGGTTGAGAATTTGAGCTTGCGATTCATCGGTGTTGTTCTGCTCCACCAGCTTCCCACGCACCGCCAAATCCAGCACAAAACTGCGCAGTTTGGGGATCGCGTCGGGAGCCTCGGAAATGCGGGCGTAGTGGTGCAGCAGGTCTGCCGCGTTCATCGTGCCAGCGCCTCGGTCAGGATGACTTTCAGCTCGGCCCGCAGGCTGTCGACCGAGGCTTCGGCCTTGGTCAGGTCATTCAGCAGGGTCTCGGGGTCGCCCCAGTCCTCTTCGACGACATGCGGGTTCTTGATGTCGAGGTTGAAGCCGCGTTCGCGGATCTCGTCGATCGACACCTTCCAGGCGCGCTCGCTTTCCTCGCGCCCCTCGCGGGTTGCACCGCCCCACCATGCGGCGCAGTCGTCCAAGTGTTCCAGCTTGATGGGCCGGGTCATGGAATAGGCCTTTTGCCCCTCTGGAACGCGGTGTTCCCAATACCAGATGTCCTGCGTCGGCGTGCCCTTTTCAAAGAACAGCAGGTTGGTGCCGATAGACGCATAGGGTTTAAAGACCGAGTTGGGCAGCCGGACAATCGTGTGCAAATTGCATTCCTCGAGCAGGTGTTCCTTGAGCCGTGTTTTGATCCCCTCGCCGAACAGCGAGCCGTCGGGCAAGACCACAGCGGCGCGACCGTTGGTTTTCAGCAGGCGAATGATCAGGGCAAGGAACAGATCTGCGGTTTCGCGGGTTCGGAAAGTTGGGAAGTTGTTTTCGATCCCGTCCTCTTCCTTGCCGCCAAAGGGCGGGTTGGACAGAACGATGTCAACTTTGTCCGCCTTGCCCCAACTGACCAGTGGACGGGCCAACGTGTTGTCGTGGCGCACCCAAGACGGCTCTTCCACCCCATGCAACAGCATGTTGGTGACGCAGAGCATATGAGGCAGCGGTTTCTTTTCCACGGCCCGCATTGAGGACTGCATCAGCGTCTCGTCCTCAGGGCTTTTGATGTGATTGTCGCGCATATGGCGCATTGCGCAGGTAAGGAAGCCACCCGTACCGCAGGCTGGATCAAACAGCACCTCGCCTGGCGTCGGATCGATCTGTTGGACCATAAAGGCGGTGACGGCGCGGGGCGTGTAATATTCGCCTGCGTTACCCGCGTTTTGCAGGTCATTGAGCAGTTGTTCATAGATGTCGCCGAAGCGCTGGCGCTCTGTCAGGTTGTTGAAGTCGACCTCGTTGATCTTGTTGATCACCTGCCTCAGCAGTTGGCCAGATTTCATGTAGTTGTAGGCGTCCTCGAAAACGTCTCGGACAACCTTGGCGCGCGGCCCCTTTTGGAGAGACAGCTCTTTGAGCTGAGGAAAGAGCTCATCATTCAGAAACGCAAGCAGCGTGTCGCCAGTAATGCCTTCGGGATCGGCCGCCCATGTTGACCATCGCAGGTCCACGGGGATGGGCGAGACGTAGTCATCTTGTGTGATTTCCAGCGCTTCATCCTGATCATCCATGATCTTGAGAAAGAACATCCAGACGAGCTGCGACATGCGCTGTGCGTCACCATCGACGCCGGTATCTTTGCGCATAATGTCCTGTATTGATTTAACGAGACTTCGGACGGACATGATCAAGCACTTTCATCATAGAGGGCAGCCTGCAATTCATGCACGGCTCGGACATAGTCGTTCTTTTTGCCGAAAGCCCTAATCAGTTCAACCTCGGTTCCCATTCCTGAGAAAGGATTGATTTTCAGGATCTTGGGGTCGTCGATGCTGATGACACCGTCATCCGCGTATTTTTCGAGTAGAGCTTCGAGAACCGCACGAGCCTGTTCCCCGTATTTCGTGAAGGCATCACGCTTGCGGACGTTGTTTGCGCGATCTTTCCGGGTCAGAGGTTTCGCATCGAAAGCTACATGGCAGATTAGGTCGAAAGGATCGAGGTCGAGGCCTAGCTCCGTGGAGATTATGTCGAGAGGCAGCCCTTCCTCGGCCATCTGTTCGACCAAAGCGTGTTTCCGTTCCGTCTCCTGCCAGCGCCGGAGGAAGTCGTCCAAGCTCGCAAACCTTTTTCGCATTGCCTTGCGCGTGTAATCCCTGAGTGACTCGGTCACCAATCTTCCGTTTGCATCAAGATATTCCACACGTTCTGCTACGATATCGGCACCGATGCCATCGACATAAACCTTGGGGCGCGGACCAGATGAGGAACCATTGCCCAAATTCTGGTTATTAGGATCGATAAGCACTGTCTCATCGCCGCCGATGTCCCCGATGTTCCCAAGCCCATCACCTGCATTTTCTATTGATGTTACATAAGGAGGCGTAACGGGATCGTCCGGCCCCGCTTGGTATATCTGGACGGGCTCACCGTCGAAATCGGGATCAGCAAAGTGGCTAGAGGCACCTCGGAAATCCATTAGCGTGAAGAAGAGCTTTTGTGTATCCTCATGTACCCGTGTGCCGCGGCCAACGATCTGTTTGAATTCCGTCATGGATCCGACCTCACGATCGAGCACGATTAGGCGGCAGGTCTGCGCATCAACGCCCGTAGATAGCAACTTGGACGTCGTGACGATGACCGGATACGGGGCTTCAGGGTCGATGAAGTTCCCAAGTTGGTCGATCCCATCCTTGTCATTGCCGGTAATGCGCATGACATAGCGACTACTCTTGGCGACCAATTCCGCATTTTCGTTAATCAGTGCCTGCCGCATGCGGGCGGCATGTTCCTGATCAACACAGAATACAATTGTCTTTGCCATTGGATCTCCGCTCTCACGGAGGAACTCGGTCACCTTCTTCGCGACGAGCTTGGTGCGGTCATCCAGAACCAATGTGCGGTCGAAATCTTTGGCGTTATAGACGCGATCTTCGATTTCCTCGCCATCACGATCCAACTGCCCTTGTTCCGGCCTGTATCCCTCAATGTCTCTGTCGATATGAACCTTTACGACCTTGTAAGGTGCAAGAAAGCCGTCGCGGATGCCTTGTTTCAGCGTGTAGCTGTAGGCTGGCGGGCCAAAATAGTCGATGTTCGATTCGTATTCAGTTTCTTTCGGCGTGGCCGTGAGGCCGATTTGAACGGCAGACGAAAAATGGGTTAGGATTTCGCGCCAGGCTGAGTCTGCGGATGCGCTACCACGGTGGCACTCGTCGATGATGATCAAATCGAAAAAGTCTTTGGAGAACTCTTTAAAGATTTTTTGGCTTTCCATGGGCCCAGTAATCGCTTGGTAAAGACCAAGGTAGATCTCATATGAAGAGTCGATCCGGCGCTTCTTATCCAACGCCAGGGTGACGTCCTCTTTCGATCCGTCGGGCCGTTCGATTGTCTTGGATTGAGTTGAGAGCTTCGCCATCTTGCCGCTGAAAGGGCGGAAATCATTTATCATAGTTTGGTCGATGAGAACGTTTCGATCTGCAAGGAACAAAACCCTTTTTCCGGGGAATGCTTGTCGGAAACGCCATATGATCTGAAATGCCGTATAGGTCTTGCCTGTGCCCGTCGCCATGACGAGCAAAACGCGATCCTGCCCCTTAGCGACCGCTTCCATCGTCTTGTTTATGGCGTTTACCTGATAGTACCTAGGCTCCTTGCCAGAACCGTCGTTATGATAATCTTGCAGCGCAATCTTTTCAGCACTGTCTGGCAAGCCCTTCCAGGCTTTGTATCGCGCCCACAATTCTTGAGGACTTGGGAAATCCGAAAGCGCAAGGTTTGTCTCGACGTTCGGCGATCCGCCCGTTCGATCGTGAAAAATGAAACCGTCGCCATTGGACGAAAACACAAACGGTATGTCGAGAGTTTCAGCATAGCCCAATGCTTGCTGTATTCCTGCGCCGACAGGTTGCTTGTTGTCCTTAGCCTCGATGATAGCGATCGGTATGTTGGGCTTCGCTGACAAAATGAAGTCTGCTCGTTTACCTTCCCCTCGACTCACCATTTTCCCGCGAACGATAATGCGCCCCTTCGTAAAGCTGACCTCTTCCCGGATTTGACTGTCTACATCCCACCCTGCGGAAACAAGCGCCGGAGTAATGAATTTGGTGCAAATGTCGCGCTCGCTCAAACTCCGCTTGTCCATTTCACCCCACTCAATAACTTTTGGAAAAACCTGTTTTAATAAGGCTACTGCACAGCTCGAACGGGAGGCAAGCGACTTCTAAATGGATACGGCCCCAGCCACCTAGAATTAGTCGAGCATGCTCAACGCCAGAGCTGTGCAACGGCCATAGTCTCAATACCTCTCCGTCAATTTTTCGGGGTACATTGTGTCACACATGGCACTTAGAGCATGACTAAGTACCATGTGTGACACATCTGGCTTCAATTTTCCAAACTTGAGTACGTCATTAAAGCTGATGATGGTGCCTGAAACCGCACGTCTTCTTTAGCGTTCCGTATAAGATGCCCTTTGTGTCCTCTGACCCAAAAATGCAGCGCTATGAGGTGCTCAGAGAGGTAATTATTGTTCCCGCTAGATTGGCACTTTCAGATTGGACGTTTGAGGAGCCATAGCGGCAAGCTCCCTGCTCTATCGGGCAGTTGTGTGGCATCAAACCGAGGGCTAGGTAAAAGCGCAACGTTCACGGCCCTTAGTGGAAAGAAGCGCCAGAATCAAATGGCCGCTACTTCGTTTTGAAAAAAGATACTAAGCCACCACGTCGGGCGCCAGTCGTTAGGTAGGAAGCCGCCGCTTCGTAATACCAAAAGCACCGGGTATTCATGCGGCGCGCAGCATCGATTATTCTGGGCTCGAAGTCGCCATTCGCTGCGCAGGCATCGAATGGCGGTTTTGGGTCGTTCACGTTCCTCGACATGAAGGGCGGATTGCGAACCTTCGCTGCAGATGCGAACGGTCGGCACTTGTGAAAGGTAAGCCGACATTCAGATTGCTTTGGAAGATGCACAAATTTTTCGTTTCAGCTATTGCGGTTATCCACGCCCGCGCCAGTCAGTCCCCTGTAGTTTGTTCTGGATTCATTTGGTGAGCGGCTATAGCTTCAAATTATTACAGATTTCGGTGCCAGCGTCTGGCGTACATCCGGCTGCCAATCTTTGTCGTAAACTTAATGCAGGGGAACTTAGATGTTAGAACAAGTGTATTGGATCGCAGGAATCGTGGTCGCGGCTGTGGCTGTTATTGGTTTACTTCGGTGGCGCAAAAATCAGTCCACAGATGTCAACCAAAGTGCGACAGTTTCCGGTCAAGGCAACACCGTAAACCAACGTATGGACAACAAAGGCAGTGAGAGCAATCGTGATTGATGAGGGATTGCTCTTTTGCGGTTTATAAGAAGCTGGTTTGGGAAGAAGCATTCGACCACCTCTCAATCGACGGGGGTGAACGGCGACGGGAACAACGTCGATCAGTCAGTTAATAATAACTATTTTATTTTGGGGGAAAATCATCAGGCCGACCTCCAAGAGGTCGCTGCAAAGCACGCACGTCCAGTCTTAAAGCGCACACTTACAGCCAAAGGTTTGGGGCAAGCGGCGCGCAATGATGAAAAGCCAGTTACTGTGTTCTTAGCTGGGCCGTTTATAAATCCTGAAGTAGACGTTGAGTCGAAGAGTTCGGATGCGTCCAAGCTTAGGTACGAACTTTTTCATCGGCTAGAAGGCGAAGGTTTCGTTGTTAGCCTAGGAACATATCCAGATTTGGTGGCCTCTTTTAAGGCCGGGACAGGAAGGTACCACAATTCGGCTGAAGCAGAGTTAAGTCACGCAAAGGATGTAGCCTCTCTTGTAATCATGATCCCTGATAGTCCGGGTTCGTTTGCCGAGATCGGTGCGTTCAGTCTCAAAGAGGAGATTTGTAGGAAAATGATCATTCTTACAGATGTAACTCGCGAAAAAAGCATCGGATATCTCAACACCGGGCCAGTTGCTTGCGCAGAGGCTTTTGGTTCTACTGTTGAACGTGTCGACTACAAAGATGTGGAAGGCTGCTTTAAGGTTGTCAGAGCCTTTTCGAATAGAGTGAAGACCCACATTCAACTTCAGTCAAGGTTAGAAGCATGAGCGCCGCAGATCCTCTATTTGCATACTTGGCAGTCTTGGCTGTTATTCAGCCAGGGCGCGTACAGGATATAGAAAAATTTGCGCCAGAAGTGCTCCCCGCTGAAGCAAGTGAAGCCTTTCTCGCTTCAGGGGCGTTCAGAGAGGCGCATGCGTTCGCAAGGCAGCATGGATATATTTCCTCGGTTCGAAGGGGGACATATTTCCTTACGTCTAAGGGACGTCAACTCGTCCGGCGCGATGGTCTTCACAAAGAACTCGACAACCTCAGAATTTTCTTGATGAAAGCCCAAAGGAAGAAGTACAGATGAGTTGCGAGTTGGCGTCACTATCGGAATGTTCGCTGTTTCGGCGAGCAGGTATACAGGTTAACTTCATAAGGGCTCGTGGATTGAAAGGATGCTCCGGATTTCCGGACCTATCCGGAAATCCGGAGCATCCTTTCAATCCACGTGCTCAAGGCAGTCTTCTGGACTGGACTCTCTGAGATGCCAACTCGCTCATACCTCTTCCCAGATGACTTCCAACATATTGAGGCGATACTGCGCTCAGAAAACCCTCAGGTTGACAGTTCCAAATTTGAAAGCTTTCGTGAACAGGGGGTAGCTCCACTTCTCTCCTCTCTTGATATCGCAATCGTTTTGGGGATTGGGCCCCAACTTGTTTTCTCAATTCTTAAAAAGAAAGAAAAACACTATCGTTCATTTCCAATTCTGAAAAAGGATGGAACTGAACGAATAATTTCTGCACCGAGAGTTTATCTAAAGGTGATCCAATGGTGGATACTCGAAAATATCCTTGGCAAACTGCCTAGCCACAAAAACGCCTTCGGCTTTTGCCGCAACAAGTCGATCCAAGACAATGCGCGCTTTCACGCGGGCTCAAAACATATCTTGAATGTCGACATCCAGTCATTTTTCGACACTGTTACCGAGAGCCAGGTTCAAGAAATTTTCGTCAATCTTGGATATAATGAAGATACTTCAGAAACCTTATCCAAACTTTGCACCCTCAATGGCTGCCTGCCCCAAGGGGCTCCCACGAGTCCAAGTCTAGCAAACCTAGTTTTGGCCGACACCGACGATAAACTTGAAAATTTAGCGACATTAAGAGATATGAAATACTCGAGATATGCGGACGACATAACCTTTAGCAGTAATGAATTCATTGCTGCAGACTTTCATTTGGAAATCGAAGAATTTCTTAAGGATATAGGCTTTCAGTTGAAGTCGGCCAAAACTAGATACGCTGGCCCAGGCAATAGGAAGGAAGTAACAGGCCTCATCTGCGGTGAGTTTGTTCAACCTCCATTGCAGTGGCGTAAAAACAGTCGGGCCCGCGTTCACAAGCTGGGCAAGAAACCTTCCTTAGAAAAGGAAGACGTTGCATATTTACTTGGGATCAAGGGGTACGCGATGCAATTTCCTGATGCAGTGCAAATGAAAGCACTGTTAGTGTCCGCCGATGCGCTGCTGGCCGGCAAACAGCACGACAAAAAGCCAGTCTAGCGGTCTGGCCTTCGACATGCCTTAAGAATGACAAAGGTCCGCTCGGGGTGAGATGACCATAAGTACTATCAAGACATGCGAACGGCAGGTTTGGGCCGCCCTCGATATGAGGGACCTGATCGAAGCCGGACATGCTACGACCGATCTAACTGCGACAGTGAGCCCAGATTGATCATCGGATGCGGCGCGGCGAATGACTGAAATAGCCCTCAAATTTCATTGCTTCCGCCAAGTACAGACTATGAACGACCGTTGCGGCGCTCAATCACAATGGCCCTTAAAACGTCAATCACGGCATCCGCTGATGAGAAAAGGGCCGGTGCTACTTGTGCACCGGCCCTTCTCGACCAAACCTCGATAGCCCCACTGGCCGAGGTTCGAAGCCTACTTCTTGATCTGGTCCCAAATCGCGTTGGCAATGACGCCTGCGATGATGCCGAGAACGATGATGATAATCGCGCTTTCCATTGTGTGTCTCCTACGGCTGCTTAGCGATACCGAAAGGTCACACAGTTTCGAGCCTTGTAGTTGGAGCCTAGATGGAACCCGATTGGAACGAGTTCCATGATCGTTCCAAAATTAGCCACGGTCGGTTAGGTTTGCGAAAACACAAACTAGTTAATGCAGTTTAGGTAAGATAATGGCGGAAGACGAAAACCCCGATCCTAAGTCGCGCATGCAGCATATTGTGCATCAGCGTAGGATGACACACAAACAATTTGGTCGAGAGACGATCCAAGTGGATGGCAAGCCTGAAGCGGTGCTGCCGGTCACTGATAATATGCTGCGAAAGTACCTCAATCCAAATGAACGGAAGGGGCAATGGGACCACAAGTTTGACGCAAGAATTTGTGAATGGTTGCAGAGGCGCTTCTACATGTCTGCCCCCCCAGATTCGTTCACGCGCGAATTCAATAGCCTCAGTGCCTTCTGGAAATACTGTTCCGAACCGCTCTCGTCGGAAAAAAGGCTAACCACCAAATATGCCACCAAAGCGGATAATGAGATTGCATATCAGGTGGATTGCTGGGTCAGCGGCCTTGACCGACTTGGCTTAGACTACTTCAAGCCTGACAGGGCACGTGGCATTGTGCCCGCTCAATCGCAAATTGACGCTCTGACAATGCTTATGAAAGAGGCTGACGGCATACCGGCCCCGGAATTGGTAAGATTGGCTGATAGCTTCTTTGAAACCTGCGGAGGCTGCGGAAAGGGAGCCGAAGAACTAGAGGCCGTCAAACCGCTACTCGACACCCTTTGGGAGCAACGTGTCAATTATGCTAATCGGTTCGACGAACCAGAAGACGCTGTTTCAACTGGAATACTGTTGAGCAAGGTAGAGATTGACCACCGTCTTCGCGGTCGCTCAGAACAAGCTTCAGATGTAGCGGACTTTGTGGCCCGCCTCATAAGGGAGCATGTCGCAAATCCCGGGAACCAGAGGGCTTTGAACCTAGCGGTTAAAATACGAGAGTCCCTTAGTCCGGACAGCCCCCTGCGAAAATCTTTGGCTGAGCGATTTTCAGCGGAGTTCGGGCCAGAGTCGATGGAGTTTTTTGATGCGTTAAAGTGCGAAGCATGCAAGGCCGCTGCGAACAACGACCCAAACTTTGAAGGCTTGCTAGACGATCTAAAGTCTAGGCTAAGAAGGCTAGATAGGCGCGAACATGAGCCAGAGATGGCCAAAAAAATGGATTCCCAAAGGGGCCATATCGGAATTATCGAGCTGTCTCGCATCGAGATCAAATATAGGGCTAACAGCCAAATGATGGACAGCAAACTGAGGGAGTTTGGCGAATCCAACATTGTCGACATACTGAACGTAAACCGTAGTCCAATTAGGCGCTCTAAGGTGCTCTTCTGGCTCTATTGCGCGGGTGGTCGCACAAGTTCAGGCTTACTTGAAGAAGCATTGTTGAACTTGGACCTTCGACCGTCAGTGAGGTCTATTTGTATCTTGGATGTGGTATCCTTCCGAGAGCAGATCATGCAGGAATTTCAGCGCTTACAGGGCGCGTCGAGCTAAGCTAAGCACCCATAGTCTAAACCCGGCTAGCCTATAATATCTCGGGGGGGAAAAGTTGCACCAAAAAGATAAAACTGCCTAAAGCAGACAAAGGGCCGATGACCGTTTTGTCCTGCAGACTGTGAGTTCGACCCCATCTGGATTTTGCGGGAGCAGCGAAAGTCGGCAATGCGGGCTGCGACCGCAGCATCTCGACCAGTTGGTCAACGGCAGGAATGAACCAACATTGCCGCATTACTGCGGTGCGGCTAGGGTCCGCTATATTAATTTTGAAAGTAGAAAAAGATGCCAAAATTAAAGTGGGAATACTTAGAACACATTGAACGTGCAATCATAGCCGTTGCCTCGATTGCTGCGCTCTTTCCTCTTTACCAATGGTATAGTGAATCTGACGCTCGTGAATTTGACCGCGCGGTAAATTTGGTCGCATCGGGGGCCGTTTGTGAAGAGTGGATCAATCAAATTGTTCCCGCGGTTGCACCGACTGCAAACCAAGCAGAGCCCTTAAGCATGCAACACCTTCGAGATCGAGAGCATGCATACGATGTGAGCATGGTAGCTTTGTGTGACACCACTCTCGACTATCTAATTTTCGACCCACTGACGAGGGAAGACTTTGATTTCGCTGCATCTGCAGCTCAAAGGATCAATGCTCTAAAAGAGCTGGAAGAAAATCTCGGTGAATGACGAACGCTGTCATTGACGCGGCTGCAGCGAAAGTCTTTTTCGTCCGCACAACAGACCTTAATTCCAGCCTCAGCCAAGGTCCGCTTTTTACCACTTTGCAGCAACTGTCGGAATACAGCGTACTGCTGGTCGGTCTGACAGATTGCGAGAAGTGATAAGGTGTCATTTTTCGCAGGCACATCAATGACTTAAATCCATTGACCTTCCGAATTCATTGTGAAAGTCCAACCTGCGGGTCGCCCTGACGGGCAAGCAGCATCGTAAGTACGAACTCAAAAAGGACATCACAAATGGACCTCATCGAATTTTCAAAACAGACACGCAAAGACCGATCTGAGCAGGAGTTCGTCGACAGCTTGAAACAGGTCATCGATCTTGGTGAGATTGAAAACCTATCCCAATCAGAACGTGATGCGCTGTTTGACGCGGTTCAATATCTTACAGATCTTGTGCTTTTTGTGCGGGAGGCCAAAGGAGAACTGACGTCCCACGAAGGTGCGCCAGTGGTCGAATACACTGGGCCGTTTATTCCGAACGCCCTAACGCGACCTGAGGATGTTCCGCTGGATTTGTCGATATTGCAGAACTTCGGTGTTGGTGCGGCTGATAAGTACTTTGGATCAGAGTAAACCCGACCTCAGTTCAGTATCGGTTTGCAGACCAGCGTCTGGGCTCGGTCAAGCATGCGACTGACTGTGCGCAGGCTCAGACCAGCATTCTTGATCGCACCACAGTCAAAGACATCCATCAACGCCGCCATCGCGGGATCTGGCAAGCCACGGCGCGTGCCCTCAGTCTGAGCGAAATGGCGCAGTTGGTTTGTCGTCAGATCTGCCAGGTCTAGGACCAAACAGCGGCTTTGCAGCGGCTCAGGCAATCCCTTGCGGCTGTTGGCGGTCATCACCCAATTCACCCAGGACATATCGCATTTGATCTGGAAAAAAGGGCACTCCCATGTCGCGGCTGTCATCCGCTCTAGCAGTGGAAGTAGCGCGTCGGTCAGCGAGTGACGCGTGCCTCTGCTTGAATGGACGTCGCCAGACTTTTCAACCTCATCTACAATCACCAGTGGACCGCCATGGCGCTCTTTTAGAACAGTCTGCATCAACTTGCCTGGCGTCGCGCTGGACCAGCCACGCTGAGAGCCAACCAAGGCAAAAGTGGCAGGTTCGCCCGTCGCATCGATCAACGTCGTCGGTGTGGCAAGATGATGCGCAAGGCGGCGCGCCCAGAAGCTTTTACCGATCCCGGGCGAGCCTACTAAAACAAGAGGACTAAACCTAAGCCCCGGCAGCCCCTCCCGCGCCGATGCACGCAACCCGTGCCAGACCGCTTCGGTCGCAGGCGCCATCCAAGGCATTTCCGCATGCAAGGCTGCTGCGATCTCATCGGCCTCGTGTTCCGTTGCGATACGCGCGACTGGCAACCCGCCCTTGAGCGGGGTGAGACGGACACGGCTGTCTTCGGCCAAATGATACATGCCCGTGGAGGAGTGCAGTCGCTCAAGATATCGAACCGAACGGATTTTGATCCGACGCATGTCAGCGTCATCGACGATGTCATACGAAAACACGCGATCCTCCTCGGTCTTCCGGCCCGCCTCGATCTCGGTACGCTGAACCCGCTCGCGGGTAGTCTTCAAAAAGGTCTTCAACCGCGCTTCCACATCCCGCAACTTGGGCAGGTCATCGTAGAAGGTTAGATCGTGAAACGGAATCTTGGATTGAGATTGGGTCATGTCGGTGTCCTTTCATAGCGCGGGATAACCCAGCGCGGTCGCCCGACGATCAATGGATGTCGGGCTATTTGATATGAAAGGTTCCGGAACCTGTGGAACATTTAGGGAACAAACAAGCGAGCAAAGCAAGCCCGCGGCAGCGCGACGCCTATGGCACTGACATGATGGGCTGAAGAAAGTCGTAAATCAATTAAGCTACTGAAAACATTAAAAAACCACCGACCTCAGAAAGGCCGATGGTCATTTGATCTGTGCGGAGTGGTCAAAAAATACCCCATAATGGCCAAGTTATGCGGGGTCCCACAATTCCAGAGTTACATAAAAATAGCTCAACCACACTTTGAGTAGCCGCAGGAACCGCAGGTCATGCATCCCTCGACCATTCTGAGCTCGTATTGGCCACAGCTGCTACATGCCTCTCCACGTTGGGTTTCTAGGCCCACGACTTGTGCCTGCGGGTCGGTTTTCAACCCCATCCCTTCACCCGCGATAAATCCTGTCGCAATCATATGTTGTTCGATCACGCCGCCGATCGCGGCAAGGATGGAAGGTATATATTTTCCTTGCATCCAGGCGCCACCACGCGGGTCAAACACAGCCTTTAACTCTTCCACCACAAAGGAGACGTCACCCCCGCGCCGGAATACGGCGGAAATCATCCGCGTCAAAGCCACGGTCCAGGCAAAATGCTCCATGTTTTTAGAATTAATAAACACTTCAAATGGCCTGCGGTGCCCATTCAGCACGATGTCATTTACGGTGATATACAGTGCATGTTCACTATCAGGCCACTTAACCTTGTAGGTATTGCCTTCCAACTCGCTGGGCCGATCTAGTGGCTCGGACATATAGATGACATCGCCATGGGGTTGTTGTGGTTCGGCCACGTCGCTCGTGATGACCTCAGAGGCGGAATCGGATTCGCCGAATAAAAGCCAACCCGCTCGCACATTTAAAACCTCGGCGGCTTTCTCCACGTTATCCAGACTTTTTTGTTTGCTATTTTCGACAAGCGAAATCGCTGCTTCCCGACCGCCAATCTTTTCTGCAAGTTCACATTGTGTCATACCTGCGGCAACCCTAGCGGATTTCAATCTCGACCCCATGGTCGATTTCTTTTCCTCCGTGACACTCAACACACTACCCGTCACGGCGTTGGGACGATACGTCGTGCACCCTTTGCACCCACTGTCCCACGCCTCCATGTAAACGTCTTTGAACGCATCAAAACTGATGTTCTCTGGACAATTGATCGTTTTGGAGATGCTGCTGTCGACCCACTTCTGCGCCGCCGCCTGCATTTTAACGTGCTCTAATGGTGCCAGAGTCTGAGCGTTTACGAAATACTCGGGCAGCTCACGGTCTCCATACTTTTCGCGCCAAAGTTGGACGGCATAGTCCACCACTTCTTCCTCTGTTCGGCTACCGTCCTTTTGCAACACTTTGCGTGTATAGGCATAGGCAAAGACCGGCTCGATCCCGGAGGACACATTCCCCGCATAAAGGCTGATGGTCCCTGTCGGTGCAATCGACGTCAGCAGAGCGTTCCGAATTCCGTGTTCGCGCACAGCATCGCGAACATCTTCATCCATTTCCTGCATTGTTCCAGAGGCAAGATAAGCATCGGCATCAAAAAGCGGGAAGGCTCCCTTTTCCTTGGCCAAATCCACCGAGGCCAGATAGGCGGCGCGGGCGATTGCGCGCAGCCAATGATCCGTCTGACGCGCCGCTTCGTCTGATCCATACCGCAACCCGACCATCAACAGCGCATCCGCGAGGCCTGTGACGCCCAATCCGATACGACGTTTGGCCTGTGCTTCACGAGCCTGTGCATCGAGTGGGAATTTAGACGCATCTACGACATTGTCCATCATCCGGACGGCTGTCGCGACCAAATCGCTCAAGGCGTCTTCGTCTAGCATTGCCACCTCTTCAAATGGCGCTTTGACCAAACGCGCCAAATTGATCGAGCCTAACAGGCAAGCACCATAGGGCGGTAAGGGTTGTTCGCCACATGGGTTCGTTGCCGCGATGGTTTCACAATAGCTTAGGTTGTTTGCCTTATTGATCCGGTCGATAAAAATCACTCCAGGCTCGGCGTATTCATATGTGGCCTGCATGATGGCATTCCACAAATCACGTGCGCGGAGCGAGCGGTAGATTTTGCCGGCAAAGATCAAATCCCAGGATTTATCTGCCTTCACGGCCTCCATAAATGGATCCGTCACCAAGACAGACATATTGAACATGCGCAATCTTGCCGGGTCAGATTTGGCCGCTATGAAATCCTCGATATCAGGGTGATCGCACCGCATCGTTGCCATCATCGCGCCCCGGCGTGAACCCGCTGACATGATGGTGCGGCACATGGAGTCCCAAACGTCCATGAAAGACAACGGCCCGGAGGCATCTGCCGCCACGCCCTTGACCCCTGCCCCACGTGGTCGGATGGTTGAAAAATCATACCCAATTCCGCCGCCTTGCTGCATGGTCAGTGCTGCTTCTCTGAGCATATCAAAGATGCCGCCCATGCTATCGGGAACAGTCCCCATAACAAAACAATTGAAAAGCGTAACAGCCCGCGCCGTCCCTGACCCTGCAGTAATACGCCCTGCGGGCAAATATTTGAAATCTTCAAGCGCGGTATAGAATTTATCTTCCCAAATTTTTGGGCTTTCCTCCACCTTTGCCAGATCACGCGCAATGCGCCGCCAAGAATCCTCGACTGACACATCAATTGGTGTGCCATCCGCTTCTTTGAAGCGGTATTTCATGTCCCAGATCTGTTCAGCGATAGGGGCAGTAAAACGAGTCATATTGGTTTGTCCTTTGCGGAAGCAGGAAATACAATTTACCCTAGATTCGTGATATTTTCCACAACAAGTTGAAGCGCCGCCCGGCGCATTTAATATATGTAGTAGGAACAAAGCGATTCTGGGGACGCAATTGTGGGCAAAACTGTGGATAAAACGGTGCATCTGATCAAGCTGTCTGTCGGCACGGAACAGGTCGATGATCTGATTGCATGGCAAGACACAAAACGCGCGCACACTCAGGACGGTCTTCCGCGTCATGTCACCCGCATGTGGCCAAAACGCGAAGCCGAAATCATCAATGGTGGGTCAATTTACTGGGTTATTAAAGGCGTCATCCAATGCCGTCAAAAAGTGCTGCGGCTGGACGAACAGATTGGACAAGATGGTATACGCCGCTGTGCGATTGTCCTTGACCCGGAAATCGTCAGAACACAGTCCAGCCAAAAACGCCCCTTTCAAGGCTGGCGATACCTACAAACGTCGGATGCGCCGCCGGACCTGCCCAAAGGCCGCGCGACCGAAGAACCATTGCCCGTTGAATTAAACCGCGCCTTGGCTGAAATCGGTGTCCTTTAGGTCTCAGTTACGCGGTCACCAATTCAATGATCTTGCTCACTGTATCGCGGGACTGCGCAGGAACCTTTGCTGTCCGACTGCGCCATAGCGTGGCTTGTGAACGTAAAATCGGCGGATCACCCAGAATTTTCAGGTGATTGGCCCGCAGGGTCTCACCGCTTGACGTTATATCAGCAATCGCCTCAGCGGTTTCGTTTGCCACGGTTCCTTCGGTTGCGCCTTGGCTGTCAACCAGAGCATAATCCGCAACGCCACCCCGGCGCAAATAGTCGCGCACAAGGCGATGGTATTTTGTCGCAATCCGAAATCGCATGCCGTGGGTCTGACGAAACGCCGCCGCCACCGCGTCTAAGTCATCAAGCGTTTCAACGTCGGTCCAGACTTTGGGCACCGCGAGGATCAAATCAGCAAACCCATAGCCAAGCTCTTGCACCGGTTCGACCTGTTGTTCCCAGAGAGGCAGTTTCTCCATCAAAAGATCGGTCCCAGTGACGCCAAAATGGATACGCCCTGCGGCCAACTCCCGTGGCATTTCCCCGGCGGATAGCAGGATCAACGACACTCCGTCCACGCCTTTGACCGCACCAGCATATTCCCGTTCAGATCCGCTTCGGCTGAGCGCGATGCCGCGTTTTCCAAACCACTCAAAGGTCTTTTCCATCAACCGCCCTTTGGACGGCACGCCAAGTTTGATGGTCATGATTTGGCCTCCAATGTCAGCATCAGGTCTGGTCGCAAAACACCCCCAACGGCCGGAATTTCGCTACCGTCGCCCAGACGGCGCGTCAGGGCATCATACCGACCGCCCGTTGCAATTGGCGGCAAATCCGCCCGATCCTGACTGTAGAACCCAAACACAAACCCATCGTAATATTCCATCGACGCGCGCCCGTAGCTGGTTTCAAATGGCAGCTCATCAATAGCAACACCGCGCGCAGCGAGCGCATCAGCACGGGCCTGAACCCGTTGGACCGCGGTTGAGATACTTGGCAAGTCAACGGCCAGATGCTGAAGTTGCTGCACGGCAAAAGGCAGCGTCTCGCGCACATTCAATAATGCATCGAGCAATTCCAATTCGCCTTTGCTGATATTGGGGGTCTGCGCATCCGCGATCAACCGCGCGACACGCGCCTCTATTTCAGCCGGTGAGCGTTTCCCAATATGAGGCGCATCAACAGCCGTGGGTGCACCGGCGAGCAATTCCTTGCGCGAATTGGAGAGCGTGTTCCTGCCTGAATAACGGTCAAGCAAGCTGCGGAACCGGCGCGGCCGCCAAATGTGGCGCAACAACGCAGCTTTGCGTGCCTGCGTGGTATTTAACCCGCGCACCGCGTCCATCAATATACCAATGTCCCCAGTTGCTGCCCGCAAGTTCAACGGCGCGACGATATCGGCCAGCAAGGCAAAAACTTCTGCATCCGTTTCCGCAGGGTTTTGGCGTTCAAAAACCTCATACCCAACCTGAACATATTCGTTGGACCGCGACGGGTCGTGTTCCTGACGACGAAACACTTCGCCTGCGTATGTGTAGCGCGCGGGTTCCGCGCCATCGGCCATATGCATCTGAACAACTGGCACCGTGAAATCAGGGCGCAACATCTGTTCGCCCCGTAAAGCATCTGATGTCACATAGGCCCGCGCGCGAATTTCCTCTCCGTACAAATCCAGCAATGTTTCGGCTGGTTGCAGGATCGGGGTTTCCACGACTTGGGCCCCTGCACGCTCAAAGGTCGCGCGCAAGATTGCCGCGCGCGCAAGTGTCTCGGAGCGTCCAGTCATTTTTTGATCCCGTGAGTGTCCAGAATTTCGCGCACCTTGCTGACCAGCTGATCGCGCGGGACTTCGAATTGGCTTGGGCGGTCTTTCCATTCTTCCAAGGTCGCATTTTGTGCCATCTGCGCCCCAAGGATCAGATCCTTGATCTGTATCACACCCTTTGCCTGCTCATCGCCACCTTCGATCACTGCTGCCGGGCTGGAACGTTTGTCTGCGTATTTCAACTGATTGCCAAAATTCTTGGGGTTGCCCAAATAAACTTCCGCTCGGATACCGGCTTGCCGTAGCTCCGCCACCATCCCTTGGTAATCCGCCATGCGATCACGATCCATCACCGTGACAACAACGGGACCGGGTTCGCTCTCCTGCATGCGCCCCTTGGCATGAAGTGCCGCCAACAACCGATCAACTCCGATGGACACACCCGTGGCCGGGACTTCTTGCCCGGTAAAGCGTTTCACCAGATCGTCATAACGCCCGCCACCCGCGACTGAGCCAAAATTGCGCGTCCGGCCTTTTTCGTCTTGGATGTCAAAAGTCAGCTCAGCCTCGTAGACTGGTCCGGTATAGTACCCCAAACCACGCACAATCGATGGGTCAATCTCAATACGATCGGCATCATATCCTCCGGCTGAAAGCAGGCCCGCGATGGTTTCCAATTCTGTGACACCTTCAAGACCGGATACTGAGCCATCCACCAACTCTCGCAACCTTGCGACCGTTTCCGCGCCTGTGCTGCGCTTGGCTTGCATGAATCCCATCACAACATCAGCCTGCGTATCATCCAGACCTGCTCCATCGGTGAAATCACCGCTGTCGTCCTTGCGCCCGGCCCCAAGAAGCGCGCGCACCCCTTCAAGTCCCAGCCTGTCCAGCTTGTCGATGGCGCGCAGCACAATGCCGCGCTCTTTCTCTTTGTCGTCACCGGCAAGCCCGGCAACCTCCATCACACCATTCAACACTTTGCGGTTGTTGATGCGCACGACATAATCTCCGCGCGGGATGCCGACTTCTTCCAGACAATCCGCCAGCATGGCACAAATTTCAGCGTCCGCAGCCACCGAAGAAGCGCCTACTGTATCCGCATCGCATTGATAAAACTGGCGGAACCGGCCGGGTCCGGGTTTTTCATTGCGCCAAACTGGCCCCATTGCATAGCGTCGATAGGGTTTGGGTAAATCGTTCTGGTGCTGTGCATAGACACGCGCCAGCGGTGCCGTCATATCATAGCGCAGCGCCAGCCAATCCCCGGGCTTGTCATCCTCGGCATCTTCCTGCCATGCGAACACGCCTTCGTTCGGGCGGTCCACATCGGGCAGGAATTTGCCCAAGGCTTCGACCGTTTCCACGCCCGAGCTTTCCAGCGCATCAAAGCCATAGCGATGATAGACCCTAGCGATCTTGCGCAGCATCTCTGTGCGCTGGGTGACCTCAGCGCCGAAATAGTCACGAAATCCCTTGGGCGTTTGCGCCTTGGGGCGGGGGGTCTTTTTAGGCTTGGCCATGCGGAGTCCCTCTGGCTGGTCTTGTCGCGCGCGGTCTAACGGATGCAACAAGAACAGACAAGCCGCGCTGGCAGGCTCTTTATCGCCGATACCTGCCATGATAGACGCGCAAACAATCCAAAGGAGAGCCTCTCATGCAGGAACTGGAAGAAAAAATCGCTCATCTGACCCGCACACTCGAAGATCTTTCGGACACTGTTGCCCGTCAGGAAAACGAAATTTCAACGTTAAATCGGCGGGTCTTTATGTTGATGCAACGCGAAGGGGAGCGTGAGGTCCAAGGCAGCGGCGCTGTGGTGATGGGTGATGAACGCCCGCCCCATTATTGATCAGATATCTTCAACTTCAAGAACGCCGTTCAACGATTTGATTGCCCCTTTAATTTGCGGGTTCACCACAAAATCCTGACCCAAGTCAACTTCGACCTCTCCAGGCAGGCTGGGATCCATCAGGCAAAATTGAACCGGCCCGCGTCCAGCCCGTTTTACCGCTTGTTGCGCGCCTTCCAGCACGCTGGCAACAGCCCCAATGGCATCAGGCGCATCGATAAAAACTTTGAGCCCAACGCCGCCAACATCCGCGGCGGCAGCATCCGCCGGCCCGACCGAGCGACCCAATAGTTTCAGCTGGTCCGATTCCATTGTCGCCTCGACCGTGACGACAACCTTTGAACCGGTCTCAAGATGATCACGCGCCGCCTCCAACGTGTCCGAAAACAACGTAACCTCATAGGCCCCGGTCGGGTCCGACAATTGCGCAAAGGCAAAACGATTGCCGCGCGCTGATTTACGTTCCTGACGTCCGGCAACAATGCCGGCCAGTTTTGCATTCATCGCGCCCCGATCCGCAACTTTGTCCGTCAGCTCATCCAATGTCAGGAAGGGCACGCCACGATCCTTGCCGTATTTGCGTTTCAGCAGCGCCATGTAATCATCCAACGGATGGCCAGAGAGATAAAAACCAACGGCTTTGAATTCTTCGCTCAGACGTTCAGCAGGCAGCCAATCATCCATGTTGTGGAACCGTGGTTCTGGCAGATCATCCCCGGCTTCGCCAAACAGAGAGACCTGGTTAGACGCTTTTTGCTCGTGAATGGCCGCCGAATAATTAACCAGGGGATCAAGTGCGGAAAAGACACGTTTACGATTGCTGTCCAATGCGTCAAAGGCCCCGGAACGCGCAAGCATTTCCAACGGACGTTTACCCACACGTTTCAGATCAACCCGACGCGCCAAATCAAAAAGCGTGGCAAAGGGTTTGTCGCCGCGCCCTTCGGTGATTAATTTCATCGCCTCAATGCCAACGTTTTTGAGCGCACCCAATGCATAGACCAAGGCCCCGTCGACGACTTTGAAGGTCGCATCCGATCGGTTTACGCAAGGCGGCACCCAGGGCAGCTCAAGCCGCTTGCGCACCTCTTCGAAATACACCGCCAGCTTGTCTGTCAGATGGATATCGCAGTTCATAACACCGGCCATGAACTCGACCGGATGATTGGCTTTGAGCCAGGCGGTCTGATAGCTGACGACGGCATAAGCGGCCGCGTGGGATTTGTTGAAGCCGTAGTTGGCAAATTTCTCCAACAAGTCAAAAACCTCCGTGGCTTTTTTCTTGTCGACCCCGTTTGCCATCGCCCCTTTTTCAAATTTGGGGCGTTCTTTTGCCATTTCTTCGGCAATCTTTTTACCCATGGCACGGCGCAACAGATCAGCCCCGCCAAGACTATAGCCAGCCATGACCTGCGCGATTTGCATCACCTGCTCCTGATAGACGATAATGCCTTGGGTTTCCTCAAGGATATCATCGATCAGCGGATGCACCGAGGCGCGCTCTTTCAGCCCGTTTTTCACTTCGCAATAAGTCGGGATATTTTCCATCGGTCCCGGGCGATAGAGCGCCACGAGCGCCACGATGTCTTCGATGCAAGTCGGCTTCATGCGTTTAAGCGCATCCATCATGCCCGAACTTTCCACCTGAAACACCGCCACGGTTTTGGCACTGGCATAAAGCTTATAAGACGCCTCATCATCTAGCGGGATGGCGTTGATGTCGTTCTCTGTCCCCGCAGCAGGCTCGTATAGCTCTGTACCGTCTGCGGCGATATGCAGGGGCCGTTCTGCGGCATTGATCTGCTGCACCGCGTTTTGGATCACGGTCAGTGTCTTAAGGCCCAAAAAGTCAAATTTGACCAGACCGGCCTGTTCCACCCATTTCATGTTGAACTGTGTGGCAGGCATATCTGAGCGCGGATCCTGGTAAAGCGGGACAAGCGCATCCAGCGGACGATCTCCGATCACAACACCCGCCGCGTGGGTTGACGCATTTCGTAATAAACCTTCAACCTGCTGGCCATATTCCAACAGACGCGCCACAACCTCTTCTGCTTTTGCTTCCTCGCGCAACCGCGGCTCATCTGCCAAGGCTTTCTCAATCGAAACGGGTTTGACACCCTCGACGGGGATCATCTTGGACAGACGGTCAACCTGCCCATAGGGCATTTGCAAAACACGGCCAATATCGCGCACGGCAGCCTTTGACAAAAGCGCACCAAAAGTGATGATTTGCCCAACCTTATCCCTGCCGTACTTCTCCTGAACATACTTGATGACCTCCTCGCGGCGATCCATACAAAAGTCGATATCGAAGTCCGGCATCGAGACCCGTTCGGGGTTCAAAAAGCGCTCAAACAATAGATTATAACGCAGCGGATCAAGATCAGTGACTGTCAGCGCATAAGCCACCAAGCTACCCGCCCCAGAGCCCCTGCCCGGCCCAACAGGAATGCCCTGATCCTTGGCCCATTTGATAAAATCTGCAACGATCAGAAAATATCCGGGGAAGCCCATCCCTTCGATAATGCCCAGCTCAAAATCTAGCCTTTTGGTATATTCCTCAACACTTGTCGCATGGGGTATGACGTCAAGACGCGCCTTGAGACCTTCATGGGATTGCCGCCGCAATTCTTCGACTTCGTCATCCGCAAATTTTGGCAAAATCGGATCACGCCGATAGGCCTGAAAAGCACAACGTTTGGCAATTTCGACGGTGTTTTCAATTGCCTCGGGTAAATCAGCAAACAAGGCGATCATTTCGGATTGCGATTTGAAATAATGCTGGTTCGTCAGACGACGACGACCATCCTGTTGATCCACATAAGCACCTTCTGAAATGCAGATCAACGCGTCATGGGCTTCATACATTTTGGCATCTGGGAAATAGACATCATTGGTTGCCACCAATGGCACATCCATTTCGTAGGCCATTTCCACGAAACCGCGTTCACTCAGACGTTCATTCAGGGGTTGACCGTTTTCGCCCGGGTGGCGCTGTAGTTCGATATAAAGCCTATCCCCAAAAGCCGCATGCAAACGTTCCATCAGCGCCTTGGCCGCCGGTTTCTGCCCCGTCTGTAGCAACATACCGACAGGCCCATCAGCACCGCCCGTTAGACAGATCACTCCAGAGGAATATGTCTCAAGCTCAGCAAACGAGACCTGAGGAAGTGCGTCACCCTTGTCCACGTAAAGACAGGAATTCAGCTTCATCAAGTTTTCATAACCGGCTTCGTTTTGCGCCAGCAGCACGACAGGCGCCGGATCGCGTGGCCGTTCCCCGGGCTGGGCGTCGACATAGGTCAGATCGACTTGGCATCCGATAATGGGTTGCACCCCAGCACCCGACATTGCGACGGAATACTCCAAGGCGGCAAACATATTGTTTGTATCCGTCAGAGCCAACGCGGGTATATTGGCTTGGCGACATAAACCGGGCAGTTTCTTGAGACGCAAGGCACCTTCCAACAAGGAATATTCGGAGTGGCTGCGCAGGTGGATGAATCGGGCTGAATTGTTCATGGCACAACCCTATTCGAGCAATCCACCCGCCGCCAGCCGAGAGACCCTGTTCAGTATAAAATTTTGGCACTTTTCGGACCGACCTAGCAGGCGTGTTTTTATTGCTTGCCAGAAGTCTGCCCCGCGCGTAGCTTCTTTGGGGACTACGGCCGCCATACGTTCTACGCCGCATCGAACCAATGGCATTTGAAAGGTCTTGAGTAACGCGGCGGATCAAATCGATGGACATAATGTTTCGCCTGAACGGAGAAACTGTTGCGCTTGATGATGTTGCGCCCACCACAACGTTGCTGGATTGGCTTCGAGAAGAACGTGGATTGGTCGGAACCAAAGAAGGATGCAACGAAGGCGACTGTGGGGCCTGCACCGTCATGGTGACAGATCAGAACGGCGCCAGAACACTAAACGCCTGCATCGCATTCCTGCCTCAGCTGAACGGCAAAGCTGTGCGCACCGTCGAGGGGATCGCAAGCCCAGACGGCACATTGCACCCGGTGCAGCAGGCCATGATCGATCATCACGGCAGCCAATGCGGATTTTGCACTCCGGGTTTTGTGGTATCAATGGCAACCGCACATTTGAACGGCGCAACCGATCATGACACGCAATTGGCCGGTAACCTTTGTCGGTGCACTGGATACGTTGCCATTTCGCGAGCGGCGGAAAACGCGCAAGACGCGCCTGTTCCCGCACATATGACCGACACGCCACTGCGCCTTGTACCACAAGAATTCTCTGCGACAGACGGTTGGTTTCAGCCCCACAGCTCTGACGCGCTGGCATCTTGGTATCTGGAACACCCTGACGCCACGCTCATTGGTGGCGCGACGGATGTCGGATTATGGGTCACAAAGGGTTTTCGTACGTTGGAAACGGTCGCTTTCCTCAACCAATGCGTGGACCTGCAAGGGGTTTACGTACATGAGACAGAGATTTCGATCGGCGCGGGCACGACGTTGAGCGCCCTGCAACAGGAAATTGCCCCTTATCACCCGTCCTTTGCCGAGATGATCGCGCGGTATGGCTCGGTTCAGGTGCGCAATGCAGCAACGATCGGCGGAAATATTGCGAACGGGTCGCCCATTGGCGATGGACCACCCGCCTTGATCGCGCTGAAAGCCAGAGTGCATTTGCGGCGCGGCGATATAAGACGCGACATGCCGCTCGAGGATTTCTTTTTAGACTATGGCAAACAAGACCGGGCTGCTGGCGAGTTCGTCGAAAAGATCACTCTGCCGCGTCAAACTGACCGTCTGAAATGTTACAAGCTGTCCAAACGGTTTGACCAGGACATCTCTGCCGTTTGCGGATGTATGTCCATCACCGTGAATGCAGGGCAAGTCAGCGCAGCTCGCCTTGCATTCGGTGGCATGGCAGGCACACCAAAACGCGCCACGGCGGCAGAAGACATATTGCTCGGCTCAGACTGGAGTGAAGACACTGTATTGCGCGCAATGGCAGTATTTGAAGATGATTTTGCCCCTCTGAACGACATGCGGGCAAGCGCCGCCTATCGTATGGAAACCGCGAAAAACATGCTGCGGCGATATTGGTTTGAGGACAACGGGGAAACATCCAGCGTTTTACAGGTGACGTCATGAGCATCGCGAAACCTCTCCCGCATGATGCGGCACGGCTGCATGTCACGGGTACCGCACGCTATATCGATGACATTCCGACGCCGCATAACACGCTGCATCTGGCCTTTGGGCTGTCACAGGTGGCCAAAGGAACAATAGTCGGCTTGTCGTTGGATGATGTCCGCGCCAGCCCGGGGGTCGTCTCCGTTTTGACGGCCAGAGATCTCCCCTTTGCCAATGACGTTTCGCCGTCTATCCACGATGAACCCCTGTTGGCAGATCAGCAGGTGCATTACGTCGGCCAACCTATATTTTTGGTGGTGGCGACGTCTCACTTGGCAGCACGCCAAGCCGCACGTCTGGGAACAATCGAAATTTCCGAAGAAACACCGCTACTAAAGGTCAGTGACGCCCTGGCCGCCAACAGCCGTTTCGAGGAAGGGCCGCGGATCTATTCACGCGGCGATGTTGAGGCCGCACTCGAGGACGCCGAACATATCGTATCCGGTCAGTTGAATATCGGCGGTCAAGAACATTTTTACCTTGAGGGGCAAGCTGCTCTTGTTCACCCGCAAGAAGACGGTGACATGTTGGTGCACAGTTCGACACAGCATCCTACCGAAATTCAGCACAAGGTCGCAGAAGCACTGTCGCTGCCTATGCATGCTGTGCGCGTGGAAACACGGCGCATGGGCGGTGGTTTTGGCGGCAAAGAAAGCCAGGGAAATGCCTTGGCCGTTGCCTGCGCTATTGCCGCTCATACGACCGGACGCCCCTGCAAAATGCGATACGACCGCGATGATGACATGACCATTACCGGGAAACGGCATGATTTTCACATGTCTTATCGCGTTGGGTGTACCTCGCGTGGCGAACTCACCGGCATCGATTTCACCCATCTGGTGCGATGCGGATGGGCGCAGGATCTATCACTGCCTGTGGCAGATCGGGCGATGTTGCATGCAGACAACGCCTACTTTCTGCCAGCGGTGCGGATCACCAGCCACCGCCTGAAAACCAATACGCAAAGTGCCACCGCCTTTCGTGGGTTTGGCGGACCCCAAGGCATGTTAGGCATCGAACGCGTGATGGATCATGTCGCCGCGGCGCTAGATCTTGATCCGCTCGATGTGCGGAAAATGAATTATTACAACACACACGATGGTGACGGTGTACCCAGGACGCGCAACCTGACCCCCTATGGTCAAGTTGTCGAAGATTTCATCGTCCCGCAGCTCGAAGAACGCTTGCGCCAAACCAGCAACTACGATGCACGCAAGGCAGCCATTCAGGACTGGAATGCAAAGAACACGATTATTAAAAAAGGGCTGGCGTTGACGCCGGTTAAGTTCGGCATTTCCTTTACCTTGACGCATCTTAACCAAGCCGGGGCCTTGGTACATGTGTATCAGGACGGTTCGGTTCATCTGAACCATGGCGGCACCGAAATGGGCCAGGGATTGTTTCAAAAAGTGGCGCAGGTTGCTGCGACACGATTTGGCATTGATGTCGAGCAGATCAAAATCACCGCAACAGACACGGCCAAAGTCCCCAACACCTCGGCAACTGCCGCCTCCTCTGGCAGCGATCTGAATGGTATGGCCGTGCAAGCGGCCTGTGATACGATTAAGGGCAGGTTGACAGAATTTCTGGCATTAAAACACAACTGCTCGGCCACGGATGTCTCGTTTCGTGACAACCACGTCCTGATTGGCGATGATGCGCGGTATTCTTTCGCTGATGTTGCCAAAAAAGCCTATGAAGCGCGGATCAGCTTATCCGCTACCGGGTTTTATAAAACACCCAAGCTCGCTTGGGATCGGATCAAGGGCAAGGGGCGTCCGTTTTTCTATTTCGCGTATGGTGTATCAGCTACCGAAGTTGCCATTGATACCCTGACAGGCGAAAACCGAATTTTACGCGCGGATATCTTGCATGATGCCGGCACCTCACTGAACCCAGCCCTAGACATCGGCCAAGTTGAAGGCGGTTATGTTCAAGGTGCTGGATGGTTAACCACCGAAGAACTGATCTGGGACGCGACGGGACGCCTGCGCACACATGCTCCGTCGACGTATAAAATCCCCGCCTGTTCAGACCAGCCCGATGTTTTCAACGTTGCCCTGTGGGACGAACCGAACCGCGAGGAAACGATTTATCGTTCCAAAGCCGTTGGCGAACCCCCATTGATGTTGGGAATTTCTGTTTTTTCCGCGCTATCACAGGCGGTTCAGGCCTGCGGCCCGCACTATGGCGATCTGCAAGCCCCCGCCACAGCGGAAGCGGTTTTAAATGCGGTGCAGCGCGCGCGCGGCGAGGCATCCGCCTAATGGCATTTGATCGCGTAGACCTGCTCGCCGCCTGTCGCACTCATGGCCTCGTTGCCCGGGTAGTGGTCGCCTCTGTACGAGGGTCAGCCCCACGCGAAGTCGGCGCATCGATGTTGGTTTGGGCCACGGGCAGCAGCGGCACCATCGGTGGTGGAGCGCTGGAGCATCAAGCAATGCAAGCCGCACGCCAACTCAAAACACCCGGCAAACATTTCCTGACAAAACATGCGCTAGGGCCAGATTTAGGGCAATGCTGTGGGGGTGCTGTCGAGCTCTTCACAGAGTTGTTCACCTTTGAGGACGCGCTAAATTTACCTGACGATGTTATGTTTCGGGGGCCCGGTGAAATGCCGTTACCGGTTTCGCGCCTCAAAACCCAATACCGAAATGCAGGGCGCGTTCCTCAGCCACAG
Source organism: Roseobacter sp. (assembly GCA_039983935.1). Lineage (GTDB taxonomy): Bacteria > Pseudomonadota > Alphaproteobacteria > Rhodobacterales > Rhodobacteraceae > Roseobacter. Next base: position 114,617 of record JBDWVP010000036.1, on the reverse strand, counting down.
CTGATTGGCCGTTGGATGGTTGAACCCGTCCAGCCAGAACAGCGCCCACTGTGGATTTGGGGGGCTGGTCATGTTGGCCGCGCATTGGTTCAGGTTTTATCGCCCTTGCCAGATCTGGCGATCACTTGGGCAGATGTGGATGAAACCCGTTTTCCCACATCGATCCCTGATGGTGTCGACAATGTCTCAGCAAAACGGGTGGAAAATTTAGTCCACTATGCGCCGCTTAACGCTGAGCACCTGATGGTCACCTATTCCCATGACCTCGATCTGGAATTGTGCCACAGACTGCTTGGACATGGATTCGCGTTCGCAGGCTTGATCGGATCGAAAACCAAATGGGCCCGTTTTAAAACGCGATTGATTGATCTGGGGCACTCCCCTTCCACTATCGCGCGCATTGCTTGTCCTATTGGTACGCCCGCGCTAGGCAAGCATCCGCAAGCCATTGCTGTGGGCGTTGCGGCAGATTTGTTGGCCCGCCACACCGGAACCGCTCATTTAGAACTGGAAAGCTACGCATGACCGCACTTCTATCGCTGACCGGATTGACCAAGGCCTATCCGGGCGTTGTCGCAAATGACGATGTCTCCTTTGATATTGCCCCCGGAGAAGTCCACGCGTTACTGGGCGAAAACGGCGCGGGTAAATCGACATTGGTCAAGATGATCTATGGTCTGGTCAAGCCGGACAGCGGTGATATGCAGCTACATGGCAAACCATTTTCGCCCCCCGAACCGCGCGCAGCCCGTGCCGCAGGCGTTGGCATGGTCTTTCAACATTTCTCCCTATTTGACGCCCTGACTGTGGCGGAAAACATCGCGGTAGGAATGGAAGACGCGCCTAAAATGGGGGCCTTATCCGAAAAAATTCGCCACGTGTCCGAAATATACGGATTGCCCTTGTCGCCCGATCGGATTGTCGGCGATCTATCCGCAGGGGAACGGCAACGCGTTGAAATCATTCGGTGTTTGTTGCAGGCACCAAAGCTGCTCATTATGGATGAACCCACATCCGTCCTGACACCGCAGGAAGTCGACATATTGTTTGAGACCCTGCGCAAGCTACGCGCCGAAGGCACCTCAATCCTGTATATTTCGCACAAACTCGAAGAAATACGAACGTTGTGCGATGCCGCCACCATCTTGCGGCTGGGCAAAATCGTCGGCAGTTGCGTTCCAAAAGAGACCTCTGCGCGCGACATGGCAGAAATGATGGTGGGCAAGGTTTTGACCACGCCCAAACGAACGTCAAATGCCCTCGGCGAGATCATCCTCACATTGAGCACCCTGTCCATGCCTGCACCGACAGACTTTGGCATGCCGTTACGCGACATCTCGCTCGAACTGAAACAAGGCGAAGTCCTCGGCATTGGCGGCGTGGCCGGGAACGGACAGGATGAACTGTTGGCTGCGTTGTCAGGCGAGACTCGTGCGCCCAACGATATGATCCATTTCAAAGGATCGGATATTGGGAAAATCGGGCCAACCAAACGCCGCAAACAGGGGCTTCTCACCGCCCCTGAGGAACGTTTAGGACATGCTGCTGCCCCTGATATGTCATTGACAGAAAACGCAATGCTCACAGGTGCTGCGCGCGAAAACTTGGAAAAAAATGGCTTTTTGAACTGGTCCGCAGCGCGGGTTTTTGCAGCAAGGATAATCGACACCTTTGACGTACGCACGCCCGGCCCAGCCAATGCCGCACGCTCCCTTTCTGGCGGTAATTTGCAAAAGTTTGTCATCGGTCGCGAGGTATTGCAACGGCCAGATGTTTTGGTCGTCAACCAACCGACTTGGGGCGTAGATGCATCTGCCGCCGCTGACATCCGCCAAGCTTTGCTGGATCTGGCCCAAGCAGGAGCCGCCTTAATCGTTATCAGTCAGGATCTTGACGAACTGATGGAAATTTCCGACCGGTTTGCAGCCCTGAACGAAGGACGTCTGTCTGAGCCGCGCACCACCGACGGGCTCAGCGTTGAAGAAATTGGCCTGATGATGGGCGGCGCTCATGGCATGGAGGTGGCCCATGTCTGACACTGCAAAGCTGTCTGACACCTCCATCACGACACGCAACAACACCGGGTCAAAAAAACGCGAAGGTTCTCAATGATTAGTTTTGAAAAAAGACCCCAACCCAGCAAGTTGTTTGCCTACGCGACCCCGCTTTTTGCCGTTCTGGCAACATTCTTTTTTGGCGGTGTCCTGTTTGCGTTTCTGGGGAAAGACCCGGTGCAATCCATTATCACCATTTTCTGGGAGCCGCTTTTTGGCGAGTTCTCGTTTTTTTACCGCCCGCAGCTGCTGATCAAGGGCGCGCCATTGGTGCTAATCGCGGTCGGTCTTAGTCTGGGGTTCAAGGCCGGTATCTGGAACATCGGCGCAGAGGGTCAATATATCATGGGCGCTTTGACCGGCGCTGGTGTTGGATTGGCTTTTTACCCGATGGAGAGCGTGTTTATCTTTCCGACAATGGTCCTTGCTGGCGCTCTAGGCGGGTGGCTATGGGCCATGATACCGGCTCTGTTAAAGGTGAAATTCGGAACCAATGAAATTCTTGTTTCCTTGATGCTCGTCTATGTCGCAGAACAATTTTTGGCCTCTATGTCATTGGGGTTACTAAAAAACCCTGAGGGCTTTGGCTTTCCCGGCAGTCGTAACCTGCAACAATACCCCGCCGCTCACAACGCTGAACTCATTGCAGGATCTGGCATGCATTGGGGTGTTGTTGCCGCGATGATCGCCGTGATTTTTGCCTATGTTCTTTTGGCGCGTCATCAGCTTGGTTTTGCCATTCGGGTCACGGGCGAAGCCCCCAGGGCGGCACGGTTTTCCGGTGTCAATCCAAGCGCATTGATTTTGTTCTGCTTGGGTGTTTCTGGAATGCTGGCAGGGCTTGCGGGGCTGTTCGAAGCCGCAGGACCCGCTGGCCAGATAACAATCGACTTCAATGTGGGATACGGGTTCACCGCAATCATTGTGGCCTTTCTGGGTCGCCTAAACCCCTTTGGTATCGTTTTGGCTGGGTTGCTCATGGCGCTGACCTACATCGGCGGTGACATCGCCCAAAGCCAGCTTGGACTCCCCGCTGCTGCAATTCAGGTGTTTCAAGGGATGCTGTTATTCTTCTTGTTGGCCTTTGATCTCTTCACAAATTACCGGCTTCGTTTGGGTCGGACGGAGGTGGCCTGATGGATCTGTCAGCGATAAACCCAGTATTGCTCATCGCCGCCTTGATGAGCGCGGCAACACCGATCCTATTGGCGGCAACGGGAGAGTTGATCACCGAACGTGCAGGTGTGTTAAATTTGGGCGTAGAAGGCATGATGATCATCGGCGCCATTTGCGGCTTTGCGATTGCTGTGGAAACAGGTTCGCCTGTGTTAGGCTTTTTCGCCGCCGCCTTGGGTGGCGCTCTGTTAAGCCTTCTGTTTGCGTTTTTGACGCAGGTGACTTTGGCCAATCAGGTCGCCTCAGGGCTCGCACTGACGTTGTTCGGCTTGGGCCTGTCTGCACTCCTTGGCCAAAGTTATGTCGGCGTAAAACCCCCTCGCATGCCGGATATCAACTTTGGCGCTTTGAGTGACATTCCCGTTCTGGGACCAATTTTGTTTTCCCATGATCCCATTCTTTATTTCGGCATTGCGTTGGTTGCCGGGGTCTGGGCAGTACTCAAATTCGCACGACTAGGTCTCGTTCTCAGAGCGGTGGGTGAAAACCATGATGCGGCCCATGCTCTGGGATATAAAGTCGTGCGGATCAGAACGCTCGCAATCATGTTTGGCGGGGCCTGTGCGGGAATGGGCGGGGCCTACATCAGCCTTATCCGTGTGCCTCAGTGGACCGAAGGCATGACGGCCGGGGTCGGCTGGATTGCCCTCGCCCTGGTTGTTTTTGCCAGTTGGAAACCATGGCGTGTTCTGCTGGGGGCTTATCTATTTGGTGGAATCACGCAATTGCAGCTAAATTTGCAAGGTGCCGGCGTTGCGATTCCAGTCGAATATCTGGCAATGTCACCGTATGTAATCACCATCGTTGTGCTCGTCATCCTTTCTGCGGATAAAAGCGCGGCTCCCGGTTCTTTGGGCCGGACATTCCACGCCTCAAGCTGAGGCCAAACAACACTCCATTCAGGAGTGATACAAAATGGGGAAGACCTGATATGAAAATTACCACCCTACTTGCCAGCGCTGCTGTGGCACTTGGGCTCGCCACCAGTGCGTTTGCCGCTGGCCATGAAAAAACAAAAGTTGGCTTCGTTTTTGTCGGCCCGATCGGTGACGGCGGCTGGACATACGAGCACAACAAAGGCCGCGAGGCGGTCGAAGAATCGCTAGGTGATGCTGTCGAAACCGTCTATGTGGAAAACGTGGCCGAAGGCCCAGACGCGGAACGCGTCATGACCCAGATGGCATTGGATGGCGCCGACCTGATCTTTACCACTTCCTTTGGCTACATGGACGCTACAAACAATGTCGCCGCCAAGTTTCCCAACGTGAAATTTGAACATGCAACCGGATACAAACGATTGCATCCCAACGTGTCTACTTATTCCGCGCGCTTTTACGAAGGCCGCGCAATTCAGGGCCACATCGCCGGGAACATGACGAAATCAAACACCATAGGGTATATCGCGTCCTTCCCGATCCCTGAGGTTATCCGCGGCATTAACTCTGCTTACCTGCATGCCTCCAAGGTCAACCCGGACGTCGAATTCAAAATCATCTGGGTTTACACATGGTTTGACCCCGCAAAAGAAGCAGACGCCGCAAAAGCCCTGATCGAACAAGGCGCTGACGTTATTTTGCAACATACCGATTCAACCGCACCTCAAGCAGCGGCACAAGACGCCGGAAATGTTGTGACGTTTGGACAAGCCTCTGACATGGGCCAGTATGCGCCCTTCCCGCGCGTCTCATCCATCATCGATGACTGGGCGCCATATTACGTTGCACGGACCAAAGCGGTGATCGATGGGTCATGGGAAAGCACGGATACATGGGACGGCATTGGACCGGGCATGGTTGGCATCGGCGACATCTCTGATGCTGTACCTGCCGAAATAAAAGCGGAAGCTTTGGCGATGAAAGACACTCTGGGCAACGGTACATATCATGCCTTTACCGGACCGATCAACAAACAAGACGGATCGGCTTGGCTCGCTGAAGGCGAAGTCGCGGATGACGGCACGCTCGCGGGTATGAACTTCTACGTCGAAGGGATCACCGGCGATATCCCGCAATAACCAGACTAAAGCATATAATATTCGGGCCCTAGAACAGCATTCTAGGGCCCTTTTTTGTCACACTGAAACCTGTTTGCCCGGTCAAACAGCTGAATGATGTCGATCAAGGCATCGATCCCACCATTCTCCTAAAATGACGCCACGTTTATAGGAGAATGTCTATGTACACCAACATCCTCGTCCCTGTTATCTTTGAAGAAGACGCGCACAGCGCAGCCGCACCCAAGATTGCTCAGGAAGTTCTGGAAGACGGCAGCACCCATGCATCGGACTGCATTGTCATTCCATCACACAAACTCGGATTTGAAGACTATTCTATCGGCTCGATCGCAGCACGGGTGGTCCGACAAGCAAAATGCGGCGTTCATATTCTGCGATAAATCCGCGACGTAACGGCTGCTATCTGGTGGGAACGGTGACCAGTTAAACTCTTTTCAAGACTGGTGTGCCAGACGCTTTTGGAGGGAAAATTGCCGAGGACAGACAGTTCAGGCAAAATTTATCTATGTAATTGGGTAATGCACGCTAAAGCCAAAAACCTCCAAGGGCATACATATGGCGGACTACCAGGCGGATGCTGTTCGCACGCATGGAATACGACGGGGTCGGCTTTCTATCTTTAATCAATGTTTGGGATGCAGGCCGCACAAAATCGCAATTGGATCCGCTTGATGCTGAGACCATGTCCGTGATGTTCCTGACAAAGGCTCTCAGTCAAAGGAACGATGTGTTTCCTTATACCTGATGGCGGATGTCCGTGCCCTTGCGGTCCTATTCAGGTCTGCCCTGGATAGGTCTCTTTGAAACTGCGAAAAAATCCCGTTCAAATTTCCTCAAGGAATACATTTCAACTTAGCCAAGGAACGTTATCAACGACGCCCAATGTCCTTTCGGACCACTCACCGGGCGGAGGCAGGCACCGTCAAAATGGTCCAGTGTTTTGCCTGGGCGATGACGTCAGCGCCCTCTCTTTCCCGATCCCTTAGCGCGCCTTTTTCATGTTTTGGGCAGGCGATCAGAATGCTTCCATCGTCGACCGGTTCACGAATGGAGTCATCCTCCTTGATGATTTGGCAAACGTCGTCCGGGTTCGGGTAAGGTTTGACACTGACAACGCCAGATGCGCTCGGGAGCGTGTAACTGGAAATCGTCGGCTCGGCGTTATGATCAAAATTAGGGGCTGCGCAACCCGCCAAGATCAACACCGGCGCTGTAAAAATGGGGATAAGAAATTGCATCTATCTTACCTCGAAAGTTATAGAACATTCTATCACCGAACCACTGTAAGGAACCTACTACCGCACTTTAATCCACCCGGGTAAAGGCGCAGAGCTTTTAACTGCCAAGTTATCCAACAGTGATAAATTAATGAGCGAGTGTCCTAGTAAGAATATTCGGCATAAATCCGATCCAGATCGCCATTCCATTCGCCATGGTATTTATCCAAAAGCTCATCTGCAGGTGTTTTGCCCGTTTCCACGGTTTCTTGCACAGCGTTCAGGAAATGGGTTTCATCTGGCACCATTCCTCCTGCCCCCGGACGGGCGCGATTGACCAAGCCGCTGTGACTAATGGCCACCGCTTCCCGAGCCAGATCATGTAATTTGACGCCGTTTACCTCGCCTTGAAGCCCATGCGAAGAGGCAACAACGCGCAATGCATCACGCGTGCCCGCGTCGAGATTTTTAACCAAATCCCACGCCGCATCCAGCGCCGTCTGATCATATGTCAATCCCACCCAAAAGGCCGGGAGGGCACATAATCTGCGCCATGGCCCACCGTCTGCACCGCGCATTTCGATGAATTTTTTCACACGCGCCTCTGGAAAGGCGGTTGTCAGGTGGTCGGCCCAATCTGATAAAGTAGCGATTTCGCCGGGCAAGGCAGGAAGTTCACCTTTCATGAAATCGCGAAATGACATCCCCAGGGCATTAATATATTCTCCATCGCGGTAGACAAAATACATCGGCACATCCAGAGCATATTCGACCCAACGTTCAAAGCCAAACCCCTCTTCGAAAACAAAGGGTAACATGCCCGTACGTGCCGCATCCAATTCGCGCCACGACCGAGACCGCCATGATTTATGTCCGTTCGGTTTACCTTCGAAAAACGGCGAATTTGCAAAAAGAGCTGTCGCAACAGGTTGAAGCGCCAAGGCGACACGCATTTTCTGCACCATGTCCGCCTCGGATCCGAAATCGAGATTTACCTGAACAGTACAGGTGCGTCGCATCATGATACGCCCCATGGAGCCCACACGCCCCATGTAGTCGTTCATCAATTTGTACCGCCCCTTGGGCATCAAATCCATTTGTTCGTGTGTCCAGACCGGCGCAGCACCCAGACCGATAAAGCCTACGCCAACCCGGTCGGCGATTTCCTTCACTTCACGCAGGTGGACATTTACTTCGTCGCAAGTCTCGTGGATGGTTTCTAATGGAGCGCCAGAAAGCTCAAGCGCACCGCCCGGCTCAAGGCTGACGTTGGCCCCGTCTTTTTCTAGCCCAATGATTTTACCGTCTTCGACAACAGGTGCCCAATTGAACGTATCGCGCAGACCTTCCAGCATCATGCGGATTGAACGTTCTCCTTCGTAGGGAAGCGGCAACAAACTATCTTTGCAAAAACCGAATTTTTCATGCTCGGTACCGATGCGCCAATCTTCTTTGGGTTTACAACCACTTTCGAGGTAACCCGCCAGCTGGTCGTAAGACGTGATAGGTCCACCGCCTGATTGTGGAATAGACATAAGGGGGCTCCATTGGATCGTCTTTGTTCAGGTTTGCGAGGAGTGATCCGATTTTGGACCCATGTCAATGTAGACTAATCGCTGCAGCTGTCTGTGCTGTGCGTTGCCAGATCACATTCGGGTGTCTATCCTGCGATTTCAACGCCGCAAGTACGCGATCAATGCGCAACCCCGGCAGTGTCGAAAAAGCATCAAACAATTTATCCGCGCCATCCGCATTTACAGGGATCAACAGCTCGGGAACCCCGGTCTGTTTCAGCCGCCAGTGTGCCGGGTGCAGTGTCGGGTCAAACGTAATGGCGGCAAGATCGGCCAAAGCAACAGCCCCACCGGTGAGCGGGCCGTAGTAGGTGATTTGACCCTCATCAACTTGAACGGAACCTGGCCCCTGCCCTGCGACACGAAACCGCGCTCTTTGTATCCCAATCCAAATCAACGCGCCCCCCGCGAGGCAGAGCGCAACCCCGGGCAAGAGCAACAACTGCCGCGCCCCAAAGAGCCACCATAACCCAAGCGCCAAAGCCACGCCTCCGGCCAAGGCTTCCCGCCACCGCAAGAGTTGCTCTTTGGCTTCTGGTCGGATCACCGGCATGCCCCCGTTCTTGCCCACAATTGCGACGGGCAAGCCGGATGTTCAGACATACCCGCGCGCATAAAATCACGAACTTGTCCGGCGCGATGCCACGCATTCATCGCGGGTTTTTCGCGGTTTTCGAACGAGCCGATTTTTTGTCGAACAAATCTCATTGCCAATCCCCCATTGCGTTTTGCCACAATGCCATGGCCGCAACCACAGCCGTGTCGGCCCTTAAAATTCGTGGCCCCAAAGAGACAGAATGTGAATACGGCAGATCAATTAGTTTTGTCCGTTCCCGATCAGAAAACCCGCCCTCTGGTCCGATAAATATCGCCCAAGGGCCCGGTTCCCGAGGGAAAACAGATACCTCGCCGGCTTGTGCCTCATCGCAAAACAAAATTTTGCGCGCCGGGTCCCAGTTTGACAACACGCGGTCCAGACGTTCCATTTCAGACACTTGCGGCACAAATGTGCTCTCAGATTGTTCGGCAGCTTCGATTGCATGCGCCTGCAAACGCTGACGTTGAATGCGCCCCGAATTGGTGAATTCAGTCTGCACAGGAAGCAAATGCGCCGCCCCCATTTCAACTGCCTTTTCAACAATGAAATCTGTGCGAGATTTTTTGATCGGCGCAAAAACAAGCCAAAGATCAGGCGGCAAATGCAACGGGCGAAGATTGCGCAAGACATGCAATGTTCCGCCACGTTTTCCGGCATCGCTAACTTCGGCCAGCCATTCGCCGCTTTGGCCATCAAAAACCTTTAGGACCGCGCCCACCCCCAACCGCATCACCCCAAAAAGGTAATGTGCCTGCTCGCGCGTCAAAGGAAGCGATTGCCCCTCCCCCAACGAGTGATCTACATAGAGGCGTATTTTGGCTGTCAGTGTTCGGTCCATACGGAGATACATATGCAAGAGCCCGCCTCATTGCCAGACGGTCAAGTGGCCGATGCGGTAAAAGACAACTGGGTTGATGTTTACGCCCCCAAAGCGGCACGCCCATATTTGCGGCTGAGCCGCGCAGATCGCCCGATCGGGACATGGCTGTTACTGATCCCCTGCTGGTGGGGTTTGGTTTTGGCCATGCTGTATGATCAGCACGTCAGCTTGCACGATCTCTGGATCGCAACCGGTTGCGCGATTGGCGCTTGGCTCATGCGTGGTGCGGGCTGCACGTGGAATGACATCACAGATCGCAACTATGACGGACAGGTCGAAAGAACACGCTCCCGCCCTATCCCTTCCGGACAAGTCACAGTGCGCGCCGCCGTCCTGTGGATGTGCCTCCAATGCTTGCTGGCCTTTTGTATCCTGATTACCTTTAACTTCACCGCAATCATTTTGGGAATCCTAGCCCTTTTACCTGTGGCAGTTTACCCCTTTGCCAAGCGTTTCACCTGGTGGCCACAGCTTTTTCTGGGGCTGGCATTTAACTGGGGTGCCTTATTTGCATGGACCGCACATCGTGGGCAATTAGAGTCACCAGCAATCTTACTCTACCTTTGCGGGATCGCCTGGACTCTGTTTTATGATACGATTTACGCACATCAAGACACCGAGGACGACGCATTAATCGGCGTAAAATCCACCGCGCGCCTGTTTGCAGATAAATCTCCGCAATGGCTGCGGCGGTTTTTAATGGGGACAGTTGGCCTAATGGGGCTTGCAGTCATTTTTGCTGTAAAACCAGCAGCCAGTGGCCTCGCGCTTGCTGTTGCACTGGGCGGGCCTTGGGCCATGGGGTGGCATTTGACGTGGCAACTGCGCAGTTTTGACATTGAAGACAATCAAAAGTTGATTAAACTGTTTCGAGCGAACCGGGATGCTGGCATAATTCCGCTTATCTTCTTTGTCACAGCGCTGCTCCTTTGATTGAAACATATCTCTGGGGCAGGTATCACATCGGGTATAACTTATAGGTCCAGGGAAATATGGCTCTGTCTCGCAAACACCTTGTCGCTTCAGCTTTCATTTTTGCCGGGGGCGCTTCGTTGCTCGCTGCCAACCACTCCGTGCAGCTTATAGAAGACAATTCGGAAATCGAAATTCGCAATGCTCTTGATCAAAACGATCTGCATTGGGCTGAAGTCGAAGCGGATGGGCTACGGGTCATTCTGGCAGGACGCGCGCCGACAGAAGCCCTTAGGTTTCGCGCACTCAGCCTCGCCGGATCAGTTGTTGATGCAGCTCGCGTGGTCGATGAGGTCGAGGTCGCAGCCGTTGCCGATCTAGACCCACCGCGATTTTCGGCCGAGGTATTGCGTAATACTGCTGGCGTTTCGATCATCGGCCTCATTCCCGAAAGCAGCAATCGCAATGCCATCGTGAGCGGTTTTGGGGACATTGAAAATACAACCGTGACCGACCTGTTGGAAACCGCTGATTATCCTACCCCCGACGGTTGGGAGGATGCACTGGCATTTGCGATCACGGCCATCGATAAACTGCCACGTGCCAAAGTGTCGGTCGAGGCTGGACGGGTTGCCATCACAGCCATTGCCGACAGCCCTGAAAGCAAAGCGGAGATGGAAAAGCGATTGCAGCGTATTGCGCCGCCCTCGCTTCAGGTTTCGTTGAATATCACAGCACCGCGCCCAGTTATTTCTCCATTCACACTTCGGGTTGTGATGGATGAGGTTGGTACCAGATTTGACGCCTGTTCCGCAGACACCGTTGAAACGCAGGCTCAGATTATAGAAGCGGCGCGCGATGCAGGGTTGGCTGGACCAGCACAGTGCGCGATTGGGATGGGCGTACCGACCCCAAACTGGGCGCAAGCATCCGAACAAGCCATCAAGGCGCTTGCACAGTTGGAACGTGGAACAGTTACTTTTTCGGATGCTGACGTCACTCTAATCGCTGCACTAAATACCGATCCGGCGCTTTTTGAACGTGTTGTTGGCGAACTGGAAAATAGCTTACCCGACGTATTTGTTTTGAATGCTGTTCTGCCGGTAGAGAATGATGAAGAAAGCGGGCCAGCCGAATTTATCGCCACGCTCAGCCCGGAAGGGCAGGTCCAATTGCGCGGCCGCCTTGAAGGGGAAAGCATGCGGGAGGTGGCCGATAGCTTTGCCAAAGCGAAATTCGGTTCAGAGAACGTGTATACAGCGGCGCGCGTCGTCTCTGACTTACCTACGAACTGGTCATCACGTGTTCTAACCGGAATCGAGGCCTTGGGTTTCATGAAAAATGGCGCCGTCACAGTGACGCCCGATCTGGTCTCCCTCTCCGGTCGCTCCGGCGACCCACTGGCGAACGAAACAATCACCCGCCTGATGGTGGACAAGCTGGGCGATGGCGGCCTGTTTGAAATCGACGTTACCTATCTGAAAGCCTTGGACCCGGTGGCTGCTTTACCTACCCCTGCGGAATGTGAAGCCCAAATTGCTGATGTCGTCGCAACAAGTAAAATCATCTTTGAACCAGGTTCAGCGACCATTGATTCAACTGCGTTGAACACGATGGATAATATCGCAAGCATTCTACAGGAGTGCGGTGATCTGCGCCTCGAAGTCCAAGGACACACCGACAGTCAGGGACGTGAGGAAATGAACCTGTCGCTGAGCCAATCACGCGCGGAATCAGTCCTGAACGAATTGCGCGCACGCCGTGTACTGACCTCTGGATTTCTCGCAAAAGGGTATGGCGAGGCCCTGCCAGTTGCGGGAAATGACACCGAAGAGGGCCGCGAAGCCAACAGACGTATCGAATTTAGGCTCATCATACCCGAACCAAGCATCCCAGAAGGTGAATCTGCACTAGAAAGCATCGCAGAAAAAAGCGATATAGACGCGGGAAAAGAATAACCGGAGAAAACCCGGGATGAGAGGGACAAAAAATGACTAGCCCGCAATTCGTTGTGGCCACGGCAGTGATGCTGTTTATCGCATTTTGCCTGGGTTGGTTTGCCAACTGGCTGGTGCATCGTTTCTCCCGCGTGGCGGCAGATGATGTCGCGCAACTGGATCGCATGAGCCAAGAGCTTCATGAAGCAGAAGAGACACGTGATCAGGCCATCACTTATTTACAGCAACGTGAAGCAGAACTGACGAACCAACTTTCTCAGACGGAGGCGGAGTTACGCGCGGCTATGGACGGTTTACGCGACGCGCGACAAGATGCCGAAGAAATGCGCGCGCATATTTCGCGTCAACAACAAGCTGGTTAATCAACCAAAGGTTTCCTTGGGGCAATAATTAAAAGAACGACGTCGCGGTTTACGGTTGGACAAACTCACGGAAACATCCACAGGTGTGTTGCAACATAACGTGGCGCCACGCAATTGCCTCACCAACGTTTTAGCGCATCCTCATCTTCGTCACGTGCCGCAACCCAAGAGCTGCCACCTTTGGTGACTTCACGTTTCCAAAAAGGCGCGCGCGATTTGAGGTAATCCATCAAAAACTCTGCGGCCTCAAATGCGTCTTTTCTGTGCCGCGAAGCAGTCGCCACCATCATGATCATTTCGCCGGGTGTCAGGCGTCCAAACCGATGGATCACCAGCACATCGCCCAAGGACCACCGCCCCATAGCATCACTGGCAATTCCGTCTAGAGCTCGCTCGGTCATACCCGGATAGTGTTCGATTTCCATAGCTTCCAACGCAGCGTCATTCCCATCACGCACCACACCCGTAAAAGTGACGATCGCCCCCATATTACTGCGACCTGATGCAAAAGCTTGCGTTTCTTGGCCTAGATCGAATGGTGCGTCCTGAACGACAATGCGCATATTTTACCCCCCCGTCATCGGCGGGAAAAACGCGACCTCTCTGACGCCTTCCAATGGCGCATCAAAGTCCGTCAGTTCCTGATCAACCGCAACACGTAAGGCAGAGGTATCGGCAAAAGCTGCGGCATAACGTTCCTCACGCGCGCGCAATTCATCGACCAGTTCTGCGACAGTTGTGGCCAATGTCTCAACAGCCTCGCTGGGAAGGCCAATGCGCTCCCGGACCCATGCGAAATACAAAATTTTCATTTCGTGTCTTCCTTGAGGTAAGGCATGGCTTTTCTGAGGTAGTCCAAACCAGTAATCAACGTCAGTGCAGCCGCAATCCAGAGCAGGCTGAGCCCGATGACCCCGGCCCATTCCATAGCGGCATGCTTCCAGCGCAGGCCCTGAAGGTCTGGCATTTCGCCAGCAAAAACGGCATCAACCAAGCTTTGATCCATGCCCCATGCGGACATACCAAGATAATGTTCAAAAACCCCATGTGAAAAGAGCACTGCGATGGCAACCATCTGGCAGGTTGTTTTCCACTTGGCCAAATTCGTGACTTTTAACGTTCCCGCCGTGTCTCCTAAAAATTCGCGCAACCCGGAGACAAAAACCTCGCGGAACAAAATGACCGTCGCGGGCAACACCAACCACGGTGACCAACTGGAAAACCCGATGATCACCATGAGCGCGATAACAACCATGGCTTTGTCAGCAATTGGGTCCAACATTGTACCGAGTTTGGTTTCTTGTTTCCACACACGCGCTAGGTACCCGTCGAACCAATCCGTAATGGATGCTGACACAAACAAGATCAAGGCGAACCAGTCGGCATAGGGCCGCGTGAAATACAGGAACAAGACAGCCACCATAGGTGCGGCAATCAAGCGGATAATCGTCAATAAATTCGGCAACGTCATTCTCATACCGATACCCTACTACGCTCGGTTTCAAGACGAAAGCAGCAACCTGTGCAGGTTTCAATAAGCCGTCGTGATTTGTTGCTTGAATAACCCGCTAACGTCACCAAAATTAGAAAGCCCATACCACCTACCCGCGTTCGTGGAAAAAATCATAGATTTTTTCGGCCAGCGCGCCCGATACGCCATCGACGGCTTTGAGATCACTTAAATTCGCACGACCTACTGCCTTGGCCGAACCGAAATGCGCCAAGAGTGCACGTTTACGTGCGGCGCCAACACCGGGCACATCATCCAATGGGTTCGCGCTCACCATCTTGCTGCGTTTTGCGCGATGCGTTCCAATCGCAAATCGGTGCGCTTCATCTCGCATGCGTTGCACAAAATACAACACCGGATCATTGTGGCGCAACGCAAAGGGACGTTTGCCAGTACGGTGAAACTCTTCTTTGCCTGCATCGCGATCGACCCCCTTGGCTACTCCAACCATCGGGATATCTTGAACACCGTATTCGCGCATGATCGATTCAACGGCGCTAACCTGTCCTGCGCCACCATCAATCAACAGCAAATCCGGCCATTGACCATCTTTGCGTTCCGGATCTTCCTTGATGAGCCTCTTGAAGCGACGTGTCAGGACTTCCTTCATCATGCCGAAATCATCCCCCGGCGTGAGGTCTTCCCCTTTGATATTGAACTTGCGATATTGGTTCTTAAGAAAACCATCCGTCCCTGCGACGATCATCGCGCCCACAGCAAAAGCTCCCTGAATATGGGAGTTGTCGTAAACTTCAATCCTGGCCGGGGGGGTCTGCAAATCAAAGGCTTCGGCCAGTCCTTTTAACAATTTGGCCTGCGTCGCGGATTCCGCCATTTTACGCGCCAGTGACTCGCGGGCATTGCGCAGAGCACCGTCAATAAGTTCTGCCTTTTCGCCACGCTGTGGCACCACCAAGTCTACCCGCCGCCCAAGTTTTCCGCTCAGCGCGTCCACCATAAGGTCCATATTTTCAATCTCATTGCTTAGAATGACCTGACGTGGCGGTTCGCGGTCGTCATAGAACTGGCCCAAAAACGCTTCGAGCACTTCCGCAGCATCAACGTCAGCCCCGACCCGAGGATAATAGTCGCGATTGCCCCAGTTCTGATTGGCCCGAATAAAGAAAACCTGTACGCATGCCTGGCCATTTTCCAAATGCAACGCGATGAGATCTGCCTCAGAAACACTTTGTGGGTTGATGCCCTGCGCGGTCTGAACCTGCGTCAAGGCTTTGATCCGATCGCGCAAAGCTGCCGCCCGTTCAAACTCCATCGCTTCTGAAGCCTGCGACATCTCAGCGGCGAGACGCGCCTGAATATCTGTGGTCTTGCCGACCAAGAACTTCTCGGCATCTTTTACAGTCTGGCGATACTCTTCAGATCCGATTTTGCCGACACAAGGCGCGGAACACCGTTTGATCTGATATTGCAAACACGGCCGCGTACGGCTTTCAAACATCGTATCGGCGCAATCACGCAACAAAAAGACACGCTGCAATTGATTGAGCGTTCTGTTCACCGCGCCCGCAGAGGCAAAGGGGCCGTAGTAATTTCCTTTTTCCTTCTTTGCTCCGCGATGTTTCTTGATCTGCGGGTAACCATGATCCGCTGTGACCAAAATGTTTGGAAAACTCTTATCGTCCCGCAAGAGTACATTGAATTTGGGCTTCAGTTGTTTGATGAGGTTCTGTTCGAGCAACAAGGCTTCGGTTTCGGTCTTTGTCGTCAAGAACATCATTGAAGCGGTTAAGCCGATCATTCGGGCAATCCGTGCTGAATGCCCCGACGGGCGGGCATAATTCGACACGCGGGCGCGTAAATTTCGGGCCTTGCCGACATAAAGCACACGGCTTTCAGAATCGAGCATCCGGTAAACCCCCGGAGAGGCGTCCAACGTTTTCAAATACTCTTGGATCACCTCATGCCCGGGCTTTGCACGTTCTGGATGAGCGTCATCTGAATTGTCCATACTGACTTTCTCGTGATTCCCTACTTGGCTGCACCGTAGAATGGGCGGTTGCAAGCCTTAAGCTGTCCACCGAACCTGTGGACAAGTCTGAAGATAACTTGCGCGCAGGCGGATTTTTTCTTTGTTTCCGTGGCGCTTCCATGATTTGCCTTATTTTTAGGCACTAATTTAACCCATTGTTTTTATACATTATTTTCTTTTACGCGCGCCAAGATACTGAATTTAAAGACATTTTAGTAACGGTTTTGTAACATAAGGCCGTCCAGTGCAAAACTTTGCCGGGGCGCGGAAACTTCTACCCTTGGTGGTCAAGCCTTAGGCGGGCCCAGTCTCTAGGCAAAACAGTTGTCCTGTCACAACTGGGGCGTTTATCAAATACTCAATTGTCGCCAAAACATCGCTTTGGAGGTCCCGTTGTGACCTGCCCCGTCCGGGACCATTCCTAGATAAATCTCGTGCCGTTTTGCGCCCTCCCTGCAACGCTGCTCCAAACCCAATTGCATTTATGCGGACGGCAGGTGCCAGCTCTGCCGCCGCGATGCGCGTCATTTCGATCAGTCCACGCTCGGCCAATTTGGCCTCCATAGATGATGTGTTGCCGTCAGGCGATGTTAACGGGATCAACGTGACAATGACGCCCGTGGCTGTCGGCTCTCCGGCGGCATCAGAATAAACGTCGAGATTTTGTTGCGCCATGGCCTGCACCAAGGCCAGAGAGTGCGTTTGAAAAGGAATAACGCCATCATTAGAAGCATCCGCACGGATATCTGACAGGCTTCCCTGCTCCATGGCACAGCCATTCACAAGACAGGTAACAAGGCCACCCAAAAGCTGCTGAGCATCATCCACGAGGCTTTGCACGTCCTCTCCATTCAGAAGCTGTGCACGCCCTCCTTGCGCTACAATTCGTGCACATACCTCTGCTGCTATGTCCTGATGTGCAACGGAATGCAAAGCAACGTCAAAGCCAGCTTCAGCAAGGTAAAGCGCGATAGCCGTCCCAATTTCGCTCCCCGCTCCTGTCACCAACGCTCTGGTCATCGTTCAGCCCTCTGTTTGATGTCACGTCAACAAGAGCACGAGATAACTTACATAGAGCACTGACAGCACCACGCCCCAAATCCGGGTGATGTTCCAACCCGCAAAAACAAACGGGGCGAGCATCGCAGAAGCCGCCAGCATGACCCAAAAATCGAAATTAAGGAATTCCGGGTCAACTGGGATTTGTCCCACAAAGCTCGACACACCGATGATGGCCAGCAGGTTGAACATGTTTGACCCGATCACATTGCCCAAGGCGACATCCGCTTGACGGCGCAGCGCAGCCATGACGGTTGTTGCCAACTCCGGCAATGACGTCCCTATGGCGACCAATGTCAATCCGATTACAGTATCAGAAATCCCATATTGCTTTGCGATTATTGTCGCGTTGTCCACCAAAAGATCCGCGCCCAAAGGCAGACCGACAAGACCCAGCGCAAGAAAAATCAGGATGCGCCACATCGGCAGATTAGGATCGGCTCCTTCGGGTTCTTCCTCTTCATCGGCTTTGCAAGCCCTTCTGTGCAAATGCGCATCGCGAAACGCGTCCCCCAACACAAAAGCCAACGCACCCAACAGCACAACACCAGACATCCAATCAAAAACACCACGGAACGCCAAAGCGATGAACAGCACAGATGCCATCATCATAAAGACATAGGTTTTTCGTGTATTGCACTCAGACGTATGCATTGTCGCCAACAACGCAGGTATCCCGAGGACCAGCAAGATGTTTGCCGTATTTGACCCAACAACATTTCCGAGCGCAAGTCCGGGCGCATTGTCCAAGATTGCCTGAACGGAGATCAGTAATTCAGGAGCGGATGTGCCAAAGGCAACAATCGTCAGGCTGACGATCAAGGCTGGGACGCCAAGACGCAAGCTCAGATTCACAGCCCCTTTAACCAAGGAATCGCCGGCCAGTAGCAAAATCAGCAGCCCCAGACCCGACAAAAGCCATGGCATCATGAGCGGTCTCCTGACTGGCCACAGGGGCACTTGGACCGCCCGATGCGATAGCGGCCACATGATTTGCATTTTACCGAAGCAAGACGTTTGCCCCCGAGCCAATGCATTTTTCCAAACATGGCCAACACACCCATAACCACAAGAAACAGCGTAACGATTTTAAAAATCATCCGTTACAATCCAAACTGTGCATAAGCGCTGCGTTCTTCCACGGCGTGCACCGCATCATGCATAATTTGCGACCCAAACCGCGCCAAAAAGGGCTTGGGGATACCGTACCGACGAAATTTTACCTTGTCGCCAAAGCGGTCTTTCATCATCGGTTTAAGGTGCGCGATCCCATCTATCAAACCGAGTTCGACAGCCTTTCGCCCCAACCAAACCTCTCCGGTGAAAAGGTCACGGTCTTGAGGCAGCTTACCTTCACGTCTTGTGGACACGTGGGTTTTGAAATTCTCGTGGATGTCTTCCAGCAAACTCTTTAACCGCGCGACATCTTCGGGGTTTTCAGGGCGGAAAGGGTCCAGCATCGATTTCGATTTACCGGCCGTATAAACGCGTCGTTCTACCCCCTGTCGTGCGAGCAATTCATGCGCCCCAAAGGACGCCGAGATTACTCCGATTGAACCTACGACTGAGCTTTCATCCGCATAGATTTCATCCGCTGCCGCTGCCAGCCAATATCCACCAGATGCAGCAACGTCTTCGACAAAGGCGATGACGGGGATGTTTTTCTCTTCAGACAAACGTCGGATGCGCGCACCGATCAACGAAGATTGCACAGGGCTGCCGCCGGGTGAATTGACCTCGAGCACAACCGCATCGGGTTTGCCACGGGTAAAGGCCTTTTCAATAACAGGGGCCAAAGTTGCATCATTCAAGACACCGCGTCCGGACGCACTAATAACACCTGAAAGGCGTACAACGGCGACGGTCGGGTCAGATTTTAAAAAGGGTATCCAGCGTTTCATGTTAGCTCATGTAGATTGGCTGACCTGCGCAAACAAGGCGCAAGCGATAAGAGTCTTTGTGATACATTATTGGCGCAACCGCCAGCCCGACTTAAAAATCCAGCCAATGACACCCAAACATATCGTCGTAAATGCTGCAATTGCCAGTAAAGACAGCCCAATTGGGACATCAGCGGCACCAAAAAACGACCATCTAAACCCTGACACCAAATAAACCACCGGATTAAAAAAGGACAGCGTCTGCCAGACAGGTGGCAACATCGATATCGAGTAAAACGCGCCACCCAAAAACACCAAAGGCGTGACAACCAACAAAGGCACCAGTTGTAACTGTTCAAAGTTTCCTGCCCAAATTCCAATGATGAAGCCGAACAAGGAAAAGCTGATGCATGTCAAAACCAGGAAAAGCACCATCGCCAATGGGTGTGCGATTTGGATGTCGACAAAAAAGAAAGACGTCACAAGGATAATAACACCAATGATCAGCGCCTTGGTCGCAGCAGCGCCCGCGTATCCTGCAACGATCTCGAGGAAGTTTATAGGTGCGGACAATAGCTCATAAGTCGTCCCGATGAATTTGGGAAAATAGATACCAAAGGAGGCGTTGGAAATGGCCTGCGTGATCACCGACAACATGATCAACCCGGGCACAATAAACGCGCCGTAGCTGACCCCTTCGACTTCTTGAATGCGGCTGCCAATCGCAGCGCCGAAAACAACAAAATACAACGACGTGGACAGCACAGGAGAAATCAAACTCTGCGCGATTGTGCGGAAAAATCGAGTCATTTCGAAGATGAAAATGGCGCGGATCGCGATAAAATTCATGCAGCATTTCCTTCTTTGGTTTGCACAAGATCTACAAAAATATCTTCCAGGCTGTTTTGTCTCGTTACCACGTCCTTCAGAACCAGCCCGGCGGCGGACACATCCGACAACAGCTTTGTAATGCCGGTACGATCCCCTTGCGTATCATAGGAGTAGGTCAGCACTTGCCCATCCGCGCTCAGGCTCAGATCATAGTGCTGTAGCGAAGTTGGTATTTCCCTTAGAGTCGCGTTTAACTGAACATCCAGCTGTTTTTGCCCCATGCGTTTCATCAGCAGAGATTTTTCTTCAATCAACAGCATCTCCCCCTTGGCGATAACCCCAATTCGATCAGCAATCGCTTCGGCCTCTTCGATGTAATGCGTGGTCAAAACAATCGTCACACCCGATGCTTTGAGCCCGTCGACGATTTCCCACATATCTTTGCGCAGCTCGACATCCACTCCAGCGCTCGGCTCATCCAGAAACAACACGCGCGGCTCGTGCGCGAGTGCTTTTGCAATCAGGACACGTCGTTTCATTCCACCTGACAACGCGCGTATCTGGGTGTCTTTCTTGTCCCACAGGGATAATTTCCGCAACACTTCTTCGACTTTGGCTTCATCGCGGGGCTTGCCAAACAACCCGCGCGAAAACGTGACCGTGCTGATCACCTTTTCGAACGGTTCCAGATTGATTTCCTGTGGCACGAGGCCAATCATTTGCCGCGCTTCCCGGAAATCAGTGAGGCTGTCAAAGCCACCGACCCGCACTTGGCCCGACGTCGCCTGAGTGATCCCGCACACTGTCGAGATCAAGGTTGTTTTGCCTGCCCCATTTGGGCCCAATAACGCAACTATCTCACCTGCTTCTATTTTTAGATCGATGCCTTTAAGCGCCTCAAAACCATCCGAATAGGATTTGCGCAGCTGACTTATTTCGAGAATTGCTGACAATGGTCGACCCTTCCTGTTCGTTTTCGGGCAAGGGATACGCCCCCACGCGCCGGAAGGACAGGGCAGAAATGCCAACGTGCAAAAACGCCATGCAGGTCGTTTCCAGACCAGACGGAAAAATCTCAGACGTTATCCCAGCAGCATGGCACTCCAGACACCAAACGCCGCCACCTTAGGCATCTTATATATTCTCGTGGGGATCGTCGCAATTTCTGTGAACGACATGTTGATAAAGCAACTTTCGGGCGGCTATGCCCTGCATGAAATCGTTTTTTTCCGCTCTGGACTCGGGCTGTTGTTTTCGCTCTTTTTGGTCCGGATGGAAGGCGGCTGGCACATCCTCAAGACTCAGAAACCATTCCTACATATGTTGCGCGGCTTGCTCATTGTCCTCGCGAATATGAGCTTTTTTGCGGCCCTTGCAGCCTTGCCCCTCGCGGATGCAACCGCCCTGTTTTTTGCCGCACCTCTGTTTATCACACTGCTGTCTATCCCCTTATTGGGCGAAAGTGTCGGCGTTTTGCGTCTTGGCGCGGTGATTGTCGGCTTTCTGGGGGTCCTTATCATGCAGCGCCCCTGGGCGGCGCAGGAAACTCTCCAAGCCTCGCGCCTGATTTTCCTGCTGCCTGTCTTCGCGGCATTAACCTATGCACTCAATCAATTGATGACCCGAAAATTGGGCGTTGATAGCAAAGCATCCGCGCTTTCTGTCTATATCCATGCATCCTTTATCAGTGTCTCACTGGCCTTTTTTATGGTCGCCGGTGATGGGCGGTTTGCCGAAGGGGTAGACAGCCCATCCCTGACGTTTTTGCTCAGGGCGTGGGTATGGCCTGAGACCTCTGACTGGTGGGTAATGATCGGTATGGGCGTGAATGCCGCGATCATCGGGTACTGCCTGAGCCAAGCCTATCGTCTGGCAGACGCAGCCACAATTGCCCCCTTTGAATATATCGGTTTGCCTTTGGCCGTTTTGTGGGGGTGGATCATCTTTAGCGAATTGCCCGGATGGGAAGTCTGGGCAGGAATGACACTTATCCTTGGGTCAGGCTTGTTTGTATTTCTGCGCGAACAGCAAAAATCACGTGTACTTGCGCGGGGCTCTGTTAAGCCGCGTTGAAATCATGTCCTGCTCTGTTCCAGATAATACCTGACGGCGCTCTGAATATGGCGAAATCGGTCCCCGCCGAGATGTTTCCCGCCATACCAGCGCGTCACAACCACGATTTCATCCAAACGTTCCGCACGTTCGAGCATACGAAGGATGACCACGCCCGCCCCAGACTCTCCGTCGTCGTTTTTGACCGGTCCCGACTGCGTCAACAATCCCCATGAATGATGCGTTGCCTTGGCAAACTTCTTTCGACGCTTTAGCTCTTTAATGAAGACCTTTGCGTCTGCTTCTGTCCGACAAGGCCCACCTGAAACAGCATATTTGGAGCCTTTGTCGCTGATGATCCCCTCAAAAACCTGCATGTCTCACCATAAACCCTACGAGATGCGCACCACCACCTTGCCGGTGGCTTTTCTGGTTCGCAATAGATCGAGGGCCTCGTTGGCTCGCTCAAGAGGCAGAACATTACTCACGTGAGGCGTGATTTTCCCATCCACATACCAATCTGTTAAAACCTTAAAACTATCTGTCAGCACTTTGGGGTTCACACGTGTGTAGCCCCCCCAATAAAAGCCGATGACCGTCAAATTCTTGACCAAAAGATGGTTTGCAGGGATTTGCGGAACCTCCCCGGAGGCAAAACCCAAGGGGATCAAACGCGCCTCTGGGCGACAGGCGCGCATGGCCGCCTTAAATTGATCACCGCCAATAGGGTCATAGACAACATCTGCGCCTCCGAGCCCTTTAACGATATCGCGAATATTATCGGTTTCGGAATTGACGAGATGATCCGCTCCTGCGGCTTTGGCAACAGCCAGTTTATCTACCCCGCGCGCCACTGCGACAACTTCTGCGCCCATCAGCTTGCCCAGCTCTACCGCCGTCAGCCCGACACCTCCAGACGCCCCAAGCACCAACAAACGCTCGCCTTCTTTCAAATGTGCTTTGTAATCAAGCGCCACATGACTGGTGCCGTAGGCGATCAAAAAGGCGGCAGCATGTTCGTCTGTCATTTGATCCGGAATAGGCACACACACTCCGGCAGGTATTGCGGCATATTCTGCAAGCGCCCCGAAGCCACAATAAGCAGCAATGCGTTGGCCAACCACAAATCCATCTACGTCGGGGCCGACTTCTGTAACTGTGCCGCATAATTCCATCCCAAGAGTAAAGGGCAAGGCAGGGCGTTCTTGATAGGTGCCCTTGATGGCCAGAAGGTCGCCAAAGTTCAGCCCACAGGTATGGATTTTGACGACCAGCTCTCCAACCGCAGCCTGAGGGCGATCAACTTCCCGTAAAGTCAACGGTTGCCCGAGTTCTGTCACTTGCATGGCGCGCATTTTGGGCGTCCTTTTCGATCTGAAATCCAGTCATTCTGGCCAAAGATACACGGAATTAGCAAGGCCGAAACTGACCCTGTAGATTTTCTACACTCTAATGCGCGTCGAGCAGCAGGTCGGAGGCTTTTTCCCCGATCATGATTGCTGGCGCGTTCGTGTTTCCTGACACGATTTCCGGCATAATAGAGCAATCTGCGACCCGCAGCCCCGCAACCCCATGAACCCGGAGATTACTGTCGACAACAGCACCCGGCCCATCTCCCATTTTGCACGTACCGGTGGGATGATAAATTGAAGCGGTATTGTTACGCGCCCAGTCAAGCGTCGCATCGTAATCGCCAATATCCAGAGTCGCGTGAGGGCGAAATTCCTCCGATATTTTTGACGTAAGTGGCGCTTGGCGTGCAATCCGCCGCGCGATATTGATCCCCGCGACAATCGTTCTGCAATCCGTCTCAGTAGATAGATAGTTAGGTATAATTTTTGGGTAATCCCTTGCGTTAGCGGAGGACAACTGGATCTCGCCTCTACTTTCTGGGCGCAATTGGCAAACCGACATCGTGAAAGCAGAGAATTTATCGGCACCCTTGCCCGGGTTTTCTGCCGATAATGGCTGCACATGGAATTGGATGTCCGGGGTTTCGAGATCTTTTCTGGTTTTTAAAAAACCAGTGGCCAAACTGGCGGCCATGGTCATTGGGCCTGATCGAAACATTAGGTACTTCAAACCAATTTTCGCTTGCCCTGTCAGGCTGCTGACTTCGTCATTCAGCGTCGGTTCATTGCATTTGTACACCAGCCGCGCCTGTAAATGATCTTGCATATTTTTGCCCACACCGGGCAAAGATTTTACACTCTCAATTCCATGTGCGCCAAGCTGTTCAGCATCACCAATACCCGACAGCATCAAGAGCTGCGGGGAATTGATTGCACCGCCACACAACACTATTTCGCGCCTGGCTTTGATGGTTACGACCTCGCCAGAACGGTTCGTATATCGGACCCCCTTTGCCCGGCCACCCTCAATATCGATCTTATCGACCTGTGCATGGGTTATGATCTGAAGGTTAGGTCGTTTCTTTACCGGGTTTAAATAGGCGACCGCAGAACTGCAGCGGCGCCCGTTCTTGGCAGTGAGCTGGAAAAAGCCAACACCCTCTTGGTCTGCCCCATTGTAATCCGGGTTAAATTTATAGCCTAGCGCCTGTGCTGCGGCCACCCAAGCATCAGTGATCGGACGTTGAATCCGCATATTGGAAACGGCCAGTGGACCCTGATCACCGTGATAATTATCTGCACCGCGTTCATTACATTCCGCCCGCTTAAACAAAGGCAGCACATCATCCCATCCCCATCCGACATTGCCCATTTGGCGCCAGCGATCATAATCTTGAGGCTGTCCGCGCACATACAACAACCCGTTCAAAGACGATGACCCACCCAGCACCTTACCGCGCGGCCATTCGATCGAGCGGCCATTCAACCCAGCATCAGGCTCTGTTTTATAGCACCAATCAACCGCAGGATTGTGGATGGTTTTAAAGTAACCAACGGGGATGTGAATCCAAGGGTTTAAATCACGCCCCCCTGCCTCCAACAGGATAACATTGTTTTTTGGATTGGCGCTAAGACGATTGGCCAAAACGCAACCCGCTGAACCTGCCCCGACGACAATAAAATCCGCTTCCACCATTGCTCCTTCGCACTGAATAAAAAAACTCTATGCAAAAATTAGAAAACATACTAGAGTTTTTTTGGGACTATTTGTCTCATTTATTGACGTTCAGGGAGGAACGCATGACAGTACAGAACAATCTCAAAGGCATCTCGCGCCGTGATCTGTTTAGGGTCGCTGGCCGGTATGGCCTAAGCTCTACATTGCTGGCCGCTGGTACATTCGGGGGGGCGATGAGCGTCGCAAATTTGGCAAAAGCGGCAGAATCCACATATGAAAAACGCTTTTCCAAAGAAGCGAAATATACGCTGAAGTTCGGTGCCGCTGGTTTCAATCCACAAAACCTGTTGATCGAACGCGCTGGCGCACTTGAATTTGCCCGTGATCTGGAAAGCCGCACAGACGGTGAGATCCGAGTGGAATTTATCGGCAACAACCAGATCTGCGGCCAAGTATCCTGCGTTGAAAAAACCCAGCAAGGCATCGTGGATATCTACGCGGCCTCGACCCAAAACTCTGCGGGCGGCGCACCCTATCTGAACGTGCTGGATTACGCCTACATGTTCCGCAACCGCGCAGATCAATATCATTTCCTCTATTCACCCAAATCACAAACCATGCTGCGCGAGCCCTATGAACGGCGTCATGGCTTGAAATTCCTGTTCAGCCATGCCGAATTGCGCGGCATCCAATTGGGGCTGGCATGGCAAGACAAGCCAACCGTCACATCTGTTGAGCAGCTCTTTGGCACAAAAAACCGCGTGACAGGCACGCAATTGGGCCGGATCGCGATGACGGCTCTCAACCTCAACCCTGTTCCGGTAGCATGGGAAGAAACGCTCGACGGCCTCAAACAAGGCTTGATTGATGGCGCCGAAACATGGGCATCTGCGGTAGCCTATGCCAACATGTCACCGGTTGTTTCGCAATCCGTGCACTTGAACTTCTTCTGTGGGACCGAACACACCGCAATGTCGGCCTCTGTCTTCGACAGTCTTGGCGGCGAATTGCAGGATGCAGTTATGGAATCTTCGTACCTGTCTCAGGTTCATGTTCAGGCCGCAAACGAAGCAGCCTTAGTCAAGACCGTTGGCCTGTCCGATCCGCAACTGCCCGACACGATCTTTGCCCAGAACAACGTACGAAACGCGTTCCTATCTGACGCGGAAATCAAAAAGGCCGAAGAAATGTGTTCACCAGAGTACCAGCCGCAACTATGGGAACAATGGCGCGAGCGCATCAATGGTTGGCAAGGCGGTGCGGACACATATCAGGAAATCTACGACGAAGTGCGCACGATCCCTGCCGACACTCTGCCCGAGAACGTCGAACCACGCCGCTGGTGGAAGGCCTAAAACACATCTGTACGTGTACGGTCGATCCCGTTTTCGGGGTCGGCACATGTGTCAACCCTCGCGAAACCAGCGCTCGGTTTGACAAAAAGAACACAAAGGGAGGGGCCCCAGATGTCAATCTGGACAGACATGGCAACCATCGTCACCGCGACGTTGAGTGGCGAGATAAATTTCAAAGTTGTACAAGTTTACAGGTCCGACGCGGCCTATTATTTGTTTGGGGCTCTGACCATTGTTGGCGCATTCATGGTACATTTCTTATACAAAGCCGTTCCGTGGATTGATCGCAATCTGGAACGCTCGATCGTCGTTTATTGTTACATCATCATGGCGGCAATCATCTTTACGGGCGTGATCCAGAGATTTGTGTTCTCCAATCAGGTGCCGTGGTCAACCACCATCCCCCCGCTCTTGTTCATGATCATGGCGTGGTATGGCTGCTCTTATAACGTCAAATTACGCACCCACCTTAGTTTTAACGAATTCCGCATGAGCATGGGACGAAAAGGTCAAATGACCTGCCTCATGCTGGACAATCTATTGTGGTTTACCTTTTGCGTTATTGTGGTCACGACCACAGCACGCGTCACCGTCAACACTTACGATAATTTCGCAATCGTTCTTGGCACGGATGATGTCATGCGATGGTGGTTCATCATCACAATGCCCGTGTGCTTCATCATGATGGCCGGGCGTGTTTTGGGGAATACAATCGAAGACATTTCGAACTTTCAAAACGGCAGACCTCTTATTCAACAAGCCGTCATCGGAGGGGACACATAATGTCAGATGGTTCGTGGATCACGATTATTTCTCTCGCTGTGACCTTCCTGTTCATGTTGGGAACGCCGGTTATTCTGATCATTTTTTATTGGGTCGTTGGGTGTAGCTTTGTCCTCGACTTGACGCTTGATAATACCGGATCAGAAATGCTTAACGTGTTTAAAGACGGGTTTGCTTTGCTGGCGATGCCGCTCTTTATTCTGACGGGCGATTTGATCAATAAATCAGGCATTGCAAAGCGACTGTCAGATTACGCCTATGCCTGTTTGGGCTGGTTGCGCGGCGGGCTGGCCATGGCGTCCATCGGCGCCTGCGGTTTGTTCGCAGCAATTTCCGGGTCAAATTCTGCAACCACAGCCACAATTGGGTCAATGCTGCACCCTGAAATGGTCAAGGGTGGCTATGATGAACGTTTTTCTGCTGCAACAGCCGCCGCCGGTGGGACTGTTGGGATCATCATTCCCCCGTCCATTATTTTTATCGTCTACGGGTTTCTGATGAACCTAGAGGTGGGTCAGTTGTTTTTGGCAGGCATCATTCCGGGCGTTTTAATGGTCGTCGCGATGATGCTGGTCTGTTTTGTTGTTTGTACTGTCAATAAATGGGGCATTCTTATCAATATCAGCATCTCGCGGATCATCAAAACTGCGGTCGGTGCATGGCTTGGCTTTTTTGCTATTGGGTTGGTGCTCTGGGGGATTTATACAGGCAAGTTCTCCCCGACAGAGGCCGCAGGGGTTACGGTTGGTTTCGGCATCATCGTGGGGCTTGTTAGCTATCCCTTGAACAAGATGATCGGCAACCGCCCGGAAACGCCTATTGATGAACAATCCATCGCCTCGATGGTCGTTGTCGAGGGCTTTACCCTACCGGAAATTCCCTCAATTGTTGTGCGTTCAGCTCAAATCACCGGCATACTAGCGCCCTTGATTGCCGTCTCCGTTGTCATGCAGCAGATATTGTCACTGCTTGGCGCCCAAGAGGTGATCGGCGGATTGGTGACCAGTATGGGGGGCTATTACCCGGTGCTGTTTACGGCCATGGCAATGGTTTTTGTTGCAGGAATGATCTTGGAGTCGCTCCCGGTGACGATCATTATGGCGCCCATATTGGCTCCCATTGCAGCATCAGTCGGGGTTGATCCGGTTCACTTTGCCGTGGTTTTCCTTGTCGGAGCTTCAATTGGCTTCATCACGCCTCCCTATGGGTTGAACCTCTATGTGGCCTCTGGGGTGACTGGCGTGCCATACTTCCGATTGTTGCGCTATTCTACAATGTACCTGTTTGCGTTGCTTGCCACGTGGATTCTTGTAGCGCTAACACCCGAATTGGCGTTAATGCTATTGCCAGACAGATAACAGCGACGTGTGATAATGCCTGACGACCTTGTTCCAGAGAAACAAACACAGATACCGACAAACCTGCGGTTGCTGATCCTCCTGGAAGAAGTTGCCAAAGTCGGGGTGCCGGTGACACCATCGGCACTCAAGGACACGTTGAACCTGCCAAAACCAACATTGCATCGATTGTTTCACACAGCCGAAGAAGCTGGTTTTTTGCAGCGCGACATCGACGGGCGTTCCTATGGACCCGGGCCACGGCTCAGACGTCTAGCCGTCGATACCGTTTCATCGCAACGCGTGCGTATGGTACGCCTCACAATCCTACGCCGTGTTGCTGATGAAATCGGGGAAACCTGCAACATCGCCACCCCCGACAGAGAAGGCATGATTTATCTCGACCGGGTTGAAACGCATTGGCCATTGCGCATCCAATTGCCCGTTGGCAGTCAGGTTCCCTTCCATTGCACCGCCAGTGGCAAGATGTATCTGTCTTCGCTGCGCCCGACCTATTTGGACCGTTATCTCGCGAACGTCACTCTTGATAGCCAGGTTGCAGGTACGATTACGGATAAGGACGCGCTCAAAACAGAATTGGCGTTAACCCGCAAACGGCGTTTTTCAACAGACGCCGAAGAATTCATGGATGGAATGGCGGCGGTTGCTGTGCCTATTTTCGACATGCAAGAACGTCTGGTTTCTACGCTTTCAGTACATGCTCCCCTTCAGCGAGTTGGCTTGGAAGAGCTTGTCTCAAAAGTGGACATCCTTTTTGACGCCGCCAACGAATTATCAGAATTGATTAACTCCTAAGGGTCACAGAGCAACACATCGCGCCATTGCGTTAAAACCAACTGGCGACTTCATAAGAAAGCACAACTTACGCTATTGTTGTACTTGCAACGAGACCACCAATTGTTCGTCCCCTGCCCCTGCACGTAATCCGTGAACCGGGGCGGCATCATGGGCGTCTCGCCCGATGGCAACACGAATATACCTCATATCCGGACTGACCCCGTTGGACACGTCAAACCCAACCCAACCCAGATCCTCGAGATGGATCTCTGCCCAAGCATGGCTGGCATCCTGATCCACCCGGTCATTCAGTAAAAGATACCCGCTAACGTAGCGTGCCGGCAGACCGGCTGCGCGCGCTGCAGCAATGAAAATGTTTGCGTGATCCTGACACACACCCTTACCAATCGTGACGGCTTCTTCTGCTGTGGTTCTGGCATCAGTATGCCCCGCTTCATAGGGAACAGCCTCCAACACGGCAGTGCTCAGCGCGTGTAAGCCATCTAACTTGTTGGGTTGTGAATGTAACGTCTTGGCCAGTTTTTTGATTGTGGGTCCAAGTGCCGTCAGCGCTGTATCTTGCGAAAAATGCCACAGAGGTGCTCTGCCGTATACGCGCCCAAAAATCCCCGCCGTATCATATGTTTCGACGTCCCCGAAAGCCGTTATGATGAGTTTTTGCGTGCCGGGTTCTGCGCTGACCAGATCTACCTGATTACCGTAGTGGTCCTTGTAACTGGTTTCGATTTTGCCGCCTTCGACCTCAATCTGCCATTCCTTGACAACTTGCAACCCAGACCCGAGAGGCGTCAGACGCACTTTCTGCAACGCAAAATCGACAGGCGTTGCATAGGCATATTCAGTCACATGTTTTACGCTAAGCTGCATTATGCGTTAAACCTATAATCCTGTTCGATCTGATAGCCCAAAGCGCCGGTATCCCTTTTGTAAGCCCCCAGAAATTCATGCAAACCTTCATCGAAGATTGTGGAAATGTCACGCGATCTCAACCGCAAACTCAATTCTTCTGCCATCTCGAGGCTTTGCATACGTTCGCCATAATCGTCGGCAAGGTATTCCAAGTTGTGGACCAACTGAGAGGCACAATACGCCAAAGACCGGGGCAACCGTGCATCAAGGATCAAAAAGTCAGCAATGTTTGGCGCTGTGTATTCCCCATCCACCGCCCAGCGAAAGGACGCATGTGCCGAAACCGAGCGCAGGATCATTTCCCATTGTACGTTATCCATACGGCTGCCGACAAAAGACGCCGCCGGTAAAAGTGCATGGTATTTGACGTCGATGATGCGGGCTGTGCTGTCCATCCGCTCAATGAACGTACCAAGACGGCAGAAATCATAGATATCATTGCGCAGCATCGTCCCATGCAACGCGCCCCGCACCAGTGCAGATTGCTGACGAATGGTTGCCAAAACTTCTGGCAAATCAGTCTCGGGGATCGGATGTTTCAAGACATCGTTCAACAGCATCCAGGTTTCATTGACCGAAGACCAGACCTCGGTTGTTAAGGCTGTGCGCACTAAACGCGCGTTATCCCGTGCTATTTTTATGACAGACATGACAGAGTTTGGGTTGTCGGGGTCGCGCAGCAAAAAATCTGTCACACGCGTGCTGTCGTACCCGTCATATTTCGCCTCATAGTCGGTCTGTGTTGACGACGTGACAATAACAGATTTCCACTCAGAAGCCGGATCCGTTGATCGTGTCAAGGCGATGCGAAAGCCTGCTTCTATCAGTCGGGCCGTATTGCCTGCGCGCTCCAGATATCGAAACATCCAAAAGAGGCCCCCTGCGGTTTTTCCCAGCATATCAGTCCTCCAACACCCAAGTATCTTTTGTGCCACCGCCCTGACTGGAATTCACCACAAGGCTGCCTTCGGTCAGAGCAACCCGCGTCAACCCCCCCGGAACAATGTCGATAGAATTCGGAGACATTAACGCAAAGGGACGCAGATCGACATGGCGCGGTGCAAGACCTGCATCTGTCATGATTGGAACCGTAGAAAGCGACAACGTGGGTTGTGCAATATAATTTGACGGTCGTGCCTTAAGTTTTTCGGCAAAATCGGCCAGCTCCTTTTTATTTGCAGCAGGCCCGACCAGCATCCCATAGCCACCTGAACCATGTACTTCTTTGACCACCAGATCCGCCAAATTATCCAACACGTATTTCAACGTGTCAGGCTCAGAGCAGCGATGCGTTTCAACGTTCTTTAGGATTGCCTTTTCGCCGGTATAGAATTCGATGATTTCCGGCACATAACTGTAAATTGCCTTGTCATCCGCCACACCCGTACCAGGCGCATTAGTGATCGTTACATTTCCGGCTCGGTACACATCCATAATGCCCGGCACGCCCAGCATTGAATTCGGGTTAAAGGTTAACGGATCGAGGAATTCATCATCAACACGCCGGTAAACAACATCGATCTTTTTATACCCCCGCGTGGTGCGCATCGCGAGGCACCCATCCACGACCCGCAAATCGTGTCCCTCGACCAGCTCGACCCCCATTTGATCCGCAAGAAAGCTGTGTTCGTAATAGGCTGAATTGTGAATCCCTGGCGTCAACACAACAACGCAAGGTTTTCCCTCACAGGCCGCTGGTGCGGATGCTTCCAAAGAACGGCGTAGGTTTTTCGGGTAATCGCTCACGCGTTGAACGCGGATTTTGCTGAACAGCTCCGGGAACATCTGCAACATCGTTTCGCGATTTTCCAGCATGTAGCTCACACCCGATGGCGTGCGCGCATTGTCCTCCAAAACATAGAATTCATTTTCGCCAGTACGTACGATGTCCGTCCCCACAATGTGGGTGTAGACACCACCGCCTGGCGTAAAATCCATCATTTGCGGCAGAAAAGCCTCGTTATTGGCAACCAGATCAGTTGGAACAACCCCAGCGCGCAAGATCTCTTGCCTGTTATAAATATCATGCAAAAAGGCGTTTATCGCGCGCACACGCTGTTCGATCCCGCGCGACAGTTTTGTCCATTCCGAGTTTGACAGAATGCGAGGCACCAAATCAAATGGGATAAGACGCTCTTCCGCATCGCTTTGCCCATAGACATTAAACGTAATGCCCGTGCGTCGAAAAAACGCTTCTGCTTCCAGTGCTTTTTTGGATAATCGGGCGACATCTTGCCCTGCAAACCAATCGTTGTAGGTTTTATAAGGGTCCCGGACGGCATCGCCCCGAGACATCTCACTGTAGTGTTGTGGCTTTTCTTTCATGGGGTCAGGTTAACCGACCAAACTATCTGCGCAAGCCAGATTATTCTCCAACTGCAACACGATATCAAACTATTGAAAAGCAGGCCTCATTTGCCCAAAAATTAACCTTTTACACTTCAATCGGACACCCGATCATTTGTAGAACCGTACGCCACCGACGGTAATATCGGCTTCGAAAACACGGCCGATGGCCAGCACACCGACCCTGCGTAAGGCCGCAGGATTAAATACCACCTTTGTTCGATGCTGTGTGAATGCCGCAAAAGGCACTCGAACCCATTGCCATTGCGCGTTCGCAACAATTGAGGCGCGAAAAGACTGCCAAGAATGTGACAGATCACTCGTGCGTAAGCGAACATCATACGCTTCTCCATTTCCGCAGACCTCTAGCTCAAGCCCTCGCCAATCCGACGCGTCCAGATCAGATCCGTCCGGGTTCAGATCAAAAGCCACTTGGATAAAACCACCATTGTTCTCGAGCGAAATTTGACCCCGCAGACGAACCACGTCGCGATGATCTAAATATTCCTTGCGCATGCCACCTGAAGACACGCCGCCCATCACATGATCAGACACATATTCCCAATTTGGCGATAACTGCATCGCAACCCTTTTCTTGTTCAATCCCTCAACGGGTCTACTTCTCTAACGTCACCAAACTTGTGCCAATAATAATGAGGCTGCCCTAGATTTTGTCACGCAAAACCACAAACAGGCGTGGGAACAAGGCGACCAGAAAAGCCGTGGTTAACCCGAAGGACAGCGTTCCGTTTACAGCAGCCATAGAGCCAAAGACCCGAAACGCAGGTCCAAGCGTCACATCACCGTAGCCGACAGTCGTATAGGTTACTAAAGCAAAATAAATTGGTTCTTCGTGACCCGGCAACGCCCCTAGAACCCATAGTGCGAGCGCCCAGATATAGAGATGTAGCGTGTGAGATAGCAGCAGCACAAATACCACTCCGGAAGATATAATAAAGATCCGTTCCACTGAGGAGTCCGCTAGGAATATCTTCCTCGACTGCAGTTTGCCAACCAGCCAAACCATAATTGCTATATGGATCAAGGTGCAGCCAACCAGAATTGTACTGCCAAACAAGATTTGAAAAAGTACTGACACGTCAGCTCCTGATCATCGGTTATGCCTCTGGTAATCGCACAGAACCCTCAAATTGCAAGATGACAAAACCGCATCTTAGCAAGATCACACGCTGGTAAGAGCACACCCCGACTTGTCAAAACGCTTAGAGATGTTGGCAAAACTGCACCTATTTGGAGTTCTCTACCGAAACTCACATAAATCGAACATCAAAATGGACATAAAATACCCACGCTTTTTTTGAAAAACCGCACACTCTACGACCTCTCCAAGAAACCGTCACCGAAATGCCAGTGATTCAATTTTTATTAAGTTCCTAGTTAGATATTCGCATCAGCCAAGGTCTGGCCAAAAGAGAGAGAAATGCGAGGTCGAGCAAGGCGCAGTCACAACTCAACTTACACACCAAAATCAGGATATTGACGTGAACGACGCTGAACCAGCAAAGACTCATCGCGAGAAGCCCGGGCAAACGAGCGCGCGAAGACAGGGTCGATGGGCTGCAAAGCAAGTTGGAGTGGTAAAATCAACTGCACCCTTGATTGCAATACGTGTGTCCAATTTTGAAATCATCGCCCACAGTGAAGACATCTCTGATCTCTTGGGCAACGATACGGAGCATTTGCTTGGCCTGAATTTCATGCAGACACACGAACACATCGCGCTGGAAATATTGGGGCTTTCGGTTCTGTCGCACATCACACATGAAATATTGGACTTCGCACCAGTTCTTGACGGTGTAAAATATGATGCGGTTACACATTTGCACGAAGGCGTTCGCATCATCGAATTTCTTCCGACATCGAACGCGCCTCAACGTTCGATGCTGCGCAAAAAGCGACTGTCCAGCAACGCCTGTATTACCATTCTGCAAGCGCCAGACTTTGATGATGCTCTACAAACCGCAGCAGAAGCAACGCGCGACATCACAGAGTATGCCCGGATTAAAATTCATAGATTTCACCCTGATTGGGCGAACAGCATGGTCGCGGAAAGCTGCGATGGAACCATCCTGTCAAATTTAGGCCATCATGGCACGCA
Source organism: Roseobacter sp. (assembly GCA_039983935.1). GTDB lineage: Bacteria > Pseudomonadota > Alphaproteobacteria > Rhodobacterales > Rhodobacteraceae > Roseobacter. The sequence continues at coordinate 79,852 of JBDWVP010000036.1, read as the reverse complement.
TCCTGCAACGTTGCATCAATTGCATCAGCTGCTATCCGCCATGGAAGACAGCACAGCAAATCTCGCGACTGACCTGAACAAAAACACTCTTTTCACCCCACCTCTCGGAGAGAAAGTGAATTTGTCGTTTTCTGTCGGCAATTCAATTTCAGAAATGCATGCGATATGCCTGCACAAGTTGGGTATTAAGGCAGCTCTTTCGTGCAGCCTCATGGAAAGAGGTAAACTCTGGGGCACAATCACCGCACACGATACCACCGTAGGCACTCTTCCGTTTCAGGATTGGTGCCTCCTGCAGGACATTGCGTCAGCCTTGATGGCACGGCACAGTCAACAACAGCATATCAAAGACGCGATCAAAACCGACCAGTTGCGAGATTTAGAAAGAAAATTCGCATCAGCATTTAACGATACGAGAACTGTAGAAAATACGCTTCAGGAAATGGGCCCCGTCCTGCAAAAATATCTGGGAGCTGATGGTTTTGCCCTGCAATATGGCTGCAAGTTTTACCTATCCGGGTCTACGCCACCACGGCCGTTTGTACAGTCGCTGATTGATTGGTCTATTGCACAAGGTCAATCCCCCCAGCCGTTTCAGACGACGCGCCTCCATAACGTTTTCCCTCCCGCAAAAGAACATGTCGGTACCGCCTGTGGTGTTACCTTATGGCCCACCTCTGGCCAGTCAACATCACAGTTTATTTGGTTTCGCGGCCCCGAACCAAAGGGCATCGAGCACCCGTCATTATCCGACATGCAAAGCGCTTCGTGGCATCTCCTTCAGGACAGCCGTGCCAAGGAGGATTTTGCCAACTTTCTTAATGTGATGGCCTCGCAAGTCGCACTGAAGGAAGAAAACGCGGCCCTGCGCCAATTTTCCGAAACTGCGTCCCACGATCTAAAAGCCCCCCTCCGTGGGATCACTCTGGCGCTGGACATCATGCAAGAAGAGGAGTTTGACGAGAAACATGTGAGGGAAATGCATGCGGTTGCCGCCACCTCGGCACGACGTTTAACAAAACTAACAACGGGCTTGTTGGACTTAGCCGCAATCGGGCAGAAAAATTTCGAATTCAAACCGATTGCTCTTGGATCGATTTTCGAAGATGCGCAGGAAATGCTGAACCTACAACTCACAGAAGTTGGCGCAACCGTGACATTTGGCGCTCTTCCAACCGTACTCGGGAATGAGTTGCTCTTGCTTCGGCTTGCGTTGAATTTATTTGAGAATGCGATAAAATTCCGCAGTTCGGAGAGACTTTTAAATATCAATATCTCAACGATCCATGAGAGCGATCAAATTGTGGAAATTGCTATTGCCGATACCGGGATCGGAATCGCGCCAGAATACGCCAAGCGGGTTTTCGAACCAATGCAGCGACTTCACACACAAGATGAAATCGACGGATCTGGGCTCGGTCTAGCCATTTGCGAAAAAATCATGAAAATTCATCAGGGCTGCTTGAGCATAGATACAGATTACACAGATGGCGCTAAATTTATTTTACGATTGAACAAGTCGCTAGACATCAAAAGGCCGTGCCAACGTCAGCTGATAGATAAGGTGCACAGCAAACGTTAAATTCAGCAGGGCGGCTACTGGCCATCGTTATCTATGCAGCTTCTGATCGGGCCAAACGCCGATGACCGCTTGGCCTCTCAAACAGCCGACGCGCAACGCGCCGGGGCCGCCTTGGCGTGTCCAAAGCATCGCCGTTCTGCGAGAACCAACATCGCAAGCGCCATAGATTTTTGAATTCACTTAGCCTACAGCGACCCTATGGGTCGTCGCACATTTTTTGAATAGAGAGGCATCTGATGTCACATGTTTTCCCCCGCCATTGCAAGAAATCTCCTCCAACAGCAGTGCGCGGCAAGGGCTGTTATTTGTATGACAGTAATGGCAAGGAATATCTGGATGGATCGGGGGGCGCCGCGGTCTCTTGTTTGGGTCATGGCGATCCCGATATTGTTGCAGCTGTCCAAACGCAGGTTGCGGAATTGGCGTTTGCACATACTGGATTTTTGTCTTCAGAACCGGCTGAAACCTTGGCCGATCTGTTGATTTCCCATGCTCCGGGTCCTCTCGATAGGGTGTATTTTGTGTCCGGCGGCTCCGAAGCGACAGAAGCCGCAATTAAACTCGCACGGCAATACCATGTCGAACGCGGCGATCCACAACGTCGCCATATCATCGCCCGAAAACAAAGCTATCACGGCAATACTCTTGGCGCACTTGCCGCAGGAGGGAACGAATGGCGCAGAGAACAATTTGCCCCACTTCTTGTCAATGTCAGCCACATATCGCCCTGCTATGAATATGTGTTGCGACAGGACGATGAAACTTCGGTGGATTACGGACTGCGCGCGGCGCAAGAACTGGAAGACGAAATTTTGCGCCTTGGCTCAGATACCGTGATGGCCTTTATCGCCGAACCCGTTGTTGGGGCGACCATGGGTGCGGTGCCTGCTGTTGACGGGTATTTCAAACGTATACGGGAAATTTGCGATCAATATGGCGTCTTGCTGGTCCTAGATGAAGTCATGTGCGGCATGGGCCGAACCGGACATCTTTTTGCTTGCGATGCCGATGGCGTTTCGCCGGATATTCTATGTATCGCGAAGGGCCTAGGGGCTGGATACCAACCCATCGGGGCCATGATATGCAGTGATGAAATTTATACAGCTATCCAATCTGGCACCGGGTTTTTCCAACATGGTCACACCTATATAGGTCACCCTGTCGCAACGGCTGCAGGTCTTGCTGTGGTCAATAAATTGCTGTCTGAACAGTTATGTGATCGTGCCGCGCGCATGGGGCAAACGCTGAACGCAGCCCTCCATGCAAAATTCGGGCAACACCCTCATGTTGGCGACATCCGAGGGCGCGGCTTGTTTCAAGGGGTAGAGATCGTTGCCGAGCGCGACACGAAACAACCATTTGACCCGGCCAACAGTTATGCTGCAAAAATCAAGTCAGCCGCATTTGAAAATGGTCTGATCTGCTATCCGATGTCTGGCACGCGGGATGGCAAAAACGGCGACCACATATTGCTGGCACCGCCTTTTATCATCAAAGACAATCAGATCGACGAGCTGGTGGACAAACTGTCCGGTGCCGTGGAAACGGTTATCGGCAATTAGAATTTCCACGGCTAAAATCTGTCTAGCACTAACTTGACGCACAAAAAGCAGTCAATCGCGCAAAAATGCGCCATTGACTCGCATGAAATCCGGTTGTCGTATTTACAAGAAAGGCTCTAATCGGATCACTGCCAAAATGTCAGAAAATACTTCCATCATTGTGGTCGAGGCCGATCGTGATCGCGCGCTTCAGATCGTCGATGGCCTGCGCAAGGCCGGGGAATTCGATATCGAAGTGATCGCGGAACTGACCAGTCTTGCCCGCCAGATCAAAGCACGCCAACCTGACATCGTACTCATTGATATTGCAAACCCGTCCCGTGACACGCTGGAAGAGCTCGCACTTGCGTCAGGCCCAATGGATCGCCCCGTGGCATTGTTCGTGGATCGTTCCGAAACCGGCCTGTCGGATGCTGCGATCGAAGCTGGCGTTTCGGCTTATGTGGTAAACGGCATGCAGCCGGAACGCGTTAAACCGGTGTTGGATGCCGCCATCGCGCGGTTTCGCATGTTTCAGCGCATGCGCACAGAATTGTTTGAAACCAAGCGCGCGCTGGAAGAAAGAAAAGTCATCGATCGCGCAAAAGGCATGATTATGAAAGCCCGGAGCGTGGAAGAAGAAGAAGCCTATGCCATTTTGCGCAAGGCGGCGATGGACCAGGGCAAACGAGTTGCAGACGTCGCAAGCGCGTTGGTCACAGCGGCGGGATTGTTGTCATGAGACGCGCAGCATTATCTGTCGGCTTCATCCCCCTTGTTGATGCCGCCCCAGTTATTGTCGCGCAAGAAATGGGTTTTGCCGCCGAAGAAGGCATTTCACTGGATTTACGCCGCGCACCCTCTTGGTCCAGCCTACGCGACATGATCAGTTTTGGGCAAGTCGACGCCGCCCATATGCTCTCGACCCTACCGGTCGCGACAGCAATGGGCCTTGGCGGTATCAGCACCTCTTTGGCCGCCGTTTCTGTGCTGTCAATGAATGGGAATGTCATTGGTGTCAGCCGCGAGATCGAAACCCGCTTGCGCCAAAACGGATATCGATTTGATTTCCAAGATGCCCGGGCCGCTGGAAAAGCCTTGTTAAATGTCAGCCCCAAAACCTTGCGCATTGGCGTGCCATTTCCCTTTTCGATGCATGCCGAACTCGTCCACTATTGGCTTTCCACTGTAGATAAGGCGCAGGGCGAAAGCATTCAAATCCGCACGGTCCCCCCGCCTTTGATGACCGAGGCCATTGAGGCTGGAGAAATCGATGCATTCTGTGTCGGGGAGCCTTGGGGGTCACGCACAGTCGACAAAGGAGTGGGCGCACTTCTTTTACCTGGGACGGCCATTTGGGCGTTTTCACCGGAAAAAGTGCTGGCAGTGCGACGCGAATGGGCTGAAACGGAACAGTCTCTTTTGAATCGCCTAATTCGCGCCACTTGGCGTGCAGGCCGATGGTTGGCCAAAGACGGGTCGAACCTTTTAGCGACAGAATTGCTCAGCCGTCCTGAATATCTAGACCTGCCACCAGAAATTATAGAGCGCTCTTTGTCCGGTCGGCTGGTTATCTCAGCAGGTGGTGAAGAACGTTATACACCCCGTTTCGTCGAATTTTCACACGGTGCGGCCAGCTTCCCTTGGCGCAGCCAAGCAGAGTGGATTGGCCAACAACTGGCCAGTCGCACCGGCTCTGACCCAACTGCCGCACGCGCGACCGCAAGCTCGGTTTTCAGGTCAGACCTTTTCCGCATGGCGTTGGATGGCACTGACGCTGATCTTCCCGGCGCGTCGTCAAAACTTGAGGGGTCATTGGAACACGACACGTCCGTGGCCTCCGCAGGCGGGCAGATGATTCTGTACAAAGATCGGTTTTTTGACGGACGCATTTTTGAGCCTGACGCCACAAACCGCACATAAATTGTGCAATCGCAGCGCGAACAATGCCGCATTGCAGAAACTTAAAGCCAAATGATGCTTTTACACTTGGTTCAGTACTTCTTTTAAGCGAATTTCAATCTATAGGCAGCCAACGATGATTGCCCTCAAAATATTCCCTATGACAGGGACTTCCTGAGCAAAGCCGCTCGACCAACCGCCATCCCTCCCCCGGCGGTCCTGGTCGGCGGCTTTTTTTTTACTTCCCGGACTCCGGGGTGTTGGACCGAAAGGGACCTGACGACATGAAGAGAACACTACTTGGACTAACGGCGTCTATTGCGCTGGCTGGTCCAGCCTTTGCACAGAGTTTAGAGCTGGAAAAAGACGAGCTGACCTTTGGATTCATTAAACTAACCGATATGGCACCCCTCGCCGTAGCGTATGAAAACGGATATTTCCTCGATGAAGGTCTGTTTGTGACGTTAGAAGCACAAGCAAACTGGAAAGTCCTGCTGGACGGTGTGATCGGCGGTCAATTGGATGGTGCGCACATGCTTGCAGGCCAACCACTGGCGGCAACAATTGGATATGGCACAGAAGCCCATATCGTGACGCCTTTCTCAATGGATTTGAACGGGAACGGCATTACAGTCTCAAACGAAGTATGGGACATGATGAAGCCACACATTCCCACAATGGATGACGGTCGCCCTCAACATCCCATTTCTGCCGCAGCCCTGGCCCCAGTTGTGGATCAGTTCCGCGACGAAGGTAAGCCTTTCAACATGGGAATGGTTTTCCCAGTGTCCACACACAACTACGAGCTGCGCTACTGGTTGGCCGCAGGCGGATTGCATCCGGGATATTACAGCCCTGAAAACATTTCCGGCCAAATCTCTGCGGATGTATTCCTGAGCGTGACCCCCCCACCCCAGATGCCAGCAACACTCGAAGCGGGTACGATCCATGGGTATTGCGTTGGTGAACCATGGAACCAGCAAGCGGTCTTCAAGGGGATCGGCGTACCGGTCATCACCGATTACCAATTGTGGAAGAACAACCCCGAGAAAGTATTTGGCATCTCTTCGGATTTCTCTGAAAAATACCCAAATACTACACTGGCGGTAACAAAAGCGCTCATTCGCGCTGCTATGTGGCTGGACGAAAACGACAATGCGAACCGTCCAGCAGCCGTGGAAATCCTGAGCCAGCCTGAATATGTCGGCGCGGACTACGAAGTAATCGCAAACTCCATGACCGGGTTCTTTGAATTCGAAAAAGGCGACAAGCGCGACATTCCTGACTTCAATGTTTTCTTCCGCCATCACGCCACATACCCGTTCTATTCAGACGCAATCTGGTACCTGACGCAAATGCGCCGCTGGGGACAAATCCCGGATGCCAAGGATGACCAATGGTTTCACGACACGGCCAAGAAAGTGTACAAGCCCGAAATTTACCTGCAGGCAGCGCGCCTTTTGGTAGACGAAGGCCTGGCAAACGAAGCCGATTTCCCTTGGGACAGTGACGGATACAAAGCCCCAACACCGGCGGCCGATATCATCGATGGCATCGAATATGACGGGCGTGCGCCGAATGCATACCTCGAAAGCCTGCCAATCGGTCTGAAATCAAGCCAAATCGTCGTTGGTTCAGAAATCCAAGGGTAGCAACACTCTCTCCCTGTGGCGGGAACACGCGCCACAGGGCTTTTCCCCTCGCTCCGCCTGCAGCGCAACGCTCACTGCTTGCCCTGACATCGCACTGGACATCAGGCGCACAGCGCGCCGCAGAAAAACGGAAATCGCGTCATGACTGCAATCGACCCTATCAATTCACCGGATGTAGACCGCGAGGCGAAACGCCAGCGACTCTTTTCCCGGATCAACACAGCCGACAAATGGTTCCAAGTTCTCGGTCTCGCCTGGCTCACACCCATTTTCAAGGCTGCTGCCGGTGACAACCCCAAAGCGCAGATGAAAGATCTGTGGCGGCTGGCTGGTGTCCCGCTGATGGCGATCCTCGTCTTTTTGGCGTTATGGGGAACCTTAGCGCCAAAGGTGCAAACATCCTTGGGTGCCGTTCCCGGTCCTTCGCAAGTCTGGTCCGAGATGACAAACCTTCATGCAGACGCGCAAGCCAAGTCCGTCAAGAAGGAAAAATTTGAAGCAATGGTCGAGAAGCGCAATCAAAAACTGATTGAAGCTGGCCGTGCGGATGACGTCAAAACTGTCGCCTACACCGGCGCTCCCAGCTATTACACTCAGATTTGGACCTCGATCAAAACTGTCTTCTTTGGCTTTTTGATCGCAACAATTATTGCAGTGCCATTGGGCATTGCAGCGGGCCTGTCTGCGACGGCAAATGCCGCATTGAACCCATTGATCCAGATTTTCAAACCAGTATCCCCGTTGGCGTGGTTGCCGATCGTGACCATGATCGTAAGTGCGGTCGCCGCTGGCAATGATGGGTTGTTTGCAAAGAGCTTTATCATCTCTGCGGTTACCGTGACCTTATGCTCACTATGGCCCACGCTCATCAACACCGCCCTAGGGGTTGCAAGCATCGACAAAGATCTGGTGAACGTCTCTAAAGTTCTGAAAATGAACACCTATACCAAGATCACCAAACTGGTTTTGCCGTCTGCTCTGCCTCTGATCTTTACGGGCCTACGCCTCAGCCTCGGTGTTGGATGGATGGTTCTGATCGCCGCGGAAATGCTGGCCCAAAACCCCGGCCTTGGCAAATTTGTCTGGGATGAATTCCAAAATGGTTCCTCCTCCAGCCTTGCGCGGATTATGGTTGCTGTCTTTACCATCGGGGTTATCGGGTTCTTGCTGGATCGGGTGATGTTTGCCCTGCAATCCCTCTTCACCTTCTCGAACAACCGGTGAGCCCCATGAGCATTCTGAAGTTCGAAAATCTGTCCAAGAGCTACGGTGAAACCACGGTTTTGAACGGAATCAACCTTGAAGTCAAAGAAGGGGAATTTTTGGTTCTCCTTGGATTTTCAGGCACTGGTAAGACCACGTTGATCAATATGATGGCGGGCTTGGATAGCCCGTCAAAGGGAAAAATTATCTTCAAAGACACACCAATAACAGGTCCGGGTCCGGAACGTGGCGTGATTTTTCAAAACTACTCCCTGATGCCATGGCTGACAGTGAGCGGGAATGTCGGTCTGGCCGTAGACACAGTCTTTCCCGACCTGTCCCGCGCAGAAAAGGCCGAAAAAGTCGCGCATTATGTCAAGATGGTGGGGCTTAGCCATGCCGCAACCCGTCGGCCCGCCGAATTGTCTGGCGGAATGCGCCAAAGGGTAAACGTTGCACGCGCCTTGGCCATGAACCCTGAGGTTTTGTTGCTGGACGAGCCACTTTCTGCGTTGGATGCGTTGACACGCGCCAATCTGGCCGATGAGATCGAGCACATCTGGCAGCAAGACAAAAAGACATGCGTTCTTATTACCAATGATGTGGATGAAGCCATTATTCTGGCGGATCGGATCATTGCTTTGAACCCGGATGGAACATTAGGGGACGAATTCTCCGTCACTTTGCCGCGTCCGCGTGATCGCACCGCCATGAACCACAACGAAACGTTCAAGAAAATGCGGATGCAAATCACCAAGTATCTGATGGATGTTGGCATCGAGGCCAAAGTCGAAGGCGCGCGTTCCTTACCTGATGTGACGCCCATTCACGGCGTTCCTGCTGCGATTACCAAGGCGCAAACTGGCATGATCGACAATCGCTTCCTCGATTTCAGCCAACTCCACAAAGTTTACCCAACCCCTAAGGGCCCTTTGACCGTGGTCGAAGACTTCGATCTTAAAATCGACAAAGGCGAATTTATCTCTTTGATCGGGCATTCGGGTTGTGGGAAATCGACGGTCCTGACGATGGCTGCCGGGTTGAATGAAATTTCCAAGGGAGCCATCAAGCTAGACGGGCGCCATGTCGAAGGCGCGGACCCGGAACGCGCCGTCGTGTTCCAATCCCCGAACCTATTTCCATGGCTGACAGCTAAACAAAACGTGGCTATTGGCGTGGACAAAGTTTACCCGCGCGCCTCTACCGCGGAACGTCAGGACGTGGTCGAATACTATCTGGAACGTGTCGGTTTGGCAGATGCGATGGACAAATCAGCAGCCGCGCTGTCCAACGGTATGAAACAACGTGTCGGCATCGCGCGCGCCTTTGCATTGTCGCCGAAACTGCTGCTCTTGGATGAACCTTTTGGCATGCTCGACAGTTTGACGCGTTGGGAATTGCAAGAAGTATTGATGGAGGTGTGGTCCCGCACCAAAGTCACCGCAATCTGCGTCACACATGATGTGGATGAGGCAATCTTGCTGGCCGACCGGGTTGTCATGATGACCAATGGGCCTCAGGCGACCATCGGTAAAATCACCAAGGTCGACCTGCCCAGACCGCGCACACGCAAGGCGTTGCTGGAACATCCTGATTATTACACCTACCGCCAGGAAGTTCTAGATTTCCTTGAGGAATATGAACACGGTGCAAAACCAAAATCGACTTCGGCCCCGTCGCCCAAAGCGGTCGCAGCGGAGTAAATAAGATGAAGCAGAAACTCATCGTTATCGGTGCAGGCATGGCCTCTGGACGGATTCTCGAACATTTGGTCGAAGCAGCGCCCCAAGATTGGGACGTCACTCTTTTCAACGCCGAACCACGTGGAAATTACAACCGCATCATGCTGTCGCCGGTACTGTCTGGCGAAAAGACATACGAAGAAATCGTCACCCATGATGATGATTGGTATCAGCATGCGGGCATCAATTGCCGCTTTGGCGAAAAAATTGCCGCCGTGGATACATCTGCAAAAACCGTCACCGCCGAAAATGGCGACGTGTTACCCTATGACAAACTGGTTTTCGGCACGGGATCGAACCCGTTTATCATCCCCCTGCCCGGTCATGATCTGAACGGTGTCATCGCCTATCGCGACCTTGAAGACACGCACACCATGATGGCCATGGGTGCAGGTAACAAAGTTGTTGTCATCGGGGGTGGCTTGTTAGGGCTTGAAGCTGCAGCAGGCATGGCCGCACGGGGCGCGGATGTCACCGTTGTTCATATCATGGGCCATCTGATGGAACGCCAGTTAGACGAAGCCGCAGGGTATTTGCTGCGCAAATCCCTAGAAGAAAAAGGCATTAAAATCCTGTGTGGTGCAAACTCCACAGGACTCCTCGGAGAAAACGGCACTGTGAAGGCTTTGATGCTGGATGACGGCACGGAACTTCCATGCGATTTGTTGGTGATGGCCGTCGGCATTCGCCCCAACATCGGTTTGGCCAAAGAGGCGGGTATTGCCGTTGGACGCGGCATCCATGTGGACGACCAAATGCGCACGTCAGTAAACGACGTTTTCGCCGTTGGAGAATGCGTCGAACATGACGGCGCGATCTTTGGGCTTGTTGCCCCCCTTTACGATCAGGCAAAGGCAGCTGCGCAAACGCTCTTGGGGCAAGATGCAGCGTTTAAACAGAAAAGCCTGTCCACAAAGCTGAAGGTCACCGGGTGTGATCTGTTTAGCGCTGGCGATTTTGCAGATGGTGACGGGCGCGAAGACATTGTGTTTCGCGATCCCGCACGCGGCGTTTACAAACGTCTAGTGCTCGAAGGTAACCGGTTGATCGGCGCTGTCATGTACGGGGACACCGCCGACAGCAATTGGTTCTTTAACCTTATCAAAGACGGCACAGATATCGAAGATATGCGCGCAACGCTGATTTTTGGCCCCGCTTTTCAGGGAGGGTCCCCCTCGGACCCGTTGTCAGCCGTTGCAGCCTTGCCGCCTGAGGCGGAAATTTGCGGCTGCAACGGCATTTGTAAAAGCACCATCATCGACGCGATCAACGCCGGGGCGACAAACCTGGGGGCTGTCCGGTCTACAACCAAGGCCAGCGCCTCTTGTGGAACCTGCACCGGTTTGGTCGAACAGCTGCTCCAGGTCACTTTGGGCGATGAATTTGAGCTTCCGGCATCGCAAAACATCTGCGGTTGTACAGATTTGAGCCATGAAGATGTCCGTCGGCTTATCAAATCACAAGAGCTGCACTCCCAAGCAGCCGTTTGGCAGGAATTGGGCTGGAAGACCCCCAATGGGTGCCCAACCTGCCGCCCGGCGGTGAATTTCTATTTGCTGGCGGATTGGCCCATCCAATACCAAGACGACCCCCAAAGCCGATTTGTCAACGAGCGCAAACACGCTAACATTCAGAAAGACGGTACATTTTCGGTTGTTCCACGCATGTGGGGTGGGATTACCAACCCTAACGAACTGCGGGCAATTGCCGATGCGGCCGACAAATACGGCGTGCCAACGGTCAAGGTGACCGGTGGCCAACGTATCGATTTGCTTGGCGTAAAGGGCGAAGATCTGCCCTATATCTGGTCCGATTTAAACAAAGCCGGGCTTGTTTCAGGGCACGCATACTCCAAAGGATTGCGAACCGTAAAGACCTGCGTAGGAACAGATCATTGCCGTTTTGGCACGCAGGATTCAACGGGTCTTGGAATCCGGCTGGAAAAAATTCTCTGGGGGTCGTGGACGCCCCACAAACTTAAACTCGGGGTTAGTGGTTGCCCGCGTAACTGTGCCGAAGCAACCTGCAAAGATATCGGCATCATCTGTGTCGACAGTGGTTTTCAGATCGGAATTGGCGGCGCGGCTGGTATGGATGTGCGCGAAGTCTCACCGCTCATTCAAGTGGCAACCGAAGAAGAGACCATCGAGGTGGTTCTGGCCGTCACTCAGCTCTACCGCGAGAACGCCAAATACCTCGATCGCATCTATAAATGGATGGCCAAAGTCGGTCTGGAGTGGATCCAAGAGCAAATTGGCGATGTAGAAAACCGCAAAGCTCTGGCGGAACGCTTTGAGCTGTCACAAACCATCTACCGCAAAGACCCATGGGCCGAACACGCCAAAGAAGCGGCGCGTTTTGCCCCCCTTTCTGACCTGACCTTGGAGGTTGCAGAATGAGCTGGATCGACATCGGCCACATCGACGACATCCCGCTGCGCGGCGCCCGCATCGTCAAAACATCTCTGGGCTGTATTGCACTGTTTCGCACCGACGAAGCAGAAATTTTTGCAGCCTCTGATAGCTGCCCCCACAACGGCGGCCCCTTGTCCGAAGGCATTGTGCATGGGCACAAAGTCACCTGCCCGCTCCACAACTGGGTATTTGACTTGAACACAGGTGAAGCACTGGGCGAGGATGCAAGCATCGATACCTACAACGTCCGCTTGGACGCCGGGCGTATCATGTTGGACGCAGATGCTCTTAGCAATCGGAGCGCAGCCTGATGGACGGTACTTCTTTGCCCGAAATCCGTTCGACATGTCCTTATTGCGGTGTCGGCTGCGGGGTACTGTTGCGCCCGGATGGGCAAGGTGGGATATCCGTTCAGGGCGACCCGGATCATCCGGCCAATAAGGGTAAGCTATGTTCAAAAGGCACGGCTCTTGGTGAAACCGTAGGTCATGAACAACGGCTTTTGACACCGACCGTTCAGGGCAAAGAAACCACCTGGGAGGACGCCCTGGATTTGGTCGCGAATAAATTTCGCGACGCAATCCAGACATACGGCCCTGACAGTGTTGCCTTTTACGTCTCAGGTCAGCTTTTGACCGAAGACTACTACGTGGTGAACAAGCTTGCCAAAGGTTTCATGGGCACTGCCAACATAGACACCAATTCCCGGCTGTGCATGGCGTCTACTGTGGCTGGGCACAAACGCGCCTTTGGCACAGACACAGTGCCTGGCACCTATGAGGACCTCGACGAGGCAGATGTGATCGTATTGGTTGGCTCCAATCTGGCCTGGTGCCATCCGGTGTTGTACCAACGTATATTAGCCGCGCGCGCCGACCGGGGCACCAAGATCATTGTCGTTGATCCGCGCCGAACGGCCAGTTGCGACCAGGCCGATCTTCATTTGGCCTTGCAGCCCGGCAGCGACGTGGCCTTGTTCAACCATTTACTCACCCAGATTTACGAAGGTGATGCGCTAGACGAAACCTATCTTGAAAACGTGTCCGGTTTTGATACCGCACTTATATCAGCCTACAGCGATGACGTGGCCACAACAGGCCTGACGGAACAAGAGCTCGAAGCATTTTGCGCGCTTTGGATGCGACATGAACGCGTGGTGACGGTCTTCAGCCAAGGTGTGAACCAATCCACCTCCGGGTCCGACAAAGTAAACAGCATTCTGAATTGCCATCTGGCCACTGGCCGCATCGGCAAGCCCGGTTCCGGGCCATTTTCGGTAACGGGCCAACCTAACGCGATGGGAGGTCGCGAAGTCGGCGGACTGGCCAATATGCTGGCATGCCATCTCGACCTTGAAAACGCCGACCACCGCGCAGCCGTTCAACAGTTTTGGAACGCGGGCCCTTTACCGCAAGCCCCGGGTTTAAAAGCTGTCGATATGTTCCGAGCTGTCGGAGAGGGCCGGATCAAAGCACTTTGGGTCATCCACACGAACCCTGCGGTCTCGATGCCAGATGCCGGCGCCGTCGCACAGGCAATTGAACATTGCGATTTCACCGTCGTCAGTGACATCACAGCACGGACGGATACTGCCCGTCTTGCTGATGTCGTTTTACCGGCGACCGCTTGGGCAGAAAAAAGCGGCACCGTAACGAACTCTGACCGCACGATCAGCCGACAACGCGCTGTTTTATCGCCACCCGGACAAGCGCGAGATGATTGGCGTATACTGGCCCAAGTCGGGCAACGTATGGGGTGGCGACAGGCCTTTGATTACGAAAACCCTGCCGAAATCTTCCGGGAACATGCCGCGCTCTCTGGAATAGCAGCGAAATTCGGCAAGGATTTTAATATATCTGGCATGCGGGATCTGAGCGATCAGGAATGGGATGATCTAACGCCGCAACGCTGGCCCGTGTCGGATCAGAAAACCGGCGGGCGTTTTTTTGCGGATGGGGCATTCTTTCACGTTGACGGAAAAGCCCGCATGCTGCCGTTACGCTGGCGTCCACCTGCGTCAAAAACCAGCAAGCGATACCCGTTTCTGCTAAATACGGGACGTATTCGCGATCAGTGGCACACCATGACCCGCACTGCCTTGTCACCACGTCTTTCAGCGCACCTTGCGGAACCCTATGTAGATATCCACCCAGAGGACGCAAAAACGCTGGGTTTGAAGGCCGCTGACATTGTGCGTTTGACCAGCCCACATGGGGTTTCGCTCTTGCGCGCGCGCATCACGGATGCACAGAAAACCGGCCAGCTTTTTGCCCCCATTCATTGGACCGCAGAAACAGCCCCCTGTGCACGCATTGACCAGTTGGTCGCCCCTGAAACAGACCCCGTGTCAGGGCAGCCCGAAAGCAAAGCTTCTGTTGTGGCGGCAGAACCCTTTGACGCCAATTGGTATGGTTTTGCGGTATCCCGTTCCCCCCTTTCACCCCGTTCGCAGTATTGGGCAAGTGCACGCACCCAAACCGGGTGGCGCGCTGAACTTGCTGACGGCGTGACCATCAGCGACTGGGAGGCAGAAGCGCGTCGCCTGTTTGATTTACCTGATGCAAGCCTGCAGATCGTGGAAGACCCAGCCCGAGGAGAACATCGTCTGGCCTTCCATGACGGCGACACATTGCTGGCAGCTCTTTTCGTTTCCCCGAAACCGGTGGCCGTGATGCGTGACTATGTGGCTGCGCAAACAGGCTCGCCAAGCCCTAACATCCTAACAGGTTTAACGCCGGCCGATCGTCCTGATCCTGGACCAATCTTATGCGCCTGCCTTGGGGTTGGCATCAACACCATTCTAACAGCAATCGAAACCGAAGGGCTCATGAGCGTTGAGGCCATCGGACAAGCCCTCGGCGCAGGGACAAACTGCGGCTCATGTCGACCAGAAATCGCATCACTTTTGGCGGCGCGCACCGTGAAAGAAGCGGCAGAATGAGTTCCAACCAATCCTACTCGCTCGACCAGAGGCTTTAAAATGCACAGCTTTCCAATGTTCATTCGAACCACCAATCGGCGCGTGGTCATAGCCGGTGGCGCAGAGCAAGCCGCACAAAAAGCGCGGTTGATCCTCAAGACCGATGCCAAGATCATCATCGCCGCATACGACCCGGATCCCGAACTTGCCCAGTTCATCCAGAATGGTCAGGCAGATTGGCATCAAGAAGCCATCACCCCCGCACTGTTTGAAGGCGCCGCGATGGGATTTATCGCAACAGGATGTCCGGGGTCTGACGCGGCCCTGCAAATGTTGGCCCGCGCTGCTGGGTGCCCGGTAAATGTTGTCGATCAACCCGATCTTTGTGATTTAACCACCCCCTCTATTGTTGATCGTGACCCAGTGGTCGTTGCGATTGGCACAGAAGGCACCGCGCCTGTTTTGGCGCGCCAAATCAAAACCCGCGTAGAGGAAACCCTGCCGCCTTCCTTAGGGGGGCTCGCCGCTGTTGCTGGCCGATTGCGCAATGCCGTTGCCCATCGCGTGCCAAGAGAGAACCGGCGCGCTTTTTGGCGGTGGGTTTTTGCGGAAACACCGCAACAATCCTGGGTCCGCGGTGCAGAAAAACACGCCGTCAGTGCTATAAAATCGGCAATTGAGGCAGGCGCAGCGCCGGACACAGACTCTGAAGGTGTAATTGCTCTGATTGGGGCAGGTCCTGGCGCAAAGGATTTGCTCACGTTGCGTGCCGTTTCGCGCCTTCAGGAAGCCGATGTGATTTTTTATGATCGTTTGGTTGATCCTGATGTTCTGGAACTGGCCCGACGGGATGCAGAACGGGTGTACGTCGGCAAAGTTGTCGGTGCATGCGCTTGGCCGCAAGAAAAAATCAATGCTCTGATCGTGTCCGAAGCACGCAAGGGCCGCAAAGTCGTGCGCCTTAAATCTGGCGATCCTGGCATTTTTGGCCGTGCTGGGGAAGAAATCACCGCAGCCGAGGCGGCGGGCATTCGCGTTGAGGTCGTCCCCGGTGTGACAGCGGCTTGCGCAGCGGGGGCCAGCGCCGGTATTTCGCTGACCGAGCGGGGCGTGACGGACACCTTGGTGCTGGCCACAGCAACGGGAGTTGACGGGCAGGTTTTACCGGACTGTTTGCGGTTCGCCGGACCGGGGACCAGCACCGCATTCTATATGGCAACGCGTCAAGCCCGCACGATAGAAAAGGCTCTTTTGGCCCGTGGTCTACCGCCCCGCTCAAAGATCACCATCGCCGTGGACGCTTCAAAACCAACTGAACGTGTTTTTTCCGGCGAAGTTAAAGGGTTAAGCGATATGGTGCGACGTGAAAACATCACCGGCTGTGCCATTATTCTCGTCCGATGGTCACGAGAACCGGCATCCCGGACACATCAAATTTCTTCGCCGCCAGAGCTGCTTTCGCGCCGCGCGCCCAATCAGACACGCAGCGTTGCATAGACATAAACCGCAAGAGATTAGCGACTAAGCTGCTTGTACGGACGGCTCCGCCGTGAGCACTTCCTTGAGCACGTTGCAGCATTCTGCATCCTGTGACGCCCGGTGGATTGTCGCGCGCAACATGCCTGCTTTTGAACCACAGTCAAATCTGGTTCCGGAGAACCGGAAGCCAGACAAACCCACACGACCAGCACTACGGTCAATGGCATCTGTCAATTGAATTTCGCCACCCGTGCCTGCCTGTTGGTTTTCCAAATCATCAAAAATGGAGCCATCCAGGATATAGCGGCCAACAACGGCATTTTGCGATGGCGCATGTTCAGGTTTCGGTTTTTCCACAACGTTGTCGGCAAAAGACAGTCTTCCGTCGGTCCGCGTGACAGACAAGATGCCGTAGTTTTGCGTCTCTTGGTGAGAAACGCGCATGGAGGCGACCATATGGCCCGCTTCGTTTGCCCGGTAAGCGCCAATCATTTCTTGCAGACAGTTACGTCCCAGGATCAAATCATCAGGCAGTAAAACGGCGACCGGTCCGGGCAGAACATGTTCTTTTGCACAAAGCACAGCATGTCCCAGCCCCAAGGGCTCATGCTGCATTTCAAATATTACATCATCCGCGCCCGGTTTAAGCGCGGCCCGCTGTAAGTCTTCAGCAATTTTGAACTTACCCTTGGCTGTCAAGCTTGCTCGCAGGCCGGCATCATCCATAACATGCCTTTGTATGGCACTTTTTGACGGATGACTCACAAAAATAAATCGCTCAATACCGGCCGATTGTGCCTCTTCAATTACAAATTGAATGAGCGGTTTGTCGATGACAGGTAAAAGCTCTTTTGGCGTCGCCTTAGTGGCCGGCAGGAACCGCGTTCCCATTCCTGCTACGGGGAAGATCGCTGTACGTACGGGATTCGGCATGCGGTTGCTCCTTACAAAAGATTCTGCACTGCAGCGACGTTAACAATTTGTTAGCCATTGTCAAAAAATGATCACGCCAATTCACATCTAACTCTTTAACATCGCACATTTAATAGGCTCTACCTCCTTTCAACCATTAGAAACCTTACAGTCACACAATCAAGGGTTGTGAAATAATGCAGAGCATCGGTGTACCCACAAGACCTAACCATCTTAGGTCGACGCAAAACAATCTCTAGGAATGATCCCGCCAGGATGAATGCAGCAGTTCAATAAAGACCCATCGCCCGCGGTAGTTCGGTTTTTCGGTTCTTAAGCGGGCACCACAGTAGACGATATAATTAATCTGTTTTAGACGCGTTAATCACCCCGGTCACGGATTGAAACATCTGCCTAAAGAAACCGAGCAAGTTAAGTTCAAGCCACCAAGTGGCTCGACCAAACAAGATCGCAACGTCGCCAGAACAAAATTCAATCTTTTCACCAGAGATTCAGACAATATTTGCTCCCTGCTCGTAAACACGTAATTTACAGCACTGTTTTCAGAAAGTGAGGCGCGTAATGCCCAAGGAATATGACGAAGTACTCAAGAACTTTGCCAAGGACATTCCCGGTGTTGTGTTTCACTATACTGTGCATCCGGACCGGCCCGACATGATTAAACTACTAAATGAAAACGCAATAGACGTGTGGGGCGTCAGCTCAGATGAGGTTGAAGATAATCCCGACAAAATTTGGGAGATGATCCACAAATGCGATCTGAAGGCCATGCGGGCATCAATCGCCAAATCCACCGAAGAAATGGCGTCTTGGGAATTCCGCTGGCGCACTTTTGACAAAATGAATAGTAAAAAATGGCTCTATGGACGTGGCACGCCAACTGCCTTGCCAGATGGCTCAATTCGTTGGTTGACCTTTGTCTTCGACATTACGTCTGAAATCCAAGCCGCCACCGAAGCCGCGAAGGCCATGGATGGCTTGACAATCGCGATGGAGGCCGTTCCGGATGGTTTTGCTATCTTTGACGAACATGAACGGCTCATCACCTGCAACCATCCCTACCGTGACATCTATAAAAAATCGCAATTTTCTTTGGTCAAGGGCGCAAGCTTTGAATCCATTCTTCGGGCAGGTCTCAAAGCCGGACAATTCATGGTGGATGACGTTCACAAAAGCGCATGGCTGACCGAACGCATGCGCAACTTTCACCGCGCAACAGTCGTTGAAGAAGTACAACTCTATGATGGCACTTGGTTGCGCGTGTTTGAACGACCAACCGGCAACGGCGGACGCGCGGCGTTCTGCGTTGACATCACACACGCCAAAGAACGCGAGACAGAACTGGAAAACGCAGTTCTGACAGATCCACTTACAGGTCTCTTAAATCGCCGCGGTTTAAACAAAAAAATTTCCGCGCTCCCAGGGGCAATGCCACCAGCACATCGCGCAGCATTTCTTCACATCGATCTAGACAAATTTAAAACGATAAATGACGGATATGGATCTGATGCTGGGGACTACATTTTAACAAAGATTTCAAACAAATTAAGACAACTTGCCGGAACGGATACTTGCCTTGCGCGCGGAGGTGGAGATGAGTTCATCGCCCTGATCCCGAATGCTCCCTCTGAAATAGAAGCTTTTCGCTTTGCAGAGCGATTGCGCAGTATAATTACGTCGCCAATAAAATACAAAGGGCGCGTGTGTCAGATTGGCGCAAGCATCGGCATCTCATTTTGGTACCCAAACGCATCCTACGCAATTGAGCAGGCACTGTTGGATGCAGAAACAGCCTTAATGCGCAGCAAATCGGCTGGGCGCAATCGATCGATTATTTTTCGCGAGGAGATGCGTGCACAGGCGCTTAAAACTGCATGTCACGCCAATGAAATTAAGACCGGACTGCAAAGCGATCAATTCGTGCCATTTTTTCAACCTCAAATTGAATGGCCCGGGCAACAACTGTGCGGTTTCGAGGCGATGGCCCGTTGGGTGCATGCAGGTGGAAAAACAGAATCAGCGAGTTGTTTTATTGAAGACGCTATCGACACAGGATTGATCGTTGATATCGATAAAGTGATGATTACACGCAGTTTTGAAGCCCTCCAAAAGCTAACTCGCGCGGGTTTGACAACGCAAAGCCTCAGCATGAACCTTTCAAGTGCCTTTTTACGCTCACCCGAGCTGTTGGACACCATTACCTCCCAAGCCAGATCGCACGCGATTGAACATAACCGGATTCACATCGAAATCGTTGAGGCATCGTTGGTCGATGATCGAAGCAAAGCAATCACAAAGAATGTTTCAGCTTTGTCGGCCGCCGGATTTAAAATTGACCTGGATGATTTTGGCACTGGGCACACAGCGATCACTAATCTGCGGCAATTTCCTGTCCAACGGATCAAAATCGATCGAAGCTTGATTCACTCCATCGAAACCGATCAATCTTTGCGCGCCATTACTGAAGGAATTTATGGCCTTTGTTGTAAAATGGGTATCGATGCGATCGCATCAGGCATTGAAACCCAGAAGGAACTGCGGCTTCTGTCTGAGATTGGCCTATCAGTATTCCAAGGATATCATTTGGGCCATCCGATGTCCTTCGGGGACCTTATACAGTGGCTGCAGGAACAAAGTTTTTTAGAGGCAGCGACACCTCAATCAAAAATTTCCTAAACACTAGAAATACTCATATCAACTATTCGCAACCACCATTATTCACCCCTCCCAGAAATTGAGAAAAGTTCTAATCTAAAGCCTTTTTTTGGAAACGCGTTTTAGTGACCCAATCCTATCCCATTCCCAAGTCATAAGTTTCCAAACCAAACAGACAAAAGGATAGCCGAGCAAACGACAGAAAATAAATTGTTTTTATTCAACAGGTAAAAAAATTTTCACAAGACATTCCCAGCCTTAGCACGATCTTTGTATCAAAAAACGAACCGCAAGGTTAATCCGACAAAGCAATATCGCATCTAAGCGATTGTAAGTTACGTACTGCGACCCATTACGCAATCCTGTGCAAAAAATCTGTTACAGCGCAACATTTTTTGGGGTAGGACTAAGCGATGGTAGGCATCGAACTAAAACTCACTGGCGATCTAAAAACGCAAAACCTTATCCCTTGGATATGCCACCGCGCAGGCGTACTAGACTTAAAAGGATGGGTAAAAAGGCACAGTGGATCATCGGTTGAAATAGCGGTGTTCGGCCCCGAACCCTTGCTTGATGCAATGGAAGTTGCTTGTTTTTTAGGTCCTTGCGATGCTTTCGTCACATCGCTTCAAAAACGAGAGTTGACCGTTGGTGCTATTCCCAACGACTTCTTGACAACTTAAGAGAGCAAACCCTCACGATCTTTGCTCATTTTTAGTGCGCCACATTAAAAACAGCCCACTATCCATGCAAAACAGCTTGCGATACCGTAACGCACGTCGCTCATTGGTGCCTCAAAAGAAGGATTTCGAAAGTGGTGTCCCGCCCAATCGGCCTGTCGCGCGATTTAGAAAACAATCGGGCAATGCGGGCTGACGTTGATCAAACAGATGTTGTGGTCTGGCGTAACAGCAAGGGCCGGCTGGCGGCGTGGAACAATAGATGCCCGCATCGTGGCATGCGATTGAGCCATGGATTTGTGCGTGGCGATCGATTGGCTTGCCTTTATCACGGTTGGCAATATGACACCGCTGGATCTTGTAAATTGATCCCTGCACACCCTGAATTGGACCCTCCCACGACGATCACTACACAAGTGTACTTTGTGATTGAAGAAAACGGTGTGATTTGGGTCAACACAAAAGAACCTGCCCGCGCAGAAATTGAGCTAAACAACGTTTTGCCACTCAGAACTTTCACCGTAAAAGCGGCAAAGGAAACCATCCAGAAAGCGGCTGCCAAAACGAAAGGAAATCGGGAAGTTTCAAATCCTTCATCGGCCCTTTACCAGTGTGTTATCGATGACCGCACCGTGTCGCTTTTGTGCAATCCGGCCAGCGCGCAGGTTACAGTGGTTTCTGTTCTTGTTGAAAATGGAGCTAACGCATTGGATTTGCGTCAGCTATCGCGGTGGTGCGAACAATTACGCCAACAAGCGGAAAACGAATGTGAGGTTCCTGCATGAGTCTCACCTATGCGCAAAATGATTGGTATGCTGTCGCTTTCACAGGCCATATGGGACGTGGCAAGACCCGCGACACAATGCTCCTTGGTACAGATTTGCAAATCTCAGGCACGTCTGAAGATCCGACAGTAAGGGATAGTCGAGGAAACTTACTGCCCGCTCAAGTTCAATATGATCATGTTTGGACGACGTTAGGTGACAATCCACGCCCGCTCTTTGAAATTCAGGAAGCCGATGAGCCAGGCCGACGATTTGTTCCTTGTGGCGCCGTGCGCGTGCGTTGCTCCCCACTTCGGGCGGTTGAGAATTTTTTGGATATTGCACATTTTCCTTATGTTCATACCGGCATATTGGGCGCAGAACCTCACACTGAAGTCGCGCCCTATAAGGTCGAAATTCGTGACGGCGTCGATGAAGTCTGGGCCACACAAATCTCATTTTACCAGCCGCAGGCCGCGAAAAGTGCAAACGAAGGCATCACAACACGATACGAATATCGTGTCCCAGCCCCAACCACGGCTGTGTTGTACAAAACCTGCCCCCCAAAGCCCAAAGCGATGGACGTCATCGCAATATTCGTTCAACCAATCACCGAAACGGTGTGTGATGTCTGGCCTTGGATGGCTCTTTTTGACGACACCTCCGAACACTCGGATCTTGTTCAGTTTCAACAGGAAATTTTCTTACAAGACAGATCAATATTAGAAAACCAAATCCCGGCCAGACTGCCCTTGGACCCTAAAATGGAAATTCCAACGCGCTCGGATCTGACGTCAGTCGTCTACAGGCGATGGCTCAAACAAAAGGGCGCGTATTACGGAGCGCAAACGGTCGCCGGATGAGCTTTTCACTATACAACTATGTTTTGTCAGGAAATTGCTACAAAATACGTCTGATGGCCGCATTGTTAGGGGTCACTTACAAGACAATTCCGGTCGATTTTTACCCCGGTCATGCACATAAGTCACCGCAGATGCTTTCGCTTAACCCCGCCGGTACTTTGCCGGTGCTGACCAGTGGCGACATTATCTTGACGGAAACACAGGCAATGCTGTGTTGGATTGCGACACAATATGATCCTACAGGCGCATGGTTTCCCAAAGACAATCCACTTGAGATGGCGCACGTCATTGAATGGCTTGGTTTTTCCGCGCAGCTCACCCAAAGCGTCGGCGCTGCCCGGCTTCACGCAATGCTCAATTGGCCGTTAGACGTCGACGCTGCACGTGAGACAGCGATCAAAGATATGCGCAAATTAGAAATCCACCTGAGCGACCGCGTTCTTGACGGTAAAAAATGGATCGTTGGGGATCAGCCGACAATCGCAGATATTGCTTGTTTCCCTTATATCGCTCTTAGCCCAGATGCGGGAATGGAACACGACGAATACCCCGCGATCCGAAATTGGCTCTACGGCGTGCGCGGCCTGTCAGGCTTTGTCGCAATGCCCGGCATTCACTATTTGCATGAATTGAATGAGACACCTGATGACTGACCCATTGCTCAGGTTGTCAGGGATCAGCAAAAGCTACGGGCCCGTCAAAGCCAATACGGATGTGGATTTTGTAGCAGAAGCAGGGCACATCCACGCAGTGTTAGGCGAGAATGGTGCCGGTAAATCGACTTTGATGAAAATCATCTACGGTGTCGTCCGCCCGGACGTCGGACGAGTCGACTGGAACGGATCCCCGGTCCAGATCAGTTCGCCAGCGATGGCGCGCCAATTGGGGATTGGGATGGTGTTTCAACATTTTTCACTGTTTGAATCTCTCACGGTGTCAGAAAATATGTCTTTAGCCCTGCCCGGGTCTTTGACCGATCTTGCTGCGCGCATCCGGACAGCATCATTGCAATTCGGTCTGGATGTGGAACCTAACGCCCGGGTGCACGATCTAACCGTTGGCGAGCGTCAACGCATTGAGATTTTGCGCTGCATTTTGCAAGAGCCCAAATTGATCATTCTGGACGAACCGACATCTGTGCTGCCTCCGCAAGGCATTGCAAAATTGTTTGACACGCTCCGCGCGCTGGCAGCCAAAAACATTGGCGTGGTCTTCATTTCCCACAAGCTCGAAGAAATCCGTGCCCTCTGCGATACGGCGACCGTTATGCGCGCCGGACGTGTCGTGGGCCGCGTTGACCCCCGCAAAGAAACGGCCAAAAGCCTAACACAACTGATGATCGGTCAGGAAATCTCGGCCCCGAAGCGTTCAATCACTAAAACAGCTGGTAAAACGATCCTCGAGGTTTCCCAGCTGTCGCATGACCCACAAACACCATATGCACCCTTCCTCAACAACATATCGCTTTCTTTGAAGGCCGGTGACATTCTGGGCATAGCTGGTGTCTCTGGCAACGGACAGGGTGCATTGACGCGAGTATTGGCCGGCGAAATTCTAACCCCATCAGAAACTGTTCGATTTGACGGCACTGGCGTTGGCGCATTGCGCCCTGACGAACGGCGCAAACGCGGCCTCAGTTTCATTCCAGAGGAACGTTTAGGCAGGGGCGCGGTCCCACCACATTCGCTGTCCGAAAACGCGGGATTGACCATGCATCCACGCGACATTTTGAAATGGGGGTTTTTACGCCCTGGAGCACGTCAAAAGCGCGCCGAGGAAACCATTAAAAACATGGATGTTCGCACCAATGGAAGCGCAACAGCAGCTCAGTTTCTGTCGGGTGGGAATTTGCAGAAATTTATCGTTGGTCGCGAATTGGCGCTGTCCCCAAAAGTACTGATTGCGGCCCAACCAACATGGGGTGTTGATGTGGCCGCAGCCGCCGCGATCCGACAAAAGTTCCTTGAATTACGCGACGCCGGTGTCGCCCTCTTGATTGTGTCCGAAGAATTGGAAGAACTGATTGATATCTGTGATCGCCTTCAAGTGATGTTTCGAGGTCAGTTGTCGCCGTCAGTTTCAGTTCAAGACACCGACATCGAACACATCGGGTTGGCAATGGCCGGAGATTTTAACGCGTTAAAGGTTGATTATGCCCAAGCTAACATTTGAACCCCGCACCCAATATACGGCACTGATCTCTATTCAAGTCGCTGCTCTCGCGTTGTTTCTAACGGCTCTGGGCGGGTCAATTCTGTTTGCCATTTACGGGGTCTCACCCCTTGCTGGTCTTCGCGCTGTCTTCATTGAGCCCTTACAATCTATGTATGGGGTTGGCGAAGTTTTACTGAAAATGGCGCCGCTTTTACTCATCGCCCAAGGACTCGCCATCGGATTTCGTGCTCAAGTTTGGAACATCGGTGCCGAAGGTCAGTTGATCCTCGGGGCAATTGCGGCCTCCTGTCTGGCCATCTATTTCAACGAAACGCAATCTTCCTGGCTGCTCCCCGGGATGATTTTAGCTGGGATGTTGGCTGGCATGGGCTGGGCGGCAATCGCCGCGTTTTTAAAGACTCGTTTCAACGCAAACGAAATTCTGGTTACTTTCATGCTCACCAGTGTTGCACTGCAATTGCTATATTATCTCGTGACCGGACCGCTGCGCGATCCTATGGGTTTTAACTTTCCGCAATCCATCAGTTTTGGGTTCAATGCAATGTTTCCGGTTTTGATCTCAGGCACGCGGGCCAATGCCTCACTCCTCATGGGCTTAGGTGCAAGCTTGGCCGCCTATATCTTTGTGCGTTACAGTTTCGCAGGGTACAAATTATCCGTGGGCGGTCTCGCACCCGGCGCCGCGACCTATGCTGGTTTCTCTTCAAAAAAGGCGGTTTGGCTTGCTTTGCTCATTTCCGGCGGTGCTGCGGGGCTGGCAGGTGTTGGAGAAGTATCCGGCCCACTGGGCATGTTGCAACGCAACCTATCCCCTGGATACGGCTACGCAGGCATTATCGTGGCGGTGCTGGGGGGACTGCATCCCATCGGTATAGTTTTCGCCTCTGCCATCATGGCACTGGTCTATGTCGGCGGCGACTTTGCTCTGCTTTCTGTCGGCGTACCAAATGCTGTGACAGGTATTTTGCAAGGCCTGCTATTGATCTTCTATTTGGCCGCCTCCTTGCTTTTGACGACGCGGGTCCGGGTCGCGCGAAAGGTAGCGACCTGATGGATGTCTTAATTTTCATGGTCAGCGGCACCTTTGCCGCCGCAACAGCGTTAATTTTTGCGGCTATGGGGGAACTCGTGGCTGAAAAATCAGGCATGCTCAATCTGGGCATCGAAGGCATGATGGCCACCGGCGCAGCAATGGGTTTTGTTGCGAGCTATGTTTCAGGCTCATACACGGTTGGATTTCTGGCCGGGGCTTTGCTTGGCTGTCTTCTGTCATTGGTACACGCAACCCTGATACTGGTTTTTCGCGCCAACCAGACCGCTTCTGGGTTGGCCATCGGGATCCTTGGCCTTGGTTTATCCTCTGCCATCGGCAAAAATTTTGAAAGCAGAACACTCCCCGGCGTGCCTGATCTTCCTCTGGGGCCACTGGCAGACATTCCCGTGATCGGCCCCATGTTCTTTCAACTGGATGCAATGGTATATCTTTCAATGCTGCTGATACCGGCAACATGGTACGTGTTGAACCGAACCAAACTTGGGCTAACGATCCGCGCCGTCGGGGAAAGCCCAGAAAACGCCCATGCTTTGGGCCTAAAAGTCCGCATCGTTCGAGCAGCCTGTGTCGCTTTTGGCGGGGCGATGGCAGGTATTGGCGGGGCCTATATGTCGACGGCCTACACACCACTTTGGGCGGATGGCATGATTGCAGGCCGTGGCTGGATCGTTGTCGCCCTGACGGTTTTTGGCACCTGGATGGTGCACCGCGTGGCCTTTGGTGCCTATCTTTTTGGCTCTGTCACACTACTAGAGCTGTCGATCCAAGCATTTGGTGTGAATGTGCCCAGCCAGTTGATGTCGGCCCTTCCATACATTGTGACCATCGTCATGCTTGCCGCAATTTCGCGTAACGCCACATTCATTCGACTAAACAGCCCTGCAAGTCTTGGGGCTGATCTAAAATTACCATAACAACAAGGGGGTATAAATTAATGAAACGAATGACAACGACTCTTGCGGCGGCATTGGCCGGGCTTTTAGCCTTGCCTGCGGTCGCCGAAGACAAAATGAAAATCGGCTTTATCTATCCGTCACCCGTGGCAGATGTGGGTTGGTCCGCAGAACTGAACCATGGTCGCGAAGCCATCATTGAGCATTTTGGGGATGCTGTAGAAACAGTCTTTGTTGAGAACGTTCCAGAAGGGCCAGACGCCGCGCGCATCATGAACCAAATGGCCGCACAAGGCGCTGACATGATTATGCTTGGTTCGTTTGGATTTATGAACGACGGGTTGCGGCTCGCACAACAACGACCGGAGATGACATTCATTCACGCGTCCGGGTACAAACTGGGTCCCAATTTTAGCAACTTCCAGAGCAGAAACTACGAAAGCAGCTATCTGGTCGGTATGGCCGCAGGAGACGTGACAGAAAGCGACACCGTCGGGATTGTCGCAGCCTATGCCATTCCAGAAGTCGTTGGCATGATCAACGCATTTGCGCTGGGGGTGCATGAGATCAATCCTGACGTCACAATCAAAGTTGTCTGGCTGAACTCTTGGTTCGATCCACCCAAAGCACAAGACAGTGCCCGAGCCTTGATTGCGCAACAAGCAGACGTCATTTATTCGCTGTATCAAGACACACCTTCTGTTGTCACCGTTGCAGAAGAGGAAGACGTCTGGGTTATCAACACGTCGTCGGACATGAAAAAATACGCGCCAACCCGACTGTTAGCATCGCAAATCGCCGATTGGTCCGGCTATTTTATTGACAGCGTTCAGGCAAGCATTGATGGCACCTTTGAGGGTACACCGTTCTGGGGCGGCATGGCGGATGGTACCGTGGATGTCAAAAGCTGGGCCGAAGGTATTTCGACCGAGACGATGGGAAAGATCGACGCCGCAGCGGATGGCATACGTGCTGGAACATTTCATCCTTTGACGGGTCCGATTACGGACCAAGACGGCACAGAAATCCTGGCCGATGGTGTGGTCATTGCGGATCAGGATCTTTTGGGCATCAACTGGCTGGTCAACGGTGTGGAAACCCGTATTCCAAACTGATGCCAGCTGTTCTGGCTCATATCATACATAGTCCCGATCGGGGCCGGATCGAGCGCATCAATGATGCGCTCGTCACCTTTAATGACGACGGTGAAATCCTGAGAATTTCTCAAAACTCTGGGTCCGCTGATGCCGTTGATCTGCGCAACAAGGGCGTTTTACTGCCCGGTCTGGTCGACTTGCATATCCATGCACCACAGTTTCCCCAACTGGGTACAGCACTGGATGTCCCGCTAGAAGATTGGCTGCTCAAATATACCTTCCCGCTGGAAGCGCGCTATGAAGACATATCTTTTGCCAGTGACGTCTATCACACCATGGTCAAACAGTTGCTTGCAAATGGGACGACAACCGCTGTCTATTTTGCAACCATCCACAAACAAGCCAGCCTTAAACTGGCCGAAATCTGTCTCACGCTTGGCCAACGGGCGTTGGTGGGGCGGGTTGCGATGGATCTGGAGGATGGCTGCCCGGAGTATTACCGCGACGCCGATGCACAAAGTGCCGTTGATGACACGGCGGATTTCATCGAAGCCGTGCGTGCGCTGCCTAAAAATACCCTGGTGGAACCAATCATAACACCTCGATTTATACCTGCCTGCAGTGACGTGGCCCTCGCGGGATTGGGCGCACTGGCAAAAGAAAAAAATGTCGCAGTCCAAACCCATTGTTCCGAAAGCGACTGGGAACATGAACATGTTCTTGCGCGCACTGACATGTCGGATACACAAGCTTTGGATCATTTCGGCCTGCTCACCAGACGCACCATTTTGGCCCATGGCGGCTTCATCCAAGATGACGATTTCGATTTGATCGCGCACCGCGGCGCAGGTGTCGCCCATTGCCCGCTGTCAAATGCCTATTTTGGGAATGCTGTTTTCCCGTTGAAACATGCCTTGGAAAAGGCCGTGCATGTCGGATTAGGCACAGATATTTCAGGCGGTCCTAGTGCGTTTCTTTTGGACAATGCACGCGCCGCAGTCACCTCTTCGCGCATGCTAGAAGATGGCGTTGATCCCGCAAAGCCAGCAGACGACAGAGGACGCGACAGCAGCCGCATCGATTTTCGCGACGCTTTTTGGCTGGCGACTGGGGGTGGCGCAGAGGTGCTCGACTTACCGGTTGGGTTTTTCGAAGCTGGACGCCAATTTGATGCAATTCTAGTAAATCTGTCAGATGGCCATTTGGGATCACCAGATGACTTACTTCAAAAAATCATCATGCGCGCCACTCCCGCCGAGATAAAAGAAACCTGGGTTGCTGGACGTCGTGTCAGTACTTTATAGATCCATGCCCAACCCGAAACGGGCGACCAATGCGCGTCGGTAAGCCACTGACATAGCATCAGCAGGAATGTGAACTTCATCCCGTATTCCCAACGGGAGATCTTCTGGACGTTGCGCCTCCACAAGCGGTTTATCTTCATCGTTGATCATGAGGCTCTCTCTGATCAGAAAATCCTCGTCGGGTGCCCCGGTGGTATCCGTTGCCACCTGGAAAATCTTGGTCTCATAGGCGGATATCGGGCAAACTGTATCCGCAAAATACTGAACGTATTCGCTATCATTCGGGCGAATTAGGATGATCGTTGAGAACGGGAAAGTCAGCTGGTACGTATAGGTGACATGACGTTGCTGCGCGACGACATTATCAGGAAAACGGTTCCCGCCTTCATCATAGCCAACGGAGAAACACAAACCATAATCAGTTTCAACCACTTCATAGCTTGGAAAGCGGTCATCCTCACTCCCGCCAAACGTCTCTTTGTGGACCCATGGAAAATGCGCAATGTCATTGAAGTTCTCAACATGCCGACTGGCAGCAGCCTGCCATATATTTGCGGGCACATACACGTTTTTGAGCGTGGCGTCGCGCACACCGGGCCAATCAGGTAGTGGCCAAAGAGGATCTGTTGACAGGCAACACCACAAAATACCATAGCGCTCCTCAGTTTGTACGGATTGTAATCCTAGCCGGGGCGACACACGTGCGTTCTGATCCGGGTTCGAAGGAATTTTCGTGCAGCTCCCTTTTGCGTCAAAGTGCAACCCATGCATTGGGCAAATAAGACTATCGCCATCCACCCGCCCTGCACTTAGCTGTGTGCCTCTGTGCGGGCATAAATCGCGTGCTGCATGCAACCCTGCACTGGTCCGCCAGAGCACCAAATCCACGTCGAGCAACCGCGCAGCTACCGGATGATCTGCCACCTCATGGCCATAAGCGACGGGATGCCAGAATTGGGACAAGATCCGCCAATCTTGATCCCGAAAGCTACACCCTCGCGGTAGATCACTGGCTTGTTTGGCATGATTGACGGGTAAAAACATATCCTTTTTCTAACTTAAATAGCAGCAATTCACACTACGTCATTCACAACTTTATACCCAACAATTCGGTTATTTTTTGTAAGCGCGCACTAAATTATCATTTGTCATTCTCGCGGCAGTCATTCACGGGCAATTGACCAGAATGGCGATGCCATGCATAGGTTGAAGAGCGGGTTAATTCCTCCGCTCTTTTTAACCTGTATTTCAGCTGACACCGGATGACCGCCAAATGCCAATCAGCAAACTTTTGATGACACTATCCGCCTGCGTGCTGTTTTCAACACAACCGGCCCAAGCAGAACTTCCAGCGAATTGCAGTGTAACCACGCTGACAAACCCAGAGCGCTCGGCGTTGGACTGTGGGACTATCATCCTAGAACTGGATGAAGGTACGGTTTTACAGTACTTTGGTGACAACAATGGGGTACCACAGAGTTTAACAATAAAGAGCGGCTCTGCTTTGGTTGATGTCGAACCCGGCAGCCAATCACCTAGAATTCGAACGCCACACGCAATTGCCGCTGTGCGCGGTACAATCTATGCCATCGAAGTCAGCGACGGCGCGACATCGGTATTCGTCCTTCGCGGAACGGTAGACGTTAACAATCGACGTGGCACGTCAAAAACCGCCACCCTTTCGGCTGGACAAGGTGTCGAAGTGATCCCACGTCAGCCTTTTTTCGTGGAAGAATGGGATGACACCCGCGTGCGCGACTTGCTGGCACGCTTTGGCAGGTGAGGTCATTGCCGCGTCGGCAACTCATCGCGGGCCTGATTATCCTGTTGGCGACAATTGGATGGGCATTTTTCATTGCAGCACCGCATAAGGCCAACCAAGCCAGTTTTATCGACCCATTGGAGAACCAGCTCTTAAATCTACGCATGCTCAGTTTTGGCACTGTAGAACCGCCAGAAAATGTGGTCATCGTTGCGATCGATAATGCGACTTTGAATGAGGCAAACCCTCTGGGCACAGGCCGCGGCACATTGGCACAAATCATAGACAAAATTGCGCAAGCTGGCGCTCAAGTGATCACATTGGACATCTTGCTCAGCGATAAAGGTTCACCCGTTGGGGATCAGTTACTGCGAGATGCCTTGGCCAAAAGCCCTTCTGTGATTGCTGCGGCGGGGACTTCGGTATCACTGTCTGACCCGCAAGGCGTTCCAACAACGCACAACGAACTATGGCCTCTTTCGATATTCTCGGATCGGTCTTCATTGGGCATGGCAAACATCTCGACAGATCAGATGGGGATCCCTCGCTATGTCCCTGCAGTTTTTATTACATCACGTGGATTGCATTCCTCGCTGGCTGTTCAAACTGCGGCAGTTTTTACGCAAAGCGCGCTGCGTTTATCAGGCGAAACGGCAACTCTTGGTGAGGTCGAACACAATCTCGACGCCGGGTATCACATGCCAGTTCGATTTTTTGGACCAGCCGGGACAATCAAAACCGTTTCAGCGTTGGACATATTAAATGGCCCGATCCAAACGGATCTCTCGGGTAAAGCCGTTATCATTGGCGTAACAGCGACCGGTCTGGGTGATCGTTTCCCCACCCCGTTCGATCCCGATTTTCCGGGCGTCGAGGTCATGGCAACATCGGTTGCACAGCTGTTATCCGACACCATACCCCAAAGCAATGCTGCGAACCGATGGTTGGATTTCGTGGCAGTTCTGATTTTGGCACCACTATGTGCAATGCTTGTGTGGTCCTTACCACTCACACTCGGGATGATACTAAGTGTAGGAATCATAACCACCTGGCTGGCCGTGATTTGGTTCAGCTTCTCATTCGGCATCTGGCTCAACGCCGCTTTGCCCTTGATCGGCGCTGGCCCGCCCCTTCTTTTGATCGTTCTTTTGAAGTACCGTCAGGAGCGGCACAACGCCCGGCACTCTGATCGCGCCGTCATCGCATTAAAGAAATTTCAATCACCAAAACTGGCGGACGAAATCGCCCGTAACCCTGATTTTTTGCAAAACCCCGAGCCGAGACATCTAGTGACGTGTTTTGCCGATTTGTCGGGCTTCACGCAAATATCCCAGGATTTGGGCTCTACCCGTTCTGAAACTTTTTTGAAGCAGTTTCACAGTCTAATCGGCACCATCGCCCAAAAACACAACGGTGTGATATTGAATTACATGGGAGATGGCGCATTGCTCGCCTTTGGAATTTTTGATGACCCACAAGGATGTACGGATCAGGCCTTTAATGCTGCAAGAGAAATCGTAAAAAACACGGAAGAGCTTGGTCGACAAAATACCTTAGAGCGCCCATTGGGATGCCGCATTGGGTTACATTTTGGCCAAGTTATGCTCTCTCGATTGGGGGCTGATCAACATCAACAGCTGACGATCAGTGGCGATAGCGTAAATATTGCCAGTCGGCTTTTGGAAATAGCCAAAACCCAATCCGCAAGTATTGCGGCCACCGAAGATTTCCGCGCCACTTTATCCACAGATACAACGGCAGAACCCTTCAAAACCGAAACATTCCCAATAAGAGGTCGCCAAGGCAACGTTCTCATCAGCTTCTGGCGAGGATAAAACGATGCTGATTGCTGTTTTGGACACGATTTCTTGGTAGCACTCATATGCTGATGTATCACACACTTTGCTTAGCCTACAATTTTCACTTAAAACAACCTTGAATTGTGCTGCATTTCGACGGTATCACTTTGATATATGGAGCGACAATCATTCTCAAAGGTGGGGACCGACACGATCGGCACAGTCAATATCTTTCATCATATGGCCGATAATATAGGTGATAGACTGTGTGGTCCTGCGCAATATTTCTGGCCAGAAACCGTAAAAATCGCCGATTTCAAATACCGATCCAGAAAATCTGAGAACGCGATCCTGGGAGGCGGCCAAGTATTTGGGCAACTCAAAGAATTCTCTAAACACTGGAAAGCATCGCCAAATGGACATTTGGTTGCTTGGGGCGTCGGGACACCTCTAAGGGGCAAAAACGACACATCTGTTCACGCAGTGATCGATCGGTTTTCACTGTTTGGCACACGAAACTACGATTGGCATGACACCCTCAGTTTTGTCCCTTGTGCCAGTTGCATGTCGTCGATCTTTGATGAGGTTTCCGAACCAGAACACGAGGTTGTCATCTATGCTCACCGCAGGAAAACCCCGACTCTCTGTGCCCCCAAAGGCATCCCTTTTTCAACCAACCACTATCAGGATATCCGGGAGGCAATTGGATTTCTTGCTCGGGGAGAAACGGTTGTAACAAGCTCATACCACGGTGCCTATTGGGCTCAATTGCTCGGGCGGCGGGTTGTCTGCATTCCCTACAACGACAAGTTTTCGACCCTTGAACATACGCCCACCATGGCCACGACAGAAACATGGCAATCCCAGTTAAAGAAGGCAAACCGCACCAGCCCACTGCTGGAAGAATACAGACATCTAAACCAGCTTTTTGCTGGCAAGGTCGCGGATCTGCTTGAAATTGATGGGTAGAAATTCTTTGGGCAAAAACGTTTTGGTGCATTTGGGCCCTCACAAAACCGGTTCAACGGCCATTCAAAAGAGTTTGGCAAACTATGCAAAGGTGCTCGAACAAGCGCAGGTTTGTTTTTTCCACACTCAGGAAATGCATGCGGCAGCAGTCGAACTGGCAAACGAAAACTTTGACAGCGCCGAAGAGCAAATCTCCCGCCTTTCAACGGCCATTTCAGATTTGAAAGCAGACACTGTTATTCTAAGTCAGGAAGATTTTTGTGGCCCTTTCATCGGGCGGTCCGCCAAACGAAATATTTATCCAAAGCTCACTAAAAACCTGCGCATTCTATCCCGCGCACTGCGCCCTCATCGAGTGACTTTTGTTTTCTTTGTCCGATCCGAGAAAGAATGGCTGCTCAGCAGCTACCATCAACACTTAAAATATCGAACGAGATTTTATCGGTTTCAAGATTTTGCTGAATTCTACGAACACGCGTTTTCATGGGATGCGAAATTGGCGAAACCCCGAGAAGCTTTTGGCGAGAATTTTGTCACCATCCCTTACAAAGAAGACGCCTTCTGGGGCATTCAAAATTTGCTGGCAAAGGTTCCGGCGGCAAGTTTCAACACCCTAGAACTGCCCCCGCCTCAGATTGCCAACGTCTCCCCATCAGCCGTACACATCAGGTATCTGGAGCGCATAAATGAATTGTCAGAATTCAAGGAAACAGCTTGGTTTAGCAAATCTGTACTGCTGAAAAACCAAACCCTTAGTTCTGGGAAAAATAAAACGCCAGATTTACCCGATTGGCCCCCAAAACCGACTAAAACGCAAATTTGTTCGCTGCCCAAACTTTGGGAGCGCAGTAAAATGCGTGTGTCAAAGCAATCAATCGAGGATATCTTGCCTGGCGTTGATGCAGACATTGAACCGCTGTTGCATCAACGCTTACAAAAAAATATTGACATGCCACAAGTTCACCGCGCTGACATTCACAACCAGTCGTTGATTTTAAACTATCATCTCCGAGGAAAATCCGCGCTCAATCATTTGAATGCATTATGCATTAGTTATCTACGGCGCGACACGGAACACACAGCCAAAGCACGTACCCTTTTTCACAGAATATGGCGAGAGCACGGGGTTGTCTTGGTCAACGAGCTGTCAACGCGATGGTTGCTGTCAACACTGCAGACATTTTTGGATCACGGCGAAAACGAAGCACAGCGCACGATTGGCGCCACCGGTTTCTTTTATGGGAATATGATAAAAATTTATGAAGGCGAAAGAGCCATTGAAGGAAACACAGCCGATGCCGTTTACATCGGGGTTCAAGCGCAAACACAAAACCAGTTTCAAGGGCTAGACAGATATCAGGTCGGCGGCACGGATATGATGTTGAACACGAACGCACTGGCGCTGGAAATAGCGCAACGTGATCCTGTCGCTGGGTTTGTTTTGCAAGAATTTCTACTGCGGGTCAAATCGGCGGAAACTGTATTTTCTCGACATGATAGAACAAGAAAAATTTTTGGAATCAATAATATAGAGTTTCAGAACGTTTGGGCTTTTTACGAGCCGTGGGAGGCGTAGCCAACCGCCACTTGTAACTCTTCAGGAATGTTTGAAGAGCGGATCAATACAGTGCGCTCAATGCTGTCGATACTATCAAGATCATATTCATATTGCTCTCTAAAGACGTCAAACATGTCTTGGTCCAACGCACTTGGTGACACATCCTCCGGGGCGCGCGCGTTTTCTACCAATGCCTCCGCTATTGGTTTTCTTAACTCATCCGTCAAATCCTCTGAGCCGTTCACCATCGCGACAGCAAAAGGAAGCGCGACAAACGCCGGCCTTGAGAAATCCCAGACATACAGCGTCCGATTTGGGCAAGATTGGGAAATCCGAGCAACGAGTTCAGCCCAGCTCGGAACGGAACAAGCCTGAGTTTGCGATTGAAGCTGGCTCAGATAATCAGACGGAATAGATTGCAAATATGTACCTTGATCAGTAATTGCCAGATGCAAATCGAGCGTACAATTGCTAAAAAAGTTTGACAGTCGCGCTATACGCTGCTCTGCTTCCGGTAGAATTGCATGAAGTTGAAAAACATCTTTTGGACGCCCCATCATTGCATGCTGGCTGCCTGCTAAAACCTCAAAACTCTTCCAACGTTGCCAATGATCCTCTTCTCCGGTTTCGTGTGCCCCAAAATAACCGTCCTGCTCAAAAGAACCGTTTACAAAAGATCTCAGGTGCTGCCGGTATTCCCCGCCTTTCAAAATCAAAAAGCTATTGTTTTTTCCCCGTTTTTTAAAACCGGAGACCACTTTCAGAACATTAGCGGCAATACGGGGTGCGCCAATGTGGAAATTGACGTGTGGAGCGTACACTTCAAGCGGCATTCAACACGCTCATTGCCGCCGATGCGAACGAAATAAACATAGCCAAATCCAATGCGTGCACGTACGAGCCACCCATCTGTGGGGTCACGGTTTCAGCGCAGCCTTGCATTTGCTCAGAATGAACACAACCACAGGTGTGTGTTTTTTAAGATTTTATTAATGCTTGAACAAAGAACCGCAAATTTTTGCGCCCTCACACCGTGCGGGCGCAATATCTGTCAGCTCCCTACTCTGGCCAAATTCTTTCCCAGTCATTTGCCATGTCCACGATAATCCAACCTCGATCAGGCCCTTCGTCCAAGCCACGGTTTAAGACGCCTATATGACCTTCCCGATCATAGGCAAATTCCCGTTCGCTGTCCGTATGGTGCACCAACAGTCCAAAACTGGGGCCATCGCCACCTGTTGCATATTCCAACATGGCAAAATCGCCATCTGAATTTCCGCCGACAAAAATAGGTTTCTTTCCGATGCGACTGTCGATGCCAACTGGCTTACCTTCTTTATCATCGACAAACTCGATCCCCGGCAATTTCATGACTTTTCCATCAACATATTCTGTTGGGGTGGTGCTTCCAATGACATTTTCGGGCGGAATGTTGTAGGCTTCCTGCGCAAAGGCCCGCAAAAAGTGGATACCGCCCCCTGACACGATCCACGTCTGAAAGCCCTCGTCGCGCAGATATCGCAACAGTTCTAACATCGGTTGATAGACCATTTCGTCAAACGGTTTGTCGGTCACAGGATGACGTGCATCTGCGAGCCAGGCAATCACATCTGCTTCAAATGTTTCAACGGACATGCCTGAATGGCTAACTGCCAATATTTCCAATAACCCCTCAACGCCGCTTTTTGCGATGGTTTGGATATCACCAGCCGCACCCGCTTTCAGAACATCAGACGTCAAAATCGACGGATCTTGGGCTGCTTTTTCTTTCAATCGATCCAGCGCGTAAAATAGCTGGAAATATACCGGCTGCTCGCTCCAAAGCGTGCCATCATTGTCAAAGGTTGCGATCCGATCTGTGGGGGTTACGTATTTTTCTGATGTCGGATCAGTGACTTGTTCCACGAATTCAATGATCGCTGACTTTGTTTGCGTATTCGCCCAGGACGGCAAAGGGTCCGCAACAGCAGAAAACGCAAGACAAGACATAGATGCCGCAAAGAAAAGGCTACGCATATTTGTTACTTTCAAATGTGTTTTAGGTCCCTGCCCCCGAACAACTCAGGGGCAGGGGTGTTTAAAAAATTATGGCGCACCCGGAGGCGTGCTGAGTTTTTCCATAACCTGATCCAAGCTGAAGCTCGCCGCTTTCTGGCGTGGCGGATACTCAACGAATGTTTCTAGGAACTGACCTACATAGGTCTGAGCTGGTACCAATAGATAGGCACGGTCAAGCAACCAGTCATAGTATGTGTTCGATGTACGATATCCGCGCTCATAGGGGTCGCGCCGCAAATTTGCGATAATCGGAACACGCAATTCGACCAGAGGTTCCATCCAAGCTCTGAACGTTGCCCATTCTTTTTGCTCAAGGAACGTAAGTTTCCAATCATTAAAGCGCAGCGCCATCAGGTCTCCATCATCAGAGAAATAGAAAATCTCGTCCCGAGGCCCTTTCTCTTCTTCTCCCGAGAAATATGGCAGGAAGTTGTACCCATCCAGATGAACCCGATACTCGCGTCCATCGCCTACTTCGGCCACGCTGATCCCCTCAAGGAGCTCTTCTTTAACAGTAGGACGTCCGGCCGCCGCGAGATACGTTGGCAACCAGTCCATGTGGTGCATGATTTCGTTGGAAACAGAACCCGCTTTGATGACGCTGGGCCACCGGATCATCGAAGGCACGCGCCACGCACCTTCCCAATTGGTGTTTTTCTCGCCCCAGAATGGCGTCATTCCCGCATCCGGCCATGTGTTCATATGGGGGCCGTTATCGGTTGAGTAGTGCACCATGGTATTGTCGGCGATCCCCAATTCATCCAACAGATCAAGAAACAACCCGATGTGCATGTCATGTTCCAGCATTCCATCAGAATATTCATCCTGACCCGAGATCCCCCGCAACTCGTCTTTGACGTGGGTGCGGAAGTGCATGCGAGTACCGCTCCACCAGCAGAACCACGGAACGCCTTCGGCTGTTTTACGCTTGATAAAATCGATCGCCGCTGCTGAAGTTTCATCATCAACAGTTTCCATGCGCTTTTTGGTTAACGCGCCGGTGTCTTCGATTTCGCCGCCGGCAAAAGATTTGATAACCCCGCGCGGCCCGAAGGTTTCTTGGAAGGTTTTACCACTCGGCAATACTGTATCGCCGGGGTAATCTTCGTTTTCAGGTTCTTCCTCAGCATTCAAATGATAAAGATTGCCGAAAAATTCGTCAAACCCGTGATTGGTCGGCAAATGTTCGTCCCGGTCGCCCAAATGGTTCTTGCCAAATTGACCAGTTGCATAGCCCTGCCCCTTTAGCAGACCCGCAATGGTTGGATCCTCTTCTTGCATACCAAGTTCAGCACCCGGCAGACCGACCTTGGACAATCCCGTGCGGAATACAGACTGGCCCATAATGTAGGAAGACCGCCCCGCTGTGCAGGATTGTTCACCGTAGTAATCCGTAAAAATCATGCCTTCATTGGCAACCCGGTCGATGTTTGGCGTGCGATACCCCATCAGCCCCATAGTATAGGCCGAAATATTGGATTGGCCGATATCATCGCCCCAAATCACCAGGATATTTGGCTTGTCGCCGGCGGTTGTTTGCGCTGCAACCTCTTTCGCCATGCCCACGGCAGTCCCGGCTGCCGCGACCGCCGATGCACTCGACAGCAACATCGCGCGGCGACTTATGCCCCTGTTGTCCGTATTTCCTTCGCTCATAAGAAGCTCCCTTAGGTTGGTTGTGGTCGTTTTATGCATCGGAAACCGATGTGGCTCATGCCACTATCGACCATCTGGGCATGTCGCGCCGCCGGGCGATACCGGCGGCAATAACTGGGCGCGCACAAGAAAGAGCCGCCTTTGACGACCTTTCTAGGAATTTTCACGTTCGGTTGCTGCGGATCAAAACTATGATGGCGTGCAGCCCCGCGCGGATTGTCCAAAGCGCAGCAGGACTCGGGCGTTTTTTCCGGGTGACGATCAACATACCAATCCGTCGTCCATTGCCAGACGTTCCCTGTCATATCGTTCAGACCGTATCCATTTGGAGGGTAGGATCCGACGGGCGCTGTTCTATGCAGTTTCTTTTTTGCCTTGTTACGCCATGGGAAATCACCTTGCCATGTCTTGGCCATTATTTTCCCAGCAGGTGCCAATTCATCCCCCCAGACAAATTCCGCGCCCTCCAGCCCACCACGGGCAGCAAATTCCCATTCGGCTTCTGTTGGCAGATCTTTACCGGCCCATTCCGCGTAGGCTTTGGCGTCCTCAAAAGCCACCTGAACCACCGGATGCGCCCCACGACCCTGAAGAGAACTTTTGGCACCTTCTGGATGCTTCCAACACGCCCCCGCGATAAAATCCCACCAATGCCGCATATCGCGCAGATCTACCGGCCCCTTCGTCATATGAAAGACCATCGATCCTGCCACCAAAAGAAAAGGGTCAACACCTGGGAAGTCGGCCGGATCAGGGCGTTTTTCTGCAACCGTCACATACCCTGTCTCTCGAACAAATTCTGCAAACTCGTCATTTGTGACAGTGCTTTTGTCCATCCAAAAGCCATCGACTTTTACTTGCCGCACCGGACGCTCATCTGCGTAATGCCTGTCAGAGCCCATGTGAAACTGACCGCCGTCGATCCACAGCATATCATGATCAAAATGTTCAAATTTAGACATACAAACGGCTCACCGATCCAGAATCGTCATACTCACAATTTCGTGACAATCTCACACGCCTTACAACTCATACACCAATAAAATACAATCGCACGCTGCAAATTCAAATCTTGTTAACTTAGTCTCCAACCACCGACCCCGTACAACACCAAGCAGTTAAAACCGGCTCGCAGTCGCAGTCCACCTGCTGCAACGTGAAGTAAATCTATAAGCAAGCATCGCAGGAAAAATACCTTATATCAACAGACTATCGGCACAGAGCCGGCCAAAATGAATGGACTGCCCTGATTTTCATCCGGGGACGAAAATCGACGGAAATGCCTCGCGGACAACCGAATAAGCGTTCATTTTCTACACGGATCGTGCTGTCGGCGTTATTTTGCCGAGATCGAATTATTTATTACAGTCAACCTTGGAAAATCTTTTGATTTCTAAAATGAAGAAAACGCGACCTTGGTGTGGAGGAACATTGCCACTCCAACCGCCGCTGCACAGTAAGGTAAGAAAACCGGGAATTTATGCTATTTTCACCGCCGCCAAACAACATATATTTTGCAGCCGATAAATGCTACAAAAGTACATGTCATAGGATAAAATCAGACGATGTGTAATTACCTGCAACGATGTCTGAACCATCATTGATCCGAACTGAGAAATCTACAAGGGTATCGCCATCTATAAGCCCATAGAGGCGCGTCTGTTCACCGACATTTTCCACCCAAAGAGATCCCGCGCCAGCGGCCAGACCTGATGCTGTTGTTTGTTCTCCAAGAAACGAGAAGCCTTGCACACCAGCCAGGATCGCATTGGCGTCGATCCCTGACAGGTCGAAAAGATCGCCACCGACGCTGCCAACCCCGTCGATCCCATCAATGACATCGGATGCCGCAAGGGTGCTTTCCGAAACCAGATTGAACCGAAAAGTATCGTTTTGGCTTTGGCCACGCAAAATATCTAATCCAGCGCCTCCCTCTAGCGTATCCTGACCGTTGCCCCCTACCAGAGTATCGTTACCGGCCCCACCATAGAGGATGTCAAAACCATCACCCCCTCTCAGGATATCGTCCCCATCTCCGCCATACAGGGTATCTGCTTGGGCGTCCCCTTCGAGAGTATCGTTTCCGGCGTCTCCGACCAATAGATCCTCGCCAGACGCGCCGAACAGCACATCACTGCCATCGCCACCTTCCATTAGATCATGCCCGCCGCCGCCGCGCAGGACATCATCGCCCATACCGCCAAAAATCTCGTCTTGCCCGGTTCCGCCGATCAAGACGTCATCGCCTATCCCCCCATCAACAGTGTCATCCCCCCCGCTGCCATCCAATGTATCATTGCCATCATTCCCAAACAAAGTGTCCTGATCGTTGCCCCCAAAGGCAACATCATCGCCAGCACCGCCACTGATCAGATCAAACCCATCGGCGCCGCGCAGGGTATCATTGCCGAGCCCCCCATCTAGCCCGTCATCCCCAAGGTTGCCCTCCAGCAGATCATCCCCTGCACCACCAGTAACCTGATCGTTGCCGGTGCCTGCGAAAACGCTGTCGTCATTCGCGCCACCATCAATTGTATCATCACCATCCGCCCCATTTAACGTGTCGTTTCCGTCGCCCCCGTGCAATTCATCATCATCCGCCAAGCCAAGAATTCGGTCATCTCCGCCACCGGCATGAACCGTATCACTGCCAGCGCCCGTGCGAATGATATTTCCATCGACGGTGCCCTCGATACTGTCATCCCCATCCCCCGTGACAACGTTCTCGAAGTTGACGAAGGACTCCACCGCCGGGTCCAATGCATCTGAGCCGCCGGTCTCACCAGTTGCCAAGTTCACACTGTAGTCAGTGTTGGAATTGCTCGTGTCCAACGTGTCTGTTCCGTCACCCCCATCTAAAAACTCGAAATCAACCGCGTCTGTGGAAGCGCCAGCAAAGATGTAATCATCACCTCCACCACCGTAGAAATTCCCACTCCCGGATGAATGGATTGTGTCGCTCCCTTCCTGCCCTAGAATGGTGTCACCTTTGTTCCCAGCCAAAACGATGGAGCCAGACATATTTGTGGTGATGACATCCGTCATCAGGAAATTGGCCCGTGCCTCGTTGTAATCGTCAGGGTTGATCGTAACGTCGCGCGGATCCCAGACCGCAGAAGATACCTCGCCGTTCTCATCAATCCAAACTACTAGAATACGGCCATCGGCACTGGTACTGACATCCAGCGAATGCACCCCACCAACTGTTTCATCGACGGTAAATATGTCGCCATCACCAGTGCCATCTGCGTCAAATTTTTGCCCGAAAATCGCGCCGGCAGCTTCGTCAATCCAAAGAATAGCGTAGTCACCATCTGGCAGTGCCACCACAGCGGGGTCGTTTTGATTATCGGAAACAGAGGTCACGCTGCTTGCGGACCCGGAAACTTCACCACTGGCGTTAAATTTCGTCGAAATAATGTCGTCACCGAGCACATAGACGATGACAAATCCGCCATCATCAAGGGCCGCCACACTGACGCGACTGCCCGCTTCGGCGATGTTGTGTGACGCAAAAAGCTCTCCACCGCTGGCATTCTTGATGGAAAATGCGACAGTGCTCGCACTCTCATCGTCAACTTCGTAGACAGTAACAAAAGTTCCGTTGTTTAGAACAGCAACGTCTCCCAGTCGGTCAGACCCCGAAATGTTCTGAGCTGCGGAAAAGCCCTCTGTCATGACGTCATTTTGACCGATCATTCGCGCAATGCTGCCGACGGATTCATCCATGCCATGCTCAAACGCGATGAAAGTATCTTCACTCGTTGGCATTAAGTTCGACACAAGCTGCGGGTTTTCAAGATAATCGGCGACCGTCTTTTCCAATGCGATATTCTCGCGGCCTATCTGAAATCCGTTTTCGTTGTATCGTTCGTACCTCACAGCCGTTTCGTCGGTCGCATAGATGTCGTCATCCAAGTACCCGATCGCAAACCCATCGTGTGTGGCCGTGATGTCAAAGTCGCCCTCATCGTCCAGAAAATATGAGCTGTTCAAACGGAAGGACTCCCGCACAGTATTTCCTTCAGCGTCGAATATTTTTGCGACGATATCTGTTCCGAAACCGTTTGAAACTGCCCCGTCTGCTGCTTCTACCCACGCAACGACAAAACCACCGTTGGCAAGACCCACAATTTTGGGCTGTGATTGCCCTCCTGTCGCGGAGAGGCCGGAGTTTACTTGGAATTTTGTCAGCCATGGAGCCGGGGTTGCCATAATTTTTTACCTCAATTTGAACTCATCAAAACTGGTCG
The DNA here is from genome assembly GCA_039983935.1 of Roseobacter sp. Lineage (GTDB taxonomy): Bacteria > Pseudomonadota > Alphaproteobacteria > Rhodobacterales > Rhodobacteraceae > Roseobacter. The sequence goes on along the minus strand of JBDWVP010000036.1, from coordinate 36,944 downwards.
TGGTGCGCCCAAAGCTCTTCACCAGCCAAATCCAAGACGCCGTAGACAGGGTTCACCTGTCGCAATCTTGAGCGGAGAAATTTACCTCCGTTACTATTGTGTGAACGATCAGATGTTACGCGCAGGTTAACAATGAGCCTTTGATGTGATGCGCCAGCATAAATCCGCTGACCCCTTCAAAATCTGGAAACTGATCTCTCGGAGGGGATTTAAAATCCGGGCAGCCTGCGAAAAAATGCAACAGACTAAGGCTTTCACTCCTTAATAGCTCCAGATTATTCATTGAATTTAACTGTTTGCTTACTCACGTGCGGCACGCTTTTGGTGTTCCGAACGGCTCTGCGAACCGCATTTCTGACCTTCCATTTTTCCCGGAGAAGCGATTTCCGAAGATGGAATTCCCCGCAAAGCCTCCCGAGAGTTTTTAGCTAGAAATTAACAAAAAATGTATAATCCCTTAACGAAACCAGCCTTCTGTGAAAATGATGACAGACAAAGGCGAGTCGCACTCTCTTTTGCCAGACCGATATTAAAGCCCCCTACGAAATGAAAGCTGTCAGCTATGTCGAACCATTCCGGGCTTTTAAGATGCGCCCGCTTCACAGCTCATATCCTTTGCGCCTCTCTCGCTCTACTTGAAACCGCGCAAGCGCAAAACAAGCCCTTTTCGCCCCCCCTCTCAGATCATCGAAGACGAAGCGGACGGCATCGGTTTTAGAGCAGGCTCGCTTGTGCTGGCTCCAATCCCTTTTGAAAGCCCGTCCTTAGGATCAGGCCTAGCGCTTGGCGGTGCATATCTGTTCAAAAACGATCGGCTGTCAGACGCGTCATCTATTGGCTTTGGCGCTTTCAAGTCTTCCAATGACAGCCAAGGTTTCGGTTTGGGCCTCAATCTGTCATGGGACGAAGATGACTGGGCGACAAAAATCTTACTTGCGGACGCCGATCTGAATTACGACCTATTTGTTGGGGAGGCCGCCATCCCAGTGTCTCAGTCATTGCGGGGCGGTAGTTTAGAAATCTCACACAGCGTGCGTGAGAATATTTCTGTCGGCAGTTCTCTGGCCTATGGGGAATATCGGTTGAACCTCGCCCAAAACGGCGTCCTCCCCCCTGTTTTTGCCGCGGATTCCTCGCTCAACATCGCGCGTCTCAGTGCGTTTGCAGAATTTGATACCCGTGATGATACATTCTACCCGACAACCGGCGCGCTGCTGATTGGCACCCTCACACGCGGAAATTATGTGGACAACGACCGAAGCGGTTATTCCAAGGCAGTCCTCTCCGCCAGCGCCTATCTGCCAGTGTTTTCCCAAAGCGTCCTCGCCGCCCACGCCGTTGCATGTCAAGCCAGCGACGATGCTCCGTTTTTTGATGCGTGTTCTTTAGGGGGCACTGACAATTTTCGCGGATATGTTGCAACGGAGTTTCTCGACCAATCTCTTATATCTTTTCAAGGCGAGTTTCGCGGCAGGCTGTACAAGCGGCTTGGCTACGTCGCATTTGTTGGCGCAGGTTCCGTTGGCGGCGATTTGGGGGCTGCCTTTACAGGTGACTTTAAGGCAGCCGCTGGGGTGGGCATTCGCATTAGATTATCAAAATCCTTCCCCTTGGATTACGCAATTGACATGGCCCGCAACGAACGTGGCGACGAATTGCTGTATGTCAGTGTTGGCCAAAGGTTTTGAGAACATCCTTTCAACTTAAGTTAACGTCGGCGCTGATTTAGGGTTTCCTTCATCCGAGCCACAGACCAACGCTAATCCTTCAAGCCCAGCGCTTTCTTCTGATCAGATGCCCATTTTAGGATCGTCAGGTCAAAAGTCAGCGCCATCAGCGAGACGCAGATACCCAACACAAAATTCTTGCCCAAATCCGTTCCTGCAAGCGTCCGTTGCAACTCCTGCCCCAAATCTTGCGTCCCAATAAATGCGGCGATAATCACCATAAAGAAGGCAAACATGATGGCCTGATTAAAACCGACGGCCATGGTTGGCAAAGCAAGCGGAAGCTGCACTTTCCACAGTTTTTGCATCCGTGTTGCGCCCGCCATATCCGCCGCCTCAGTCATTTCTACAGGAACAGAGCGTAGACCTTCAATCGTATATCGCGTCAAAGGCACCATAGCGAAAACCAGGATGGAAAAAATGACCGCAATATCAGTAATACCAAACAACATGATTGCCGGGATCAAATAGACAAAACTCGGGAAAGTCTGGGCCGTATCACAGACCAATAACATTCGGTTTGACCATTTTTTTGTGCGCGCGGCCCAAATGCCCAATGGCAACCCGATGACCATCGCCAGTGCGACAGCCGAAATAACAGAATAGAGCGTGATAATGGAACGATCCCACCACCCAGAGAGGGCCACAAGCGAAAAGAAGATGGCCGCCAAAACGGCTTGTTTTTTTCCAGCCAACCAGAGAGCGAAGGCAACGACCAATAAAATGACCGCTGGGGTCGGCAAGGACAACAAAAAGTTTCTAAACGGGATCAACACCTGCACATTCAAAAACGCCCGCAAAAAGCCAGTTGTGTCTTTGACAACTTCGATGCTCAGGAAACCTTTGATCAACTGATCGATTTCGCGGCCCTGACTGAAGTTCTGTTTGCGCCCTATCGTGGAGGCCACCTCGACAAATTGGGCTACAATGATGAAAAATATGAACAAGCCGAGTCCCGTCAATAACGCCAGGTGACGTTTCCACCAAGGTGTCCCTTTTTCAAAATGTTCAGGTTGCTTGACCACCCATGCTTTGGACATTCTATCTAGCATCACAGCGACCAACACGATGGTCACACCAATTTCGAACGACCGCCCAAGTTTGAAGCTGCCCATCATGGCCAACAGCTTAGCGCCCAAACCCGGCATACCGATAAAAGCCGTTAGAACAACCATGGCCAAGCACAACATGATAACCTGATTCACGCCAACTAGAATTTCTGTTCTTGCGGAGGGTACGTAGACGTGACGCAACAATTGCCAGCGGCTACACCCACTCATTTCACCCGCTTCAACGACCTCAGAAGGCACTTTTTGCAAGCCCAGTGTCGTCATTAGGATCATCGGCGGAATGGCATATATCGTCGTTGCAACTGCACCTGCGGTAGGCCCAACTTTAAAAAAGATCACCGCTGGCAAGAGATAGGTAAAGAAGGGCAATGTTTGCAAAACAGACAAAACAGGTTTGATTGCACGGTTTACAGCGGAATGACGCCAGGCAAGTATGCCAAGAGCCAGTCCAATAATAAAAGCCAAGGGAGCGGCAACAATCAAAACCGACATGGTTTCCATCGCAATGGTCCATTGGCCGATCAGAGCAGTCCAAATAAACGTTCCCGCCCCTAAAGCCGCCATTCGCCAGCCACCAAGGTAATAGCCGATGACGGCGGCAATCGCCGCGACAGATGTCCAGGGAATGGGCCCTAAAAAAGGCCATCGACGTTTTCCAAACAGCAAATTGGCGGTAACATCCAATACGGTTTCTAACCCTTCGGTCAACGTGCGCGTAAATACAAGCAAGCCAAGGTCGTCTTTGACGAAGTTAAATATAACATCGAGCCATGTCGCAAAGGGCGGCACCAAAGCCTCGGGCAAGCGGTACAGGCCCTGCGGCAACAGGCCAGCATAATGCAGTAGAGTGAGAAAAACAGCCAACCCGCACAACATCGCAGCGATCCGGCTATTGGACATTCCCGATGGGAGCCGGCGATTTGGCACACTTACGTTTTGCACAACATCGACCATCAATTGGCCTCCAGCAGAATATCCAACCCTTCCTGACGGCGCATACCTCCGATCACAACGCCGTCGCGCAAAACTGGGATGACTTCACGCTGATCCTGCACCAACAGTTTCGCCAAAGTTTTGACTGTCGCCCCGGCATCAACAGGATTACCTTCACCTGTTTCACTGGATGTGGCCAACGCGCCTGCCTGTACCACCCGTGCGCGGTCAATTTCTTCGGTGAATTTGCGCACATACTCCGTGGCCGGATGCAACACAATTTGATCTGGTGTATCGCATTGTTCAACAGCCCCGTCTTTCATGATCGCAATTCGATCCGCGAGACGCAAAGCCTCGTCAAAATCATGCGTGATAAAAACAATGGTTTTTCCCAACAGCTCTTGCAGACGCAGGAATTCATCCTGCATTTCCCGCCGGATCAGCGGATCAAGGGCAGAAAACGGTTCATCCAAAAACCAAATATCCGGTTCAATCGCCAATGAGCGCGCGATACCAACCCGCTGCTGTTGGCCCCCGGACAGCTCGCGTGGGAAATATTCTTCCCGTCCTTCCAGACCAACGAGTTTGGTAACCTCCATGGCACGCGCGCGCCGTTCGTGTTTGTCCTGTCCTCGCATTTCCAACGGAAAAGCAACATTGTCCAAAACAGTTCTATGCGGCAACAGGCCGAAGCTTTGAAACACCATCCCCATTTTGTTTCGGCGCAGCTCAATCAACTCCTTTTCAGAGAGCTTCATGATATCCTGTCCTTCGACCTCTATGACCCCGCCAGTGATCTCGTGCAGACGCGAAAAACAGCGTACCAATGTCGATTTACCCGACCCGGACAAACCCATGATTACCAACATCTCGCCACGTGCAACGTCAATAGAGACATCCTTCACACCCGCTATGTAGCCATCCGCGCGAATATCCTCAAATCCGTGCGTATGTGGCATACGCTTCAGATAGTTTTCTGGGTCGGGCCCAAAAATCTTCCAGACGTTTGAACAGGAAATGACGGGCGCGTCGGTCATAGCAGGGGGTTTTCCATTATGGTCTATCGATGGCAGTCACACAAACATCCGCTCAGGGGATCGCCCGAGCGGATGTCCGTCTAGTATTGCATAAAATCAGGTGTTCCCGAGCCATGCTTGCCAAACATCAGGATTGGCGTCGAGCCATTCTTCAGCAGCCTCTTCTGGTTCCAGGTCATCAACATCCACCAGTTTGGCCATTTCAGCAATTTGCGGGTTTGTGAAGGAGATCTTCGTCAACGTGCTATAGGCTGCCGGCCATTTGTCCTTCATCCCGTCCCAAGCTGCTTTTTTCAGGTAACCCTTGGCCGGGTTTCCGCAGTCATAAAGTGCATCTGGGTTAGGCCCCACACTTGGGTCTTTGTCGCAACCATCAACCCATTCAGGGAACTCAACAAATTCACCTGGCCAGACAGCTTCGGCAAAATTTGGCGTCCAGTTAAAAACGACAACTGGGCGCTTGTCAGCTTCGGCCGCTCCGATTTCCGCCCATAGAGCCGCTGCCGACCCGGCATTGACCACGACAAAATCCATTCCCAAGGCTTCTACCCGTTCCTGCCCATGCTTGAGCCAGTCCACAGGTCCGTCCAAATACCGCCCTTTATCACCGGTTTCGGCTGTTGAAAAAACCGCTGCACATTCATTCAATGCTTCCCAACTGGGCAAACCAGGGCACGCATCCTTGGTCCACATTGGATACCACCAATCTTCACGGGTGACGGCGTTATGATCCCCAGCATCGTGCAAACCGCCTTTTTCCAAGGCTGCACGGTATGATGCCCCAAATGCACCTTCCCAGACTTCCAATTCCAACGTTACATCGCCAAGGCGCACGGATTCATAGACCGCCTGGCTATCCGTCGTCACAAATTCGACGTTGTTACCCATTTCTTCAAAGATTTGACCCACAACATGTGACATCACAATTTGGGATGACCAATTGTGGACAGGGATCACAATTGGATCGCTGCTGTCTTCGGCAAACGCTGCAAGTGGCAATGCCGCTAGAACGCCCGTTGCTAGTGCCGTTGAAATTCTTCTCATCTCACTCTCCCGGTTGCTTTGACTTCTTTCAAGCCAATTAATTTGGAACTGGACGCTTGATACGGCCTTACTGAGCACAGACGACTCTTCGCCCACGGCTCTACGACGTTCCATTGTTCGTAGTCTGGTCTAGGTTTTCCTACCAATCAAGTTTTTTTCTCCTCAGGCATTTGACGCGTAAGAAAATCTTGATGAAATATAGTTGATTAGGTCTGATTTGACGGCAATGACGTCGCATACCAAAGTGACTTTTCATGTGAAATAGTCGACTTTGGAGGCAAGGAGTCTGATTCAATGCGCTATTCGGGATTTAAGGTTATCAAAGAGGCATTGACCGGCCACAGAGGCTGGAAACCTGCCTGGCGTGATCCCGAACCAAAGGACCACTACGATATTATCATTATTGGCGGCGGAGGGCATGGTTTGGCCACCGCGCACTATCTCGCCAAAGTTTACGGCAAACACAAAGTTGCAGTGATAGAAAAAGGCTGGATTGGCGGGGGTAATGTCGGGCGCAACACGACAATTGTGCGTTCAAATTACCTGCTGGACGGCAACACGCCTTTTTATGAATTCGCGCTCAAGCTCTGGGAAGGGCTGGAACAAGATCTCAACTACAACGCCATGGTGAGCCAAAGAGGTATCATCAATCTCATCCACTCCGACGCCCAGCGCGACGCATTTATACGTCGGGGTAATGCCATGATGCTAAACGGGATCGATGCGGAACTATTGGACGAACGACAGGTACGCGCTGAATACCCGTATCTAAATTTCGATGATGCCCGGTTTCCGGTGCGCGGTGGGCTGGCTCAACGACGTGGTGGCACGGTGCGCCATGATGCGGTTGCATGGGGGTATGCCCGATCCGCCGACACTCACGGTGTAGACATAATTCAAAACTGCGAAGTCACGGGCTTTCGCGTTGAAAACGGAAAATGTCTTGGAGTGGAAACCTCCAGAGGCTTCATCGGCGCAGGCAAGGTCGGATGTTGTGTGGCCGGCATGTCCGGAAAGCTGATGGCCAAGGCCGGCATGCGCCTCCCCATCGAGAGCCACGTATTACAGGCATTTGTGACCGAAGGCTTAAAACCCGTTCTGCCCGGTGTGATTACGTTTGGCGCCGGGCATTTCTACGTCAGCCAATCTGACAAAGGGGGTTTGGTCTTTGGCGGCGATCTTGATGGGTACAATTCCTACGCCCAGCGCGGCAACCTCCCGGTCGTCGAAGATGTGTGCGAAGGCGGCATGGCCATCATGCCCATGATCGGGCGCGCGCGGTTGTTGCGCATGTGGGGCGGGGTCATGGACATGTCCATGGATGGATCGCCAATCATTGATCGCACGGAAATCGACGGTCTCTATTTTAATGGCGGATGGTGTTACGGTGGCTTTAAAGCAACCCCTGCTTCGGGATATACTTTCGCCCATCTCTTGGCCAAAGGCGAACCCCATTCCACCGCAACTGCATTCCGATTTGATCGCTTCTCCAAGGGCGTAATGATCGACGAAAAAGGGGTGGGCAATCAGCCCAACCTCCATTGAGGGGACCTGTAACGTGATCATCAACCACCCTCTTTTAGGGCCGCGAGACAGCGCCGAATTTGTCTATCTCGGCGATGCTGCATTAATCGACCGCCCGGATCCGGACACGGCCAGCCAACAAGATTGGCACGACTATGCCTACCTGCGCGACAACCCCGCAGGCGTTCTGCGCGAATTATGGTTTCACGAAGGGGGGGATCGGTCTTGGTTGGTGGTCACCCGCAACACAGTGACACATGAAATCTCCAAGGTGGAACTGGCCCGCGACGTTGCCCGAGCCCGAGGGCGCAGCAAATGAGGCAGAAAAACAGACTGTCGGGTGGGCAGATTGACCGCACCAAAACATGCACCTTCACCTTTGATGGGAAAAAATATCAGGGGCATCCGGGCGATACACTGGCATCTGCTCTGTTGGCCAATAACGTCCGTCTTATGGGGCGTTCGTTTAAATATCACCGCCCGCGTGGGCCCTTAAGCGCGGGTTCTGAAGAGCCTAACGCCCTTGTGGAATTGCGCAGCGGTGCGCGCTGTGAACCCAACACGCGCGCCACAACCGCAGAACTCTTTGAGGGGTTGAGTGCGCGTTCCCAAAATCGCTGGCCAAGCCTGCGATTTGACGCCATGGCCATAAACGACAAGCTGTCTAACTTTCTGACAGCGGGTTTTTATTATAAAACCTTCATGTGGCCAGCGGTGTTCTGGGAGAAACTATACGAACCTATTATCCGCAAGGCCGCTGGTCTGGGCGCATTATCGGGCAAAGCCGACCCAGATGTTTACGACAAAGGGTTCCGCCACTGCGACCTTTTGATCATCGGCGCAGGCCCGGCAGGATTAATGGCTGCCCTGACCGCTGGCAGAGCAGGAAAAGAAGTCATTCTTGCAGATGAAGATTTTACCATGGGCGGGCGTCTGACCACGGAGATTTTGTCCGTCAACGAGGCCCCGGCGCTTGACTGGGTCAGGCGAACTGTGGCCGAACTATCCGCGATGCCAAATGTGCGCCTAATGGCGCGCACAACCGTGATTGGCGCTTTTGATCACGGTATATTTGGCGCGGTTGAACGCATTAGCGATCATCTCGCCCAGCCAGAAACGGGCAAACCCCGGCAAATCCTGTGGCGCATCTATGCGCAGCATTCGCTTTTATGTGCGGGTGCAACCGAACGCCCCATTGCCTTTGACAACAATGATCGACCCGGCGTGATGTTGGCCTCTGCGATGAGAACCTATGCCAATCGCTATGCTGTCACCCCCGCACATCGGATCGCAATTTTCACCAATAATGACGACGGCCATCGAACGGCCCAAGATCTGCATGCAAAAGGCGTCAGCATCGCCGGTGTCGTTGATACGCGCCCTGACGCCCCCATGTCGGAACATTTTCAGGTCATTCGTGGCGGTCAGGTCGTGGACACCAAAGGACGTCTGGGCCTGACCTTTTGTGATGTTGCGCTGGCAGACGGGAACATGCGGACCATCGAATGCGGTGCCTTGGGGGTATCGGGCGGATGGAACCCGAACGTGCATTTGACCTGCCATCAGCGAGGACGCCCAGAGTGGGACAATTCATTGGCGGCCTTTGTCCCCGGCAAAGATTTACCGCAAGGCATGCGCGTCGCAGGCGCGGCACAGGGATTGTTTTCCACCCATGCGGCTCTGTCATCGGGCGCACAAACTGCGGCTGACATCTTTGAGATCGCACCAGCACAAGCCCCAACCGCCGAAGATGCCCCAATCAATCAAACCCCGTTTTGGTACGTTGAGGGATGCTCACGGGCATGGCTTGATCAGCAAAACGACGTCACAGTCAAAGACGTGAGACTAAGCCATCAAGAAGGGTTTCGCTCTGTCGAGCACCTCAAGAGATACACAACATTGGGGATGGCGACAGATCAAGGCAAAACGTCAAACCTTGGCGGTCTTGCGATCATGGCAGAGCTTGCGGGAAAATCTATCCCCGACGTCGGTACAACGATCTTTCGTCCACCCTATACCCCTGTGGCCATCGGCGCGTTTGGCGGCAGGATGCGCGGACAGGAATTTCACCCCACGCGGCTGACACCCTCGCATTTCTGGGCCAAGGAGCGCGGCGCTGTATTTGTCGAAGTCGGCAATTGGATGCGCGCACAGTGGTTCCCCCTTGCTGGCGAAACTCACTGGCGCGAAAGCGTTGATCGCGAGGTACGACAAACACGGGCATCCGTGGGGGTCTGCGACTGCACCACATTGGGTAAAATCGACGTACAAGGTACGGATGCCGCGGCATTTCTGAATAAAATCTACTGCAACGGCTTTGCGAAACTGGCGGTGGGGAAGACGCGCTACGGGTTGATGCTACGCGAAGACGGCATGGCAATGGATGACGGAACGGCCGGTAGGTTGGCCGAGGACCATTTTGTAGTCACGACGACAACGGCAAATGCTGTCAAAGTGTTTCAACACATGGAATTCGTGCGCCAATGTCTGTTCCCGGATATGGACGTGCAGCTCATTTCCACCACCGAAGCATGGGCCCAATATGCCGTGGCAGGCCCGAACGCGCGCAACTTGCTGCGCAAAATCGTCGATCAAGACACAGATATTTCCAACGAGGCCTTTCCGTTCATGGCCTGTGCCAACATAACCGTGTGTGGTGGTCTGCGCGCGCGTTTGTTCCGCATTTCCTTTAGTGGGGAGCTCGCCTTTGAGATCGCGGTTCCCTCCCGGTACGGTGATGCTTTGATGCGCAGATTAATGACTGAGGGCGAGGAATTTAAAGTCGTCCCCTATGGCACCGAGGCATTAAGCGTCATGCGCATCGAAAAGGGGCACGCGGCGGGCAACGAGTTAAATGGCACCACGACAGCACAGAATTTGGGTCTAGGACGGATGGTCTCCAAGGCCAAAGACAGCATTGGATCAAAGCTGTCTGAACGAGAGGGGCTGACCAATCCGGCTGGCTTATCGCAGGTCGGCATCAAACCTCTGAACCCAGAACACAAGATAACCGCCGGCGGCCATTTAATGAAAATCGATGGGCCGGTGGATGCCGCCCATGATCAGGGTTACGTTACTTCGGCAGCATTTTCACCAACATTAGACAGCATGATCGGCATAGGATTTCTAAAAGACGGCACAAGCCGATTGGGCGAGCAAATGCGCCTAGTTTCACCGGTAACGACTCTCACTGTCGAGATCGAAATTGTCTCACCCCATTTTGTCGATCCAAAGGGAGAACGTGTCCGTGCATGATCTGACCCCCCTAACAGCATTGGGCACTCAAACGCCGGCTGTCGAAACGATCCGCGGGGTCACCTTGGCTGAGGTTCCAAACCTCGCCCTTGCCTCCGTTGCCGCGCGTGTTGGTTATGAAACGGCCTGTGAAAAAAATCTGGCAGATTTGTTGAATGCCCCCACGCCCGAGCCTGGCCAGTACCGCGCAACAGAGCCCGAGACGGCCTTTTGGATCGGAGCGATGCAATGGATGGTCATGGCACCCTTTGACACCCATGAAAACATTGCCGCGATGATAAAATCTCGCTTGGGGGACACAGCCTCGGTCACTGAGCAAACCGACGCATGGGTCTGTTTTGATCTGTCGGGGCAGAACATCGAGGCGATCATGGAAATCAGCTGCAACTTGAACACCCGCAAAATGGGAACCGGCGACGCGCATCGCACCTCCATTCATCATCTGGGCTGCTTTGTTTTGAACTTTGGTCCCGAAAAGATACGCATACTTGGCCCCAGATCATCGGCGGGCAGCCTGCACCATGCGCTAAAAACCGCGATGATATCGGCGCTTTGAAATCAGATAGAAGGCACTGGTATGTTTTCGTGGACGCGGAAGTTGTTTATTCTCGCTCTGTCTTCACGCGGTTTAACACCAAAGGCCGCGTGATAATGCAGCTTTAATGGCGCAACCGAAGAATATCCGACCGCAAAAGCGATCTCGTTCAGACTGTCCTTAGAATACAGAACCAATTGCCGCGCCACCTTCATTCGCATCGCGCGGTAAAAATGCGACGGGCTTTGACCTGTGGCATTTTTAAAAGCGCGCTCCAAATGGCGCGCAGACACGTCTAATTGCGTCGCGACATCCGCGATCGAAATGGTGTCTTCAATGTGATTGGCAAACAAGGTCGCCGCATTGCTCACCAAGCGTGGGAGCAATTGGCCTTCACTGTCCACACTCGGCACTCTCTGGCGCACGCCTTGCCCGCGCATAGAGGTATGTTGAAACCAACAGGCGACTTCATAGGCAATTTCTGGTCCAAAATACTGATCAATCAGATGTAGCGCCAATTCAAATGCGGCTGCTGCGCCCGAAGCTGTGAACCGCTGAGCGTTCGTCACTATGACATCATCCACTGCATCAATCTGGGGGAATTCAGCCCGAAACGCGGCTTCATAACACCAATGGACCGAACATCTTTGACGGTCCATCAGCCCCGCGCGCACCAGTGGAAAAACACCGCCCGATATGCCGCCCAGTTTGCATCCATGACGCGACAGTTCCCGCAATTTTGCCGGGCCGTGCCTGGGGTCAGAAAACACAGCGTTTGGACTGCTGAGCAACAAAAGAGCATCGAGACCTTTGGCTTCTGCCAATGTACAATTTGGCTCAAAGCTAACGTTCGCGCTGGAAACAACCTTGCCCGGTGTTTCGGCCACAAGCTGCCAGGCAAAACGCTCAACGCCTGCTATTTCATTGGCTGCGCGCAAGGGTTCGATCATCGACGTCAGACAGGCCATGGGGAACCCGGAGAAAATCAGAAACCCGACTTTATAATTTTCCCTTTTGTTCATTATTTTTGCAATCTCGTTAAAACTAGGTCTATTCTTGGGTATGGCATCGTGGCATCCAGCACCCACATTGACCATCCAAAGATAGAAGGCAGCAATTTTGTGAATCTTGACGCAGGCAATTCGGCCATGGTTGCGAAACTTTCCCAAGACCCGCACAGCACAACTGAGCATGATCGTGAGAAAGTGCTCGAAGTCGCCATCGGGCGCGAAGTACGCAGCTTTCGCAAACAGCAGGAAATTACGGTCGCCGAACTGTCCGGGTTGACCGGGCTTTCGATCGGGATGCTGTCGAAAATCGAAAATGGGAATACATCCCCTTCCTTAACCACCCTGCAAACCTTGGCAAACGCGCTATCTGTACCGCTCACCAGTTTTTTCCGCCGCTTCGAAGAAAGCCGCCAAGCCGTGCATACTCGCGCCGGTGAAGGCGTCGAAATTGACCGCGAAGGAACGCGCGCCAACCACCAATACAATCTGCTTGGCCATATCGGATCGAATGCATCTGGCGTAATCGTGGAACCCTACCTTATCAACCTGACTGAAAAGTCAGATATTTTCCCGACGTTCCAGCATGGTGGAATCGAGACAATTTACATGCTGGAAGGTGAAATTGATTACCGTCATGGTGACGATGTGCATCCTCTGAAGCCCGGGGATACGTTGTTTTTTGACGCGGATGCGCCACATGGACCTGAGCAGTTGCGTAAATTACCAGCGCGATACTTATCCATTATCAGTTACCCTCAAAACACGTAGTCAAACTGTTTAGATCTGTGGCAAAAGCCTCCCGGCGGCCCCGTTATTTATTTAAAGCCGGTTCTGTATCCAGCTCGGGCCAAATTCCAATCGATGTGGGCAATCCATCATCGAACTGTGACAGATAATCCAACATCATCGGTCGGTTATCAATAAATCCTTTGTAGGTTGCCAATTCATCCGGCAAATCCCGAATAACCCTATGCAGGCGCCGCCCCCATTTAGGAACCGTCGTCAAATCCTGAAAGCTGCACAGATAGCACCTAATCGGAAAGACCAGCGCATTCGAACGTGGCAGCCGATAGAAGGTTTGCAATTCTACCCGCAAATGCTGTTTCGACCCAATATTTTCAGGGGACAGCGATGTTTTTTGAATACCCCATTTGTGGTAGTTTTCAGGCGATGTATCCAGCAGCGGATTTACTGTCATCGTCCAATTTAGACGCCGCGCCGGGGCCCCTTGCTGAATGTTGAGCAGAAATTTCAAGGCCCGCACAAAAATCCCTTTTTCATGGGCCAAGGGGACCGGCGCATGCCATTCGAAAAAATTCATCCCAATGTCAAAATCAAGCGACCAATCTGCCTGCGTCGTCACAATCCCAGCGTCCATCCACAGGTTATCATCACGTTGATCTAAAACACAAAAATCACCTTGTGCCTGCCGCGTAATGTATTCCATCGGGCCGAAAGGCAGAGTTGTTTCATCCATAAAAGTGAACGTGTCATCAATGCCAAGCGGTTTGTTGATCCACCGCCAGGTGTCGCCATCTCGATGCAATTCGAACAACTCTGGGTAATCTTCGGATTTCGACACCATGATCAATTCCAGCAGGTCCCAACCTGCCAACATCATATGCGGCAAGGACTGGCAACGCAGAGGATCATCCGCAAGCACCTGCGCGCGATCACGCATTTCAGAAATGTAATGTTCGTCTACATCAAAACGTTTTTCATAGACGCTGTCGGCCGGACCACCACGGTGCTGTTCCATGTTCACTGCGTACATGTAGCTGTCTTTATCAAACGGGAACGGAAAACGTTTGATGGCGCGTTGTGAGTTGAAAAACGAATAATCGTCGCGGAAAGTTTCATCGTTGAATTGAATGGTCATCCCGGGCTCCCTTAACGGTCCAACACGAGGGTTTTGCCCTCAAAACGCGACACACATGGCATGATTTTTTCCCCACCGTCACGTTCGGCATCTTCAAGCCAGTGATCGCGATGAATGAAATCCCCCATGTGATCGATCACTTTTGTCTCGCACATCCCGCAGGCACCTCCTCTACACAAATAGGGTGCGTCAACGCCGGCGCGTTCCATCGCTTCCAACAAACTCTCTTGTTCACCAACGTGAATGACCTTGTTGGAAATCGCCAGTTTAACCTCAAATGGTTTACCCGGCTGCGGCGCGAGAAACTCTTCATAATGCACAGCTTCGCGCGGCCAAGCGGCCGCATCAGCTTTTGCACGCACCCAATCAATCATACCTTTTGGCCCACAGACGTAGACATGGGTGCCCAAGGGCTGACCATCCAATAAACTGTCCAAATCGATCACTTGATCCTGATCATCATAATAGATGTTGACATCGTTGGGGTGCATCGCGCTCAACGTATCGGCAAAAGACGCCAAAGCCGATGATCTGCATGCATAATGCAACTCCCAGTGCCCATGCGCGCGATCCAGCTGTTTGATCTGCGCCAGAAAGGGTGTGATCCCAATGCCACCCGCGATCATAACGTGCTTTCGCGCCCGCAAATCGAGACTGAACAGGTTGACCGGGTTCGAAATCACCATCTCGTCGCCGACATTGACCTGTTGATGCATAAACAATGACCCCCCCCGCCCTTGGTCGTCTCGCCGTACCGAAATGGTATAGGCTGACTGATCAAATGGGTCGGACATGAGCGAATAGGGGTTTAATCGTGTGATGTCGCCATCTTGCATTTGCACAACGGTATGCGCGCCCCCGGAAAATGTCGGCAGTAACCCGTTGTTCACAGGCTCAAACCGAAATTGCGTCACCAAATCGTTCAATGGCGTTTTCTCGGTCACCCTGACGGCGATTTTCTCTGCGCCACTCATTCGTAAATCCCCTTAGGTTCGGGCACATTTCCGGGGTCTTCTGCGTCGATGCAAACCCCTTGATATGCCGCCAAGCGACGAGAATAATGGTCGCGTACAAATAAATTCAAACCACAATGCCCACATACGAATGGGTCCATTTCCACATCTTCTGTGATCCCTTTACAGTGAACGCACTGCATGCGCCTGGCGATCGAACCGCGATGCTCGGTCTGGATGGCAGCATGCGGAATACCTGCCTGCATTGCTTCGTTTAGCGCTTGCCCCATAAGACCTTCTGTACCGGTTAGATAGACCTGCAACCCCATATGCGCATCCTGCAGTACGCGGCGTATACGCGTCACCGATGCTGCATAAGAAGGACCTTCGTAGAACTGCGCGGGTGCCAATGCGCGCAACTTATCTGCGTCATCCGTACCCCGAGCAATAAAGATGATGTGAGTCTTTGCCATTAGCTCAGGCGTGGCAACGTCCAGAATGGCTTGGGCACCTTCGGCGTCAGCGATCATCAAATGGTGTTTACCAGACCGGGGCTCAAGCGTGCCATAGACTGGGCGGCTTTTGATTGCGGGCGGGAAATCAAATTTCGACATATGCGTCCTCTTGAAGAAAATAACGGGGCGCAACGGTATGCACCCCGCAGCAGTCAGCCTTTGGCCGCCCTGATTTTCTTGTCTTTGTCATAAAACGGCATTTCTTCACTCAGACAGGCGATCTCAGTGCCGTCGCCATTGCGTACGGTCAGATTGACACCCGGCGTGGCACAGTCTTTTGGCATCCGAGCAATCCCAACGTTGTGACCGTTAATCTGCGAATACATGCCAAACGTGACAACACCAACTTTTTCGCCGTCTTTCAGCAAATCAGCCCCCTCATCAGCGGGCGTCGTTCCTTCGAGCCGGACACCATAAATCTTAAACCGCTCTTTGCCTTCCGAAGCGTAATGGTTTTCAGCACCAATGAAACCCGTCTTGCCCGGAGACACCGTGAACTCAAGTCCGAGTTCCCAGATCGTATCGCCACAAGGTTCATCATCAAAGGGATAGGTTTCAGAATTGTCCCCCGGATAGAACAAGAGATAGCTTTCAGTGCGCAGCAGATCGAGTGTCGAGAATTGCACGGGCTGAATGCCCATATCCGACCCTTCGGAAAGAATGCTGTCCCAGATGTGGACCGCGTCTTTTGCGCGCACAAATATCTCGTATCCCCGCTCTCCCGTATAGCCCGTGCGGGAAATCATTACATCCCGACCAAAGAGGCGCGTATGAAGCAGTCCAAAATAAGCAAGATCGCGAATGCCGTCGATGTGTTTTGCCAGAAAATCGACCGCAACGGGCCCCTGCAAGGACATGTCGTGCAGATCATCGTCAAACAAAACCGCGACGTTCTTGGCAGCAGCAACGCTCGTTAGCTGTTCCATTCCTGTCCCAGTGCCATGCACGACCATCCATTGATTCACCGAAAGATGATAGATGATGCAATCGTCGATGAACTTCCCGTCTGCGTTCAAAATCGAGGCATAAGTAGAACGCCCCGGCGCGATTTTTTCAACGTTTCGCGTGGTGACGCGGTCAATAACATAAGCCGCATCAGGGCCAACCAGATGAACTTTCTTTAGCCCAGAAACATCCATCAGACCTGCCTTGGTCCGGATGGCTTCGTAGTCCGCTTTAGCGCGCTCGGGTGTATGGTCATAAAACCAAGCGGTCCCCATGCCATTCCAGTCTTCTAATTCTCCACCGATTTCGGCGTGACGCTGCGCGAGGACAGACTGCCTCCAAAGAATGGCCATTGTATTCTCCCTGTTTATGCGAGTCTTTTTCTATCTGACATTCAGCCTCAGCTTGCATTGAAAAGCAACATTGAGGTGCAATTTTATTTCCTGTCAGGCAATTTTAGGCGCAAGAAGCCGATTTCCTGAACGGCTCCTTGCTTGATCCTGCATTCTATTTATCGAATTTTTTTGCTTTTTGCATTTCGGTCCGTTGGCCAATGACCAAAACCCCAATGCAAATCACAATTGCAATAAATGTGGCAAATCCAGGCAGGGCGCCGCCCCATCCCATGAACATCGCGCCATCAACGACACTCCAGGAGGCTTCATCATATGGAAACATTTTTGGTTATCCTTTTTGTTTTGAGTGTTGATGTTATTCAGCAGGCGTTACCGGCGCATCGGCACCCCATTCGGGATAACCAGCCGTTGGAACTTTGACGATGTCCATGCCTGCATGCTCTGCGCCTGCCGGGATGCGCAGCATACCCAACATTTTCAGGATGTAAGACACCACATATCCGGGCACAAACCCAAGTAGGAAGAACACGACAGCACCAACAATCTGACCCAACAGGTTGATTGTGGGCACCTCCCCGGCAGCGCCTTGCAAGGCTGGGAAACCAGCCCCGAAAATACCCAGCATCACCACACCATAAAGACCAATCGTACCGTGTACCGTTACCGCGCCAACCGCGTCATCAATGCCTCTTTTTTCCAGCCAATCAGCGCATGGTTTGAGAATGACCCCCGCAGAAAACGCGATGATAAAGGCAATTGCTGGGAAATAGATGTCGAGGCCGGATGCCGTGGAAATAATCCCCGCCAAGGCGCCAGACATCATCCAGAACGGATCGCGCGTGAACAGCCATGCCCCAATGATACCGCCTGCGACGGCCATCAGAATGTTAAAGGACAACGCCGACAGCGTGATGGGTGTGCCATAAATCGTTGATGGTTTATCGGCGAACCAGCTCCATGCTTCGCCAGGTACAATCACGCAAGCCATCAAAAAGCCCCAAAACCCGACGATAATCAACATCAGGCCCGTGACCGTTAGCGGCATGTTATGGCCTGGAATATGGTTTGCTGTTCCGTCAGCGTTAAATTTGCCAATGCGCGGACCGAGGTTGATCAGCACACCCAATGCAAAGAAGCCTGCGACGGCATGCACAAGACCAGCCGCACCAAAATCATGGACACCGAATTTTGTGACCAGCCAGCCATCGGCGTGCCAACCCCAAGCCGCCGCGACCACCCAAGCAAAACTGCCAAGGACGACGGCCAGAATGATGAACCCCACGGTTTGTATCCGTTCGATCACGGCACCAGACATGATAGACGCTGTCGTCGCCGCAAACAGCGCAAAGGCTCCAAAAAACACACCAGAGGCCTGATCTGCAATGTTGGGCCCCATATACTGAGCACTTTCACCCCAGCCCCACGCAATCGCATTTGCGTATTCCGTTCCTGAAATACCAGCGGGGCCCGGTGCGCCGGGCAAACCCGTCGGGAAACCCCAATAAACCCACCAGCCAAAAAAGTAGAAAGTCGGGATCATGAAGGCGAAGGCCAAAATGTTTTTGACACCCGAGCTCAGGACATTTTTCAACCGAGACGCGCCCATTTCATAGGCCAGAAAACCCGCATGAATGATCATCATCAACGGGATGGTTAAATAGTAGAAGGTTTCCGCAAACATACGGTTGGTCGTACCGCTGCTGCCCTGAAGGGCCGCAATCTGGGCCGTTAATTCTGCAATCTGTTCTTCCACTGTAAGCTCCCGTCTAGCTGTTGGATGTCGGACACCGTCGTTTTCAAAGCGCGGCGTTTTCAGAAATGAAGCACGAGACGGGCTTCAAGGCGACTCCTTTTTTTACGCGAGTGAAAAAAAGTTTCCTCAGTGTTGAGTAGGGAAATTTTTGGTGATAGCGTTTGAGTCGGAATTTTAAATCATCTCAAGGGGAGCTTCGGCCATGTGTGGGATCGTAGGACTTTTTCTGAAAGACAGGTCGCTGGAACCTCTCCTTGGTGACATGTTGACTGACATGTTAGTCACAATGACCGACCGTGGCCCCGACAGCGCAGGGATTGCAATTTACGGCGATGAAACAACAGGTAAGGCGAAGTTGACTGTCCAATCTGACACCCCTGAAACAGACTTTGACAATCTCAAAAGTGACCTTGCGAAATACCTAAGTACCCCCCCTGAAATCATAGTAAAAGACACCCATGCGGTCCTCCAAATGGCCGCCCAAGATGTCTCAACTGCACGTGGGGCATTGGCCAATATCAGACCAAACATCAGGACCATGGGACATGGCGAGTCGCTGGAAATATACAAAGAGGTCGGTCTGCCTAAAAATGTGGCAGATCGATTTGACATACGTAAAATGAGCGGTTCACATGGCATTGGCCACACCCGTATGGCCACGGAATCGGCCGTCACAACAATGGGCGCTCACCCGTTTAATACCGGGATCGACCAGTGCCTTGTGCACAATGGGTCGCTGTCAAACCACAACTCCCTCAGGCGTAAATTGCGCAGATTAGGGGTTCACATCGAAACGGAGAACGACACCGAAGTCGGCGCGGCCTACCTCACGTGGAAAATGCAGACAGGGTCAACTTTGGGCGAAGCACTGCAAAGTTCACTGGACGATCTGGACGGGTTTTTCACCTTTGTCGTTGGCACTAAGGACGGATTTGGCGTGGTACGCGATCCAATCGCCTGCAAACCGGCGGTAATGGCGGAAACAGAGCAATATGTGGCCTTTGGTTCCGAATACCGCGCGTTGGTCAATTTGCCCGGGATTGAAACCGCGCGCGTTTGGGAACCAGAACCAGCGACAGTATATTTCTGGAGCCACAATGCAGCTCCGACCGCCACAGAAAAGGCCGCCTGAAGATGCAAACCTTTGATTTAGAAAAGAACGGGCTGCGTGCTCTGAACTCTACTCTGCAAGACTCAACAAAAGTGGCTGAACAATCGGTGTGGGACATCGTTAATCCAAAAGGCAGCCATGCAATTGCCGTCGGTCTGGATGCGCCAATTGAAGTGAACGTTAAAGGTTCAACAGGGTATTATTGCGCCGGCATGAACAAGCAGGCAAAAGTGCACATACAGGGCTCTGCAGGGCCTGGCGTCGCTGAGAATATGATGTCGGGACTTGTCTATATTGACGGTGATGCGTCGCAATACGCAGGGGCTACTGGCCATGGCGGCACGCTCGTTATCAAAGGCAACGCCTCTTCGCGGTGTGGAATTTCCATGAAGGGCATCGACATTATCGTGCACGGGAATATTGGGCATATGTCGGCCTTTATGGCTCAATCGGGAAATCTCGTTGTATGCGGTGATGCCGGTGACGCCTTGGGCGACTCTCTCTATGAGGCCAAACTTTTTGTCCGCGGGACCGTGAAATCACTTGGAGCGGATTGCATCGAAAAAGAGATGCGCCCAGAGCACCTGGACCTCCTCAGCGAATTGTTGGAACGCGGCGGATGTGATGCCAAAGCTTCTGAGTTCAAGCGCTACGGCTCAGCCCGCACGCTCTATAATTTCAACATCGATAATGCATACTGAGAGGCTGACATGAAAGATGAAACAGCGGGTGCACCACCCACAATGCCGATCCAGTCCGCAACATTTTCCAACCCGGTAAATGCCGAGATACGCCGAGCAGCAGCCACAGGCATTTACGATATTCGCGGCGGTGGCGCCAAACGCAAAGTGCCTCATTTTGATGATTTGTTGTTTCTTGGCGCGTCGATCTCTCGCTATCCCTTGGAAGGCTATCGAGAGAAATGCGAAACCTCCGTTTCCCTTGGCACGCGGTTTGCAAAAAACCCCATCCATCTCGATATCCCGATTACCATTGCAGGTATGTCCTTTGGTGCCCTATCTGGTGCCGCCAAAGAAGCGCTTGGGCGCGGGGCTACTCTGGCAGGCACATCAACCACAACCGGTGACGGCGGCATGACCCAAGAAGAACGCGGCCATTCCAACAAATTGATCTATCAATACTTGCCGTCCCGTTACGGAATGAACCCGGATGACCTGCGCCGCTGCGACGCGATTGAGATCGTAGTTGGTCAAGGCGCCAAACCGGGCGGCGGCGGGATGTTGCTGGGGCAAAAAATTTCGGACCGAGTGGCAGAGATGCGCAATTTACCCAAGGGGATTGACCAACGTTCAGCCTGCCGTCACCCGGATTGGACAGGCCCGGACGACTTGGAAATCAAAATCCTTGAGCTTCGCGAAATCACCAACTGGGAAAAGCCGATTTACATCAAAGTCGGTGGCGCACGGCCCTATTTCGACACAACACTTGCCGTCAAAGCTGGCGCTGACGTTGTTGTGCTGGATGGTATGCAAGGTGGCACGGCGGCCACGCAGGATGTGTTTATCGAAAACGTCGGACAACCCATTCTGGCCTGCATTCGCGAAGCGGTGCGTGCGTTGCAAGATCTGGATATGCATCGGGAAGTTCAGCTCGTCGTCTCTGGAGGCATTCGTACGGGTGCGGATGTGGCCAAGGCGATGGCAATGGGCGCAGATGCAGTCGCGATCGGAACGGCGGCCTTGATTGCTCTGGGCGACAATGACCCAAAATGGGAGGCTGAATATAACGCCTTGGGCACGACCGCGGGGGCCTATGACGACTGGCACGAAGGTAAAGACCCTGCTGGGATCACCACCCAAGATCCTGATCTGATGAAACGGTTTGATCCAATTGAAGGCGGTCGGCGTCTGAACAATTACCTCAAGGTTATGACCTTGGAGGCGCAAACCATTGCACGGGCCTGCGGGAAAAATCATCTACATAACCTTGAACCAGAAGATTTATGCGCATTAACCATGGAAGCCGCCGCCATGGCAAAAATTCCACTGGCCGGCACCGACTGGTACCCCGGAAAACCCGGGACAAGCTACTAATAAACAAAGGCGCGGCCACTGGCACGCGCCTCTTTTACGACGACTGATAGGGATAGACATATGACCACCGATCTTGCCGCCTTTGCCAAAGAAAAAAACATCAAGTACTTCATGATCTCCTTCACGGATCTGTTTGGAGGACAACGCGCAAAACTGGTACCCGCGCAGGCCATTGCTGACATGCAGGAAGATGGCGCAGGCTTTGCGGGTTTTGCGACTTGGTTGGACATGACGCCCGCCCACCCAGATATGTTGGCCGTGCCGGATCCCTCCTCGGTGATCCAATTGCCTTGGAAACCAGAAGTCGCATGGGTCGCAGGTAACTGCGTGATGGAAGGTCAAGACGTCGCCCAAGCGCCGCGCAACGTTTTGCGCCGTTTGATTGATGAAGCCGCAACAGAAGGCTTGCATGTCAAGACCGGCATCGAAGCAGAGTATTTTTTACTGTCGCCGGATGGATCGCAGATCAGCGATGAGTTCGATACGGCCGCCAAACCCTGCTATGATCAGCAGGCCGTGATGCGTCGCTATGACGTGGTGCGTGAAATATGTGATTACATGCTCGAAATGGGCTGGGGACCCTATCAAAACGACCACGAAGACGCCAATGGCCAGTTTGAAATGAACTGGGAATTTGACGATGCCTTGCGCACAGCGGACAAACATTCGTTTTTCAAATTCATGACCAAATCGGTTGCGGAAAAACATGGGTTCAGGGCAACCTTTATGCCCAAACCAATCGAAGGTCTGACCGGCAACGGATGTCACGCGCATATCTCGGTCTGGGATGCGCCAGGAGCAGCTTCAAAGGTCAACGTGTTTGCAGGTGCTGGAGACGGGCCAACAGGCGAAGTCGGGCTGTCAGAACGCGGAAAACACTTTTTGGGTGGGATCATGAAACACGCCTCCGCCCTTGCCGCCATCACAAACCCTACCGTCAACAGCTACAAACGCATCAATGCCCCGCGCACCATGTCTGGGGCGACCTGGGCCCCCAACACGGTCACATGGACCGGCAACAACCGCACACATATGGTTCGGGTGCCCGGCCCGGGCCGGTTTGAACTGAGATTGCCGGATGGCGCCGCGAACCCCTATTTGCTGCAAGCCGTTATCATTGCAGCGGGTCTGTCTGGTATCCGCTCCAAAGCAGACCCGGGAAAACGTCACGATATTGATATGTACGCCGAGGGCCATAAAGTCAGAGGCGCGCCAAAATTGCCTTTGAACATGCTCGATGCTTTGCGTGAATATGACAAAGACAAGGGTCTCAAGGCCGCCATGGGGCAGGAATTCTCAGCCGCATATCTAAAGATGAAAATGCAGGAATGGAACGATTTCACCTCCCACTTCAGTGAATGGGAAAAAGAAAACACTCTGGATATCTAAGGCCGCGCATGCGCCAACGAAGCTTTTATCCTTTTACAAAGTCAGGAACGTAAACATGGGAAAACGTGTCGCGGTTATTGGTGCCGGACCTTCTGGTTTGGCACAATTGCGGGCTTTTCAATCCGCCAAGGAAAAAGGTGCAGACGTTCCAGAAATTGTTTGTTTTGAAAAACAATCGAATTGGGGTGGGTTGTGGAATTACACGTGGCGGACAGGTTTGGACCAATACGGCGAACCTGTGCATGGATCAATGTATCGCTATCTGTGGTCCAATGGTCCCAAAGAAGGTTTGGAATTCGCGGACTATGCGTTCGAGGAACATTTTGGCAAACAAATCGCCAGTTATCCACCGCGTGCCGTGCTTTTTGATTACATCGAAGGATGCGTCAAAAAAGCAGGCGTTCGTGATATGGTGCGTTTTGAAACGGTCGTACGCAGCGTTGAGGAAACACATGACGGCAAATTTGTCGTAAAGGTCAAGAACCTGCCGCAGGACAACGAATACGCAGAAATCTTTGACTATGTTGTGTGCGCTTCCGGGCATTTCTCAACCCCTAATATCCCGGAATTTGAAGGCTTTGACACGTTTAAGGGTCGTATTCTACATGCACATGACTTCCGTGATGCCATGGAATTCAAGAATATGGATGTCCTCATTATCGGAACGTCCTATTCCGCCGAAGACATTGGATCCCAGTGCTGGAAATACGGTGCAAAATCGATCACGGTCAGCCATCGCACTGCTGCAATGGGATACGACTGGCCGGAAAACTGGGCTGAAGTACCACTGTTGACAAAAGTTGTGGGGAATACGGCGCATTTCAAAGACGGCACAAGCCGCGATGTCGATGCGATCATCTTATGCACTGGGTACCAGCACCATTTCCCATTCATGTCCGATACTTTATGTTTGCGCACGGCTAACCGCTTGGCAACGGCAAACCTCTACAAAGGCGTGGCCTGGATCGACAACCCGAACCTCTTCTATCTAGGAATGCAGGACCAATGGTTCACCTTCAACATGTTTGATGCCCAAGCATGGTGGGCACGAGATGTGATGATGGGGCGTATATCCCTGCCAGACAAGGCCGTAATGCACGCCGATGTCGCAGACCGCATCAGCCGCGAAGACGCCGGCCAAGATGACTATGATGCGATTTGGTACCAGGGTGACTATGTCGCCGAATTGATTGCCGAAACCGATTACCCGAGTTTCGATCTGGAAGCTGCTTGTCAGGCGTTCAAAGCATGGAAAGGCCACAAAAAGCAGGGCATCATGACGTTCCGTGACAATGGTTATGCATCTGTGATGACCGGGACAATGGCCCCGAAACACCACACCCCTTGGAAAGACGCACTGGATGACAGCCTAGAGGTGTACCTAAAGAACTAATACATATTCTGGGATTTCAAAAAACGTTGGAGCTGCGACCGATGCAAAATATCTGTTTCACTGATCACGGCTGCTCTCTTGGCATATCTGTGGAGGCGTGGTGTTCCGAACCAACCCTGACAGCGTCGCCGCCTTTTGATCAATTAAACTTGGGTAAACAACACCTCACTAAACGTGCCAGCGCCCTTGTGATTTACGGCAGTATTTAGCTGTTTTCTTCAAGGTCTCCAGCTCGCTAAATGCTCGAATAACCGCGCAACTGCCTCGGCCCCGGGGTCAACATGCCCCTCCAATTGTTCGGCGTTGATATAGCTGGCGCGCCCAGCTTTTGCGGCGGTTAATGTTGCCGTGTAATCCGCGCCTTTGCGTGCAGCCGTTGCTGCAGACGCCAAGTTGATGTCCAAAGCCTCCAATGCTGGCAGGAGTGAATCAACCATCGTTCGATCGCCAGGGTTCGCACCGCCAATTTCACGCATCCGATCCAGCCCTGTTTTCAACGCGTCCTTCATCGGTAAACCCGATGACGAAGCATCCCCCGCAGCCGCAAAAAAGATAGCCAAAAGCACCCCGGATGAACCACCCATCGTCTGGCTTAGCTCCAATCCAATCGCGCGATAGAGCTGCGTATGATCCGCTAAAGGCAAACCATCCATGGCATCAATCAACGCGCGTGACGCCGTGGCCAACGTTGACCCCGTATCACCGTCGCCTGATTTAGCATCCAACGCGTTCAAATCTGTTTCAGCCTCCATCAGCACCTGACAACACGCCGTCAGAAACGTCTTCGTTTCATCGTGTGCAGAGGCCGGCGCGCGTATCGGGGATAGCCCATCAGGCAGCGGCAAAATCGCAGGTTGAATGACCTTGTTGATACCCGACCAAGCAGGCGCATCAACGGGCTGAGACAGATGATCCTCATCCCCATTGGCCAATTCCAAGAGCGAGATTGAGAAACCATGCATGTCCAGTGCAGTCATCATTGCATCAGGCCCAACGACATGGCGAATATGAGGGCCAACATCCGAATTCAAAAGGCTGTTCGTAAGGATCGACATTTCCAAACAAGATGCGCCACCCAAGTTATTGATCAAAGCAACATGCGGAGTCTTCGGCATACCCTCAGCCAACTTTTCAACCATTTTAGCAATCGCGTCAGCCGCCCCGTTCGAGGCGATCTGCTCGACACCGGCCTCACCATGAATACCGAGCCCCAGTTCAGCCATTCCGTGAGGTATTCGGGCTTCTTTTAAAGACCCCGGCACAGTGCATGTATCAAGGGACATGCCGATGGAACGAGTAGATTTAATCACCCGTTCGGCGGCCAGAGTACAGGCTTCAAGGTTGGCACCGTTTTGCGCCATCGCACCGGCAATCTTGTGAACGAACAATGTGCCCGCAACACCGCGCGCCTGCGGCAGTTCCGGCAAGGCCACATCATCATCCACGATGACCATGCTGACCTTGCGACCAAAGGCACGCGCTCGTTCCGCCGCAAGGCCAAAATTCAACCGATCACCTGTATAATTCTTGACAATCAACAGACAGCCCGCAGGCCCGGTCACAGCCAGGATACCGGCCAAAACAGCGTCAACCGACGGCGAGGCAAAAACTTCGCCACAGATCGCTGCAGTTAGCATTCCATCGCCAACAAAACCGGCATGTGCAGGTTCATGGCCCGATCCCCCCCCTGACACCAAGGCGACTTTGGATTTATCCCAATCAGATCGCACCACCACGCGTATGTGTGGGTAGCCGTCAAGACGTGTCAGTTTGCCACCTGATGTCAAAATTGTCCCATCAATAGCATCCGTGACCATGTTCTCTTTTTCATTGATAAAATGTTGCATCTCTCTCTCCCCTTAGGCGACACGAGCGCCAGCGGCGTCGAAAAAATATGGATTGTTTGGGCGGATTTTCACGATATCGCCGCCGGTTAATTCTGTATGTGCATCCGTCACAGTGATGATCTCGTGGTCCTTGTAGACAAGGTGCAATCGCGTTTGATCTCCCAGGTGTTCGACACGCCTGACAAAACTGTCTTCTCCCTCACCCTGCACAATATGTTCTGGTCGCAGACCAATGCTCTGCGCTCCTGCTGGCGCGCGTCCGAACAGATCAGCCGGCAAGATATTTACGCGGGGTTGGCCAAGACGACTGGCCGCGTAAACACTCACTGGGTTTTCGTAAATTTCGCGTGGTGTGCCAAACTGGATCAGCTTGCCATTATCCAAAACACCGACATGCGTGGCCATGGTCATTGCCTCAATTTGATCGTGGGTCACATACAATAAAGTCGCCCCGGAATTTGCTTGAATGCTCTTTAACTCAACCCGCAGGTCAGCGCGCAGTTTCGCATCCAACGAACTTAAGGGTTCATCCATCAAATAGACCAATGGTTGGCGGACCAAGGCACGACCGATGGATACACGCTGCATTTCCCCGCCCGACAGCGCCGTCGCTTTATTGTCTAGCTTGTGGCTAATTTGTAGGATTTCAGCCACCTCACCGACCTTCTTATTGATCTCGTCTTGCGGCGTCTGCAAGATCGGCGACTTCAGGGGAAACTCCAAATTCTGGCGCACACTGAGATGCGGATACAAAGAATATTGCTGGAACACCATCGCCACGTCACGCTGTGCCGGCGTCAACCCAGCCATATCAACACCACCAATCGCGACGGTCCCCGCATCAGGTTTGTCCAATCCAGATACCATGCGCAGCGTTGTCGTTTTGCCAGCACCCGTTGGTCCGAGCAAAACAACAAATGAACCGTCAGGGATTGTCATCGTGACATCGTCGAGCGCGACATCATCACCATAAGACTTCGTAACGCCATGAAGTGACACTTCAGCCATTGTTCAAGACCCCCTCATTTGCTTCGCTTTTGAGCGCCTGACCTGTGTCAGCGTTGAAAATGGAAACCGTTCGAGGGTCAAAGTGTAACCCAGTTGTTTCACCGACATTGGCCCTGTCAGACGATGGGACACGCGCTTTCACCGTTCCATTCGCGGTTTGCAGAGTTATGATCTGCGTCGTGCCTAAATACTCAACAGCAGTTATTTCACCACGGTATTTCGCGTTATCATCCAAGTGGATGTGTTCTGGCCTAATGCCAAAAGTCAGATTGCCATTCGCACCCTCCAACATACGCGGAATCTTAAATTCCATTTCCCCAAATTTGGCGGACATATCTCCGGTCCCGACCATCCCGCCAAATTCCAGAAAATTCATGGATGGAGAGCCGATGAATTGCGCGACGAATTTCGTTGCGGGCCAATCATAAATTTCCTGAGGCACCCCAAACTGCTCTACCACACCGTGGTTCATCACCACGATTTTGTCGCCCATTTGCATGGCTTCTAACTGATCATGCGTCACATAGACTGTTGTTGCCTTCATCCGATCATGTAACGCGCGCAATTCTTCAGACATGTGCTCCCGGAATTCCGCATCAAGCGCACCCAGCGGTTCATCCATAAAAAACGCCTTGGGATCGCGAACAATCGCACGCCCCAATGCCACACGCTGTCGATCTCCCCCAGAAAGACCGCCAACGGGTTTTTTCAGAATATCCGTAATGCCAAGAATTTCGGCAATCTCGTTTACCTTCTTGGTTACTTGCGCCTTTGGCATTCCCTGGCTGATCAGCGGATAGCTTATGTTCCTGCCAACGTTCAGATGGGGGTAGAGTGCGAACATCTGGAACACAAAAGCGATGTCGCGTTGGCTTGCGGGTTTCATGCCAACCTCTTCCCCATCAATGTAAATTTCACCCGACGTGGGAAGCTCTAGCCCTGCCATCATTCTCAGGGTTGTTGTTTTGCCGCACCCCGAGGGGCCCAGCAACATAAAGAATTCACCATCTTCGATCGTGAAAGTCGACGACTTAACTGCGTTGAACGATCCAAAATCCTTGCGCACGTTTTCAATTCGTATCTGTGCCATGTCTTATTCCGGAAAATGGCTGACAATGATAAACATCACAGTGCCAGTCAGCGTTACAATAAAAGAGTAGGTGTAGAGCCCGATCGCAAAAGGCTGCATCAACATGACCACACCCACTGCAATAAGAGTCGAGGCCAACATCTCCCAAGGGCCACGACGTAGCCGCAGCAAACCAGTTAAAAATTTGCTCATTTGCGTACCGCTCCAAAGGTAATGCCGCGCAGCAGGTGTTTGCGCAAAAGCACGGTGAACACCATCACGGGGACAAGGAAAATTGTTGCCCCAGCCGCCACTGCGGGCCAATCTTTGCCATTCACACCAATGATATTGGGGATAAAGGGTGGTGCAGTTTGAGCCGTCCCAGAGGTTAAAAGAACCGCAAAGGCGTATTCATTCCAAGCAAAGATCAGGCAGAAGATCGCTGTGGAAGCAATGCCTGTCGCAGCTTGCGGCAAGACCACTTTGTAGAACGCCTGAAACCGCGTGTACCCATCAATCAGCGCCGCTTCTTCATACTCAATTGGGATCTCGTCGATGAAACCTTTCAGAAGCCAGACAGATAAAGACAAGTTCACCGCCGTATATAGGAGGATCATGCCGAGATGGGTGTCGTTCAGACCAAGGCTGCGGAACATTAAAAAAATCGGGATAGCGACAGCAATCGGTGGCATCATCCGTGTGGATAGGATGAAGAACAATAAATCGTCTTTCAGCGGAACCCGAAAACGGCTGAATGCATAGGCCGCTGCAGTTCCCAAGACCATGCAAAGCAACGTTGAGCCAAAGCCGATAATAACCGAATTCAAGAACCGTTCGCCATACCGCGACGAGCCAGAAATTACGGTGCCACGGTCGCGCGTAATTTCTTCGTACCATGTCTGCGGTGGCCCCGCCTCCTCCAACATTTCCGCAGTCGCCCGCGTCCGGTCGGTGAATAAGTTCACATACCCCTCTAACGTCGGCTCAAACACCACAACAGGGGGATAAGAAATTGAATCGGATGGAGATTTAAACCCTGTGGCGATAATCCAAAGCAGTGGAATTATCGTGATAACCGCGTAGCTAACCACCAAGAAACCGGCAAACCATTTGGTTCCGTGAGAGGGTTCCGTCACTGAGAAACTCATCTTTCTTTTACCTTATTGAGCGCTTTCACGTAAATCGAAGCCAACCCGAAGACAGTGACAAAGAGAATGACCGCATAGGCAGATGAGTAACCGGTCCGCCATTTTTCAAACGCCTCGCGCTTAAGGTCGATAGATGTCAGTGTTGTCGTATTCCCGGGACCGCCGCCTGTCAGCTGGACCACCAGATCAAACATTTTGAAATTTTCGATGCCACGAAACAGCACCGCCAACATCAAAAACGGCAACGCCATGGGCAGGGTGATCGTAAAGAACTGTCTCAGCTTGCTGGCCCGATCACATTCCGCAGCTTCGTAGATACTGTCGGGGATAGAGCGCAACCCAGCCAAACAGATCAACATCACAAAAGGGGTCCACATCCATGTATCGGCAATTATGATCGCCCACGGTGCCAGGTGCACATCGCCAATCATCGAGAAATCAGCAGGGTCACCGCCGGTAAAAAAGGTCACAACATAATTGAACAGACCGATTTGAGGTTGATACAGAAACGTCCAAAAATTCCCAACAACCGCAGGCGACAACATCATTGGAAAGACAATAATCGTCGTCCACATATCGTTGCCTTTGAATTTCTTATTGATGAGGAATGCCAGGAAAAAGCCAATCAGAACTTGCAGCGCGATGGTCCACAGCAGGAAATGAGCCGTCGCCTGCATGGTATTCCAAATGTCTGGGTCGCTCAGGATGCGTTCATAATTCCGCAAACCCACCCATTCGACATCGTTATTTGGGCGGTTCACTCGAAAATTGGTAAAGCTCAGACGGATGGTCCAGATCAGCGGAAAAATATTTACCGCGAGCAACAGAAAAATTGTAGGAGCAACAAATATCCATGCAATTGTGCGATCTGATAAACCTCGGATTTTTCTGGCAACCCCATCTGGCGTACTTTGAGCAGCCTTTTGAATGGGCGAAGATGTCATGCGTTAATTCCTTCAAGGGTAGGCAATCGGCCATCTGACATAGGTTGTCAGTGAAGACGTCTTTGGCCGGTCCTCGACCGACCAAAGAAAACGCCAAAACGAGCCAGATTTAGAAGCACGCTTAGAGCTTGCCTTCGTCCTCGAACACTTCGGTCCAATCGCGAACCAAACCATCAAGGGCCTCTTGCGCGGTTCCTTCTCCAGCAATGATGTAGTTGTGCATCCGCTCCTGAGTCGCGATCAAAAGATCCGCATAGGCTGGCTCTGCCCAGAAATCTTTGACGATCGCCATGCTATCCAAAAACGCTTGTGCGTATGGCTGGCTGGAAGCAAAATCGTCGGCTTCAACAACCGCGCGCAGTGCAGGTGCACCGCCCAGCTCCCACCATTGCTGCTGAATTTCAGGTTGCGCGAACCACTTAATGTATTCCAATGCAGCCTCTTGTTTTTCAGAATAGGCAACAACAGAGATACCCTGACCACCAAGCTGTGCGAACTGACCTGCTGGGCCCGCGGGATTCGGGAAATACCCAGATTTTCCACCACCAACGTTTTCGTCCGCCTCAACTCCCGGCCAAATGAAGGCAAAATTCATCTGTAACGCGACCTGACCAGAGCGAAATGCGTCGATATTCTCGCCCATGTACCAATTGGATGAACCTGGAGGTGTGCCAATGTCATAAAGTTCTTTGTAAAATTCGAGCCCTTCAACAGCTGCTGCAGAATTTACAAACCCTTCGAGATCGTATGGCTTGTCTGGGTTTTCGTACTCAAAACCATAATTGTACAATGCGTTGGTGACACCCATCGTAATGCCTTCTGACCCGCGTTCAGTGTATATTGCTGCGCCATATACAGTTGTCCCATCGATGTCGCGGCCTTGGAAAAACTCTGCGATGTCCTTTAATTCTGCTTGTGACCCTGGCACATCAAGGTCACGACCATACGTCTCCAAGAATTCTGCGCGCAGCTCCGGACGGTCGAACCAATCTTTGCGGTACGTCCAACCAACAACGTCAGCATATGCAGGCAGCGCCCAATAGTTCGGCGTATTTTTTGGCCATTCCGCGTAACCCGTTACAGTCGCAGGCAGGAAATCCGCCATATCTATGCCGTTGGCCTCAAAGAAATCGTTCATTTTTACATAGTGGCCGTTTTCAGCTCCGCCACCGATCCATTGACTATCGCCAATCATCAGATCGCAAAGCTGCCCACCAGAGTTCAATTCGTTCAGCATGCGATCCGCAAAACTGGTCCACGGCACAAATTCAAAACTCATATTGTGACCGGATATTTCTTCAAAGTCTTTGCTGAGTTCCACCAAAGCATTGGCAGGATCCCACGCAGCCCAGCAGAGGGTTAGATCCTCTGCACCTGCTGTCGTACTCAGTCCAGACGCGAGAAGTGCGCCGACCGCAACAGATGTCATCATCTTCGTATTCATTTGAAATCTCCTCCCATTTCTATTTTCACCGGGTCCCCTCACCTCGACTCAGCTTACATCCTTGCTAAATGACGCACGTGCATCAATGCAAGTATTTTTTGAGACACGTACATCATTTTCTGTTACGAATTCTGAAAATGAATGAAACCTAATGCAACTAAAGCTTAAGTTGCGAGCCAACAAATGTTTGATAAGATGTGCAAATCTGCGACAACCACACTTGAGAAACCAATGCTTAGACCTACGACAAAAGACCTGGCCAAAGAAGCAGGCGTGAGTCGTGCAACAGTTGATCGCGTCTTGAACGGCAGAGACGGCGTCAAAGAAAAAACCGTTGAGCGCGTCAATAAAGCCATCAAAAAACTTGGCTTTGTGCGCAACATTCAAGCTGCCAACCTAGCAAGATCGCAGAAGTACCGCTTTGTTTTTGCGTTACCTCGGTCTGGTGACCAATTCCTTAAAGAGATCATCCATCATATTGAAGAGGCGCGGTCGACCTTTGCAGAAGACTTGATCTGGTGCGACGTGCAGCAAATTGATGAAAACGATCCGCATAGCATTTCTGCGTTCTTGGCCACATTGGACGCCGCGACGACGAGCGGCGTTGCTATTATGGCACCGGAGTCACCTCAGCTACGCGATGCTATATTCCGTCTAAAAGAAAGAGGTGTAGCGGCGCTGCCGTTCATTTCCGATCAAACCACGATGGAGGATCACTGGGTCGGCATGAACAACTACTCTGCCGGTGCGACAGCCGCGACCCTCATAGGGCGCTTCACCGCATCAGCGCCCGGCTCTATCATGATCATCGCCGAAAGCATGCAATCGCGCGATAGCTTGGAACGCCGCCTAGGGTTTGACGCCGAAATTAGCAAACACTTTCCGAACCTGCGCGCTCTCCCATCCTTGGAGACTTATGGCAATTCGGAACGTGCACATCACATCATTGCGAACACCGTGCGCAACAACCCTGACCTTGCCGGGCTGTACGTCATGTCCTCTGAAGCGCGTGCGCCTTTGTCCGTTCTGAATGACATCGGAACAACCAGTAGCATCGTCAAAATTGCCCATGAAAGAACACCGTTTACTGAGGCGGCGCTGCGATCCGGAAACCTTGATGCCATTATTGCACAAGATCCGGGCCATTTGGTGAGAAGCGCAGTACGTAAATTGAAAGCCAACGTCGACAAGAGGCAAACAAAGAGCTCACAAGAGCGCATAAGAGTCGAAGTGATCTTGCGGACCAATCTGTAAAATTAGAAGAGACGCCCTTGTTCGATTATTTTGGCATCCTGCAGGAGACACCTTTTCTTAAATGAACCAAAAAATTCAGCAAACCGAAAGGGCCGGACTGACAACTACTGTCGCCGCTCCATCCGCAGGAATACCACTGTTTTCTGCAATGCACCCTTATCTTTTAAGGAAATGCTGATCACCTTCTCTCCCTCCTCAAAGCGTCGAAGGTCATAGGAATCTGGGTGGTTTACAGCACTTTCATCTAATGGCTCTGACGTGACCATAGTGCACTCAGAAATGTCCTTTACCGTGCCTTCAAAGAACGCCCGCGCTGCATCTGAACGATATGGAAAGCTCCAAAAACAGTGATTTGATGTCCCGCCTGATAGTGCCTGCGTGAAACCGCAATCGGCTATTGGTAGTTGTTCCGAAGACTGTGGCATAGGTAGAGTGTGGTTTGCGGCCGGCTCAAAACGGCTCAGATTTTCACAAAATGGTGCTGCAGATACGCCTTGCATGTTGCCACACAACAGCGAGACCCAAAGAGCAGCACTTGTTGCAAATTTTGTTTTGACCGACTTATCCAAATATCGTTTTTTCATTCTTCAACATTGCCATTTTACTTTCCCTCTCGCACGCTAAATTGTGCTGGCGATTCACTTTGCTGGACCAAGAGAAATCAGCCTCCCAATTCATGACAAACCAATCTTTCTAGCCCAGATTACCACGCGGGGCGCTTTCCAATTCGTCGTAACCTTTATCAAACCGCCATGCGCGACCAAAGGCACCGACCCCAAAACCCGTGTCTTTTACCCGTCGCCGCCCCATCTAGTCTCTTCTCCCACCTCATCGACCATTTTCCCCGCGCGCAACGCCGTTATTTCATGATCTTTAGGTGTTACCGATGACACATTCGCCGGACAAAAGACGGCAAACGAAGGATCATGACCGCGGGCGTTCTTTGGTCGGATCAAATGCGGCCACAGTCGGTGCGATAACGGCTGGCAGGCGTTTTTGGTGACCGTCTAGTTTGCCAATTTCCAGTTCTGTTCCGGGTTGTGCGTGGGTCACATCCACCCGAGCCAGAGCAATATTTTTGCCTAACAAAGGCGAACGCATCGATGAAGTCACTTCTCCGACTTGGGCGCGTCCAACATGCAAGCAATCACCATGCCCAACGTCCACATTACTGTCGATCTCCAGCCCAACCAGCTTGCGCACAGGGTGCTCTTTACGGCGGATCAACGCATCCCGCCCTATAAAATCATCTGTCTTGGACTTCAAAGGCACGGTAAACCCGATCCCTGCTTCAAAAGGATCCGTCGAATCGGAGAAATCATACCCCGCAAAGATTAACCCGGCTTCGATCCGTACCATATCCAAAGCCTCAAGCCCCATAGGTTTAATCCCGTGAGAACGCCCAGCTTCCCAAAGTGCATCAAAAATTTCAGCACAATCCTTAGGGTGGCACATGACTTCATAGCCCAATTCACCCGTGTACCCTGTGCGAGAAATCACAAAAGGCGTGCCTGTTTCATTCTTCAATCGCGCAGGCGTAAACCGAAACCATCCCAATTGATCAAACTGTGGATTATGGGGCGCTGTCCACACCAGTTTACGCAATAGCTCACGGCTCTGCGGCCCTTGGACAGCAACATTATGCAATTGATCGGTAGAAGACCGCACCAGAACCTTCAGGCCCAGTTTCTCTGCCTGCTCCCTGATCCATTCACCCCCATAATCGCTCCCACCGATCCAACGAAAATTATCCTTTCCCAGTCGAAAAACCGTCCCATCGTCAATCATGCCGCCATGGTCGTAACACATCGCTGTGTAAACAACGCCACCGACGGCGAGTGTTTTGATATTACGGGTAAATATATACTGGCATAGCGCTTCGGCATCCGGGCCCGTGATCTCGAATTTGCGCAATGGGCTCAGGTCCATAATCACGCATTTTTTGCGACAGGCGTGATACTCTTCAATCGGGCCAGCTTCTGCAAAACAATTGGCCAGCCAATAGCCGTTATATTCGACGAAATT
The DNA here is from genome assembly GCA_039983935.1 of Roseobacter sp. Lineage (GTDB taxonomy): Bacteria > Pseudomonadota > Alphaproteobacteria > Rhodobacterales > Rhodobacteraceae > Roseobacter. The sequence goes on along the minus strand of JBDWVP010000036.1, from coordinate 1,722 downwards.
GCGCGTGTGCTTGGCAAAACTGTCGTGAAATCCAGTCTGTTTGGTCATTTTTGGCTCTGCCTCTGGTGTTGGACGGTAAGCGACCGCTCGTTGGAACGTCTCCTTGCCCGAATAGGTGCGCACATGGATGTCAGTCGGATTCCAGCCATTTGCAGGCGATGTGTCATCAGGACATGCAGAGGACACACAAACAATGTCCGTCAATGCACGTAACAGCACATAATCCCCCGGACGTGACCATGGTTCGTCGGAATACATGACCCCGTGATCGTCCAGGAAAGTGTTAAAAAAGAAGTTGATCGCCATCCACCCGGGACGGGCTGTCACGTTGTATCTATCAAGCGCGGTGTTAAAATTTTCCGAGCAATTGACGTGACCAGGATACCCAATATCATCATAATATTTGGCCGAACACGCCAGAGCAAAAGCGTCATGGCGCCCGCAAGTATCTTGTACGACTTCAACGAGCGGCAACATTTCCTGATCATAGTATTTCGCATGAAGCCCCGGCATCGGGTAGGCATGCCCCATCAGCGTGCGCGTGGTCGTCACATCAAGCGCGTGCTCAATTCCTTTGTCTAGTTTTCGGGCAGAAAAACATTCAAAATCAGTACATTGCCGACCGTCGACGTCGATGATCTGAATGTAATCACCTGCTTTCACAAAGAAAGCTTCCGCCGTTTGCTTGTGTACGCGAATATCATCGATTGGATCTGCCAGAGGGTCAGGGGCTTCGAATCCGATGTGTTGCTTAAGGAGCGATCGTTTGACGAAGACGGTAATAGGCGTAGTGGTGTTTTGACGTTCAACATCCATTGGCACACCGGGCGCTGCAATAATGATGTTTCCGTCGCGCTCAACGCGGAATTCTTCACGGGACTTAGCCGCGGTGTTCGCAGAAAAAACTTGCAGGGCTGGCGCGTCTGCCAGATTGATCCCCCGAGACTCCAAGCCCATGCGCAGCCCTCGCAGGGATTGATCATCACTGGCCAACAACTGCCGCAAACCATCCGCCTGTGCATTGGCAGGTGCATTCAAAATGGCGGCGTCGACCTTCCCCCCCTTACCTGCCGCAACGATTTCGCACACCTGCGCACCTTCGTCATTTATTACTGTCACTTGGTCTCCCGCGTAGACGGGGATCAAAACGGCACCCAATCCTTCGACCACATATCTCTCTGTGCCCGGCGGTAACGCAAATTGTCCCGGCCGATAAATCTTGCTGGGTTTGGGCGGCCCTGCTTTTACCTTTGCATAAATGTCGTCAAGCATATTGCGATCCGCTTTCATAGCTTGTTGCATTTGTGGAATATTTATTTATCTTCAAGAATATATCGCCTGTGCGATTGTCGCAAGAAAATTAAATTGAGTATGGAAATTTATGTTCTGGCGGTTGGCAGAATTTAAGTTATCTGGGATTTACGTTTCAGAAAATCATGTTTTGCTTCAAAACGCCGCGATTTAGCGCATTCACTCATTATCTGCGATGCCTGCGCCTGCTCCCAGCAGTCGGGAGGTTTTTGTCGCGGGCGCGTAGGTGCGCTGTGCGAATGTGTTTAGGTTGGTCCAAACATCCGGGCGTATGTTTGCGCGCAACGCGGGCTTGGCAAGAACGCGGCTGTCTTGCGCGACATAGCACTCTAAAGCATCCGTTTGCGGTGCGCTCAGGTCGTCTTCAGCCCCCTCGACATGCAGATCGTACCCGTTTGTGGTCGCACGAAC
>JBDWVP010000035.1:2500-6648 GCA_039983935.1 Roseobacter sp. | reverse complement strand
AAAAAAAGCCCCGCTTTGTACGAGGCTTGTTTGTTGTGTTTTTGTGAGTAATGCACTCGACGTTTTCGTATTTCGAAGAACGTCTGTTTTTTATTCCGCATTTTTGCTTTGCAAAGAATGCTTTGGTTGCGGGAGTAGTATTTGAACCTTTGCCCCATTGATCTGACAGGCTTTTACGTAGTAAACGCCGAGAAGATTTCAGGTTATGAGCCTGACGAGCTACCGGGCTGCTCCACTCCAAGCAATTCGCATAAAGCGAATGCGCTGCACGACCAGACAATTCTGCGAAGAAGAATGTCAAATCGTGACGCGTTGAAGTATTTAATGAGTTATGAGGACGCACAAAAAAACACCCTACTCAAAAGAGAGGGTGCTGATTTGGTTGCGGGAGTAGGATTTGAACCTACGACCTTCAGGTTATGAGCCTGACGAGCTACCGGGCTGCTCCATCCCGCGTTAAAAGCTTTACCTTTTGACGCTGCGTCGCCAGTTAACTTTGCGTAGCAAAGATAACGAGAGACATATTATCGCCAGCTATGTTTGCATTTGCAAACACGCGTCGCACAAACAGACAATTTGCGTTAGCAGATGTCGAGTTGTGCAAGAATACCTAGCGCCACATCTACTATATAGATGTGTTTTTCGTCTCGCACCAAAGTTTTGGGACAAGATTGTCTTATATTCTTTGGATTGAGTAATTTTTGATATTTTTGAGAATATTATATGCGTTTTGCAGACCTGGCAGCGACCTACTCTCCCGTGCCTTAAGACAAAGTACCATCGGCGCTAAGGCGTTTCACGGCCGTGTTCGGAATGGGAACGGGTGCAGCCACCTTGCCATGACCACCAGGTCGGCAAAAAGCATATAATGTTAAGAAACTGGTCGTTATTTTTTTATGGTTTAAGTCTTGCGCTTCGCCCTTTGGGCTCAACGTGCGACATTAAACTGGTATCACTGATATTTCAGTGTTTTCGGCGTTACTGCTAATGTGTTTGTTTTCATAATTTAAAGCATACGTGTCGTCATAGACGTCGCGCACGCTTTAAATCACTAAAATGGACACAAGCAATGAGAACAATCAAGCCAATCGAGCTATTAGTACTGGTAAGCTTCGCACATTACTGCACTTCCACACCCAGCCTATCAACGTGGTAGTCTTCCACGGCTCTCAGGGAATACTCGTCTTTGGGTTAGTTTCCCGCTTAGATGCCTTCAGCGGTTATCTATTCCGTATATAGCTACCCTGCTATGCTGCTGGCGCAACAACAGGTCCACCAGAGATACGTCCACCCCGGTCCTCTCGTACTAGGGGCAGATCCCATCAATATTCCTACGCCCACGGCAGATAGGGACCGAACTGTCTCACGACGTTCTGAACCCAGCTCACGTACCGCTTTAATTGGCGAACAGCCAAACCCTTGGGACCTGCTCCAGCCCCAGGATGCGATGAGCCGACATCGAGGTGCCAAACAACCCCGTCGATATGGACTCTTGGGGGTCATCAGCCTGTTATCCCCGGCGTACCTTTTATCCGTTGAGCGATGGCCCTTCCACGCGGGACCACCGGATCACTATGACCGACTTTCGTCTCTGCTCGACTTGTCAGTCTCGCAGTCAGGCAGGCTTATGCCATTGCACTCAACGACCGATTTCCGACCGGTCTGAGCCTACCTTCGCGCGCCTCCGTTACTCTTTAGGAGGCGACCGCCCCAGTCAAACTACCCACCACACACTGTCCTGGATCCGGATAACGGACCGCAGTTAGACATCCACGAAGATAAGGGTGGTATTTCAAGGATGGCTCCACCCCCACTGGCGTGAGAGTTTCAAAGCCTACCACCTATCCTACACATGCCTTGGCGAATGCCAGTGTGAAGCTATAGTAAAGGTGCACGGGGTCTTTCCGTCTGACCGCAGGAACCCCGCATCTTCACGGGGAATTCAATTTCACTGAGTCTATGTTGGAGACAGCGGGGAAGTCGTTACGCCATTCGTGCAGGTCGGAACTTACCCGACAAGGAATTTCGCTACCTTAGGACCGTTATAGTTACGGCCGCCGTTTACTGGGGCTTCAATTCAGAGCTTGCACTCCTCCTCTTAACCTTCCAGCACCGGGCAGGCGTCAGACCCTATACGTCGTCTTGCGACTTCGCAGAGCCCTGTGTTTTTGATAAACAGTCGCTACCCCCTGGTCTGTGCCACCACTATCTACTTGCGTAAATAGAGGTCACGCTTCTTCCGAAGTTACGCGTGCAATTTGCCGAGTTCCTTCAACATAGTTCTCTCAAGCGCCTTAGTATTCTCTACCTGACCACCTGTGTCGGTTTGGGGTACGGTCTATACGGTGGAGCTATTTCCTGGAACCTCTTCACTGCACACCCAATCCAATAAGGATGTACAATTTACGAGATCCGTCACTACCACCAGGCTGCAGAATATTAACTGCATTCCCATCGACTACGCCTTTCGGCCTCGCCTTAGGAGCCGGCTAACCCTGCTCAGATTAACTTTAAGCAGGAACCCTTGGTCTTTCGGCGAGGGAGTCTCTCACTCCCTTTATCGTTACTCATGTCAACATTTGCACTTCTGATACCTCCAGGATCTCTCACGAGTATCCCTTCACAGGCTTACAGAACGCTCTGCTACCGCACTATAAATAGTGCCCTCAGTTTCGGTGCATGGCTTTAGCCCCGTTACATTTTCGGCGCAAGAACCCTTATTTAGACCAGTGAGCTGTTACGCTTTCTTTAAATGATGGCTGCTTCTAAGCCAACATCCTGGTTGTTTTGGGATTCTCACATCCTTTCCCACTTAGCCATGACTTGGGGACCTTAACTGGAGGTCAGGGTTGTTGCCCTCTCCACTACGGACGTTAGCACCCGCAGTGTGTCTGCCAATTAGTACTTCCGGGTATTCGGAGTTTGGTTAGGATCAGTAAGTCGTTGGGACCCCATAGCCCATCCAGTGCTCTACCCCCCGGAGTATTCGATTGACGCTCTACCTAAATAGATTTCGCAGAGAACCAGCTATTTCCAAGTTTGATTGGCCTTTCACCCCTAGCCACAAGTCATCCCGACACATTGCAACGTGTATGGGTTCGGTCCTCCAGTTGGTGTTACCCAACCTTCAACCTGCTCATGGCTAGATCACTTGGTTTCGGGTCTAATGCAACAAACTATTCGCCCTATTAAGACTCGCTTTCGCTACGCCTACACCTATCGGCTTAAGCTTGCTTGCTACACTAAGTCGTTGACCCATTATACAAAAGGTACGCGGTCAGCCTTGCGGCCTCCCACTGTTTGTAGGCATCCAGTTTCAGGTACTATTTCACTCCCCTTGTCGGGGTGCTTTTCACCTTTCCCTCACGGTACTGGTTCGCTATCGGTGATGCACGAGTACTTAGGCTTGGAGGGTGGTCCCCCCATGTTCAGACAGAATTTCACGTGTTCCGCCCTACTCGAGGACAATAGTTCGATTAACGCGTACGGGGCTATCACCCACTACGGCACGACTTTCCAGACGCTTCCGCTTTTCTTACTATTGCCACTGGCCTGGTCCGCGTTCGCTCGCCGCTACTGACGGAGTCTCGGTTGATGTCCTTTCCTATGGGTACTTAGATGTTTCAGTTCCCCACGTTCGCTTCATACACCCTATTTTATTCAGGTGCAGATACCTTTTATCGATATCTAGAAAGATAAGATGTTCAATTAAGAACACCTTAAATTTTCTAGACATCTAAGGTAGGTTTCCCCATTCGGATATCATCGGATCAAAGCTTATTCGCAGCTCCCCGACGCTTTTCGCAGCGTATCACGTCCTTCATCGCCTGTGCATCCCAAGGCATCCACTAAATGCCCTTAAGTCACTTGATTATTCTCATTGCTAATGCCCATCTTAGCATCCCAAAAGGAACGTCTAAAATGCCACTAGCGTGTCCAGCATAATGTCCTAGTCAGTCAAACAACAAAACCTCAGAAGCAAAAAGCTCTGAGACAAAAAATCTAAGATTTTATAAAATTGAGGACTACTAAAAAGGGCTTAGATACGCCGAGCATCTAGCCACATTACACTGATTAAGACCAGTTTCTTGAGATAAATCCAGCTACGTGCGGTCAGGCAACGTAGACCATCCATTTTATTCGTTATC
>JBDWVP010000034.1:0-6611 GCA_039983935.1 Roseobacter sp. | reverse complement strand
CGGCAAGTCAAAAACGTCGGTCAGCCGACCCTTGGGTTTGCGCACACAGTTGCTCCACTAGCTCGAAACGACGTTACTCATAGTGAATAACTTTTGAAAGCAGACACTCAGGCACCGTGCAGCATTCGGTAAACTGGGCTCGCAGGAGACCTTCGCTGCGCTGATCGCGAGTGGCTGGTTCGGGACACATTGCCGTTCGCTGCGTAGTGCACGAACTGGTAATGTGCGGGACAGAGCGCCATTTTGCTGCGGCTGTGCCAACGGCTGCTTCCGGTGTCCTTACAGAAACGCGCTTCAACATTCGCGATGTGTCATGTTAACTAATCGCAATGATAATAAATCAAAAAGACCGTAATACAGTAGCCAGATTTCTATCTTTCGTCATTCTAACGATGATCGGAAGCACTCTCATTGGTGGGATCGCTGCGGGTTTAGTCGTCGCTGGCATAAGTGGCGACCTTCGCGCGGCTATGTTTACTCCCATCGCGACATTTTTCGGAAGCTTTTTTCTAATACCAATCTACTTCGCCCTTTTCATTCTTCCGTCTGCTTTAGTATTTGCCACTGCGCTATGGGTCGTTGGCAGAAAACTGGACTACTCTCTTAGGATAAGGATCGCTGGAACGCTCACGGCCTTGACAGCCGCGACAGCATTTGTGGGTATTACTCACACAATGCGCGAGATTGCGGAACTGGCGAAGTTCGTCGCTGTAGCCGCAATCATGATCGCTCCATTTACATCCTGGCGTGCGTTTCGAACCCAACGGCTCACCGTAGGGAAAACAGAGGGAAGCCAGTAGCCTCCTCACAAAGTAATCCGATCAAGACCGTGTCGGAGGGCCTTGTTGCACAGATCAGTTGGCTCTTGGAACGCGCCCTCCCCGAGACGGAACTCAGGCGGTGCGTTCGAAATTGGGGCGGCCAAGTTCGGTCATCCGGTTGAGCACGCGGACGCCAATATTGGCTTCGGTTTTCTGATTATTGAAGGTGCGCGCCTTGAGCTTTGACCCGATAACGGTCTTCCAGCGGCCCATTAGGGTTTCGCCTCGGCTTCGCTGATTGTAGCCTGATGACTTCGGTTCTGTCGCAAATATTATGAGGTTTGAAAGTCTGCAACCATTGGATGCAGTTATGCTGCGAGCGCTGCAAACTGCTTGAATGGTGAGGCCCCGTTTTGACCAAGTTGGCCCTTGCGGATCATATGGGCTGTTTCAATTCCGGCCAGCGTGGATGCTGCCGAATGCAGCGCCTTGAAACCAAGCATGGGCCGGGTAATGCGTTTGATGAAACGGTGGTCCTGTTCGACGACATTATTGAGATTTTTGGATTGGACAATCTTGATAGTCTTTCCAGAACCGGTGAACTTGAGGATTACGTTTAGATTTTGCAAGCCAGCCAGATTGGCGCCGCTCTTGTCGATGGCAATTCGATCTGGGATACCGTTGGTGCCAACGGCACGCTTGAAAAACCTGCGCGCAGCGGCGGTATCGCGGCGCTCCGACAGCATGAAATCAAGGGTTTGGCCATCGCGGTCGACCGCACGGTAAAGATACGTCCACTTGCCGCGAACCTTGATGTAGGTTTCATCCATGCGCCAAGAAATTGCGGTCGGCCTCTTTCTGGCTTGGGCATTTGCTGCGATCAGCGGCGAGAATTTCACCACCCAGCGGTTCAACGTGGCATGATCGATTTCAACGCCGCGTTCAGCCATGATCTCCTCCAGATCCCGATACGAGACACTGTAGCGGACATAGACAAACACAGCGTAAAGGATCACGCTCTTAGGGAAATGGTTCCCTTTGAAATCAATCGTCACAGTTAGGTGCTCGCTTTCAAAAATAAAACGCACACCTACCACTCGCGAGCCAGTCTAACCAACCGCCCAAACCTTGCGACAGAACCTCCATGAGCCGTCTGGCTTTTGAACGCTTGCCTCAGCGTGGATCATCCGGTCCCCGATCGAGCCAACCTCGCAATTGGTCGTCGCACGGAACATCGTACCATCCGTGCGCATCATGGCCGTGTCGGTGCGCAAAATGTCCATGATGGGCGCGTGTTCGCCCTTGAACGGGCCATCGGCGCAATAGCAGGCGTGGCCAGGTGTGACGCCCGTGCCCCAGAAGTCTAGGATATGGGTTGCGTTGTTCTGCATCGTCCGCGTCACGCGATCCGGTTGCAGCCGCCCCTGCTTGTCGTAAGCCACAATAATGTCGCCGACTGCGATTTCGCTAATCGGCTTATGCCAGACCTTCGAAAGCACCAGCTCTTCGTCGTAGCTGCCGTCCAAACGCGGTTTGATAGATGGATCACGTGGCCACATCCGGATTGATGTGTCAGCTAGGAAGCATTGGTCAGTGCCAAGTGTTTCGGAATGAACTGGTCTACCAAGGCTAGGATAGCGCTCCACAGACTGCAAAAGCTTAGCGATATTGACAATATTTTCTTTTGTCAGAATGTCGTGATTTGGATGTGCCGCCAAGAAATTTTCAATGAACTCTTGGGGGTCATTGCTGAACTCAAAGCCAAGAAGCTCTGCCGCTTTCTCACCAGCGACAATTAAGTTTTCTTCTATCCCCGCAGCATTATTATCTGAGATATTGGTGATCGCTATCGCCACACCGGCAGAAGTAACGACGACAGTTGCCGTGGCCGCTGTAGCCGCTAGAAATCCACCCCCAGCTGCCACAGCTCCTGTAACTACAACTTCAGCAACCACACCACCGACAAGTGAACTGCCGTAAAGAGCAGCAAGTCCAGTACCAGTTTCTCTAACGGCACCCGCGAGATTATCGTTTCCAAGCTCACGCGCAGCTTCTGCAGCAGTACTAGCTAGGCCTAGAGCATACCCTGCAACAGTAAAACCTTTAGCAACCCCAGCAAATTTTTACGATGTTTCTAGGGCGCTTAACACTTCACCTTGGCGAGAGATGCTGGCTCTGGTCGTACCATTGATCAAAGCTTCATGTTGGTTGACAAAAACGCTATGAAATACAGACGAATAGCTCTGTCCCGTTGAGAGAATCGCGGAACCAATATCAATAGAGTTGATTGAAATATTGTCTGTGACCCCTATCCCATCTGTGACCCAGACAAGGCCGTCTTGGAAACGTGCTGTAATACTGTTATCCGCCATGGTTTTTCCTTTGGGTAAAGAGATGCTCGCGCAATCGCTGTGAACACCAAACTATGATGTGAGAGGTTGCTGCTGAAACGAGCAGGCAAGAAAGAAGAAATCCCCAATTTTTCCCCGAATACGGAAAAAGTTCTGGAACAAACAAGATTAACCAACAGAGCAAAACCAAGAAAGACGCAAGAACCCTAGTCTTAATAGCCTTATGCGGGAGGTTCTTTGAAACCGCTGGAACAAGCAACGTAGCAATTGAGGCAACGTAGGTTGCAATCGAGACGCTGATCAAAAACCCAATATCATTGGATATAAATCCAATAGTAATGTGGAACACAAATAATAAAATAAAAATGCAAAAAAAGAACATTCCCAACTCCGACTGTGATGCTGGCCTACTTCTTCGGCAGATGCTAGTGGCAGTCGGTCACGGTGTCAAAGCGGTTGGGCGCGGCAGAAAAGCGTTCCTCTCACCAAGAGGCGCCAAACCAGCCACTAGTCTGGCAATCCCTGTCTTGACCCCAGAAAGTGTACGATGATCACGGTCTCACGCTCATAATCGATGCGGTAGTAGATCCTATAGCCTCTGTCGGCCACCAGAACCCTGTAACCGTCCTTGTACGGCTTGCCCTTCTCTGGAAACTGGCATAGCGTCTTCGCTCGATCTTCGAGCATGTCCACCCACCTCAGAGGGGACTGTTGCATTAACTTGTTACCCGCTAATTTGAGGGAGGGCAGGGGACAAATATGCTTAGAAAACAGCCATTCAAACGTCATCGTTTTCCGTCATTGATCATTTTGTGCGCTGTGCGGATGTACCTGCGTTACCCGTTGTCTTATCAAGATGTCGCAGACCTTCTGGGCGAACGCGGCGTTGATGTGGATCGATCGACGGTTTTTCGATGGGTTCAAAAATTCGGGCCAGAACTGGCAAAGCGAACAGAACGCCACTTACATCGCGCAAGCCTGAATTGGCACGTTGACGAAACCTATATACGAGTCGGTGGGAAATGGCGTTACCTATGGCGAGCTATTGATGCGGACGGTCAACTAGTGGACTTCCGACTGACTGCGCGGCGCGATTCTAAGGCAGCTAAAGCCTTTCTAAATAAGGCTATCGAACGGGTTCGTCTTCATCGGCCAGTCTCAATCTGCACAGACAAAGCGCCCACCTACCGCAAAGTCATACGCGATATAAATCATCGGTATGATCCACACTTTGATTACATCACGCATATCGACAAAAAGTATCGAAACAACCGTGTTGAAAGCGATCATGCCGCCCTCAAGAGGTTACTAGGTTACCGACAAAGCTTCAGATCATTGAGGTCCGCCAAGGCGACACTGCAAGGAATGGAAACCATCAGGACGATCAAAAACGGACATATTCAAAACCGACAACCAGGGGTTCGCGGCGAAGTCGCCTTTGTCACCCAGCTATTTGGTTTGGCGGCATGAAATCAACATGTTACGGTATAAAGCTGGGATTAGATGATTTATGCAACAGTCCCATCTGAGGGATCGCACAGACCGACGCAGCGACGAGAGAAGACAATGGGTCGTTTCAAATCGCCAAGACAAGCACAACGATTTTTGTCTGTCCACGATCAAGTCCAAACCGTATTTCGTCCCCGACGCCACACAATGTCCGCACCCACCTATCGACAATCCCGCTCAGATGCCCATGGCATCTGGGACGACATCACGTGTGAGTTGAAGGCAGCTTGATCGGGCGAGTTTAACGGACCCTTCGGCAGGCCCCAACAAGTTGACGATGCCCTTCAAACACCTCGAGCAACGGGCGCTTGTTCTTTAAATGTCGAGACACAAGCTGCTTTAGCATTGCCCCCCTCAAAATTGGAAAGGCAGGGGTAGGCATCCAGTTTTCTGCTAACAGCTCAGGGAATAGAGACAGAATTTCCTGCTGCATTTTCACAGGAACAGCTTTCATTGCCTCCGGCCCAGCATACAAACTTTCTGTCGGTGCGCCTTCAGCAAAGACTATTTCGTGTTGGTCAAACATCAGATGAAAATACTCTACATTCCGAATGTTTTCATCAACATAGATGCCCGGCAATGCTGTCATTTTCACCGCAGCACTCAGAACATTGGGCCGAACAAACATACGTTCAGAAATTTTTGAGGAGATGAGCATACGATGCTGCCGGGACACCCATAGATCCCGCTTTGGGAGACCCGCCCCCAGCGCACCCGAATGAATGCGAACTGGATGCAACTTATCCGGACCGGCATTTTTTTTATCTAACGTGACAATTCGTGACCCTAGCCAGCGAATGGGTTGTGGCCCATTGTTCATAGTGCAGACAAGATCACCGACACGCAGGCTTTCTACGGAAACTTCCCCACTGGGCGTTAGGATCATGGTTCCCTTTGTGAAACAAGCAATTGTACCTCCTTCGATAACTTCATCATGAAGCGCGACGCCTTCAATCTCCCCATGAAAGAACGCCCCAAGGTCGTTCGCAACATTGTCGTCGCTATTCGCTTGCGATACACCGATTGTAATGGGCTCTGAGTTTCCGGCCAGCGTCAATGCTTGGGAACCAGTGTCAACCACAACACCATCAACGATTAATTGGCTGCCGGTCGGACTCCAAGTGTATGTCACTGTTGCTGTGTCCCCGACGGGGACGTTGCCGCCTCCAAATTCGTATGAATTTTCCGTGTCTTGGTGGCGCACCCCGATGCTTCCATCAGATCTCACGAAAATCGTAAGGTGCCCCCCACCATCAAAGCCACTGGCGTCGCGAGACAGTAATGTTTGCGCGGGGTTTTCATCAAACGGAAGGTCGCCCAGCGAAGCAGTTTGCTGTGTAAATGTGATCACAATTGAACCGGTATCAAGCTCGAAGCCAGGGTCGTGGGGAATTTCGACGTAATCGTCAAACCCGTCAAAGGTTGCCGCCCCTGAATTGTTTGTCGATGCGCCGCCCACGAAAGTACCGGATTGAACCGTGCCGTCACCGACCTCTGAATCCGTTGCAACCGACGCGCCAGATGTTTCATCAAATGTCCAAAGAGCAATTCTTGCCATGTTAAGTGTCCCCCGGATCCCAGCAACGTCAGACCCTACGCAAGCTAAATTTAAGGAGAATATCTGAAACGAACCTTGCAGAAAGTTTTCGAGATAGGGAAATTATTGGGACGAATTTCTTCAAAATAGCGCAAAATAAATTTGGCACCGATCAGATCGCCACTCAGCAGATCATCCAGAAGACGCTTGGCTCAAGTCTGGATCAGCGCGACAACCGTATCCTCTCCCAGCTTGCGCAGTTCTTCCGGGCGGATCAATCTCGCGCCCTCTTCCCGCTCTTGTATGTTTGAGGGTAGTGTCGCAAAGATTCCGCCGCGGCGAAGGTAGCTTTTCTAGCGGCCACACCTATCCAGCGAGTGCTGCGAACTGCGCAAAGCCAGACTGCTCTGACTGGTCAAACTGACCTTTCCGGATCATATGCGCGACTTCAAT
>JBDWVP010000033.1:0-6836 GCA_039983935.1 Roseobacter sp. | reverse complement strand
AAGCCTTCTTGCCGGAAAAGGCGGCCGGCCGCAGAGAGAACGCACTCGCGCGTTCTCTCTGCTTTGCTCAGCTCATCGTCGGCTTTCCTGATTGCATCAGGCTTTCGTACCAGTCGCTGTAGTCGCTTGGCTGCCACTTTTCAAAGGTGTCCTTTGCAAAAATTCTAAAGGTTGTTAGAATAACTTGTTGGGCACTTAAAATCAATTTCATTTTCAAGGTGTTAGCGGGACAGGAGAATTTCCATATGCGAGGACTGAGCGGAAAACGCGTGATCGTAACCGGCGGCGGCAGCGGCATAGGGCGCGCGGTTTGCGAACGTTTCGGCGAAGAAGGCGCCGAGGTTGCGGTTTTTGACCTGAACGAAGAGGGCGCGCAGGAAACGGCCCGTATCATCCAGGGCTCGGGAGGCAAGGCACAAGCATTCAAGGCGGACATCACCGATCGCGGCCAGGTCGACAAGGCGGTGGCTGAATTCGAGGCCGGAGGCCCGATCGACGTACTGGTTAATAACGCAGGATGGGATGAGATCAAGCCGTTCCTCGATACCGATTCCGGCCTCTGGGAAAAGGTCATCGACATCAACCTTTATGGCCCCTTGAACATGCATCATGCGGTGCTTCCGGGCATGGTCAAAAACGGGGGCGGCCGCGTGGTTAACATTGCCTCCGACGCTGGTCGCGTCGGTTCGTCCGGCGAAGCGGTTTATTCTGCCTGCAAAGGCGGCATCATCTCGTTTACCAAAACGGTAGCACGGGAACTAGCGCGCAAGGGCGTTCAGTTGAACGCTGTTGCGCCCGGGCCGACCGACACGCCGCTGTTCGCCCAGGTTGCTCAGGGCGACGCTGGTGAAAAGATCGCCGAGGGTCTCAAACGGGCCATTCCGATGAAGCGCCTGGCGCAGCCGACAGATTACCCCGGAATCATCTGCTTCCTGTCGTCGGACGACGCCGGCTTCATCACTGGTCAGGTGATTTCGGTCTCAGGTGGCTTGTCGATGCACGGTTGACCGCTGGTGGCAGTGTCTGTCACAAGACCCTGCCACTAAGCTGTGTCCAGAGTTACCCCCCAACTGGGCGCGCCAACGGTGCGACTTTCTCTACGTTGAAGAAAGGTGACAGATGTTTCAGCCAGACTCTGACATTCGGCGTTCAAGTACGCTTGCCGCTTTCCTGGATGACTGCGGCGCGGATAGTTACGAGGATCTAGCCCGACGTGCCAACGTCGAACCGGAGTGGTTCTGGGGCCGAATAATCGATTATGCCGGCATCTGTTTCAACCGGCCCTACACACAGCTTCGCGATATTTCCCAAGGGCCCGAATCGATCCATTGGGCCGTTGGCGGCGATCTGAACCTGACAGAGACATGCCTTGATGCGCGCATCTCGGAGGGGTTGGCGGACAAGACGGCGATCGACTGGGTCGGTGAGGATGGAAGCCGCCGCCGCTGGACCTATGCTGAACTCGCTGCCGAAGCTGCCCGCATCGCTTCGGCCCTTGCCACGCGCGGGGTGAAGCCTGGTCAGGCGATAGGCATCTACATGCCGATGATCCCCGAAATCGCGGCGGCGCTTCTGGGTATTGCCCGGCTGGGCGCCGTGGCGGTGCCGCTGTTCTCGGGCTTCGCGCCGACCGCCATCGTCAGCCGCCTCAAGGATGCCGGGGCGGTGGCCGTGCTGACGGCGGATGCTACGCCCCGGCGCGGCAAGCCCGTCTGGATGGAGGCCGCGATGGCCGAAGCCCTGAAAGATGTGCCTTCGATCCATACCGTGTTCAGCCTGCGGCGGTTTGGTGGTGCGGCGGCCGATCCGGCCCGCGATCTCGACTGGGAGGAGAGTGTCGACAATGCAGACCCGACGCAGCCCGCCCATCCGGTGAAAGCCGACGCGCCGTTGCTCATCGCCTATACCTCGGGCACGACCGGCCGGCCCAAGGGCGTGGTGCACACCCATATCGGTGTGCAGGCCAAGGCTGCGGCGGATTTCCTACTGTGCCTCGACATGAAACGCGATGATCGGCATATGTGGATGACCGACATGGGCTGGGTCATGGGGCCGCTCACGCTTCTGTCGGTACTGCTTTCGGGGGCGACGCTGGTGTTGGCCGAGGGCGCGCCTTCGATGCCCGACGACCCCTTCCGGCTGCTACGCCTCGCCTCGGAGATGGGCGTTACCCACCTTGGCGTTGCACCTACGCTGGTGCGACAGTTCATGACACAGGATCCCGCGCCTCTTTCCGGTTACGATCTTTCGCCCCTGCGCATCGTTGCCTCAACCGGTGAACCTTGGACCAACGACGCCTGGCTCTGGCAACTTGACCATATCTGCCGCCGACGCGCTGTGCCGCTGAACATATCCGGCGGGACCGAGCTGTTCGGGGCCATCCTAACCTCGACCGTTCTACACGAAATCAAGCCCGGCGGATTTTCCGCCCAGGCTCTGGGTGTGGGCGCGAAAGTGCTGCGCGAGGATGGAAGCGAAGCCGCGCCGGGCGAGGTGGGCGAACTAATTGTGAGCCAACTGCCCATGGGCCTGACCCCGGCCATCTGGGGCGACCGGCAGCGATATTTGGAAACCTACTGGTCCACCTTCCCGGGCGTTTGGCGGCACGGCGATTGGGTTCGCCGCGATCCAGACGGCACATGGTATATCCTCGGCCGTTCGGATGACACGTTGAACATTGCCGGCAAGCGTATCGGTCCGCCCGAGATCGAGGCAGCCCTGACCGGCACCGGAGAGGTAGTGGACGCTGCCGCCATCGCCGCGCCCGACGATATCAAGGGCGTGGCGGTGGTCTGCATCTGTGTAGCGGCGCCGGGTGTGACGCCCGATGCGGGCCTCGTCGAACGGCTCAAGGACCAGGTGGGAAAGGTCGTCTCCAAGCCATTCCGCCCGCGCGAGATCCATTTTGTTGAGGCACTGCCCAAGACCCGCAGCATGAAGACGATGCGCCGGATCATTCGCGCGGCTTATCTATGCGAAGATCCGGGCGACCTGTCCTCGATCAGCAATCCCGAAACGATGAAACCCATTGCAGACCTGCGAAAGGAAACGCCATGATAACCGTCTTCGGCGCAACCGGCACGACCGGCGCCCCCCTTGTCGACACCCTCCTGGCCAAGGGCGCGAAACTGCGCGCAGTCACCAGCGATCCGGCCAAAGTCGCCCCCCTCAAGGCCAAGGGATGTGAGACCGTCACCGCCGATTTCTCCGACCCCGCCGCACTGGCAAAGGCATGTGCCGGTGCCGAAAAGATCTATCTCGTGACGCCCGCCCATCTGGACATGCGCCGTTGGAAAGCGAATGTGATCGAAGCGGCAAAGGCCGCGGGCGTGCGCCATGTCGTTCTGGCCACCGGCTTGGGCGCGGCGCCCAAGGCCAAGGTGACCTTTGGAAAGTGGCATTCCGAAACGCAGGAACTGGTAAAGGAAAGCGGGCTTGACTGGACCTTCGTCCAGCCGACCTATTTCATGCAGAACCTACTGTGGCAGGCCGGTAACATTGCGAAGGACGGTGTTTATTACGACGGTCTGGGCGGACCAGTGGCCTGGGTCGACGCCCGCGACATCGCCGATGTCGCCGCAGAGGCGCTGACCGCACCGGGGCACGAAGGCAAGGTCTATGGCCTGACCGGCCCCGAGGCCCTGACAGGTGAGGATATCGCCACTGTTCTGTCCGAGGAGACCGGACGCTCCGTCAACTGCACGCCCCTGTCGGCGGAGGACTCAAAGGCGGCCATGATCGCCGACGAAATGCAGGAAGAGGTCGCCGCAGCCATGGTGGAACTCGCCTCCATTGCCCCAAAGGGCTATCTCGCGGGCATCGAGACCACCGTCAATGACGTACTTGGGCGCCCGGCCCGCCGCTTCCGCGATTTCGTCGCCGAGAATCGGGCTGCTTTCGTCCAGTGAACTGACGGCTGCGCCCGCTCTCCGGTGCGGGACGCCATGTGTTACGACCAACCGCGCAATTGCCACCTGCCTGAATTGGTTATCATTTGATGACGAAAGGAGAGAAGTCAGACCATGCCAAATTTCGAGCCGCGAAACTCTGACTTCGATACGCGCGTGCGCGAGAGTTTCAACCGCCAGAAGGTGATGCGCACGATGGGGATCACCATTGCCGAACTCGCGCCCGGGCGTATCGTTCTGGAGATGGCGCATGATGATGCGCTGACCCAGCAGCATGGGTTTCTGCACGCAGGGATCGTATCGACCGCGCTCGACAGTGCTTGCGGCTATGCGGGTTTTTCGCTGATGCCTCCCGAGGCCGCGGTGCTGACAGCGGAATTCAAGATCAACTTGCTCAATCCGGCGGATGGCGAGCGGTTTCGCTTTGTGGCCGAGGTTGTCAAACCCGGACGAACCCTCACGGTATGCGAGGCGCGCGCCTATGCTATGAAGGGCGAGGACGAAAAGCTCGTCGCCACGATGACCGCCACGCTGATGGCGATGGTGGGGCGGACAGGTGTTGCTGGGTGAGGGCGTGGAGATTCCTCTTCACCCTCTAGTGATTTCCATCGCCGATCGGATTTCCATGGAGATGGCATCACGAACCGCCTGCTGCACCTGCCTATCTCCGGGTTCGGCCTCCCGCCCCCGGTTCAGAGACTTTGCGCCAGACGCACCCCTTCATCGATGGCGCGCAGCGCATCAAGTTCAGCCGCCTCCTTCGCCCCGCCGATCATCGTGACGGTGACGCTGCGCGCAACAAGCTCGTCGACCAAGGCCTGCTCCGGTTCCTGACCGGTACAGAGCACGATCGTGTCAGCGGCGATGACCTTTGGCTCTCCGTTGTCCATGAGGATATGCAACCCCGCGTCGTCGATGCGTTCATAGACCACCCCGACCAAGGCCTCGACTCCGTGCTTGCGAAGGGCATTGCGCAGAATCCAGCCCGTCGAAACCCCAAGGCCCGCGCCCGGTTTCGAGTTCTTTCGCTGAAGCATGACCACCTTGCGGCGCGATGGTTTCAGTGCCAACGGATCGCCTACCAACGCGCCCGACACGGCAAATTTCGGGTCTACGCCCCATGTCTCGCAGAATGCGTCGGGGTTGTGGGCCTCGGCCGGTCCGGTCACGAGGAACTCGGCCACGTCATGGCCGATGCCCCCTGCCCCCATCACCAAGACAGTGTCACCCGCCGCGCGTTCGCCGGACAGGATTTCGGCGTAGGTCGCCACACTGGGATGGTCCGCGCCCGGCAGGTCGGGAATGCGCGGCGTAACACCTGTGGCGATTACCACATGATCGAAGCCGTTCAGATCGTCCAGGCCGGCCCTCTGCCCCAGACGCAACTTGACTCCGTGTTTATTTATCTGACCGGTATAATAGCGCAAGGTTTCGTCGAACTCGTCCTTGCCCGGTGCCGCGCGCGCCAGGTTCAGTTGTCCGCCCAGCTTGTCCTGCGCTTCGAACAGCGTAACGTCGTGGCCCAGCCGTGCCGCCTCGGCGGCCGTGGCCATACCGGCGGCACCGCCGCCGACAACGGCCAACTTGCTTGGTGATTCTGTCGGCGTGTCCCGAAATTCGGTTTCGCGACCCGCCCGTGGATTGACTAGACAGCTCACAGGTCGGCTGGAAAAGATGAAATCCAGACAGGCCTGGTTGCAGGCGATGCAGGTGTTGATCTCGTTTGCGCGGCCCTCGCGCGTTTTTTTCACGAAATGGGGGTCAGCCAAAAAGGGCCGGGCCATTGAGATCATGTCTGCGTCCCCGGAGGTCAGGATGTCCTCTGCAAGCTCCGGCGTGTTGATCCGGTTGGAGGCGACTACCGGGATCGAAACTGCAGCCTTGACGTTGGCCGCCGCCTTGCGCCAGGCGCCGCGCGGAACCGGGTAGGCTATCGTCGGCACGCGCGACTCGTGCCAGCCGATGCCGGTGTTCAGAATGTCGGCCCCCGCCGCCTCGATCTTGCGAGCGAGCGCGGCGATTTCATCGCTGTGCGCGCCGCCCTCGACCAGATCGGCAGCCGAAATGCGATAGATGATAAGGAAGCCAGGTCCGCAGCGTTCACGCACCGCGCGCACGATCTCGACCGGAAAGCGGTGCCGATTCTCGGCGTTTCCGCCCCAGCCGTCTTCACGCTTGTTGGTATGAGTGACGGTGAATTCGTTGATAAGATACCCCTCGGATCCCATAATTTCGACGCCATCGAATCCCGCCGCCTGAGCATTGGCGGCAGCGGAGGCAAAATCCGCAATGGTGCGGCGGATGTCGGCGTCGGTCATTTCACGCGGGACGAAACGGTTGATCGGGGATCGAATCGGTGACGGCGCGACGCAGCCTTCGATCTTTGCGTAGCGCCCGGCATGAAGAAGCTGGGCGCAGATCAGGCTGCCTTCGGCCTGAACCGCTTCGCATATTGGGCGCAAGTGCCGAGCCTGATCGGGGTCATCGATACGCGGACCTTTGGGATCGAATATCCCCTCGGCATTGGGTGAAAACCCGCCCGTGACCAGAATCGCCGCCTCCCCTCGCGCACGCTCCGCGTAGAATGCAATCTGCTTGGCGATACTGTCAGGCTCGGTTTCCAGCCGCGTGTGCATCGACCCCATGATGACCCGGTTTCGCAACGTGCGTCGGCCTGCGCGAATGGGCGAAAGCATGGTCCCGAAGGTTTCCCTCTGCTGCGTGTTTTCCATTGTTGGCATCCTCCATCAAAATCTTCGCTTGACCTGCATTCTAACAGTTGTTAGGTTTTTACCAAAGCATATTTCCGGTCATTGATGACAAGGAGCGCCGATGCAATTCCAGCCAACAGAAGATCAAAAGGCGTTTCGCGAAACCGCGAAGCAATTCGCCACAAAAAAACTGGCACCCGGCTACCAGGAGCGCGCA
>JBDWVP010000032.1:0-17288 GCA_039983935.1 Roseobacter sp. | reverse complement strand
AGACCACATTCAGCATTGGGCAACCTGACGCCGATGGAATTCTTGCAGAGAAAGGACATGGACAAGATGGCTGCCTAGCGCCAAAGATCTAACCCCAAGGACTCCGCGCAAAGCTGGAGGGAACTTGGGGCGCAGGTCACTTACTCAAAATCAGATTTCTCTAACCATAAATCGTAAGGAAAGCCATCAGCGTTTTTTTAAACAAGACTCAGTATGACACCGCTGAACCTTCTACTTGTTTGGCGGTGAATTTACGCTGCTGTTCGATCTCTTTTAGCTTGTCGATTTTAAAAAAACCGGGCGATCAGGAGAAGACGCATCTTTATCGTAGGTATATCCCCCTACGTTAAAAAAGGGCAATACGTCCCCCTTGGTATGGCCGTTTTCTAGAATCCAACGCGCCATCGCACCACGCGCGCGTTTGGCAGAAAAAGATATCACCTTACGAACACCTTTTCGATCTTCTTCAAAACGTGGTGTTATAAAGCGCAGATTTCCCAATGCGTTACGATCCACAGATTTTGCATATTCATCCGATGCCAAATTTAAAATGATATCAGTATCCAGCGCAGTAGCATCACGCACCAAAGCATCCGCAATTTTAGATCCCCAGAATTTATACAGATTTCCCGCTGGGTGGCCCGGAATTTTCCGGCCCATTTCTAACCTGTACGCGCAGACATCATCTGTCGGACGCAACAACCCATAAAGCCCCGATAAAATTCTAAGCCGTCGCGCCGCATCTGCACGGGTGGCGTCGTCCACAGTTGCCATCTCCAACGTCTTATAAACATCCCCATCAAACATATCTGCCGCCGCTTGCGCGGCGCCGGACACTCTGGACCAGGACGCAAACCGTTCGACATTAAGTTCTGCAATTTTTGCAGAAACTTTCATCAGATCCGAAATCTCGGTAGCAGTCCATGTTCTGGAAATTGAAATCAATTCCTGAGCTTGATCCAAAAACTGTGGAACCGTCGTCGCCTGTCCAGCTGCCCGATTTTCGTTTACGTTCTTTGCAGGTGACAACAATACCAACATTCTTATCGTCTTTCTTTTTTTGGCTAGCGACGTCGCAACGTCCTTATTTGTTCCGTAACTAGTGTCGCAGATAGTTTCTGCCAGTTTTAACAGATCATTTTTCCGAGATCAAAATGCATCCTCCAAACACACTTAAATTCGGTTCCAACGCATACTTGCTGGATGAAATAAACTTCTCAGCCCGCTTCACGCAGGACGTCCAAAAACGCCAGCCCGAAACGTTCTGTTCGCCGATCTCCCAACAGCCTTTCGAGTATCTTTTCATCCGCATTCGGTAGTTGCGCCAGTTTTGCCAGTTGCGCAGAGGAGCAACTTAACAACTTGTCCTGACCGTTTTTTCCACGTGCCAGAGATGCTTGGGCCTCGAGCAATTGATCATAGACAGATCCTGCCGAACGACCCGCCAACTGGCGTCTTTTGGGATGCATGTGTTGCACTTCTCCAACGATAACACCCAAAAACGCCGCCCCGTATCTTTCCAGCTTTTTGGCTCCAACCCCACCTATTTGCGCCATTTGATCCAGCGTTTTTGGCCTCTGTTCCGCCATTTCGGTCAGGGTTCGATCATTGAAAATCACATAGGCGGGCACTTTGGCTGCTTCCGCAAAGGCGCGACGCTTGGCTTTCAGGGCTGATAACAACGGCGCATCTTCTTCGGAAACCAACATTTTCACTGCGGTCCGCCGCGTCGCTGCTTTTTTGATACTGTCACGACGAAGCTCTATTGTTGACTGGTCACGCAGGATCGGTAACGCCGCGTCCGTCATGCGCAACGCGCCATGTCTTTCAGGGTCGGGCCGCACCAAATCATGCCCCATCATTTGCCGAAATACCGCCTGCCATTGGCGTTTGTCATATTCTTTACCGACGCCAAATGTTGGCAAAGAACTATGACCGCGCTGTCGAACTTTATCCGTTTCGTTGCCCAAGAGAATGTCAATCAGATGACCCGATCCGAACCACTCCTCTGTCCGTAAAATAGCGGAGAGCGCCTTTCGCACCGCAACGGTTCCATCAAAAATCTCCGGTGGGTTGTCGCACAAATCACAGGACCCACAGGTCACTTCGGTTTCCCCGAAATAGCCGAGCAAAGTCTCGCGACGGCACTTCAACGCTTCTGCCAAACCCAAAAGCGCGTTTAGACGTGCATGATCAGCACTGCGGCGTTCCGGCGGTGCCAGACCCTCATCAATTTGACTGCGTCGCAAACGAATATCATCAGACCCGAATAACGTAAGCGTTTCTGCTGGTGCACCATCTCGCCCAGCCCGGCCAATTTCTTGGTAGTAGGCCTCGATTGATTTTGGTAAATCGGCATGCGCGACCCACCGAATGTCGGGCTTGTCGATCCCCATACCAAAAGCAACCGTGGCCACAACAACCAAGCCGTCTTCCTGTTGGAAACGTCGTTCTGCGATGCGGCGATCCTCAGCATCCATTCCACCGTGATAAAACAGCGCAGTATGACCAGCATCGCTTAGCGCCTTGGAAAGGGTTTCGGTCTTGGCGCGGGTCCCACAATAGACAATCCCCGACTGCCCTTTTCGCGCAGCGGCAAACTCCAAAATTTGGCGACGGGGTGCATCTTTGGCCGCAAACGCCAAGTGAATATTGGGTCTGTCAAAGCCACCTAAGAAACACCGCGGAGACTCATCGCCAAATAGCTTATTGATGATTTCAGCGCGCGTTTCGGCATCAGCGGTGGCGGTAAAGGCAGCAAGCGGAACACCTAACTCCCGACGCAAGGCTCCGATCCGCAAATAATCCGGCCGAAAATCGTGACCCCATTGGCTGACGCAATGCGCCTCGTCCACCGCAATCATTGATACGCCGATCCTGCGTAACAGTCCGAACGCTGATCCCGCCGCCAAGCGTTCTGGTGCCATATATAGTAATTTGAGCTGTCCAGCTTCTAGCGCATCAAAAACTGCGTCCGTCTCCTCGGGTGTATTCCCGGAGGTCAATGCTCCTGCCGCTACGCCGGCTTCTTGGAGTGCGCGCACTTGATCTCTCATCAGAGCAATCAGGGGAGAGATCACAACCGTTACGCCATCGCGCATCAATGCAGGCAGCTGAAAACAAAGAGACTTTCCGCCTCCCGTCGGCATGATCGCCAACACGTTTTCGCCTGCACTGACGGCTTGTACTATCGCCTCCTGCCCGGGGCGAAATCCGTCAAAGCCAAAAACGTCGCGCAGCAAGTCGGGAGGGCCTGACATATTCATCCTGTAAAGGTTTCTGCTCTGTTGCTGCAGAATCCCATAGTACGGATTCGCGGACAAGCCTTATCGTGCGTTACCGTGAATTTTCATTCTACGTAGAACGTTGACCTACAAGAACAGCGCATAGTTGTTTGTCAAAATAATCCGCAAGATCGCGACAACCAACAAAACCGCCAAAGGTGCCAAATCCATGCCACCCATCGCCGGTAAAAAATTTCGCACACGGCTGTAAATCGGATCAAGCAGCCGGTTCAGGCCATACCAAATCTGAGCAACCAGCGGCTGTTGCGTGTTCAAAACCTGAAAATTAATGAGCCAACTCATAATCACGTGGGCGAGAATAAAAAACCACACCACATTGAGTAAAAGCATCAAAATTTGAAACAACGATTGCATCAGTATACCTTTCCTTACGCCCTTTCCAGTTAAGCAAGCGATGGCCAAAGGGCAAGCACTGTCCTATTGGGTGTCACTTAAAAAAGCTTTACTTGCTTGATCCCGACAGTCCTGTTTTACCTGACGTTTAAAAGAGCAGAGAAGGTATTTTCATGATATCGCCGCAAAAGCGGATATGGGGTTGGTATTTTTTTGATTGGGCCAGCCAGCCCTACAACACGCTGCTGCTTACGTTCATTTTTGGTCCCTATTTTGCGCAAACCGCCACAGAAACGCTAATATCCCAAGGAATGACGTCGCAAGCTGCAAAGGCACAGGCGCAAGCATACTGGGGGTATGGCCTGACAGCGTCGGGGATCACCATCGCAATACTCGCCCCCATTTTGGGCAGTTTTGCGGATGGGTCTGGCAAGCGACTGCCATGGGTTTGGTTTTTCTCTGTCCTCTATGTGATTGGCGCGAGCGCTCTTTGGTGGACCGAACCATCCGATTTTTCCATTCTCTGGGCCTTGTTCTTCTTTGGCGTCGGCCTGATCGGAATGGAATTTGCAACGATCTTCACCAACTCTTACCTACCAGAGCTACACCCGGACCCAGAAGAACGTGGACGTATTTCCGGGTCTGGATGGGCATTTGGGTATTTGGGCGGGGTGCTCGCCTTGGTCATTATGTTGTTGCTTTTTCAGGCCGAAGAAAGCGGTCTAACCTTGGCAGGGCTTTCACCGCTCTTTGAGCTGGACCCAGAAACCGGTGCAGACACACGTGTCGTCGGCCCTCTGACGGCGATCTGGTTTACGCTTTTTATGATCCCGTTCTTTCTCTACACGCGGGATGCGCCGACGTTTCAAAAAAAACCAGTCAACCTTGCTTCCGGAATTTCAGGCGTATGGAAGACGGTAAAAAACTTGCCTAAAAACCCCTCAATGTTCGCTTATTTGGGTTCGTCCATGTTCTACCGGGATGCTTTGAACGGCCTTTATACCTTTGGTGGAATTTATGCGCTTGGCGTTCTGGGTTGGACAATCACCGAGATCGGTATCTTTGGTATCTTGGCCGCCTTAAGTGGTGCCGTGTTTTCATGGGTCGGAGGGCGCGCAGACCGCCGGCACGGCCCCAAGCCCGTCATTGTGACATGTTGCATTGTGCTCATCCTAACCGCAGGATTGATTCTAACATTGACCCCGACGTCTGTGCTCGGCATTTCTCTATCCGTTGGATCATCCGCTCCGGACATTGCGTTTTATATTGCCGGGGCATTGATTGGCGCTGCCGGTGGGGCATTGCAGGCCTCGTCACGAACGATGATGACTTTTCAGGCAAACACAGAGCGCATGACAGAAGCGTTTGGTTTATACGCGCTTTCTGGCAAGGCAACGTCGTTTGTCGCGCCCGCATTGATTGCAATCGTGTCTGACATCACCGAAAGTCAGAGACTGGGGATCATGCCTGTTGTCGCCTTGATCGTCCTGGGATTGATTTTGCTGATATGGGTGAAACCGAAAGGGGATTTCGTATGAAATTTTTGCATGTGTTTACCACAATCATTTTGCTTGGTCCGCTCGCGTCTTGTGGGGAAGAGGCGCCCCAAGAACCAACAGAAAAAACATCTGCCCCAACCATCGGGGTATCGGGGCATAAGGACAGCCAGAAACCTGCAAAACAACTATTTGGCGCACAACCTGTTGCCTCCAAAAGCGTGCCCTCCCCATTTGGCAGCTACGCCAAGGGATGCGTTGCAGGGGCGGCACAACTGGCAGAAACCGGCCCAACCTGGCAAGCAATGCGCCTATCACGCAATCGAAATTGGGGGCACCCGGAAACTGTTGATTTCGTGCAGGAACTAAGCCGGGAGGCAGCAAAACAACCGGGTTGGAACGGACTTTATGTCGGGGATCTGAGCCAGCCGCGAGGTGGCCCGATGTTGTCAGGGCACGCCAGCCACCAGATTGGGTTAGATGCGGATATCTGGTTGCGCCCAGCCGATAACCTAACGCTCAGCACAGCTGAGCGCGAAAACATCTCCTCTGTCTCGTTGCGCCGAAACAAAGGGGCGTTTATCAATGAAAACTGGACACCAGCACACGCGGAAATCCTAAAAGCAGCAGCCTCCGACCCCAGAGTCGCACGAATATTCATCTTTCCCGGTGCTAAGGTCGAAATGTGCAATACGGCCACTGGCGACCGTTCGTGGTTGCGTAAAATTCGCCCATGGTATGGGCATCACTACCATTTCCACGTACGCCTTGCCTGCCCCGATGGTGCGCAGGGTTGCATAGACCAGAACCCGCCGCCCACAGGAGACGGGTGTGATGAGGCGCAAGGCTGGGTCAACAATATCCTTAATCCCCCCCCACCAAATCCAAACGCCAAGCCGCGCGCCCCTAGAGCCCCAATTCGCCTCGCCGATCTGCCATCTCAATGCGCCGACGTTTTGCAATCCCAATAATTGCGGCTATCGGCGTTGCACCGTGGCTGTGGTTTTTCCCGCAACCACCTGCACCTGATTTGCCTGCCAAGTTCCTTGCCGTCGCCGATATCGAGACTGATGCGGATTGGATGGGCGGGTTTTCCGGACTTGAAATTTCTCCTGACGGCGGAGGTTTTCATACACTGACCGATCGCGGTTACATCGCCCAAGGTGAATTGATCCGCGTCAATGGCATGCTTTCGAGCATCCAGATTGACCATTCCCAACCGTTGCGCGACCGTTTCGGAAAACAACAGGAATACCCCTTTACGGATGCAGAAGGACTGGCAATTGACGCAGAGGGTCGCATCTATGTGTCCTTCGAAGGCGCGCATAGAGTTTTAATTTACGATACCTGGGAAAGCCCAGCGCGCTGGCCATCCTACACCCGTGCTTGGCGCGCTTTGTCCATAAACCAAGGACTTGAAGCGTTGGCAGTCAGCCCGGATGGCGCGATTTATTCATTTCCGGAACGCGTCAATACAGGTGCCACCGAATCATTGGTGTATCGAAAACTGCCAAACGGTCCGTGGTTGCAACCTTTTACATTGCCCGTGGACCGCGAATTCGCTCCTGTAGGGGCTGATTTTGGCCCCGATGGCCTGCTCTATATCTTGGAGCGCGCGATATATCCATTTGGGTTTTACAGTCGCGTGCGCTCGATGAGCGTCAGCCCGGAAGGCGTCGACAACATCCAAACCGTGCTGCAAACGAGATTAGGAAAATTTGGAAACCTGGAAGGCTTGTCCGTCTGGCGAGATGATACCGACATGTTGCGCCTGACCATGGTGTCGGACGATAACTTCTACCCATTCATGCGCGGTCGGATCGTCGAATACGGGATCGATCAAGGGGTTGCTATGGCCAATCAATAGGCCTAAAAGCCGCGCGTCAGCGACGGTCGCTGACCAAGTGCCGCACCCTTGCCAAAACGGAATATCACATGACCCGCGTACACCTCCCCGGCATTATTGCCATGGCCGCCATCGTCGTTGCGTCCAACATTCTTGTTCAGTTTCTCTTTGGAAATTGGCTCACTTGGGGTGCGTTTACCTACCCCTTTGCCTTTTTGGTCACTGATATTATGAACCGGGCTTATGGGGCACAGGTGGCACGGCGTGTTGTTTTCATCGGCTTTCTTATCGGTGTTTTCTGCTCTTTGGTCGGGACGCAAATCATGGGTGAATTTGGCCCATTAGTTACGATCCGCATCGCCATCGGCTCGGGTATCGCCTTCCTGAGCGCGCAATTGCTGGACGTCGCACTCTTTTCAAAACTGCGGAACGGAAAATGGTGGCATGCGCCGTTGGCATCTACCCTGGTCGGGAGCACCGTTGATACTGCCTTATTTTTTGGCATCGCATTTTCAGCCAGTCTTAGTTTTATCGAGCCAGCCAATGATGTTTCTTGGGCCACAGAAATTCTGCCGATCTTGGGTGCAGGACCTCAAGCGCCACTCTGGGTGTCTCTTGCGATCGCAGATTGGTCGGTCAAATTAGGTCTCGCGCTTGTGGCTTTGATCCCGTTCCGGATCATTACGGCGCGATTGGTTAACGCCCATTAACGAAAAAAAGCTTGGAGATTTCCGAAACCTGTGCGACGATTTTTATAACGTCAATAGATAGGTAAAGGAGGTGATCCAGTGTCAAGAAAGGTATTGGAGCGAGGTGTCGGAACAGCTTTGGAGGTCGCCTGCTGAGGCAGCCCTGAGTAGGGCAGATCCCAAGGTGGACTTTATGATCGTCTAACCGATCCCACCTCCGCAACCATTCGAACGGGCCGTGCTTAGTTGCGCGGCCCTTTTTTGTGCGGGCATTTCATGCAACAAGACCTTCATGCTGGAAATCAACAACAACATATCAATTGAAGACTGGGAATTGACCGAAAGCTTTATGCGTGCATCCGGCCCCGGCGGACAGAACGTCAATAAAGTATCTTCTGCCGTCGAGTTGCGATTTGAAGCAGCACGCTCTCCAAACCTGCCCGGGCCTGTCAAAACCCGCCTCAGACGGCTGGCCGGGCGCAGATGGACATCCGACGGCGCGCTGGTTTTGCAATGCGATGAAACCCGCAGTCAGGTCAGAAACCGCGAGATCATCCGCAACCGATTGCGCGATTTGATCGAAAAAGCATTGATCGCACCGAAACGCCGAATTCCCACAAAACCAACTCTTGGATCAAAGAAACGACGGCTTGCCGGGAAAAAGCAGCGCGGTGAAGTCAAGTCGCTCCGGGGTAGAGTAAACACCCAAGAATAAGCCTCTGAATTGAGCTTGCACGAGGTAAAGATTAAAAAATCACAACCAGCGATATCATTTTTACCTAATTCGCGAGCTGTTAGAGATCACGTGACATTTCGCCAAACCGCCATAGATTTCGCCAATCATCACAGGAAAAACCTATGCGCCCCTCGGATCGAACTGGTTATGCTATCTGCCTCAGCCTGATCGCATTGACGCTGTTTGATGCCATGGGGCTGGTGATAAAACTATTATCAGATCACTATTCCGCCATGGAACTTTCTGCGTGGCGCAATTTTTTCGGGCTTTTTCCATCTGTGATCGCGGTTTACGCGTCTCGGACATGGCACAAATCAGGCCGGCCATTGTTCATTCGCCAATGGAAACTCGCGTTAACCCGCGGTCTTTTTGTTACCATTGCACAGGTCACCTTCTATATGTCTCTCGGGTACATGGCCTTTGCCACCGCCTCGTCCATCTCATATGCGAATGCCCTGTTTATCACGGCGCTGGCTGTTCCGTTGCTGGGTGAAAAAGTAGGTTTGATCAGATGGGGGGCCGTCCTTGTCGGTTTTTTTGGCGTCATCCTGATCCTGCAACCGGGCAGTGACGCGTTTTCAATCTACGCATTATTGCCGCTCTGTGCTGCAGCTTTTTACGCGCTCGTCAGCGTCACGGCCCGAATGATTGACGCCGAAGTACCCGGCCCGCTTATCAGCCTCTACACCCAAGTTTCCGCAGTGCTTGCATCTGGCGCGATTACTCTGCTTTCTGGTGGCTTCACCGAAATTCGAAGCATGACAGACCTTGGTTGGATCTCCGCAATGGGAATCTTTGGCGGTGTCGCAGTCCTGTTCCTTGTTGCCAGTCTAAGAATGACCGAACAAAGCAATCTCGCTCCTTTCAGCTATTTTGGTATCCCCCTGGCTTTCGTTTTAGGTTGGGTTTTCTTTGACGAAGCACCTTGGGCGACGCTTTTCCCGGGTGTTATTTTTATCGCGGCAGGCGGGTTGATGATCATTTGGCGAGAACGCAATCGGCGGACTGTTTAGCCCTGCTCTTGTATCCAAGCCGCTTGGGCGGTAACCCTTTGAAAGCAAATTTTTCCAAACGGTATGCGCGGGATATACGACACTCATGACACATCATGTTTACCAAAACGATCTTCCAGACGGGCTCGATCTTGGGTCAATCGTTGCCATAGACTGCGAGGCGATGGGGCTATTGCCGCAGCGCGACCGGCTTTGCGTTGTGCAACTGTCCAGTGGGGATGGCACTGCTCATCTGGTTCAAATCGCAAAAGGGCAAACCAAAGCACCTAATCTGTGCAAACTTTTGGAAGATCCAAATGTCTTGAAACTGTTTCACTTTGGTCGATTTGACATCGCAGCGATGATGAACGCATTCGGTGCGGTTACAGCACCTGTCTATTGCACAAAGATCGCGAGCCGCCTGGTGCGCACCTATACTGACCGGCATGGTCTGGCAAAGCTTTTACAAGAATTGTTGGGCATAGATATTTCTAAACAACAACAGTCCAGCGATTGGGGCGCGGAAAAACTAACCGACGCACAAATCGAATATGCCGCATCCGATGTGCTTTATCTGCATGAGCTGCGTACAGCCCTCAACACCATGCTTGAACGTGAAGGGCGGATGGAGACGGCGCAGGCTTGTTTTGACTTCCTTCCGATGCGTGCGAAATTAGACCTGATGGGTTGGCCTGACACAGATATTTTTGCGCATTCATGAACCGGCGTTTGCTTGATACCGCCCGCAGAGTAATCCAAACCGAAGCAAATGCGTTGGGTTTGCTTGAAGCAAGCCTGGATGACAGTTTTAGCAAAGCCGTCGAGTTAATCTTACAAGCACGGGGACGCGTAATCGTCTCTGGCATGGGGAAATCAGGGCATGTCGCGCGCAAAATCGCGGCAACCTTGGCCAGCACAGGAACGCCTGCGCATTTTGTGCATCCTGCCGAAGCCAGCCATGGTGATTTAGGTATGATGGGTCAGGGCGATGTCGTCATTATGTTGTCCAACTCTGGTGAAACGCCTGAATTGGCCGATGTTATCGCGCATACCCGCCGGTTTGCGATCCCGATGATCGGAATTGCAAGCAAGCCAAATTCAACCCTGCTGCGCCAATCCGACGTTGCGCTGGTTTTACCGCGCGCTGCGGAGGCCTGTGGCACAGGTGTGGTACCAACGACCTCAACAACCATGACCTTGGCGCTTGGGGATGCCTTGGCAATTGCTTTGATGGAACATCGCGAATTTACGCCCGAACATTTCAGAACGTTCCACCCCGGCGGCAAGCTCGGCGCGCAACTTAGTCGTGTCGAAGATTTGATGCATATAGGCCCTTCGATTCCCCAGATTACCGAAGACGCGAAGATGTCAGATGTCCTCAGTGAAATTGGGAAAAAAGGATTTGGCGTGGTGGCCGTCACTGCACCTGACGGC
Organism: Roseobacter sp.; assembly: GCA_039983935.1. Taxonomy (GTDB): domain Bacteria; phylum Pseudomonadota; class Alphaproteobacteria; order Rhodobacterales; family Rhodobacteraceae; genus Roseobacter. Next base: position 6,457 of record JBDWVP010000032.1, on the reverse strand, counting down.
GGGCTGTCGGGGATCATAACCAATGGTGACATCAGCCGCCACATGGAAGGTCTTTCAGCCCTTCACGCACGCGATGTTATGACCTCAGCCCCGGTCACAATTGAACCAGACGCACTGGCCGAAAAAGCGGTGGGGATTATGAATGACAGGAAAATTACATGCCTTCTGGTTGTCGATCCTAATGCGCCGCGAACCGTGGCCGGACTGATCCATATTCACGACTGTTTGCGCGTCGGTCTGGGGTAAGGTCGTATGAGACCCGATCGCTATTCCCGCATGGTTGCATGGCTGAAAATTATCCTGCCACTGCTAGCGCTGGGACTGCTCTCCACCTTGTTTTTGATTTCACGTGTCGTTGACCAGCAACCCACTATTCCCTTTGCGGAAGCCGAAGTGCAGCAGCGTTTGATCAGTCAACAAGTCACCGGACCCTATTTTTCAAGCACTTCCGCAAATGGCGATGAAATTGTTTTTATAGCGGATACCGTGACGACACCAAATGGTCAGGTCGGCTATAACCAAGCGGAAAACATCGACATCAAAGTAGATACCGTGAATGGCACGCATCTCGATGTCACCGCACTCAAGGCAGATGTTAATATCGCGAAGGATCAGACCATTTTAACCGGCGATGTGGAAATAATAGCATCCAATGGTTATGTAATGCGCTCAGATTTACTTGAACTACGGATGTCCCGCATCGAAATGACATCACCCGATACCGTAACAGCCACAACACCTGTGGGTAATTTGGAAGCAGGCTCTATGCGACTCTTCACCCCAGAAGGGGCTTTAAGCAGTCATTTGCTTTTCACAAATGGCGTAAAACTGTTATACACCCCGAAACTTTTGAAAGAGTAACCTGTGACATTGCTTCGACTTTTCTTGCTCCCCAGTTTGATTTTGACTTTCGCAACCGGCCTCGCGGCCCAAGGAACACAGGTCGCTTTTGGCACGATTCAACAGAATAGCGGCCTGCCGGTCGAAGTTACCGCTGATAGTCTATCTGTCGACCAAACCGCAGGAACGGCGTTGTTTAGCGAAAATGTTCTGATTGTGCAGGGCGAAATGCGCCTGTCCGCGGACAATGTGTTGGTTACTTATGGTTCTCAGGCCCAAGGTATCGACCGCATTGAGGCAACAGGCAACGTGATCTTGGTTTCTGGCCAGGATGCAGCCGAATCCGCCCGCGCTGATTACAACGTCGATGATGGTACCATCTTGATGTCAGGCAACGTGCTGGTGACACAGGGCCCCGCCGTTTTGACATCAGACGCAATGACCGTTCGTCTTGATGATGGCACCGCGCAAATGTCTGGGCGGGTAAAAACCGTTTTACAAACCGGTAACAATTGATGAGCAAGCCCGAACTGACGGTCACGGAGGGATCCGCCGGGCTGCGCGTGTCTAATTTACGCAAGTCTTACCGTAAAAAAACGGTCATTCGTGATTTTTCTATGGAGCTGGATCGCGGAGAGGTTGTCGCGCTTTTGGGCCCGAACGGATCCGGTAAAACCACAACTTTTTATGCCATCGCCGGACTTGTCACTCCTGAGGGAGGCACCGTGCGCGTTGACGGGCAAGACGTCACAAATTTCCCAATGTATCGACGCGCCAAATTGGGCATTGGCTATTTGCCGCAGGAAATGAGCATTTTCCGCGGCCTCTCTGTTCAAGATAACATTGCTGCAATTCTTGATATCACTGAACGCAATCGCCACAAGCGGCGCGAAAGACTCGAAGAACTGTTATCCGAATTTTCGATAGAGCACTTGCGCCGGGCACCCGCCATGGCACTGTCCGGTGGAGAGCGGCGCCGGGTTGAAATCGCCCGCTGTCTCGCCGCAAAACCTAGGTATCTTTTGTTGGATGAACCTTTTGCCGGGGTGGATCCAATCTCGGTTGATGACATTCGTGTTTTGGTGTCCGATTTGAAAAAGCGTGAGATCGGTGTTCTGATCACGGATCACAACGTTCGGGAAACGTTGGAAATTGTCGATAGGGCTTATATTTTGCACGAAGGCCGCGTGTTAATGTCCGGCACGCCAGACGATGTGGTCGAAGACGAAAACGTACGGCGCGTATACCTCGGCGAAAAGTTCAAAATTTCCTGAGATGAAAATTACAATAGTGGGTATTTTTCCACTCATACGCGATCCTTTTGTTTGACTCTCGGCCCGGTTTTCGGGCTGAATAGAAGAATGGCAACAATCAGTTCCTGTCTTTTGATCCGTCACACTGCCCTTCTGGGCACTAGGGGTCAGCAACTTGAAAAAATGCCATTTCCCCTAGCCTACCAAAACAGCACTAAGCGCTTTTGAAAGGCGTTATGCGGTGGGTTCTGATGTAAAAGGAGAGACTATGCGGTACCAAATTAGTGGCAAACAAATCGACATTGGCGAAGCGCTTCAAACCCACGTGAAGGAAGAACTGGGCGAGGCGGTCAAAAAATATGCTGAACGTCCAACGGAAGCGGTTGTTGTGTTCTCAAAGTCGGCCCACGAGTTTGTCTGCGAGGCGACCGTTCATTTGTCTACCGGTCTTACGGCGCAAGCCAAAGCGCATGCGACTGAGATCTACGCCGCGTTTGACGCCTGTAACGGCAAAATGGAGAAACAGCTGCGTCGCTACAAGCGCAGGTTGAAAGATCATCACAAAGATCGGTCCGAACCGGTTGAAATCTACGGCGGGTCCTCCTATATCCTCGCTTCAGAAGCAGAGACGCAGGAGCAAGAGCCGGAAACGCTACAGCCTATTATCGTCGCTGAGATGGAAACCAAAATCCCTTCGTTATCCGTTGGGGAAGCGGTAATGCAAATGGAACTGGCTGGCGCACCTGTTTTGGTGTTCCGAAACGAAGGAAAGCAGGGCGTAAACGTCGTATACCGTCGGGATGACGGAAACATCGGCTGGATTGACCCTCGGTAACATAAAACGGCGCGATCTGCGCCCAGTAGTGCGGAATTTATGGAATTTTCTGAACTCCTTAAGCCGGAGGCCGTCAAAGTACTGACGTCAGCCTCCAGCAAAAAACGTTTGATGCAGGACATCGGCGATCTGTCCGAGCAGGCCTATGGTTTGACGTCAGATGTTGTCCTTAGCGCTCTGTTGGCAAGAGAATCGCTTGGTCCAACTGGTGTAGGAAATGGTATCGCGCTGCCTCACGCCCGTTTAAGTGATATTGATAGCGTTGCAGGCGTATTTGTGCTGCTTGATAAGCCAATTGATTTCGACGCTGTAGATAGGCAACCAGTCGATATCGCATTTGCACTTTTTGCGCCTGAAAATGCAGGAGTTGATCATCTCAAAGCTTTGGCTCTAGTGTCGCGCACACTGCGTGACGCATCAATCTGTACCAAGCTGAGAGCCAATCATAACCCTGCAACATTGTATACGATACTGACTTCCGCGCAATCAGAGCAAGCTGCCTAGAAAACAGATCAACGACCGCTTGATTAAGAACGCTCAACGAACAACATAAGGCCGAGAGCGTTCGGATGGTCGGTTTAAAGCCTGCTGATTGTCTAAAAACTCGCCCACTAAATACGGGTGCATACCTTGGTTTTTTAAGTTCTGTAAGAACTGCCCAAAGCCCGCTAAGTCGGCGAGAAGAGGAACTTCGGACGGTGTATTCTCATTGCGCGGCTCGATATCGCTAAGAATAGCTTGAAGGTGTTGCATCGGTTTTTCAACAAACTCAGCCACGTCCCAAATTCGAATTTTCGCCTTAGCGGCTGAAGAACGCAAAATCGCAAGATGAGCGCTTTCAATCTTTTGCAAATGCGCCGCCTGCTCACGTAGGTCAGAAAAACTTGCGTTGGTATGGAACAACCGAACCGCCCACGCCCCCGTTACAACACAAATATGGGCGTTAGGGTCTCGAGCTATGCGCCAATTGATGTCTTGATTATCTGCCGGACTGAATTGAAAGCACTGTCTTTTACTTCGAGTATTCCACAATAAATTGCTGAGAAAGCGATTGGGATCATAATCTCTCAGAAATGCATTGTCGCTGAGCGCGCCAGCCATTTCTGCCTGCGCATTGGCAAAATGCACTTTGTCAGGGGCAAATAAATGTCCGTGAACCTGCAACCCTATTGCCTTGGCGAGCCATGGTTGGAAATCCTCAAATAGGTCTGTGAAACCATGGAACACAGAATAGTTCGCTGCCGTTACATCGTTGTCCGATTCCGGTTTCGGGTAACGGCTCTGCATGAATAACCCTTCTCTGCCACGTCTTCTCCTGTCGATTGCTTGCGCGAACACCCTGTCAATCTTGCCTGGAGTTGGTTCCTGCCGACTGCTCACTGCGCATCGATCTGAAAGGAAGAAGTCATATAGTTCGTGCGCGTCAGGCCATATTTTCCGCGCGACAAAACAGTCCGACCTGCGTAGCAATGGTAAATGATCGTCGTAAAAAATATGCGGCTGTCCCTGAAAATCGAATTTTGACAGGGTCAGCGAGCGGCTTTCTATCTCGCGGGAAAATTGGCGTGCCAAAGTTTGAAAATAACTCTCATCCGGGATCCAAACTGTGCGGAAAAATCGTTCATATTTCGCCCTGGATTTGTCTTGAAGAATAGCTGACAGAGTTTGACGTGTCAGGCACCACCATTGCGACCCCAAATGAGGGGTAACCCCATCAGGTATTGAGCGGCGCACGCCGAGAAAGCGTTGAATTCGGACATATAGATCAAACAACCGCCGGTTTTTCCGCCATGAAAACGGGAATCGAAACAAAAACCGTTCGGCGTTTAGGCCGCCCATGGCCCATTGAACATCAGAAGTTGTCGCGCTTTCGATAAAATCCGTGCGAGGCCGTGCACCAAGGTAATCAATCAACTCTTGCACTGGCCTAAGAGGTAAACATGCACCTGAGGCCAAAAAGACATGCCTAACCTGTGGAAATTCACGCAGAATACACTCACAAGCACACTGTGTTGCAGCAACGATGCTCCATGTGCCCCACTGGCAGCGATACCTTTTGGAAAACTGCACATTCTTCATCTCACTTAAAGATTTTACAAATCCGTCATAGACCTCCTCTGAGACGGCTTTGTCCACGTGAATGACGACCGGAGCTCCTGACTGGGACCAAAACCGAGCCACTTGCTCCACCCGCTCTAGGTCTTGGTGCACCAATAAAACAACACCCAATGTCATGCCCAGTTCCCTTTGGACATCAGGCCGAGGCCTTCGAGTTGGCGCCAATTGATGAATTTCTCAGACCAATTCGTCCAAATTTCGTCTCTCTCGAATGAATTTTCCACATATGCTCGATATTCATCGCCCGCAGCATAGTGTTGTTGACGTAGAGTTTCTTCGCGCGCTTTGCCAGAAAAAGTATCCAGAAACTTGGCGTGAAGCAAAACACCACAGGTTTTCTCACCACCCAAGTCATCATAGACGAGGTTAAGACCTCTTGGCAGCAGCATGTGTGTAGACTGCACAAAAGCATACCTGCGGTCCCATTTGACAAAAGGAATCTTGTTCAGGGCGGGTGCGCGCGTCGGCTCATTCGGAAAAAAGACCCGCGCTCGTGGGCCCCCTTGAATCCACAAATTCCAATACTCTCGGTTGTGTTTTATGGTATAATTTCCACTGTCAAACCAACAGGCTACGTCAAATGGGTTCTTACCTTCCACATAGGAATGATCCGCCAACCGGCCTTTTGGGTACATATCCAACAACATCGACCCAAAGGACCGGATGGAACAGGAGTCCAACCAATGCGCCAGCGCAGGCAATGGGCGTGTGTCACAGAATGGATATAGAAAAAACTCATCTGGATCGACGGTAAGACACCAATGTCCATGCCCGTAACGGCTTTGGAGGTGATTGAGCCAGTCAATGCCGAAACGCGAGTTCTTGTAGCTTGCGTCTGTGTGCCAGATCGACACATCGGGTTGTTCCGCCAGGAATTCCGCAGCCCCATCGGTACTACCGTTATCGACAAACAGAAAGTGTGACACACCCAAATCACGATAGTATTTTAAAAAGTACGGCAAACGCACTTTTTCATTCCGCTGAGTCGAAAACAATAAAATTTCATTCGGTTTAATTTTGAACGTTCGATCAGCAACCGGACGTAAGTTTGCGCTTTTTAGGTCGGCACGATACCGTAAACACTTTCGCGCCCAGCGCATCCGGTAAGACCCCAGAAAACCCAATTCTCTGCCCTTTTGCCACTACACCATCGCGAACTGCGTTTGAAATCGATCATTTCGTGCTGTGCAATCTGCCGCTTAAACTTTTGGTACGGGGTATATGTTGATAATTTGTTGCCAAATTTATGTTTCTATAAGGTTAGGGACTTTGGACCTATCGCGCTTTTGTGCCACTCCAAGTGCTCGTTTAAGCCACCTTTCGCTCGAAAGCGACCGGGCTTTTTCAACCCAGTGCTGAATGGCGTCTTCGCGGATTATAGAACCCATTTATGTATTCGAAGATTGCCATT
>JBDWVP010000031.1:0-285828 GCA_039983935.1 Roseobacter sp. | reverse complement strand
AATTTGCGTTCAGTTCCATCGTTCGTATCCTTCTCGCGGTCCTAAAATCAGACCTCTCATGAGTATTCCTGCAGCAATCCCTACCAGTAGGTAGGTAATGATGTCAAGAACCTCTGATAAACTCAAAGATCCATGCGCAATATACGGGGCGAAAGAGGATGACTCGACCAAGTCAAAGATTTCAGTTCGACCCTCTATCGAAACAAACTTCCCCCGCTTTTAGCTACCAGAAACCAATAATTAGGTTTTTGTATGCTTGCTGGTTTGTGAGAGATCTGAGCGCAAAATATGTTTAAAACAGAATGGGTGAGAATAGTCCAAATCGCGAAATAGAAATTTGGTATGTTTAAATTGGATTCAAGTAAACGACGTGCCATCTGGTAGGTAGACAATGTGCCGCTTCTCCTTTGCAGTGTGTTTTCAGGTCATCCCGACTGCTATCGAGAATTTGGCGCACCAACTTGCGGCTTAGAAAGGACAATCATGAGAAACCCCATTCGACCAGAATTTTTAATTAAAGACATAGCAGAGTTCCGAGAGCGGTATGGGGATACTACAACGACAATCTATGATAAATCCTCAGAGTTTTTAAGTGAACCGATGCAAAAATTCGTTCGGTTGTCACCGTTTTGCGTGGTGTCCTCTCAGGACAGGGATGGCAAATCAGACATCACACCGCGCGGAGATCCTGTGGGTTTTGTTGACATCATTACACCAAAATTATTGATTATTCCGGATCGCCCCGGCAACCAACGGTTTGATACTTTTCGAAACATTCTGTCCCATCCATCCATTTCCGTACTGTTCATGATCCCGGGAGTATTTGACACCTTGCGGGTCAATGGACGTGGGCTCGCGACCCGGGATCCAGAACTTTTGGAACGATGTGCTATAAATGGCCGCGTGCCGCCAGTCGGGCTGTTGATCCAAGTTGAAGAAGCGTACGGCCATTGCTCCAAAGCCATCCGACGGGCGGGCATTTGGGATTCGGAAAAACACATCCAACGAAAAATTGCTCCCAGTCTGGGAGAAATGATGTCTGCTCATCTAAATTACGACCAAGAGGTTCTGGATGACATGGAGGGCCGAATTGATCGGGATATTCGCACGAATATGTATTAGGCATCGAACAGTTGCAGTTTTTATCACGTTTTAGTGAAAGTGGCTGTTCTACTTGCTCTATGCGTGCACCCCTTCTAGTAGGTAGGTGCGAAGTAAACCAAAGGAAACATCATGATTGGCTACTCAACTATCGGTGTCAAAGACATTGAAAAAGCAAAGAAGTTTTACACAGAATTGTTTGATGCAACAGTTCAGGTGGATATCGGCCGTTTAGCAATGATCGGCAAGACAATGGACGCGCCAATGATTGCCGTTTGTGAACCATTCGACGGCAACGCACCGAGTTGCGGCAATGGCGCAATGGTCGCGTTTTCTGCATCTTCCAAAGACGAAGTCAACGCGTTGTATAACAAAGCCATTTCTTTAGGTGCGACATCTGAAGGCGAGCCTGGTCAACGCATCGATGACGTCTTTTACGGCGCGTATGTACGTGATCTGGACGGAAATAAAATGGCGTTTTACATTTTCGGATAATGACCGCAAAGCCCGCTCTGACCAGTGAGAGCGGGCTTTGCTTTGCTAACGTTGATCGGTGTTGATCCCTCAGGTTCATCGTTGCGAGGGGCCCTGAAATGTCGGTTGTAGGATCGATGACGCGAACATTGGTTAGCGGACCAGTCCTGAAGTCCTCGGACGGATTGTTAGATTAAGCAGTTTGCAAATAGGATAGACAGAGAAATCGCAGGCACAAAGGTGTGCCCGCGACTTTAGTCGATTACTTTTTGGGAAACAGGAACAGGTTTTGGATGTCAACCAAACCTGCCGCAAGATAGGATGGATATCGATCCAGAATGGCCGTCTTAAGTTCTTCGCCGGTCGCGGCCTTCTCATAGGCGGCTTGGGTGTGATCGAGGTACAACAAGGCATTATCGACTGCTTGGCGCGATCCTGCGGTTGGCCCGTGTCCCGGTAAGACCAAGTCGAAAGACGTGTCATTTTGCATTTCGATCAGCCCTGCTTTCCATCCGTCAAAATTTCCATGCCCACAAAAAAGATGGCAGTTATTGTAGAGCATGTCCTGTGCAATCAAAACCTTCTGATCCGGCAGGTAGATTGTCATCATATTGTCGGATTCTGCGTCCGTTACGTGTCGGAATTCAAATGTAACGCCATCTATAACCTCGATAGCACCATGTTCGATCAGGTTAGTCGGTACAACTTTTGTCGGCGGTACGTGCTCTCCCAGAGAATCAATGCTGATCTCAATAAAGAAATCGCCGAGTTGCTCGATTTCAGATTGCGTTTCAACAAAGGAGTAAATTGGCACATCGCGGAACTGATACGCGCCGAACCAGTGATCCGGGTGCAGGTGCGAAATAATCATACGATCGACAGGCTTACCGGTCTTTTCAGCATAGTTGCGAATTTCTTGTCCATAAATGACAGAGCGCTGACCATCAACAAAGACAAGCCTTTCAGGTGTTTCGATAACATGTGTTGTGACACATCCGGTCAGGTCAGGACTTTGGTAACTATGAATTTTGACGTCACCAAAATCGGCTATCGTTACCTCGCCATGTTTGAGCGGTTTTGTTCCCTGACCAATTGGTCCACCACCAAGAATGTTCGCGTGCACAAGGCTAGGTGTCGCCAGCGCCGCTGTGGCACTCCCAGCAAGTAGGTTACGGCGGTTCATAAGTAATTTTGACATGTTGATCCTCTATCTATCAAAAGGTAGGTAGATATTGGATAGAATGAGCTGGAGGTCAATTAGTATCTACTAGTTGGTAGGTAACTTGATCGTGAAATCCCCAATTTCCTCGACCTCGGAAAATCAAAAATTGCAACGAAACTAATCCTCTAGGGGAGATTGCAACAGCGAAAATGCCTTTTCAATTTCTTGCTCCTCCCACCCGGCAAACAGCTTATTATCTAGGTGTTGGAACAAGGCGCGGGCTTCGGACATCATCCTTTCGCCCTCATTTGTGAAAGTAACGACCCGTTGGTTACGTCGGATTTGATCTGCTTCGCTCTTCAGCCAACCAGATGCCACAAGCTCTTTCACTGATTTGTGGACTGCTTGACGTGATATGCCAAGATCAATGGCTATTTGTGACGCGTAGTTTGGTCCACAATCCAATGCTCCCAAGAAACTCAATTGGCTTTGTGTTAGATTATCAAAACCGCGGTTCCTTAATAATTTTACCAACCATTTTTGTGCGCGTCGTTCGAAATTCGATGTAAGAAGAACCAGTTTTAATGAACGGCTGTTCGCCATCTCATACGTTGGAGAAGCGGTGCTTGTTGTCAGTTTAGTTGACATGCTGTGATCCACTCACTAGTTGTAAGGTAAGTTTACAATGTGGGTGACGGATTGGATATTCTCAAGTTAATTCTTCGCCTGAACGCAGCCAGTTGCCTTTCTTTCGGGGTCCTTTTTATCTGGGTTCCTAGTTTGGTAGCGAATTTTTTGGGCCAAGTGCCGGAAGCAATTTTGATTGCAATCGGCATCGTTCTGATTGGCAACGGTACGCATTTGATTATGGCTTCCTTACGCAAAATACCGCTTGTGAGCGAAGTCATCTGGTTTTCCCTTGGTGACTTCTGTTGGTGGCTTGCGACCTTGTTCCTGATCGTTGCAGATGTTTGGATAACATCCTTTTGGGGCGTAAGCGCTGCAGCTCTGGTGGCGGTGGCTGTTGCGACACTTGGCGTCCTGCAACTGTGGGAGCTTGGATTGATGAAGCGGGGTAACACTGTTCACGCACATCTCATAGCATGTGGTACATCATGGTTTGCTCTCCCCAAGTGGGTAAAAATCTGGTTAGTCCTGTTAAATGGTGTTTTCCTGACGGCCTTTTTCTTTCTACCGAGCAGGGTTGGGGAGGTAACTGTAATTGCATATATTGCGACGGCCCCGCTATTGGCAGGGCAGGTTGGTTACGATGCAGGGTTGCGGCGCATTTTGGCACTGTCACATCTTGTGCCATGGCTGCCGCTTTTGGTGTGGCTGGTATTTTTCGCAGAACAAACACTCTATTCCATTTGTTTAGCCGTAACCGTCGCCATTTGTTTGGCCTTTGATATCTATGATGTATGGCTTTTCCTAAAAGGGGATCGCTCCCTTTGGAGCAAACCAATTCCCAAAGATCAAATTTAACTCTGTTTATTCAACGAAAATCATTTTTCGGTGACATTCGTTCGGGCGATCAGAATGCAGCACGAATGACGATAACCTGTAGTGAGCAGCGTCAGAAATAGTCCACGCGATGAAACCTTTAAACAAGAGCCATTCGCCTGCCTAAAATTGTTTAGACAGGCGAAAGCACATTCATCGATTAACGCACAACGTACACAGAGCACTCAGCGTGACGAACAACCCGAGCCGCATTGGGCCCGAGCAGATAATCTTTGAAGTCAGGGCGATGCGCGCCGATGACAATAAGATCCGCACCGCTCAATTTGGCAGCCTTCAATACTTCTTCGTAGACGCTTCCGATTGCTACAATGTGACGTACTGAGGCATTGGCCTCGGCACCTAACACGTCCACTGCCATCTCATTCAGAAGTTGAGACGCTCCGTCTTGCGCCGTTTTCACATCATGATCTTTGAAATAGGCCCCAACGACCGACGCGCCAAAATCCGGCACAACGGTGATGACATCCAGCTGAGCACCGTCGAGATCCGCCAGTTTCTTGGCCTGTTCTAAAACATTGGAATCCTCGCTCGGACGATTGATATCTACAGCACATAAGATGGTCTGGCTCATGCTGTTTCTCCTTCTCTGATCGCAGGCGTGGCCCGGCCGTTTTGCAAGAACCCGATCAGAGCCAACAACATAAGTGCAGGAATCCAGATCAGCTCTTTGGGCGGTTGATCAGACGCGGCCTGCACGCTGGTGATCGCGACTGGATCGTCGCCATAGAAATCAAACGACGCAAGCGCGTCAGCCAACTCAGTGCCAAAACCCGGCTCTTCGAGGATCTGCACGTCTCCCTCAGGAGCGAGTATGACACCCAACGCGTTTAAGCGCGCGTCTGCTCCTTCAAGATCAGGTACAATCAAAGGCACCGTCACATCCTTCATGGCGAAAGTATCGAAATCCGGGCCAGAAACGACCGTACGCAATGTACTGCCCGGCTCTGCACTGGCTAAGGTTTCGGAAAATGCGGCCGGTTCGATGATATCGAATGGTGCTTGTATTTGGTTCATAAAGAAACCCGGGCGGAACAAGGCGAAGGCGATGACCAGCAATGCCACGGTTTCCCAGATGCGGCTTTTTGTGAGCCACCAACCCATGGTGGCAGCTGTGAACACAAGGATGCCAATGGTTGAAACAATAAAGACCACAATCCCTTGCACCAAGGTTACATCGATCAACAGCAAATCTGTGTTGAATATAAAGACAAACGGCAACGCCACCGTGCGCAAGCTGTAAAAGAACGCCGTAAAGCCTGTTTTGATTGAATCCCCACCTGAAACCGCCGCAGCGGCAAAGCTGGCGAGCCCAACCGGTGGTGTTACATCAGCCATGATGCCGAAATAAAAGACAAAAAGATGCACGGCGATCAGTGGAACAATAAGTCCGGACTGCGCGCCGAGTTCTACAACAACCGCGACCATAAGGGATGAAACCACGATGTAGTTCGCTGTTGTCGGCAGACCCATGCCAAGGATCAGCGACAGCACAGCCACTAGAACCAACATTACGATCAAGTTGCCACCGGATAGAAACTCGACGAAATCAGCCATCACTTGGCCAATACCCGTCAGAGACACGGTGCCGACAATAATGCCGGCTGTTGCCGTAGCGAGACCGATCCCGATCATGTTGCGCGCGCCGTCAATCATGCCGTCAACAAGGTCAACGCCGCCGTCATAAAGACGTGAAATCGGGTTTGCTTCGCCCCGGAAGAATGCTTTTAGTGATTTCTGGGTCAGCAAAATGCCGAACAGAAGGAAAGTCGCCCAGAACGCGGAGAGACCCGGTGATTTGCGTTCAATCATCAAAAAGTAAACAAGCACAACAATTGGAAGCAGATAGTACAGGCCAGATTTATATATCTTGGCCAAATCTGGCAGCTCAACAACTTTGGCATTCGGGTCGTCCGCCTCAAGATCCTCGGTCTGAGACGCCAGATAGACCAGCCCAATATAAACCAAAAGAACTAAGCCAGACAGCAACCATCCTGATCCTTCGGGGAACAAGGAGGTCACTAGACGCACAGGGTATTGGGTTATGTAACATAGCAATGCGAAACCTGCGAAGAAGCCGAACATCCCAAGGACCGTGTTGAACAGGTTCACCACTTTGTTGCCGATTGTAGGCATGTTGTTTTTCACCGCTTCGAGGTGAACGATGTAAACCAGAGCGATGTAAGAGATGATTGCAGGCAGGAAGGCATGCGTGATGACTTCAACATATGAAATGCCAACATATTCAACCATCAAGAAGGCGGCAGCGCCCATCACAGGGGGCATGATTTGCCCGTTGACTGACGAGGCCACTTCGACGGAGCCGGCTTTTTCTGCCGAGAACCCCACACGTTTCATCAGAGGGATGGTAAAGGTTCCGGTTGTCACCACGTTTGCGATGGACGAGCCGGAAATCAATCCCGTGGCTGCTGATCCAACAACGGCAGCTTTTGCAGGGCCACCACGCAAATGGCCAAGTGCCCCGAACGCCATTTTGATGAAGTAATTGCCAGCTCCTGCCTTATCAAGCAGAGCACCGAACAGAACAAACAAGAAAACAAAGCGGGTAGAGACACCCAGCGCAATCCCGAACACGCCTTCAGACGTGATCCACATATGGCTCATGGCTTTGCGCAACGACGCGCCTGCCCAGCGAATTTGATCTGGAATTAATTCTGAGGATCCAAAAAACACGTACCCTAAGAACACGATGGCAAGGATTACCATAACCGGTCCAAGTGTGCGGAAGGCCGCGATGAACAGGAGGATCAAGCCAAGGAGGCCAAAATAAGAATCTGATATATCGGCCAAACCGCCATTTTTAACGATCTTATCGTAGAAAAAATATCCGTAGAGGGCCAGAAAAGCGCCCCCTATTCCAAGTATCCAATCATACCAGGGAATGCTATCGCGCGGGCTGCTTTTAAACAGGGGATAGGCCATGGCGGACAGGAAAATCGCAAAAGCCAGATGGATTTGGCGGGAGTTGTTGATCAGATCTCCGGGCAACACGTATGGCCCGATTGGAGATGCCAGAAGCACTTGAAAAGAAGACCACAGCAGGGCTGTGATGGCGATCATTTTACCAATTGCACCGGTGGGGCTGCGGGCACCACTATCACTGGCAGCGACCAGCTCCTGAAGTTCCTCTTCACTGAGCGCGCGGTTCTTTTCGGTCATCATCTGTCCCCCTGTCGCCGGTTTTTCGGTCGATCATTTGTGGTGATCAGGGGCGGAGGGAGCCGCCCCTGAGAGTAGCGAGTGGCCAGTTGATTATTCAATCAGACCTTTTTCTTTGTAGTATTTGGCCGCGCCGGGATGCAGTGGCGCGGACAGTCCGGCTGTTGCCATGTCTTTTGGGTTAAGGTTGGCGAATGCAGGGTGCAATTTTTTGAAGTCTTCGATGTTTTCCATGACGGAAGACACGACAGCATATACGGCTTCATCCGAAACATCTGCTGAGCTGACGAAGGTCGCGCCCACACCAAACGTGGTCACATCTCCATCTGTTCCGCGATACATACCACCTGGAACAGTTGCCGTTCTGTAGTAGCTGTTTTCGCTGATCAAACCGTCAACCGCTTCGCCTGTCACATTTACGATAACTGCGTCGCAAGCCGTTGTCGCTTCTTGAATTGTGCCAGATGGGTGACCAACAGTTACGACCATTGCATCAATTTGGTTGTCGCAAAGTGCTGCAGACTGTTCTGCCACTTTCAACTCAGTTGCCAGCGCAAAGTTATCTGTTGTCCAACCCATAGCGCCCATCAAGGTTTCCATGGTGCCACGCTGGCCTGAACCGGGGTTGCCGATGTTTACGCGTTTGCCTTCAAGGTCTGCAAAATTCGTAATGCCGCTATCTGCGCGCGCAACGACCGTAAATGGTTCAGGGTGGACAGAGAATACCGCGCGCAAGCCTTCAAATTTGCCAGCATCTTCGAATTTTGAAGTGCCGTTGAACGCGTGATACTGCCAATCCGATTGCGCCACACCGAATTCCAACTCGCCTTCGCGAATGGTGTTGATGTTGTAGACAGAACCACCCGTTGATTCGACGGAACACCGAATGCCATGCTCCTTACGGCCTTTGTTGACCAACCGGCAGATTGCACCACCCGTTGGGTAATAGACGCCAGTGACGCCCCCTGTGCCGATTGTGATGAAATCTTCGGCAAATGCAGCAGGTGCAATCATGGCGATGGCCGTTGCGGCCGCGAGTGATGTCTTAAGCTTTGCGTACATGTGTAACTCCCTTGACGCTTTGACCGCCTCATCGAACGATAACTGTTCAACATCGCGGTCGATCATTGTGCGCCCATTGTGTGCAAGAAAGCCAACGATGGCCATAGGTAAGCTTACGTAAGTGCTAATTTATAACGAAGCACGAGGCTTTTGGTTAAGTTCATTTTCGGCTGAATAAGCATAATGGTACAGTCGATCTTGTCCCCGTCGTTTTAATAGGCTGAAAGTTGTTAGAAGCAGCACACCTTTAATAGCATTCCGGTTTCGCACCCGAATGCATGGATAAATGTCATTTTTATCCCGTGCCGGCAGTTCGTAGTATCTATGTGGGTAAATTTTTGGGCCCATAAAAACGACGTCAATATCCATCCTGTACTAGGGTCTTATAGCAAGGGGCGTTCAACGATTTTTACGGATCGCGATCTTGTGAAACACTTTCTCGAAACTGCACCAAATGCGGCGATGGACGGTCTCTCTACTGGCGCGCCTGGGTCTTTGCGGCAGTCTTTTGCAACTTCTGAGGAAACCATACAAGCATTCCACGGACATCAACTTGACGGAACTGTCATTACGGCAGTCGAAAATCCGACAGAGATCGTACGATTACTAAAGACGCTAGAAAAATACGCAGTTGCAGACATCCGTGACAGTCTTGATCGGGCGCTTATTGCCGCGGTCGTGTCAAGCATTACAGAAAGCCAATATACCGTTGGGATCGCTTTTGATGGTGCGATCAGAGACGTTGACGAGATCAGATTTAGAACCTCCCCGGTGGTCGCGTGCACTGGTATTCGCCTTTGACCCTATAACGGCTGTGTCGACACACTAAATGATCCAGGTGTTATGAGTGATTTTCCCGTCAATCAGGGTGATTTTGTCGTGAGAGTTGCAGACGGCATTACAGTTTTCAGCCCAGAAATTGCGGCGGGATTCTTGCTGGCGACACGGCGCCAGCAATTCAAAGAAGTAGAGATGCTGAAAACAATTGCAAACGGAACCTATCGGGGGCTTATTCGAAGTGGTTTTCCTATTTCGGCTATTCACGATGTGGTTGCTAGCATAGCTGTTAGAGCTCCAGAGGCAAAAAGCCTGAGGTGCTGGGTCTATGGCGTTTTTTATTCCTGCATGGAGTTTCCATGAATATTCGCATAACACTAAAGCAGTTAGAAACGCTTTATTGGATAGTTGAACTGGGCACTTTTGAAAGGGCGGCCGCGCGGCTTTCTGCGACGCAGTCCGCTGTTTCTAAACGCGTTCAAGAGCTTGAGCGCGGGACGCAGATCGAAATCTTCAATCGCAATCAACGCGGAGCCAAACTAACGAGTAAAGGGGAAGAGCTTTACGAAGTAGCTAAGAAAATGCTCGCATTACATGACCAAATTTTAGAAATGCGAAGTGCAAAACGACTACAATCTCGTTCGCTCAAAATAGGTGTGACTGAGCTGGTCGCGTCCACTTGGTTTCCCCAGTTTGTTGCCGCCACCAGAGAGCGCTTACCACAGGTCAAACTAGAGCCAAAAGTTGCAATGAGCCGTGATCTAATGAGCGATTTAGAGCAGGATAAATTCGACCTGATCGTTATCTCGGAAACTTTTACACTGCCAGATTTTGTAACAGTTCCGATTGCCGCGGTCGAACATCACTGGGTGGCCCAAAAAGGGCTTGTCACAGGTAAAACCTCCGTTAGCTATCTAGAATTGGCCGAACATACTGTCCTTGTTCAGGGCCAATTGTCGGGTTCCGGTCTGTTTTTGAACAGATGGCTGAAACAGCAAGGTGTCATGTTTCCAGAAATATTGGTTTGTGATTCCATGACGGCATTGCTTGGTCTTGCGGTAGCGGGTTTGGGGGTCACTTATGTGCCACATCATTTCTGCAAAGGTTTGATCGAAGAGGGTAAGCTTGAGGTGATCAATGCAGAAGTTCCGTTGCCGCCAGTCCCTTATGTGGCCGTCTATCGGGAAGACAAGCCGCACGCGCTGGTACAAGAGGTGACGGAAGTCGCTGTATCGAGTGCGAATTTCGACGTGAATTTTGGATAATCCTTGCACCACGTTAAGCGTGATTTGGATGGTGCACCGAAAAACGCAGTCGATCGGAATTTAAATGGCCGCGTTGGCTGGCCGTCCGCGCGCCATAACAGCTGCAGAGGCCAGCACTGGCAATCAAAGACGAATTACCTCTCCAGTTTGAGGAAATAGTCAAAGATTTCAGGAACATTGCCATCGGCCATTCCAGCGTCCACTGCGGCTTGCAGATTGGAGGATGTCCCTTCGGCAATTGAGGCGCGCGTTCCCATGTCTTCGACCATTTGCAAGAAATAACCAAGGTCTTTGTTTGCGTTCGCCAATGAGAAACCCAAATCGCTGACGCCATCTACGGCATACTTGCGGCTAAACTGCATGAAGGGTGAATTGGAGGGCCCTGCTGACATGATGTCAAAGAGCTGCTGGCCGTCGATTCCTGCGCGGCTTGCGACAGCAAAGGCTTGGCTCATCGCGCAAACGGTTGTCATACCCATGAAATTATTGATCAACTTTGTGACATGCCCCGCGCCAAGAGCGCCCAAGTAAAAGACATTCTCGCCCTGATCATCAAGAACAGGTTTTACTTTGTCGAAAACCTCCTTGTCGCCGGCGGCCATTATGTTGAGCAGGCCGTCCTTTGCGTGGGCGGGCGTGCGTCCTAGTGGCGCGTCCAACATACCAACACCGTTCGCCGCCAAATCGGCACCGATTTTCTTTGTCGAGGCTGGAATTGACGTGCCGTAATCGATCACGACACTGCCCTCTTTGGCACCTGCCAGAATTCCGTCATCGCCGTAGATCAAGCCTTCTACAACGTCAGATGTTGTGACGCAAAGCATGATAATATCGCTTTTTTCAGCGAGTTCTTTGGGGGTGCTGACTTCGGTCGCTCCACGACTGGTCGCAGCCGCAACAGCTGTTTTGTTGCGTCCCATGACATTTAGCTCGTAGCCGTTATTTTGCAGGCATTCGGCCATGTTGCCGCCCATAAGGCCAAGGCCGATAAAGCCAATTACAGGTTTTCCCATTACAGTTTCCTTGTTCATTTGTATTATGTTTTAATTTGTGAACAGACGCTCAGACCGGCTTCTGCGACTTCGAGATCTTGTGCGGGTGAACCGGAACTTACGCCAATACCTCCTACAACTTCTCCATCAATTGTCACGGGAAGTCCTCCGGCCACAACAACCATGCGTCCTTCTAGCGTAGAAGAAAGCCCATACGCTGGATTACCCGGTTGGCTAACCTCGCCCAGCACATGTGTGCTTTTGCGGACACCAGCTGCAGTAAAGCTTTTGTCAATGGCAAGATTGATGCTGGTGATCTTGCCGCCGTTCATCCGTTCAAAAGCAATAAGGTTTCCGCTTTCGTCAGTAATAGCGATGCACATAGGTACGCCAATTTCCTGAGCTTTGGTCCGGGCGGCGGCGATTATTTTGTAAGCATCGTCAATATCCAGACGTTGAATAGTCAGCATTTGTATCTTTCTAAGTAAAATGTGAAAGCGAGGGCGTGCCAGAGAGACATGCCGGTGTACGAATGGGTTGTACGACGAGATAGACCGAGCGCGTGCGCGCATGAAAAACAATGCCAACGCGCTTTGAGATGATAAGCGAGCAGTCGATCGAACTATAAATCATTTGCATTCGCATTGACCTGCAACCCACGACGAAGATGGTTGCGCATTTCTGCCCCTGCTTTTTCGGTATCGCCCGCCTTGATGGCTTCGGCGATTGCTAAATGTTCTGTGCGAAGGCTGTTTTGATAGTCCGGAAGCTCCTTTGGATCCATTTGGTGCATCGCATTCGCCGGAATGATAAAAGGCCCTAAAAACCTAAGAAAATCAATCATATAAGAATTCCCAGTCGCATTTGCGATTGCTAGGTGGAATGAGAAATCCTCTTTTTGGCCCAATTCGCCCGCCAAATGTGCTGCATGCTGCTTTTGCAGCGCGGCCTCCATGCTTTGAATGTTTGCATCCGTCCGGCGCAAGGCTGCCAATTCTGCATTGGCAACTTCCATGTGCATGCGCAACTCCATTGCTTGCACCAAATGATCTTTTTCGCTCAGATCTTTACTGCACAGACGAAAAGGTTGTTGGCTAATATCCTCGCAAACAAATACGCCTCGCCCTTGGTGCGCTTTTACTAATCCGTCCACGCGCAGAGATGAGACTGCCTCGCGTATGACTGTGCGACTCACACCAAATTGCTCCACCAAAACACCTTCAGTAGGCAGCTGCGCTCCTGGGGCGAAATCCCCTTTTTGAATGCGCTCTCGCAATTGATCGGCGACCCGCTCGCTGAGCTTTGGCCGCATCCCCAAGGCCAGGCTTTCAGATTTCTGCATGATCTCGATTCTCCTGTGTTCCCGTACCTCGCTACACGCAACTACACATTTATGACAAAGGTGGCGAAATCGGAACTTATCGCTTGCATCTTATAATATCATAACTCATCATACAACATATGACATCGATAAAAAACCTTAAATCGGTGTTGCGACACAATTTTTGGGAGGACAAAAATGACACTTAGCGGAAAACTAGCCGCGCCATTGATGGCATCAATGCTCTGTGCCGTCGGGGCAAACGCAGCGGAATTCGACCTAACCATTCAGACGCACTTCAGTGCCGAATCTTTGAAGGGTAAAAACGTTCAGAGCTTGGTTGACGACATCGAGCGCATGTCCGGCGGACGTGTAGATATCGAAATGTTCTATTCAGCCTCTTTGGTGAAGGCGACTGAAACGTTTGATGCCGCCGTGAATGGAATCCTTGATGGCGACATGACGGGTGCGGCCTATCAGACAGGCAAAGACCCTGCTTTCCAATTCGTTGGTGATATTCTTGGTGGGTACGACACGCCTTGGCAGATGTATTCATGGTTCTACTACGGCGGTGGTCTGGAAGCAGCGCAGCCATTGTATCACGAGCATGGAATGCATGTTGTGGGCTGGTGGATCTCTGGTCAAGAATCGCTTTCATCAACCAGCCCGCTGGAAAGCGTTGCAGACTTCAAAGATTGGAAATTCCGTTCTCCTCCAGGCATTCAGACAGAGATTTTTGCCGAGCTTGGTGCAAGCCCGATTGTGATGGATTTCGGCGAGGTTTTCACCGCGCTTGAGACTAAAATCATTGATGGGGCGGATGCTTCTAACATCGCAACAAACAGCGAAATCGGCCTATATGATATCGCCAAGCACGCGACATATCCTGGCTTCCACTCCATGCCCGCAGACCACCTTGCGATAAACAAGGATGTGTGGGAATCGCTGCCAGACGATATTCAAGCGATCATCGAAGTTGCGATGGAAAAAATGGCGTTCCGCGAAACGCTCAGCCACTCAGTTGAGATGGGAGCTGCTGCGCAAACCGCTCAAGCCAATGGCGTTACGCTGTATGACTGGAACGCAGAGCAACGCGAAGCATTCCGCACGTTCTCGCGTGGCAAATGGGAAGAGTGGGGCGATAAAACGCAACAAGCTGGTGACTTGGTCGACAGCCACATTGCTTTCATGAAGCAAATTGGCCTGATCACCGAGTAACTGTTCATGGAGCGGCGCTCGCCGTCGCTCCAATTTGTACTAGAAAGCCTGTTCCATGCCCACATTAGACGCATCAGGGTACATCTGGGTGACATCCTTAATTGGATTCACCCTGTTTTGGATGTTCGCCATTGCACCTAAATTAGTTCCGCTGCTATCCCGAGGGCTTCACGACGCCGAGAGCCCGCCGCTTACAATCATTGATCATGTGACATTGCGCATTTCATCGCTGTTGATGTTCTTTGTGGCCATCATCATGGGAATAATGCTTTTCGAAGTTATCATGCGTTACGTGTTCGCGCGCCCAACCATCTGGGTGGAAGAGCTCTCGCGTTGGCTTGGGGGAGTTATTTTCTTGGTAGCTGGTCTCTATGCGATGCAGCAACGCACGCACATCCGGGTCACCATTGTTTATGATATCCTGAGTAGAAACGCGCAGCGCGTTATGGAGTTTCTTGGAACGGCCTGTATTTGCATTTTTTGCTGGGCTGTAACCTGGGGATACTGGGGGAATGCGATGCGCAAATTCAGCACATGGGAGCTATATGGATCCGCTTGGAACCCGCCTATTCCAGCAATTATGAAGCCATTGATCTGCATTACGTGCGCATGGATGAGCGTACAGGCAATTAACAACCTTATTGTGGACTGGCGGCGAAAAACGCCTTTGGCTTCGCTGGAGGATACGTAAGTGGGTATCGCAGAACTCTCTATATTACTGGTGCTGGGCATTGTTTTGCTCTTGGCAATCGGTGTTCCGCTTGGATTTGCCTCAGGTTTCTTGGGTGTCCTTGTCGCCTACTGGAAACTCGGTGATCGCGGCTTCTATATCCTCGGTCAGCGTATGTATGACCTCACCATCGAACATGCCTTGCTGGCGGTCCCTCTGTTCATATTCATGGCCATGTTGTTGGAGCGAAGTAATATCGCAAAGGACATGTATGACTCTATGAGTATTTGGATGTCGCGCACCCGAGGCGGCATTGCGATTGTGACCTCGGTGATGGCGATCATTATGGCAGCTATGTCCGGTATTATCGGCGGGGAAATTGTGTTGCTGGGTCTCGTTGCATTGCCGCAGATGTTACGCCTTAACTACGACAAACACCTTGCATGCGGGACAATTTGTGCGGCCGGCTCTCTTGGCACCATGATACCGCCCTCTATCGTTCTAATCATCTATGGGGTGGTCACAGAAACCTCGATCCATTCCCTGTTCAAGGCGGCGTTGATCCCCGGCTTATTGTTAGGCTTTAGCTACATCGTTTACATCGCAATCCGCGCGCGCTTGCGCCCGCAAGATGCGCCGCTTCCAGAACTTGATTACACGGTCACGTTGCGGGATAAAATCGTAGCCCTCAAAGGGTTATTACCGCCGATGTTGTTGGTTGGGGCTATCCTCGGATCCATCTATGGCGGTATTACGGGCATTACCGAAGCGGCGGCCATTGGCTGTATTGGGACACTCATCCTGATTACCCTTCGTGGTGAGATGTCAGGATCATTGTTCATCGAAGCCTTGCAACGCACTATGCGCTCCACTGGTACAATCATGTGGGTCACCTTTGGTGCTACAGCGCTCGCGGGGGCCTATTCACTTGCTGGTGGTCCGACGTTTATCGCGGGTTTGATCAATGGGCTGGATTTCCCGCCAATGGGCGTCATTCTGGTGATGATGCTGATATTCCTGTTCCTGGGTGCCTTGCTGGATTGGATTGGCATTGTGCTGCTGGTTATGCCGGTTTTCCTCCCGATCGTTATGGGCATGAACCCAGCGGATATTGGACTGTTGGGCAATCTGTCACCGGGCCATGTATCGGTCTGGTTCGGGATCTTGTTCTGCATCAATATGCAAGTCAGCTTCCTTAGCCCGCCCTTTGGACCAGCCGCGTTCTACTTGAAATCAGTTGCGCCGCCGGACATCTCACTGGCCGACATTTTCAAGGGGTTTTTGCCATTCATCGGCATCCAACTTCTCGTGCTCGCAGTCATGATGGCGTTCCCTGAAATTACCACCTTGTTGCTGCCCTAACGTTTCCTCCTTTGGGTGGGGGTCGGGTTTACTCGGCTCCCACTCAAAAATTAACACCAACCCATCTGGCGAAAGGCCACATTATGATAAACACAAAACCAGAGGCCGGCGGCCTTCTTCCGCAAATGTCCTTTGATAAGCTGGGCGGCGGTTCGCTCGAAATCGGTGGTGCCAAAGACCGTCATACACTGTTCATGGTCTATCGCGGTAAGCACTGCGGTCGTTGCAAAAAATACTTGAACGGCCTTCAAACCCGCGTCGCGGACTGGGAAGCGGCCGGTTTTGACGTCGTCGTGGTATCTGCGGATCCTGAAAGCAAAGCGCAACAAGACGTTACAGAATTTGGCTGGGATTTCGATATTGGATACGGTCTGAGCGAAGATCAAATGGAAAAACTTGGCGTATATATTTCCAATCCATTGTCTCCGGATGAAACAGATCGCCGCTTTGCAGAACCAGCTGTTTTCTGTGTGCGCCCGGATGGTGTCATCCAGGTTGTTTGCCTCTCCAATGGCCCGGCAGCGCGCCCTGATCTTGATGAGCTACTTGACGGGATGAAATTCAATATCGAACACAAACGCCCGGCACGCGGGACAGTTTAACAGACCCTGCCAATGCCCAAAGACTACTGCCGCAAAGGATTGTGTAGCGGAGACGTTGGAAACAAAAACTTTCAGGCAAACAACGCGCCAGTTGTTCGGTGAAGGGCCCATCGGTTCGCCTGTTTAGGCTAGAATGCGCGGTTCAAAATGGACCGCGCATTTTTTCTGGCCCGTTTGTCAATGGCTGGCCTGTGTTCAAGCCGACATGTCCGGGTTATTCGCCGTCTGTATCTGAGCTATTTATCCGGCGCGAGCCAACCGCGGTAATGCGCCAACATTCCAATGAGTGGCATCGTCAATTTAACATCAAATCTAAATCGACCGTTTTCATCCACAAATTCAGATGTCTGCGATTTTGGGGCCAACCAAGTGGGGAGGGCGAGCTTCCCGATCTTCCACCCGGTGACAGGCATTTCTATTTTTCCCGCATTGACGTCAAGATGAAGGATAAAAGTGAACGGCCAAAACTGTTCTGTAATCTTTTTCTCGTTAAACGCCTTCAAATTAGAAGACATGTGTCTACCAGCAAAACTTCGGGTCCAGGTTTCCACCAAGGTGCCATCTGCCTGACAGAAACGATCTATCGCGACCGTCACCGCGATTTCTTGGCCTGCATTTGGAAACCCAAAAATCTTGCCAATTGTTTTAGCTAAAATACCAGTTCCACGATCTACATCGGCCCTTCCTGACCACAATACCGGACCATTCGACCCATGAAAATTCGACAGTTGTTTGGGAAGCGTCTCAAAGGCCTTTGCCCCGAGCGCGCGTTCAAAAATCCCGGGATCGTTTAATGTTGTCGATGCACCTGCCGAGATATCATATGGGTGCATTTCATGCAGAATTTCGCTCAGAGAAACTGCGCGATGGGCATAATCTGCTCCATAGGGTGTTGCGCCAGACAAAAGCCGCCGAATGAGGGCGGCGGCTGGGAGGATGGGTATGTAGGGGCCATGATCCTGACGGGCAATCAGATTCCATTCTGACTGGGTTTGAACGCCCGTCGGACCTATTCCACTCGCCCTGACTTGCATGCCGCCCGAGCTCGATGTTGGAATGCGAGTTATTTTACGGGCACTTAACAATGCGGGTACAAGAGATTTGGGTGAAGGAAGTATGCCTGCTGCTCGCAGTTTTGCGATTGCTTCCATGCCGTACTGTTCTATCCACGATTCCAATCCAGCGGAAAACGATACCCGTGACTGAACGTCTAACTGCGGCCCCAGATATTCTGGGTCATAGGTTTCGACCGTCGCAACGCGCCGACTGCCGAGCCCGGGTATATTGATCCGGTTGGCATATGACCAACCAACCGCATGCGTCAATTTTCCGCCCGACCAAATGGGGACATCTTTGCCCGCATAGCTCATGATCGCATCAATTACAGATCGGCCCACCTCGCTTTTGCCACCGGGAACGATGCATATGTCGACTGTATCTACCCGTTGCCAATGTGTTGTCAGATGAGTGGCCACGCATGTCGATAAAGTCGGTGTGGAGCTTGCTCCCGTCCAAGCGCTGACTTTGTTGTATCGCGCGGTCTCGTCCAGGCTTTTCTTGAAACCAGCAAGATAATCCCGTGCATCTGCAAGATCGAGATAATGCGATTTTGCGGCAAGAACCTGTCGCGCAGTGTCGTATCGCGCACCTTGGAAAGGACCTGAACAGTCAACGACAATATAGGGACTGATTTCAGCTAAGCGCTCTTTTAAATTCTTCTGACAGTCCAGTGTTACGGGGTATAGAGTTGCTAGCGTCGTATCTAGAGTTTCGATGAATGCAGCTGCTTTGTCTGCATTTCTTGACGATACATGCAATTTGAGCCCGCGTTCTTTTGATAAGTGTTGCACCAAGCGTTTGCCAAAAACGCCAGTTCCGCCGATAATTAAAATGTCGCGGCCGCTCATAACACAAACCGATCGCGCTGATCTTTGTCTGGCACCATGCACGTTACGGTTTTGCCAAACATCGCATAGCGGTTTCGCGCAAGCATTCCATAGATTGCGTCGCGCAGTGGCTTGGGGACAAACCGCAAGACCGACGCAATGCGCGCCGGGCCAGTTAGGTGTTTGGACAGGGCAAGAACGGCGTCAGACTTTGTAAATGCCGTTCCATGTTCTAAAAACAAGAAGGTTTCCGGGTTGTCCGGATCAACGTGATACTCCAGCGCTAACCGACGTCCTTCGTCCGACTGAATTGCGATGAACTGAATACTGGCAGATTTCTCGTACCGAAGTGTGTATTGCACACCCTTGTTGCACAACACGCAATCGCCATCGAAAAGCCAGATTGCTTTATATTTTCTCATCCTATCCTTGCCCATCAAAGAACTCCGCTTCTTGACTAAGGACGTCGCCGAGAAGTTTGTGTGTGAGATGCATTGAAAATCGGAAACGGCCGGCACCTAGATCGTGGTGGCCGATGATTAAAGCACCAGGTGCGATCAGGTTTGGAATGCGCAGGCGTTTCCCGAACATGCATAAAAAGTAATGATTACTTTTAAACAACAATGCGCCGTCTTTTTCGACGACATCGAGGGCCATTCCGATACCGTATCCAATATATTCTTCCAACCCGGTTGGCCCAGAGAAGCGTTTGGAGCTGTGGATCATTTGCGGAAAACTGGAAGTGCGACCATATTGACGTATCCAAAACTGACCGTTTCCAGCAATGTCTTCGGTAACAACCACAACAGCAGGTTTCCCAATGCACCCGCGGTCATAGGGCAATGGCGCACCGATCAAACGGGTCGCTTGGGCGAGCATCCAACCGGCCCAACTCATTTGCATGCGAGTGATGACACCTTGGTAGGCAACGCTTTCACCGCCGCGTACCCGCTTGCCAAATCGACGTCGGATGGCCGCGGGAAGCCTAAGCCAAGCTTTTTGGCCAAGTAGATCGCTAAAACGGTTATCTTGGCAGGGTAAGTCTGGATGAAAAACAGGACGAACTTGCATAGTGCGAGCTCCCAAAAAGATGAAATTTAGGGTGTATTGGACCCAATTATTCCGATTTCTTTCCGGTGATCGTCAGCAGGGAGATAACTTTATTACCCATTTTCATAAGCATGGTCAGTTTAGATTTTGGCACATTGAGCATCTGGTCATACCAATGATCGACGGTCCTCAAAAACTCTTGCATTTCCATCATGCGGCGCAGAGCAGTTTCGTCTAGATGTTCCTCGGTTTTCGCAGCGGCGACGCAATCTGATAAAACACGCATGGCCGGGTCGATCTCTCTTTCCTTACGACCCTGCGCCACGCGCTTTGCTATTTCCCAGACGTCGCTTTCGCCTTCGAAATATTCGCGGCGATCTCCCGGGATCGGGACCCGCCGAATTAACTTCCAGCGCACCAACTCTTTGAGAGAGTTCGAAACATTGGATCGCGCAATCCCAAGACGTTCAGAAATTTGCTCAGCGTTCAAAGGGGTCGCGCTTAGGAACAGCAAGGCTTGGATTTGTGCCACGGATCGGTTTACGCCCCACTGACTCCCCATATCGCCCCAATACAGAATAAACTGATTTTGGGCGGGGGATGCATTAATTTCATTAATTTCGGGCATGACAGAAATATCTGACAATACTGTTGCAAAGTCAATAGATTTTCGAAGTTTGCAAAAAAATTGCACATCTCATGCACTCCGGCTGCAAGTTAGATCGGTAGCTTTTCCACAAATATTTCAGGAGAAGAAAATGATCGAAAAGCAAACTGAATCAGGAGTGCCATACTGCTTGGCGATGGATGCGTGGTGGCTAACAGAAGAAGAAAATGTAACGCGCAAAAACCTATTGCTTGGTCTGAGCGTTCGCAAAACATTTATCCGGCCAAGTATTGGGTTGGTCGTATTGGTCACGTTGGGGGATTTTTTGTTTTGGGGTTTTCGCCCCGGATTTTCCTTGGCGATTTTCGCATTGGCAATTTTCACTATCGCCAATCAACGTAACTTTAGCTTGGCTCGATGCGCTCGGCCAATGGCCTTAATGTTGCTGTCGATCCTTCCGGTTTTAGAATACGTTCAACCTCTTTCTGTCATGATACTCAGTTTGGGTACATTAATGGCATTGGCATGGTCTCGCCTGCCGAGTGATGCCGAAGCAAAATGGATCTGCGCAACGTTCCTGGGGCTGTCAAAATCGTTGCCGGTTTCTGGCATCGTCGCGGCATATTCTGTTTGTGTTGGTCTGCGCAGGCGAAAACCAGTCAAGGTAAGCCCGCGCTCCTTGTGGCGCAATTGGGCCTTTCCTGTTGGAGGCGCGTTCGTTTTAGGATCGCTGCTCCTCTTGGCGAATCCTATCTTAGCACGCGTCTTATCTGAAATATTCGACATCGAATTAAACGTAACGAAGACAATGCATCGTGCAATGTTTGGGGCCGGCCTTGCCTTAATGATCTGGCCAATGTTGAATGTGCAAAGACCATGCGCGGCGTTGGAATTTGCTGGTCTGCGCATCGGCGCGCGCATGGGATTGAATTCTGCCTCCGTGTTACGATCATTGATCGTCTTCAACGCATTTCTATTCACGCAGAGCGTTCTGGACTTTTCTGTTTTATTCGCTGGTGCGTCGCTGCCTGAGGGGATGTCCTATGCGACTTACGTACATCGTGGGGCGTATCCACTATTATTGACTGCAGTGTTGGCCGGTGCATTCGCACTAGGGACGTGGGCTTTTCTGAAAGAAAATCGCTGGATCCAGCCATTGATACTGCTCTGGGTAACACAAAACGCGCTCCTATCAGTGTCTACCTTGATGCGCCTTAATCTCTATATCGCTGAATACGGCCTAACTTACTTGCGCATTTACGCATTGATTTGGATCTGTCTGGTTGCGGTTGGCCTTGTTATGATCATTTGGCATATTTTAGCTGGCCGCAAGCTCGCTTTATTGGTCCGCCGAATTGCCATACTCGGGGCAGGGACGCTCTATCTCTGCGCTTTTGTGAATTTCGCGGGGCTAATCACGACAGACGCCATCACCCGGGCCGCCAAGAATGCAGACCAAAGCGCGATTGATTGGTCGTATTTATGTGGACTGGGGAATACGGTCAACGGGGCGTTGGCAAGGGGAAACGCACAATACCCACACCTAAATCTGGCCGCTAAATCATCCGCATGCACCAAGAAATCCTTTACTGCACTAAACTGGCGTGAGAATGATCTGCGCAGGCTTCGGGCGCAGCACGCCGCGGATGTGCTTTTCGATTGAGGCGGGTATGAAAAAGAAAATCCTGTTGGTGGACGACGATCCGCGTTTGCGAGAACTGGTTCGAATCGCATTAGAGCGAGCACATTTCGAAGTCATTTCTGCCAGTGATGGACGCATGGCCGTCGTCTGCGCATCGCGCGACGCACCTGACCTAATCGTGTTAGACATTGGCTTGCCAGAGTTGGACGGTTTTGACGTGTGTCGAAAAATCCGAACGACATCAGATGTGCCGATCATTTTTCTCTCTGCCCGCGATGATGAATTGGACAAAATATTAGGACTCGAATTGGGTGCAGACGACTATGTCAGCAAACCTTTCAGCCCGCGTGAGCTGGTCGCCCGAGTTCGTGCCGTGCTCAAACGGAATTTGGTTCCATCCACGCCTAACAATTTGATTTTTGGGCCCCTAGTGCTCGACCGCGCAGCGCATTTTTGTGCCCTTGGTGCTGCCGAGATTGTTTTGACCTCAACTGAATTCATTTTGCTGGAAGCACTTCTACACAATCCTCATCATGTGAAAAATCGCACGCATCTGATCCACACTGTTTGGGGTGTTGGTGCTCAAGTTTCTGACCGTACGCTCGATAGCCATTTGCGAAATTTACGTAGTAAATTCGCAATTGTGGACTGGCCAAATGCCATTGAAACGGTACACGGCGTTGGCTTTCGGATGCGTGCTTTGGAAAACCCATGAAAAAATGGCGCCCTGGGCTGGCATTTGTGCTGGGTGGCGCCTTGTGCGGCACTCTTGGAATGTCGCTGATCTGCTTGGTTGCTTATCGTTACGCAGCACCGGAAATAGGTTTTCGCGAAGCGGCAATCTTATTCGGAATGGTCATTACCACTGTAACGGCCGTGCTTGGATGGTTGTTGGTTCGGCTTTTGCTGAGACCAATCCTTGACCTGCAGAGATACGCAAATCGGGCGCGCAAGAATGACGCCTCGGACACAATGAAACCTACACATTTCGGGACGCGAGAACTTCAAGCGACAGCAATGAGTGTTATAGAAATGGCGGATACCTTACAAAACCGCGAGGCCACGGTTCGCAATTTTTCAGATCATGTCAGCCATGAGTTAAAGACGCCAGTTTCCGTGATCCGGGCAGCAACAGAACTGCTGCAAGACAGCGAAGATTTAACCCAAGACCATGTGAAACTCGTTGAACAGATTGTAAGTGCAAACAACCAGATGGAAACCCACTTGCATGCGATGCGCAAAGTCGTTCAAGCCCGTGAAGTCCAACATTCCGGGTCGACGCGATTGCAAAATTTAACCGAGACATTGCACGCTCAATTTCCTAATTTAGAATTGAAGATATCCGGAGGGGACGTCTCTATTCCATTGGCGAGAACTGGCCTCGAGATTGTGTTGAGCCAACTTTTAAGTAACTCGCAGGCGCATCAAGCATCGATTGTGAAAATTGACGTCCATGACGGCGAAAGTAGTGTTTCGATTTGTGTTACAGATGATGGATGCGGAATTTCTGCGGGCAATGCCAAGCGTATGTTCGATCCATTTTTTACAACCAGACGCGCGCAGGGCGGAACTGGCATGGGGCTTTCTATAACTCTAAGTTTATTACGTGCGAACGGCGGTGTCATACGATCCATTGAACGCAGCAGTGGTGCGAAATTCCGGATCGATTTCCGGTCAACTTAGCTAAAGCGACGGGGAAGATGACACAAGATTCCATGTGATTGATGTCATTTGTCGCGACCAGCGTGGCGTGTAACGAATGACTGCGTTATAGCGTCTTTCATGACTGAAAATTTACCGCCTTGCCCTGAATGTTCTTCCACTTACACGTATGAGCTGGACGCCTTGTTGGCCTGTCCAGAATGTGGCCACGACTGGGCACCTGGCTCTGCGCCCGATGCGACTCCAGAGGTAAAAGACAGCGTCGGGAACCGGTTACACGACGGTGATACGGTAACTGTGATTAAGGATCTAAAGGTCAAAGGATCTTCGTCAGTCGTTAAAGTGGGTACAAAAG
This sequence comes from Roseobacter sp., assembly GCA_039983935.1. Taxonomy (GTDB): domain Bacteria; phylum Pseudomonadota; class Alphaproteobacteria; order Rhodobacterales; family Rhodobacteraceae; genus Roseobacter. The sequence continues at coordinate 261,919 of JBDWVP010000031.1, read as the reverse complement.
TGCGTAATATTCGCATTGTGGACGGTGATCACGATATCGATTGCAAGGTTCCGGGAATAGGCCCGATGGGTTTGAAATCCGAGTTTGTTAAGAAGGCTTCAAATTAACCATTGGGCTTACGCCTGACGTTCCAGACAGGCCACAACCCACACTGTTGCCTGCCAGTGGGCGTTCGAAAGCGCACATTTGGAAATGGCCGTCTCGCCGAGCGACATAGTCACAAATGTCTTTTCAATTCTCGTCGATGGCAGGGATTCCAAATGATGAATTGTGCTGTGCGGTTCTAAGCGTTTCCCAATTAATCCCTTAGGTTTTCGCCGTAAAATGACGGAAACTTGGGAGGTCTCACACGAATGAATGTCTTTTAAATTGTTTATTATCAGTGATTTATTTCATTTTCATCTTATCTACTAAAATATTAGTTTGACAATCCATACCTTCCGGGATGAGAGTAAGGCGTCGGCAAAAACCGGCTCATAACATCTCAAGGGAGGAGAAAAGATGCGCAAGTATCTGCTCTCCGCGGTTGCAGTATCTGCTGTGATTGCGGGGTCTAATAGCGTTTTGGCTGATGAAGCCGCAGCAACGCGTTGGATTGATCAAGAATTCCAGCCATCGTCTTTGACAAAAGACGCTCAAATGGCAGAAATGCAGTGGTTCATTGATGCGGCCAAGCCATACACAGGCATGGAAATCAATGTTCTGTCGGAAGGTATTCCGACCCACTCCTACGAAAGTGAAGTTCTTACAAAAGCTTTCGAAGACATCACTGGCATCAAGGTGAACCACCAAATCTTGGGCGAGGGTGAAGTCGTTCAGGCGGTGCAAACCCAGATGCAAACAAACCGGAACCTGTATGACGGATACGTCAACGACAGTGACCTGATCGGCACGCATTCGCGCCTCCAACAGGCTTATAACCTGACAGAGCAAATGGCGGGCGATTGGGCGGCGACAACATCACCAACGCTTGACCTTGACGATTTCATGGGCAGCCAGTTCACTACGGGTCCGGATGGCAATTTGTATCAGTTGCCAGATCAGCAATTTGCCAACCTTTATTGGTTCCGCAAAGATTGGTTCGACAACGCGGACTATAAAGCCGCATTTGAAGCCAAATATGGATACCCGCTGGGTGTTCCTGTTAACTGGTCAGCCTATGAGGATATCGCGCAGTTCTTTAGCGAAGACGTAAAAGAAATCGATGGAGTCGCGATTTACGGTCATATGGATTACGGCAAGCGCGCGCCGGACCTTGGTTGGCGTATGACGGATGCTTGGCTATCAATGGCCGGTGCAGGATCCAAGGGTGAACCGAACGGTGTCCCAATCGATGAATGGGGCATCCGCATGGAAGCGGGGTCATGTAACCCTGTTGGTGCGTCCGTTTCACGTGGGGGTGCGGCCAACGGCCCAGCGGCAGTATATGCGATCCGCAAATGGGATGAATGGCTGCGCGCCTATGCACCACCAGGGGCGGCGTCATACGACTTCTATCAATCCTTGCCTGCTCTGGCTCAGGGGAACGTTGCGCAACAAATCTTCTGGTACACGGCGTTTACGGCTGACATGGTTGCCCCACAATCTGCGGGTAACAATACGGTCGACGAAAACGGCACTCCTTTGTGGCGCATGGCACCATCGCCACACGGTCCCTATTGGGAAGAAGGACAGAAAGTTGGCTACCAAGATGTTGGCAGCTGGACGTTCTTGAACTCAACACCATCTGATCGTGCGCAAGCGGCTTGGCTCTATGCTCAGTTCGTTACGTCAAAAACAGTGGACGTTAAAAAATCACATGTGGGTTTGACGTTCATCCGGGACAGTACCGTAAATCACGAGAGCTTTTCCGAGCGGGCGCCTCAATTGGGTGGATTGGTGGAATTCTACCGCTCTCCTGATCGCGTTGCCTGGTCGCCAACAGGTGTCAATGTGCCCGACTATCCAAAGCTCGCGCAGATTTGGTGGCAGCAAATCGGTGATGTGAACTCCGGTGCGTTCACGCCGCAAGAAGCGATGAATCGTTTGGCTGAGGAAATGGACATCACAATGTCTCGGATGCAGGCTGCGGATGAAGCTGCCAACATCTACGGCGGATGTGGCCCACGTCTGAACGACGAGCAATCGGCGGAATACTGGTATGCAAATGGTGGGGCAAAACCACCGCTTGAGAACGAGAAACCGCAAGGCCAGACCGTCAACTATGATGAACTCGTTGCACGCTGGGCAACCAAGTAATCCTCCTTGTCCGGCACATGCTGGACATCAACCGGGGCTCTAACCACAGGCCCCGGTTTTCTGAACACATCTGATCGGCAAGGGTCGACATGACACTCCAAGTTAATGACATATGCAAGGTGGTTGGTGGGCAAACCCATATCAAGCCGACAACTTTGACACTTAAGACAGGACATTTCAATGTTCTGTTGGGACAGACCGGTTCCGGAAAAACGTCTTTGATCAAGATGATGGCGGGCCTTGACCCGATTGCCAGCGGGCAGATCATTATGGATGATCAGGACGTCACAAAGCTGACGACCCAACAACGCAATATCAGCTTGGTGCATCAGTTTTTCGTCAATTACCCTCATATGACCGTTTTTGATAATATCGCATCTCCATTGCGGGTGGCCGGCATGGCCAAATCAGAAATCCAAGGTCGTGTGGAGGAAGCCGCCGATATTTTGCAATTGCGTCCGATGCTGCACCGCCGTCCTCATGAGTTGTCGGGCGGTCAGCAACAACGCACGGCCTTGGCCCGCGCCATTGCAAAGGAAAGCCGCGCCGTTTTCCTAGACGAGCCGTTGGCGAACCTTGATTACAAACTGCGCGAGGAATTGCGCGAACAATTGCCCGAACTTTTTGCCGATAGAGGTGCTGTGGTCGTGTATGCGACATCCGAACCCGAAGAGGCGCTGTTGTTAGGCGGGTATACGGGATTGATGGACGACGGGCATGTCGTGCAATTTGGCAAAACCGCTGATATCTACCGCACACCAGGATCGTTGATGGCGGCTGCGGTGTTTTCTGATCCACCGATCAACACCGCCGAAGTGACCAAATCCGGTGACGTTATCCAAATGGGCGCCGCTTCTTGGCAGGCCGCTGGTAATGCTGGTGAGCTGAGGGATGGGCCTTACACAGTGGCGGTTCGTCCGCACCACGTCACACCCTTTGCAACGGATCATAATACAGTAGCCCTGACTGGAACCGTTCTGGTGACGGAACTTTCTGGGTCCGAAAGTTCGGCGCATTTTCAGATGCCGGGGGCCGACTGGGTATCGCTAGCCCATGGTGTGCACCCCTATGAAATTGGCGCGGATCATCCGTTTTTTCTGGACCCTGCTGCTTGTTTTTATTTCGCACCGGATGGGTCGCGCGTCACAGGAGATGTTGCCTGATGGCTAAAATTTCGCTTTCCAAATTGCGGCACAGCTATATGCCACACCCGAAATCTGTGGATGATTTTGCGTTAAAAGAAATTGACTTAGATTGGTCTGACGGGGGCGCTTATGCGCTGTTAGGACCATCAGGTTGCGGCAAGTCTACATTATTGAACATCATTTCCGGGTTGCTGACGCCGTCCGAGGGGCAGATTTTGTTCGATGACAAAGACGTCACAGCGCTACCGCCCGATCAGCGCAATATTGCACAGGTTTTTCAGTTTCCGGTCATTTACGACACGATGACAGTCTATGACAATTTGGCTTTTCCGTTGCGCAATCGCGGCGTAGGCGAAGATCAAGTCAAAACACGGGTCACCGAGATCGCAGAAATGCTGGAGCTCAGCGACATGCTGACCACCAGAGCGGCCGGATTGTCACCTGACAACAAACAAAAAATTTCAATGGGGCGTGGTCTCGTGCGCGATGACGTCAATGTCGTGATGTTTGATGAACCGCTTACGGTCATCGATCCGCATTTGAAATGGAAGTTGAGATCAAAACTGAAAGAACTGCACCAAAAGGTCAAGGCGACGATGATTTACGTCACACATGATCAGACCGAAGCACTTACGTTTGCGGATCAGGTTGTCGTGATGCAAGACGGAGAAATCGTGCAGATCGGAACGCCTGTGGAGTTGTTTGATCGACCCGCGCATACATTTGTTGGTCATTTTATTGGATCACCCGGCATGAATGTGCTGCCGGCAGATATCCGGGATGGTGGTGCGGTTTTGCAAGGCCATAACGTTGCGCTTGAAGGGGCAATCAGCGGAAAGGACGGCGTTTTGCAGATTGGCGTGCGTCCGGAATTTGTAACCCTTGGAGAAACAGGGCTTCCCGCCACCGTGCGTAAGGTTTCTGACATTGGGCGACATAACGTCGTGGAGGCGATGATTGGGGACACATCTGTCAAAGCCGTCACCGAAGGCACCGCACCAGAGCAGGGCGCGGCAATCCACCTGAACTTCCAACAAGACCAAACACGTCTCTATCGCGACGGTTGGCTTGCCACCACAAGGGCCGCATCATGAAAACTGAAAATCAAAAAGCATGGTTCTTTGTAGCACCGGTTCTGTTGCTTGTGGCCTTTAATGCATTGATTCCGATGATGACCGTGGTGAATTATTCAGTCCAAGAAACCTTTGGGAACAATGTTTTCTTCTGGGAAGGCCTACGGTGGTTCGAGGAACTCTTGTCCTCTGAACGCTTTCATGCAGCCTTAGGGCGGCAGTTTTTGTTCACCGGCATTATTCTGGCAATAGAAGTACCGTTGGGGATTATCATTGCGCTTTCTATGCCGCGAACCGGGCCATGGGTGCCGGTATGTTTGGTGCTGATGGCGCTGCCAATGTTGATCCCGTGGAATGTTGTGGGGGCGATGTGGAACATCTTTGCATTGCCGGACATTGGGTTGCTTGGATATCTGATGAACACAACATTGGGTATAGAATACGACATGACGCAAAGCCCCTTTGCTGCCTGGGCCACAATCGTCACGATGGACGTTTGGCACTGGACATCACTGGTGGTGCTGCTGTCTTACGCGGGCCTCGTGTCGATCCCCGATGCCTATTACCAAGCAGCAAAAATTGATGGCGCTTCTCCGTTCAAGGTATTTCGCTACATCCAACTGCCGAAAATGAAACAGGTGCTGACAATTGCGATCCTGCTCAGGTTCATGGATAGCTTTAACATCTATACGGAACCGTTTGTCTTGACAGGCGGGGGGCCCGGAAACTCGACAACGTTGTTATCGATTGACCTTGTCAAAATTGCGTTAGGCCAGTTCGATCTCGGTCCGGCCGCTGCAATGTCGTTGATCTACTTTGCCATCACACTGCTGGTCAGCTGGCTGTTCTACACCCTTATGACGAAAGATGACGCGCCATGAAAAAGCGTACCCTTATCCCGATCGCATACATCTTGTTTTTGCTGTTACCGATCTACTGGCTTGTCGCGATGAGCTTTAAAACAACGAACGAAATTCTCGCAGGCTTCAGCTTGTTTCCCCAAACTTTCACGTTGGAAAACTACACGACGATCTTCACGGATCCGACGTGGTATTGGGGCTATATCAACTCGATAATCTATGTCTCTTTAAATACGGTGATCAGCCTCGCAGTGGCTCTGCCAGCAGCATATGCCTTTAGCAGATATCGGTTTTTGGGTGACAAGACGTTGTTCTTTTGGCTCCTTACGAACCGAATGGCACCAGCTGCTGTTTTTGCGCTGCCATTCTTTCAGCTATATTCAGCCGTAGGGCTGTTTGATACGCATTTGGCGGTCGCGTTGGCGCATTGTTTGTTCAACATTCCGCTGGCGGTGTGGATTTTGGAAGGTTTCATGGGAGGCGTCCCAAAAGAGCTGGACGAAACGGCCTATGTCGACGGATATTCTTTTCCGCGGTTCTTCCTGACAATTTTCCTACCTGCAATCAAAGCTGGTGTCGGCGTGGCAGCGTTCTTTTGTTTTATGTTTTCGTGGGTTGAGCTGCTTTTGGCCAAGACTCTGACAGCGGTAGACGCAAAACCAATCGCGGCAACAATGACCAAGACGGCATCCAGTGCCGGGTATGAATTGGGCTTGCTGGCCGCTGCTGGGACGCTGACCATCATTCCCGGTGCAATCGTGATATATTTTGTACGCAACTACATTGCCAAGGGCTTTGCCCTAGGGAGAGTTTGATATGCTGAGTTGGATGGCATGGACGTGGCCGACCGCGTTATTTTTTATCTTATTGTTCCTGACAATGGGGCTGATAACCTACATTGAAATCAAATATCCCGGGACCTCCGAGCGCAAAGGCGCACTTGGCCTCACGACCACCCGTGGTGACCGACTATTTCTGTCTTTGCTGGGAACCGCCTACATATTTTTGGCGTGGTTGTTTTTCTTTGGAATGCCGCTTTGGGGGCCATTGGCGATCAGCGTTGCGTGGTCGGTGTTTTGCTTTTGGAAGGTTTGACCATAAAACGCTTGGTCCTACGAAGGTCTTAGTATTAAATGCCCAAGGGGGCGAGTACATCAGACTATGACGGGACGCATAATGCGGCAGAAAAAAAAGAGCGAGTTTTTGACTGAAGTTGAACTGGAGTTCATGACGGAGCTTTGGGCAATGGGGCAGGGGACGGTGCGAGACGTGCTGGATCAATTGGCCCCTGGTCGAGATCTTGCTTACACGTCGGCTGCGACCATTCTAAGGATCATGGAGCAAAAGGAATTTGTCACGAGCGCAAAGCAGGGTAAAACCTTTGTATATAAGCCTGCTTTGGCCAAGGATGCCTATCAGTCCAAAACTCTGAACGATTTGTCGAATAAATTGTTTGATGGCACACCTGTTTCGATGGTCGCACGGTTGGTGAACGACAAAGACATGTCTGAGCAAGCATTAGAGGAAATACGGGCGTTATTGGACAGGAGGTTGACTGAAAATGACCGCTGAACATCTGTTAAGCGCCTATATTGATACAAACATTGTCCTTTTTGTTGTTGCTGCGGTTTGGTTTGCATCAAAACGCCTGATCGCCAGGTCTCCGATCAAGACTGCCTATTTGACGCAATTACACTTGCTGTACGGTCTCTTTGCGATGGTCGTACTGTCACCCGTTTTTGTATATGCTTTGGAAACGAGCCGACAAATGGGCTATGTCATTGGACATTCCGGGCACCTTAGCTTTTCCGATTTTTTGGTCGCCCAGTATTTGCATGGCAATATCGCCATGGCGCCTAGCTCATTTGAACGACTCCTCATGATGCGCTCAGAGTTGACCCATGAGATTGTCTCTTTCCATTCATGGGTTGGATATGCCGTTCTTGGGGGATTGCTAATGGGTTTCGTGGCGATTGTTGTACGCAATGCACGTGACAGTTGGAAGCTCATCGGTATGATCCGTCGGAGCTATGTTTTGCGCCGTGTCGGAAAAATTGATGTGCGGTTTACCCATGAAACCTGCGTGCCTTTTTCAACACGGGGTCTGTTTCGTCATTACATCGTGCTTCCGACGGGATTATTATCACAAAACAACGATGTGCGCATTGCCGTGAGCCACGAAATTCAACACGTACGTCAACAAGATTTAACATGGGAGGTCGCGCTGGAGCTGGTACGCCCGTTTTTCTTTTGGAATCCTGCGTTTGCATATTGCAAAAGGGACGTCGAACGCATTCGCGAGCTTGCCTGTGACCAACAGGTTTTACATCGCAACACCCATGCAATTCGTGCCTATTGTGAGTGTTTGTTACGGGTCTGCAAAACCAGTTTACTGAAAGATTGCCGCAATCAGATCATCACACCAAGCGTTCCATTCGTGCAGATTGATCGCCGGCCAAATGCCAGCCACTCCGAGGGGTTTTTAAGACGCCGGATCCTTTGCGTGCTTGACGCGGCGCCGGTGACACCGCACCGAAACTGGGCTGCGATTTCCATGCTGTCAGTGTTTGTCATGGTTTTCTTGGTGACGGTTGCATTGCGACCTTCGAATGATTGGAGCCACGATCGATTAATGTTGTCGACAATTGTGAACCTGGAACGCTTAAACGCGCGTGACGCTGACAGGTAGCATCCATTGTTAGATAACCGTGTCTAAATCAGGGGTGATGTGATCGAAAAGACAAGGAAGATCACCATGCTCTCTCGACTGTGCTGCATAGGCGATATCCGTACTGTTGAAGGCATGAAACCACGAAAAACAATAGGCACCAACGCAATCGGTTTCTTCGAAATTTTCTTAAATGAAACTGGCCGCGATCTGCTAGTCAAAGAGTTAAGTGCTCTAGATCGATCAAGTGACCACTTTCACTGCGCGCCAGAAGACGTTTTGCGTGACCTTGTGACACGAGAAAAACCCTAAGCAGAGGATGACATTATCACTGCATGGGGCAAGGTCCTTTTCAGACCTGATGATTGAGATGCGGAGAATTTCCCTCACGTTTTGGATTCTGAGAGCTGGCTTTATGACGGTGATATTTGAATACGTTATGATGTTTGCCGACGATCGGTTGTTCCGCTCTGTCGCCATTCACGGTTCTTGCGCTTCGGCTTGTTTTTTGGCTCTTTTGGCGAGTCTTGAATTCCATCCATCGTTGCGGCGTCCGCTTGGTTCATAGTGTGACCGTTGTTTGCCTGCGTGGCGTTTTTTTGGAGCCGGTTGTTCCAGTTCAACCTTGATATATTCCAGCTCGGCACGGAGATGCTTGTTCTCAGTGATTGCGGCACAAGTGACGCGCTGATCATTGTCGATGATGGTGTAGGGGAGTGAGACACCCTTCCAACGAACCTCGAACCGGCCATCAGGGCAGGCGAAGGCATTAATTTATTTGCTGGGCACTCTGCGCGTCATGTTATTCTCAGCCAGGATGATCCACTTGCGCTCGTAGGAAAACGCGAGCTTCTTGCCAGCCAGCCGCTAATTTTGGAAACAAAATACATCCCGTAACCGGTCGGGTTCAATGTTCTTGATCCGGTGCAGTTTGTCAGCATGGTACGGTACTTTTCCAAACTTGGCGCTATCACGCTCTGTAAAAACAGGCCGGAAGGCATTGGACGCGTCCATGTCAGAATTGCCTGCAAGCCCAAGTTCTTTGACCAAGCGATCCTGCAATGTCCGATAAATGCGCGGCCAAATTGCGTCATGCCATGTCCAGATTCGGCCGATTGGTTGGCCACACGGAATACAGAATGCTTGTCACAACAGAACGGACCCGCCCATGTACTGACAGGTACGAATCCAACGCTTCAAAATAAATGAACGTGTTTTCTGAGTTCACCAACCGCAGCTGCATCAACGTACTGGTGCAATCGTCAATGAACATAAGCAACGAATAAGCAGAGCCACGATCCTGAAGTCAACATGGTCGGACCCGTCGATTTGGATCAACTCGCCCAGATATTCGCTGTGCAGACGCGGTTGATGAAACGCCCATCGTTGCTTGTGCGATAGCCGAATGCCAGCGTCCTACATCCATTTGCACGACCACTCACGTGACACTTTGAGACCATGATCTTCGGTCAGCTTTTCAGCCGCAAAGATCGGGCCGAAGTCAATATACAGCTCCTTGACCACGGCTACGGCATAAGCTCGGATGGCTGGGTTAATCTGGTTGTTCGCTCATCGTCACCAGTCCTACTGTTCACGATACAATCCTACTTGCTCAACAAGGAAGTGTGACATTTCTATTTTGGAGATGTGAGATATTACAACTTTGCAGTTAAAAGCTTAAATTTCATAATATGTATTATGTGAAATAAATATATTTCCCTAAAGATGTTTATGAATCAACTATTTTTGCTGAATCTGCTAGAAACACTATCTATTTTTTGATCTTGCGAAAAGCTGCCGGTTGACCTTGCAATGCCTCACGACATGCTCCCGGAAAACATGCAGTTTTTGAGATGGCCATACGTCAGGATGTCCGACGATCCAAATATCGGTGTAAGTTTGTGGTGGCAGAACCGGAACCTGAACCAACCCAGGGACTGAACGCCCGAGAAACATTGGCATTCGGACCACCCCCAACCCCGCTTGTGCAGCGCCGAGCATTGCGACCATATCGTCGGAACGAAACCTAATACAGTTGTGGGGAAACTTGGCGTCTATGCCCTCGGGAACAGTAGGATTGGCGTCGTTTACGATCCAATGGATCATAGCTGTGGGATCAGCTTCGATGGCATCCGCGACGACCGGGTTGGAAAAGCTGGCTCTGTCTTGCTGTAAAAGCCGGAGACCGGTTAAGGCGTCCCCAGGGGTATCGCTAATTCGAATAGCGAGATCGGCTTCGCGGCGCTTTAAATCGAGTATATCATTTGTTGCCAGCACGCGCAGCTCGATAAGAGGATGCGCCTTTGTAAATTGGGCAATGACGGGTGCCAAAAAGTTAGCGATAAGTAATTGCGGCGCCGTTATTGTTATTGTGCCGGAAAGCTCGGTTTCAGCTCCTTGTAGTTGGCGCATTATGGTGTGCGCATTGGCCTCCATGTGCTCCGCTTGCCCGGCTATTATGTGACCCGCATCTGTCGGGCGGTATCCATCTGTCAGGCGGTCAAACAAGCGCTGGTTCAAGATATTCTCTGCGCGACGAATTCTGCGCGCAACTGTCGTGTAATTCACACCCAGCGCAGTAGCGGCACCAGCCAATGATTGATGCCGAACAAGCATCATGACAGTGCGTAAATCATCCCAAGCAACATTCATGCAGGCATTTACGCATGTACTACATGCAAATACACGCGTTTTTCCATGTCACGAAATCAGTATGTTCCCTTCATGACCCAAAGGAGATGAAAATGATCTATGCGTATGCAAAAATTACCGTAACAAATCCCGACGCCTTGACTAAATATCGCGACGTAGCTGGTGATGCGCTTGCCAAACATGGTGGCAAAGTGGAAACAGCTGCGCGCGAATTCACGATTTTGGACGGTGCTCCCGACCTACCAGATGTCGTCGCCTTGCTTAGTTTTCCGAACAAGGAGGCTGCCATTGCCTGGTCGGTGGATCCTGAGTTGGAAAATGTGCATGCATTAAGACGTAGTGCCGGCGGATCCGATATTCTCCTACTTGGCTAAGCCGTACTCCGGTAGGAAATGAAGGTGAGCCATTCACAAACGTTGAATGTCGCATCTCTTGGTAGAAGTGTGTCGAAACTGAGCGGGTTGCGGATCATACCGTGACCCGCGACATTCATTGTTTCAACAGGCTAGGAACGGTTCCAACGCAACCCTTATGCATAAATTGGATAGCTCGCAGTGTCGGATATAATATTGGAAACAATCGACATTCGCATAAATTCGCGGGCATGGTGCCACTAGCTATTGAATGACCCGGCATTTGTAGGGAGACTTGTACCAACCATAAATCCGGGGAAACCTTATGCTAACGTTCAAAAACACCGCCCTTGCCACCGCTTTTTTTGCTCTTGCCACTGCCTCATATGCACAAACCGACGTAACGGTCGCATTGCAATTAGAACCACCACATCTGGATCCAACATCAGCAGCAGCGGGCGCTATTGATTCAGTTCTTTATTCCAACGTCTTTGAAGGGTTGACCCGATTTGCCAGTGATGGGTCGATTGTCCCTGGTTTGGCAAAAAATTGGGACATCTCAGAAGATGGGCTGGTCTATACGTTTTCCCTGAATGCTGGTGTCACCTTTCACGACGGCACCAGCATGGACGCTGAGGATGTGAAATTCTCGCTGGACCGCATCTTGGCGGAAGACAGCGCAAACGCTCAAAAAGCGTTGTTCGCTGCGATTTCTTCGGTTGAGGTCGTGGACCCTTTGACAGTGCGAATTACCCTGTCAGAACCGAATGGCAACATGCTCTTCAACCTCGCATGGGGAGACGCAGTAATTGTGGCCCCTGAAAGTATCGAAGGCATTAAGCAAAACCCCATTGGAACCGGCGCCTTCAAGTTCGTTGAATGGGTGCAGTCTGATAAAATCGAACTTGTTCGCAACGACAGCTATTGGGGACCGTCCGCGAGTTTAGAGGCGGCAACGTTCAAGTTCATTTCTGACCCAACCGCAGCGTTTGCGGCACTAATGGCAGAGGACATTGATTATTTCGCCAACTACCCGGCGCCAGAAAACCTGCCACAGTTTGAAGCTGATCCGCGTTTTCAAGTGTTGATTGGATCAACCGAAGGCGAAACGATCCTGTCGACGAATAACAAAATGCCGCCCTTTGATAACGCGTTGGTTCGTCAAGCAATTGCCCATGCCATCGATCGCAATGCGATCATTGACGGTGCGATGTTCGGCTATGGAACCCCGATTGGCTCACACTTTGCACCGCACAACCCTGCCTATGTCGATCTGACAGAGCAATCTGCGTATGATCCAGAAAAAGCCAAGGCGCTTTTGAGCGAAGCCGGATTCGCCGACGGTTTTGAAACCACATTGTATTTGCCGCCTCCTGCCTACGCGCGTCGTGGTGGTGAGATTATTGCAGCACAATTGGCTCAAGTCGGTATCACGGCCAAGATCAATAACGTGGAATGGGCTCAGTGGTTGGAATCTGTTTTTCGAGGCAAAGATTTTGGGTTGACGGTTATCAGTCACACAGAACCTATGGATATCGGCATTTATGCGAACCCAGATTACTATTTTCAGTATGACAATCCAAATTTCCAAGCGTTGATGGCAACGTTAAATGCCACAACGGATCCGGAGATTCGTGCGCAAATGATGAAACAAGCGCAACACATGATTGCGGACGACTACGTAAACGGGTATCTATTCCAACTCGCACAGCTTTCAGTTGCAAAATCAGGGTTACAAGGCATCTGGGCAAATGCGCCAACACAGGCAACCGACCTTACAAGCGTGAGCTGGGCCAAATAATCCTGACGCGCATCTGCCAAGAGGAAAACAGAATATGGTGAAACCGTTTAAAACAATTTGGCTGTCCCTTGCGCTGACTCTAAGTCTCGCGAGCACAAGCGCAGCGCAAGATTGGAACTATACGGTAACGCCTTATTTGTGGGCTCCGGCCTTGAATCTGAACCTTGATGTTGGGCCAAATCCGCCCGTCAGTGGCGAAACGAACGTTCTGGAAGTCATTGACGGTGCGTTGCTGCTTCAAGGCGAAGCACGACGTGGAAAATGGTCCATTTTAGGGGAGTTTAATTATCTGAACCTTTCGGATGATTTTGGCGAAGGACCGGGTGGCGTTACTGCTGGCTGGCGTGTCCAAGGCACAATGATCGCACTGGCCGCCGCCTATGCCGTACATGAGAACAAAGACACACGTGTCGATGTTTTAGGGGGCGTGCGCGCTTGGAACTTAGATACCACAACAACAGTTGGAAACGCCAAAGCAACGAAGAATTCAAACTTCATCGATCCAATGATCGGCGTACGGTTTGAAACCCCCTTCGGTAAGAAAGCCAAATTCAGCGGATTATTTAACATCGGTGGCGGGAACTTTGGGTCAGACCGACAGTTAGAAACCACCGCGCAAATTAAATGGCCAGTCCGAGAAACTATGACTTTTGCGTTGGGCTATCGGTATCTGTCATTAGATTTTGACGAAGACAACGTGATCATGGACGCCAGTCTGAGCGGCCCGTTTGCTGCGTTGAGTTTTAACTTCTGAACATAGTTTATCACAGGGGGTGTTGGCCTCGAATTGTTGCGCGAAACGAAAGACAACGTCGTCTTGCTTTGAATGACGTCTTATGCTCGGTGAATGACAGCACCTGCGCTTTGATCCGCTAAACGCGAGCTGTAAAATTTTATACAACTAGTGCGTGAATGCTGTTATCTCATGTGATAGCCTAAGATTCTATTAGTTAAGTCGACATTGGAACATCAAAGCGCGCATCATTTCTGCGAGCTGAGTGTGCCGGGTCGCAATTGTTCTGACATCAGGGAGAGATCAATGAACGAACTCGAAATTCAGGCGACAGAATTGGCAACAATGGCAGAAGGTGCATCGCATGCAGAACGTATTCGCATGCAGCCGCAGATTGATCGTGTTGTCACAACACTGGCAATGCAAGGCCATGTTGTGCCGGCGAAATTGCGTCGGGTGAATAATGCGTTGAAGGATGAGGCCTTGGATGACATGTTCGATAATATGCCAATTTGACTGGTTCTCGACACTTTTCGGGGCAGGCTTTGGTCTGTCGCGCACTGTGTTACCAGTTTGATTTTACCCGGTGACGCACCCCTTTTAAAAAATCAACTCGATCCACAATCTCGCGACGCACGATCCCTTCACGTGGGGGATCACGTAAGGTCGTAAACCAATGGTCGGGCGGATTTTTGCCACGTCGATTTCCATCAAATCGCAAGGCACGCAGTACCTCTTGGGCGCTGCATGGCATCCGATCAGGAATGTCATAACCGTTTAAAGTGGCCCAAACGCCCGTCCAAAGACGCCCAACTGACCAAGGATTGTACCCCCCTCCGCCCAGCACCAGCAGGCGCGGAGCCATCCCCATTAGACATTTTGTGATCGCCCAATGGGCATTATTGCTCAGCGACAAATGCGCCAGCGGATCTTCTTCGACCGCGTCAGCACCGCATAGCAACACCACCGCATCAGGGCGAAAAGCCTCTACCTGCGGGACAATCAGACGATCCCGGATATGCGCCATTTCGCTATCGTTCAGGCCCCGCGGTACTGGCAGATTTAGGGCTGAACCGCCAGCCGTGTCACCAATGAGCCCAGTTCGCGGCCATAACCGTTCTTCGTGCACCGAAATCATAAGACATTCGGGATCGCCGTCAAAACCCACGGCGACACCATCACAATGATGGGCGTCTATGTCGATATAGGCGATACGACGAACACCGTTTCGCCTGAGCGATAACATCGCTAGCACTGGATCATTTAGGTAACAAAAGCCATTGGCTCGATCAGGCATGCCATGATGTGTTCCACCCGGTGGATTGTAAATAATTCCGCCGTCTTTCAACAATTCGCCCGCTAACAACGACCCACCTGCAGCGGTTGCAGGGCGTCGAAAAATCTCTGCATAGACAGGGTTCGTGACCGTTCCGATGCCATGGCGGGTTGCATCCATTGGCGTCGCTGTTTGTGTTTTTTCTACGCGCTGCAGGGCGGCAACGTACTCCTCGGAGTGCCAAGTATGCAACGCTTTGGGTTTGGCGCGTGGTGCAGTGATGAACTGCTCAGCAGGCAGCCATCCCAATGCGCGAGACAGATCCATCACAGTTGAAACCCGAGGCACCCGCAAGGGGTGCCATCGCCCATAACTTGAATGGCGAAATATTTCTGCACCGATGAACTGCGGTTTTTTCATGCTCCAAGAAGTAACCCACCGCGCGCCATGCACAACCCCTCTGGACCCTGCAATCACACAGGCCTAACCTGTCCCGGATGCAGCGCTATATTCTCAAACGCACGATCTCTTTGTTGGTCAGCCTCGTTATCGCGTCGCTGGTTATCTTTGCAGTCATCGAAATTGCGCCGGGGGACCCGGCCTCCTTTATGCTGGGCATCAATGCGCAGCCTGAAACCTTGGCCGCACTGCGTAGTGAACTCGGCTTGGATGCGGGCAAGCCACAACGATATGCCGCTTGGGTGAGCGGGATGCTGACCGGGGATTTTGGAACCTCCTACACATACCGGACGCCAGTTTCACAGATGGTGGCTGATCGGATCGGCGTGTCCCTGCCCTTAGCAATCTATGCGCTCACCTTGTCGATGCTTATCGCCTTACCGGCGGGGCTTTATGCTGCGTCGCGTCGCGGGAAGCTGGTTGATTTGAGTGTGATGGGCGCAACGCAAATGGGTGTTGCCGTACCCAATTTTTGGTTTGCGATGATGTTGGTCCTGGTGTTGGCGATTAAATGGCGATGGTTTCCGGCGGGGGGATTTCCGGGGTGGGATGACGGGTTTTGGGCCTGTCTGCGCGCCCTCACTTTGCCGGCCATAGCGCTGGCCCTGCCCCAAGCTGCAATCTTGACGCGCGTTCTTCGGTCTGCATTGCTGGACGTTTTGGGCGAAGATTACATGCGCAGCGCACGTGCCAAAGGGCTGTCAAGACGCCAGACGTTATGGCGCCACGGGCTACGCAATGCGATGATCCCTGTGCTCACAATCATCGGGCTGCAGTTTTCCTTTCTCTTTGCCGGAACCATCATTATTGAACAGGTGTTTTACCTGCCCGGTCTAGGGCGTTTGATTTTTCAATCGATCTCTGCTCGTGATCTGATCGTCGTCGAAAGTGTCGTCATGCTGGTGGTTTTTGGCGTTATCATCATTAATTTTCTGGTTGATCTGGCCTATGCCGCTGTCGACCCACGCCTGAGGGACAGAACGTGAGCCGCCCGCTGATTTTAGGTGCAGTGTTATCAACTGGTTTTATCGGTCTGGCGTTGCTGTCCTTGTTTTGGACACCTTTTGATCACACAGCATTGAACATCCCGGCCAAACTCCAGCCACCCGGGCAAATGCATCTGTTAGGAACAGATCATCTGGGCCGGGATATTCTCAGCATGGTTATGGTGGGCGCTCGTACATCAATCGCTGTCGCGCTGCTCGCACTTTGTATTGGATTGGCGTTTGGTGTCCCATTAGGGCTGGCTGCAGCTGCTCGTCGTGGCAGTTGGCTTGACGAATTTATCATGCGGGGAAACGACATCATTTTTGCGTTTCCCTTGTTGGTTATGGCGATCCTGATCACAGCGGTGTTCGGACCCTCTGCCGTGAACGCAATTATTGCATTTGGGGTGTTTAACATCCCCGTCTTTGCCCGCGTGACCCGAGGGGCCGCCCTGCCCTTGTGGGAACGCGAATTCATCATGGCTGCACAGGTCGCCGGTAAAGGCGCTACGCGTATTTCACGCGAACATATTTTGCCCAATGTTTTAAATTTGCTGATCGTCCAAGGAACAATCCAGTTTGCTTTGGGAATACAGGTCGAAGCGGCGTTGTCTTTTGTCGGGCTTGGGGTTCAACCCCCTACCCCGTCGCTGGGTCGAATGCTGGCAGATGCCCAGACATTGGTTACACTGGCACCCCATCTGGCAATTGTGCCGGGCGTGTCCATCATTTTGATTGTTCTAGGTCTGAACTTGCTGGGTGACGGCCTGCGAGACGCGCTTGACCCACGGCTCAGAAAGCGGGTTTCATGACGTTACTCGCGATCAATAACCTGTCTGTTTCCATTCATGATACGCCGATCCTGCACGACGTGTCGTTGAGGATAAATCGAGGGGAAATTCTGGCGATCACAGGCGAGAGCGGGTCCGGCAAGTCAATGACAGCCTTGGCTGTTATGCAATTACTGCCCACTGGGGCGACGGCGGGGGGGCAAATCCGGCTTGGGCCAGATGATCTGAACACCTTGCCCGAACCTACGTTATGCGCGCTGCGCGGGAAAGCCATGGGCATGGTGTTTCAGGAGCCGATGACCGCCCTCAATCCCGTGCATACGATCGGCGCACAGGTTGCTGAGACAATCCGCATACATACCAACTCGAACGCCCAAGAGGCTCAGATTTTAGCCCGAGAAACCCTTGCCCGCGTCGGCCTACCAGCTGATCAGTTCCCATTGGACCGGTATCCACATCAATTGTCAGGCGGCCAAAGACAGCGTGTTGTCATCGCCATGGCAATTGCTGTTGGCCCCAAGCTGTTGATCGCGGATGAGCCAACAACCGCATTGGACGTGACCACGCAGGCTCAAATTTTAGATCTGTTGGTCACGTTGACGCGTGAAGACAACATGGGGCTATTACTGATCACCCATGATCTGGCAGTTGTCGCCCAACATGCGGATCGTATTGCGGTCATGAGACGTGGCGAAATTGTGGAAACTGGCCCGACACAGGCCGTTCTGCGGGCGTGCCAACACCCCTATACTAAGATGTTGTTTGAGGCCTCAAGCCACCAAGTTCAACTGCCCCCCGCCCCTGCCCCGGTGCCACTCTTGGTCGCGCAAAACTTGCAACGATCCTATAAATTGCCGCGTGTCAGGCTGTTTCAAAAGCCAAAATTCAATCCTGCTGTACGCGATGTCAGTTTTTCGCTGGCGCGCGGGGAACGTTTAGGTCTGGTGGGGGAAAGCGGGTGCGGAAAATCGACCCTGACGCGCGCGCTTTTGGGGTTAGAGCCATTGCAAGGTGGACGTATTACGTTGGATGGGCAGGATGTTTACGCTCAAGGGACCGCATCCCATGCGGTTCGTCGACGCATTCAAGTGGTGTTTCAGGACCCATTCGGCAGCTTCAATCCGCGCCATACCGTTGGCCGCCTGATTACGGAACCTTTTCATCTATTGGAAAGACCTCCGAAGGGGCCCGAACGCCAGCAAGCCATCTGTAATGCCTTGAGGGCTGTGGGTCTGAAACCCGAAGACGCCACGCGGTACATTCACGAATTTTCCGGGGGTCAGAGGCAACGCATTGCAATCGCCCGGGCTTTGATTATCAAACCGGATTTGATTATCTTTGATGAGGCGGTATCGGCCCTTGATGTTTCGGTGCGCGCGCAAATCCTCGACATGCTCGCAGAGCTTTGTGCGAGCCATTCACTAACTTACTTATTTATTTCCCATGACCTCTCTGTTGTGCGTTCCATAACGGACCGGGTGCTTGTCATGCAGCACGGGGAAATCGTCGAAGAAGGTATGACCGAGAGCGTCTTTACTGATCCGAAACATAATTACACCAGAATGCTCATTGAAGCCGCACCTCAGTTGCCGGTCTAAACGGCATGAAAGGTGATCCTTATGCGGGATGATATTGTCCTCACACCAATAACAAAGAAGCAGCACAGTACTGATGCACTCGATCTTGCAACACGTGCTGCTGATTATGTCATTCTCGAAGTCGGGCATGCGCCTAACGATGCATTTATTGAGGATTTTTTCACAGCGACACCACCTGATCTCGGAACAGATTGTCTGATCCATTACGGCGTGATGGAAGGTCCGGCGATGGCGGGAATGGTTTGCATCGCAGAAGGGTACGAGTTCCAAAATGATTGGTGGGTTGGGTTGATGTTGATGGATCCGGCCTTTCGCAGCCAACACATTGGTCATAAGGTGGTCGATATGGTCAAGGAACGTGCAATGGATCGGGGGATCAACATGCTGAAACTCGCTGTATTGGTTGCAAACCCGCGTGCCCTCGGATTTTGGCAACGTGAAGGGTTCACGCATCATCGTGACGCCCCCGCAGCGCCACAAAGTGATGGACATGACAGGATCGTTCTAAAATACCAGCTGTAACAAAGAAGGTATTAGAATGCGGTTAGAGGGTAAGACGGCAATTGTAACTGGGGCGGCATCCGGTTTCGGCGCAGGCATTGCAGGAAAATTCGTTTCCGAGGGATGCCGGGTGATGATTGCTGACATCAATGCCAACGGCGCTCAGGAGATGGCATCACAGTTAGGCCAACAAGCTATCGCTCAGCAGGTTGACGTTACCAGTTCCTCCTCAGTTCAGCAGATGGTTGATGCGGCGCAAAATCTCTGGGGTAAAATCGACATCATGGTCAATAACGCGGGTGTCACCCATTTACCCGCAGCCCTCGAAGACGTCACAGAAGAGGACTTTGACCGCGTCCTGGCTGTGAACATGAAATCAGTGTATCTGATATCACGCTCTCTTATCCCACTGATGAAAGCACGTGGCTCTGGGGCGATCCTGAATATTGCGTCAACTGCTGGTGTGTCACCACGCCCGCGGCTCAATTGGTATAACGCATCCAAGGGCTGGCTCATCACCGCAACCAAGACAATGGCCGTAGAACTTGCACCTGAAGGTATCAGAGTAAACGCCCTGAATCCGGTTGCCGGTGAAACGCCTTTGTTGAAATCCTTCATGGGGGAAGATACGCCCGAAATTCGCGCCAAATTCCTCTCCACCATCCCGTTGGGCCGCTTTTCTACCGCTGAGGATATGGGCAACGCGGCCTGTTTTCTATGTTCAGACGAAGCATCAATGATCACCGGGGTCGCTATGGAAGTCGACGGGGGGCGCTGCATATGATCCCGATCAATTTGGCGGACAAACTTGCCCGCTTCACATCACATTGGGACCCTCACGTCGTTGCGGATTACAATAACAACGACGTTATGGTTGTACGGTTTCAGGGGGCCTTCCCCTATCACTTACATGAACAGACCGATGATTTCTTTCTGGTATTACAGGGGGAAATGAACATGGACCTCGAAGAGGAAACTCACGTGGTGCGTGCCGGAGAAATGTTCATCGTGCCCAAAGGGGTTACCCATCGCCCGCGCGCTGAACAAGAATGCCATGTTCTATTGATCGAGCCTAAAGGAGAGCCAAACACAGGCGATCCGGCGACGGCTGCCCCAAAGCCGCGCATTTGAGTCAGATATGATGTTACTACGTTTGCCGATTGGAAATCTGAGAACATGATGCAACCCGGACCCCGAAATCTAATCACGGATGTCCCGGGCCTAAAAGTCGGGAATGCTCAGGACACTGACTTAAAATCTGGCACCACTGTTCTGACAGCGGATGCGCCATTTACGGCTTCTGTACATGTCATGGGCGGCGCACCTGGCACACGCGAAACGGATCTTTTAGCACCGGACAAATCTGTCGCCCAAGTGGATGCTTTGGTCTTATCAGGTGGCTCGGCCTTTGGCCTGGATGCCTGTTCTGGCGTCGTTGCAGGTCTTGAAGCAATGGGGCGTGGGTTTGCGGTTGGACCTGCGCTGATCCCGATTGTCCCCGGTGCCATTCTATTTGACTTGTTGAATGGGGGAGACAAAAATTGGCACGCAAATCCCTACCCTTCGCTGGGACATACCGCACTTGTGAACGCATCCGAAGACTTTGAAATAGGAACATTTGGCGCTGGAACAGGCGCCACCAGTGCAACGCTGAAAGGTGGCTTAGGATCAGCCTCCTTGATGCTCGAAGACGGAACAACCGTCGCCGCTTTAGTGGCCGCTAACCCAGTCGGGGCAGTTACCACACCGGGGGATAAGCATTTTTTTGCTGCACCCTTTGAAATCGGTGGCGAATTTGGGGGGAAAGGGCCCGACCCCTCGGCCGGGTTGGGGCGCGCGCTGGACAACAAAAAACTACAGGCCATGTCGGAACGGGCCAATACAACGATTGCAATTGTGGCGACGGACGCGGCATTGGACAAATCCCAATGCCAACGCATGGCAATTGCTGCTCATGACGGCATGGCACGCGCAATTGTTCCCGCACATAGTCCAATGGACGGTGATCTGGTTTTTGCAGTCTCAACCGGCGCCCGCCCGCTAAAGAACCCGTTGAGCGATCTAAGTATAATCGGTCATGCCGCCTCCTTATGCCTGGCACGGGCAATCGCGCGCGCCATTTTTGCCGCCACACCCGCGTCAAAGGATTTGTTGCCCTGTTGGTCTGATGTGAACCCGTCCTAACGGCAAAGCCACGTGCCAAAATGTAAAAGCCACCCTGAGATCGCGTAAGCGCGATAGGGATTCCATTGCCATGTGACAATATGCGCAACGTGCAGGTATTTGGCGATCCATGCACTTAGATTATCGTGTTCTTGTGGCGGGTTTTTTACCGCCCCCAATTTATTTTATTTAAAAACGCCTACTAAGGGCGATTAGCGACAGGGAAACTAAGTATGACGACAATATCTGTAGAGGGACGATCGTTTTTTGAAAATACCTCCGAGCGTTTTAATCAACCTGTTAGCCTTTGGATAATTACCTTAGACGCGCCAGCAGATGAAGCTGTGGAAGTCAGCTATAACCTATTGTCTGGCACGGGCACTGTCTCAACCGAAAATCGTGGGGACGGCACATCGGATGTCACTGGGTTTTTGACAGGTTCGGTGATTTTCGAACCCGGCGAGACGGTGAAACAGATTTACCGTCACATAGATAATGATGATGTTTCAGAAGGTCCGGAATCGGTTATTTTGGAACTTACCGAAATAGTCAGCGACGCCGATGCCCAATTCGAAGGTGGTACGGAAACCATACAAGCGACCAGTTGGATCTATGACGATGACACCAGCGGTTCTGGGCCGGTTTTCACTACCGAAACGACGGATAATCCCGATGGTACCCAAGACGTTGTCATTGGTATTTTCAACCCGTCGAGCGGCTTCGGTAATTTCGACGCGTCGAACCGCTTCAACCTTGAACACGTGCTGGTCCGCACGGTGGATGGCACTGCGACGGCGGGCAGTGATTACGTATCAGTTTCCGAGTTCACAATTTTTTCACCTTCTGCTGGTCCACGCTCGGTCGCGAACCCACAATTTTTCACCGTTACCATCCTGCCAGATGCAGAGATCGAAGGCCCCGAAGGGTTTTTTATTGAGTTTGGCGGGTCGTTTCGAACAACCGGGTCACCTGAAATACTGATTGAAGATATGGATTTACCGCCCTTGGTTTCGGGTGGTGACAGTGCACTCCGGTCAAACGGGACGTCTGGGAATGATGCCATTGATTTACTCACCGGGGCAGATGTCTTTTTTGCGCTTGGGGGCGACGACACTGTTGTTGGCGGCGATGGCAACGACAAGGTTTTTGGCCAATCCGGCGCAGATCTTTTGGCTGGAGGTCGAGGGTTTGACGTCCTTGGTGGGGGCGATGGCAATGACGTGCTGCGCGGCGAAGGTGGCGATGACCAGCTTTTTGGCGCAATTGGCGATGATGTTCTAATTGGCGGTCGAGACAACGATCTGCTTGACGGTGGCGCAGGCGACGACAAACTTTTTGACGGCAACGGGAATGACACCCTGCGCGGCGGCGCGGGTGAAGACTGGCTTGATGGTGGCGTTGGCAATGATCGGATCTTTGGGGGCAACGATGATGATTTCATCTTTGGCGGTGACGGGGATGATGTGATCGGCGGTGGCTCTGGGAATGACCATATTGAAGGAGGTCGTGGCAACAACGAGATTGATGGTGGCACAGGCGATGACGTCATTACGTCTCTGATAGGTGACAACATTTTACGCGGGGGTGCCGGAAATGACATCATCTCCGCGAAGAATGGCAGCAACATTCTTTTTGGTGGCGAGGGTGATGATGAATTGCGTGTTGATGACAACCCGACTAGGGGTCTACTACTTCGAGATTACCACAATTTTCTCGACGGCGGTTCTGGCGACGACTTGATTGTCGGAAGCACATTTTCTTCCAACACACTGATCGGCGGCAGCGGCAACGACATGATAATCGGCGGCCCTCGCGCAGATAAGTTTTTTGGTGGTGATGGCGATGATGTCTTGTTCAGTCTTGGAAGAAGCGGGTTTGTCAACAGCCTGACCGGCGGACGCGGCAACGATACCTTTATGTTTGGCAGTAACGTTCGTGACGACACAATTGAGGACTTTGAAGCTGGTGACGACTTGATTGACGTTACTCGATTGAATGGCAGAGGCCCTCGGTACGAATTCCAAGGCGAATTATCGATCGCCGAAGGGCTTGCATTGGGTGCCGGAGCGCTTTGGGTCACCAATGATGGCGATGATACGATGCTTTATGGCCAAAGAGATGCGGACAGCTTTTTGGAAGTCGCCATACGCATCAAGGACGGCGCTGAATTTGCCGCAATTGATTACATCGCGGATTATTTTGTGCTGTAGTTCTGGCGACAACAAAGTGGTGGCCCGTTTGGCGGTCACCACGCAACAGCAGGTTATAGCCCCATGCGGCTAAGAGTATCTAAATCATGATGAAGCTCTACGGCTACAATACAATCAACACGTTAAAGGTGCTTCTGATCCTATTGGAAACCGAAACGACATATGAATTTCATCCTGTGGACATCCGGCAAGGCGAACAACACCTTCCCGCATTTCGAACTGTGAACCCAGTCGGAAAGGTTCCTGTCCTTGCAGACAGGGATCTGGTTCTGACAGAATCAAACGCTATCTTATTGTATCTGGCCCGGAAAACATCTTGGGGCATTCAAGATACTGCTGGAACGTATGAAAAGGTGGTGTCTTGGCTATTTTATCAAGCTTCTACCCAAGGACCATACTTTGGGCAGATCGAATATTGGTCTGTGCTTGCAAAGAAACCTAATGGAGAGGCTGCGGTTCATTTTCGATCCATTGCCCAGCGTTCGGTCACCTTGCTTGAGACAGCGTTGCAGGACAGCAAATTCTTGTGCGGCACCGATTATGGAATAGCCGATTTGGCACATTTTGTGTGGATGCGCCATTGCTCCTCGTTGGGGGTGTCGTTGGAAAATGCACCCTGCGTAAATAAATGGGTCGAAGCGATAAGTGCGAGACCAGCCACCAAACAAGCGTTAGCTTTTTTCGCATCAGACATGTTCAGTTCCGCGCCGTTAAACCCGGATACATAACCCTGAAATATCTATCTGTGGTGTTAGGCCTCAATCTTGTAATAGACGTTTGCGTTCCGGAAACTGAGACCTAGCAATGACGGGACACAAAGGCCCAGCCAACGTCATTTGAGGGATGAGGGACGATGGGGCTAACTCAATCAACCTGTATTAACACAAAAGGTATGAGATCATTCTAAATCATTCATTTAAGATCCGTTGCTTGGCTTGCGTCTATGAGACGTTACACGCATTGTCGCGCGACACGGCTCCAAAGGAAATGAAATGAACAATCGGAAATTGACATCGGTTTTTGAAGTCAGCGGATCTGTGTCTGCGATGGTTTATGCGGTCTTGATCGCCTCAAACACGGGGAACGAGGTTATTGGATTCTCTTTGTTATTGTTGTCCGCGAGCCTGTTTGGGGCCTGGGCCGTCATTGATAAGCGCTGGACCTTTCTCTTGCTTCAAGCGTTCTATGCGGGCTCGGCGGTTGTGGGGTTGTACCGCTGGGGCTGATTTGGGCAGAATTTTGCCCTAATATGCTCCTTTAGAACCAACAGTTGCTTGCTCATTCTTTCACACAGTAAGGTACTTTGCGGATAAACCGCCGAGAACCCAATACCGTGTCATTTGATTTTCAATCATTCAGTTGGATTGAACTAATTGGTCTTGTGGCCTCTTGTATGCTGATTGCCACGTTCTGGATGAAAACACTTGTTTCTCTGCGGGCGATGGCGATCACAACCAGTGCTGTATTTGTAATTTATGGCTACTTTGCAGAGGTAACTTCACTTATAATTCTGCACTCGGCCTTATTTCTTCTGAATTCCATACGGGTTTGGCAGCACTTTCTTGCCTCCAAGCGGTTTCGAACGAGTGGAAAAGATGTCGCTGAACTAAAGGCGCTAATTCCTTTTATGAACCGCAAATTACTGGCGTCCGGCACCGTTTTGTTTTTAAAAGGAGACCGCGCAACAAAAATTTTTTATTTGAGCCAGGGCAGCATTGATATTCCCGAGGTTGGGAAGACATTAAATGCGGGCACATTGTTTGGGGAAGTTGGTCTCTTTACACCCGATCAAAAGCGCACGGCGTCCGCTGTATGTGCTGAAACCTGTGAAATTTTTGTGATCCATTACCGGGACATTGTGCGCCAATGTCTGAAAGATCCAGCTTTTGGCTTGTTTCTAACCGGGCTCATTGCTGGTCGGATGGCCGAAAACCAAGAGCCATGGGTGCTAAAATCTGAAACCTCAAAGATAGATAGTTTCTGATTTTGGGTGTTGTGATTTTGGCGAAGTCGACCGTGAATTAAATGCGTTTACTTTTGGCTGTCTTGTAAACCGGACCAGAGTAGGCTTGCTCCCATGCCGCCGAATGCTGTTGCAAATACGCCTTCGACCAATAGTGAAAAGCTTGCGTATCCCCGCGTCGCGACATCGGTGGAAAACAAAACTGCGTATGCTCCATAGATAACCAGACCAGAAAGAGCGCCCATTGGGCCAAAGACAAGCACGTGCCATGCGCTCATCCCTTGGCCAAACAAGAAAGACGCGACGGCAGCCCACATCAAGGCCGCTTTGGGATTTGTTAACACGACAAACAAACCGCGCTGCAACGCTTTTCTATCCGTTGGCAGGTTGGCGTCTGGTGAAAATGTGGCATTCGTGCGTCCTGCAAGCAAGGAACGAGCCGCCTTGAGCCCAAGAAAGAGCAGATAGCTTCCGCCGATCAATTTGAGGATTTTTAAAAAAGATGGATAGGTTTCGAGGAGTGTGCCGAGACCCAAAGTCGTTGCGACGGACCACACGAGCATCCCTGTAGAAATGCCTAGGACAACAAACAAAGATGGACGTCGCCCATGCGCCAAACTCATCGACGCAACGGCCGCGAGGTTTGGTCCAGGCGATATTTGGGCCGCGATGACCCCGAGCCATGTCACTGCAAAAATTGGGATCATCAAGCTGCCTTCCTGCGTGGTTGTTTCTCAGAAAATTTCCAGTTCAAAGTGGTAAGAAAAATTAGAGCAAATCAACTGACATTTCTATGACAGAATATTGCTCGCCCCCGGGATTTTAAAAATTCCGGAGTAATGGGTCGTCGCACCAGATCAAGTGAGACTATAGCTTCAAACTTTATCGAACACAAAAAAGGGCGCTCAAAAAGCGCCCTTTCAGAACATCGCACAAGTTTTATGTGTTGGATTTGCGGCGTCTTGTTACAGCTAAGCCACCAAGACCAGCCATGAGGAGCAATCCAGAGGCAGGAAGAGGCACAGCTTGAAGGTCAAGATTGACGTCTCCGCGTGTCCCATCTGCCGCCAGACAAAAATCGGTCGCACAGGAGCCAGCATCAAGCGTGAACCAATTGGCCAGACCGTAGTAGTCGTTTTTATTGTTCGCACCAGTGCCGACCTGAACCGCATAACCGTCTTCGCTTGGCGTTGGAGCAACTTCGACAGAAAAGGTACTTCCCGCGAAATCACCGAAGCCAACCAATGATCCACCAGCCAGTGTCATGAAATACGTGTCAGCGGCTTGTGTCGAACCATTCTCGGATTTGAACGCAACACTGTCATTGTAGGCGCTCAAATCATTGCTGTAATCAAAACTGACTTCAAAGCCACCTTCCCAATCCGGGCCATCGGCAACGACCGTTCCAGTCAAGGATGCACCGTCATCAGTCGTTGTGAAAATACCCGCTGGATCGAAATCAAAGTCACGATTGCTGTTACGGCCGAACGCAAACAACCAAATACTGTGATCACTGTTACTGCCGACTGCGGATGTGGCCGAATAAGTCGACGCCGTAGCAGGCATCGCTAAAATAGTTGTCGCTGCTGCAACTGCAGCCAATTTTCTAAACATATACTTCTCCCTACACTCTATAATTTGAGTGTCGAAAGGCTACTTGGCGGATGATACACAATCAAACTTTACGTGAGCACAGCTTAAATCAGAGGTTGAAGTTTCGATGACAATTTCGTGATCTCCGTAAGAATGCGCCGGGAATATTAAAATAACTCCCTCTAAAGTTGGATCGGGAAACGATTAATCAGCTCTAGAAAAATCACAATTGCGTAAGAGATTTTGATTGGTTCACCCGACCGATTCCATGCGGGCGGTGTCATCTTCGATAACTGAAGCGAAAAGACAGGCGTTTCAGCACGGGTTTCTTGACATGGCTTGCCTTTTGTTTTTGCAGTCTCGCGCCATGTTCTGAATGAGACGGAATGCCCGCGATGCATTCATTTCCTGAGAACTAATTGCATCGCGAAGCCAAATATTCAATTTGAAGTTAAAATGATACAAGCGTGCTTATAGAGACCGTGAGCACGAGCAGAAAAAAGTGCCGCGTTAACTGATCAACGGAACATAGGCGGGCGAGCGTCAACCCATTTTCCTTCTTGGACCGCAGACTCAACCGCGGCATAAACTGCGGCCATAGACCTCAATCCATCTTTGGCCGTTGGTAGAGCCTGGCGGTTTTCACCTTTGATGGCGTCAGCCAAATCAACATAGATATTGGCGACGGCCAAAGGAAATCCCTCTGGGTGGGCAATGGAAACGCGGCTCAGGCGCGCCGCTTCGCTGGACAATCCAGATTCACCTTTTTCCATAATCTGAGTGCGTTCACCAACCGGAGTATAATAAACTTGGTTGGGCTGTTCGGACGCCCACCGCATACCACCAGTTTCGCCAAAGACTTGAATGTCGAATCCATGCTGCCGCCCGATCGCTACAGAAGACGTCCATAAGCGCCCAACTGTACCGCCTTGCATTCGGAAATTCACCATCGCATCGTCTTCCAACTCGCGACTGGGAATTGCTGATGCGAAATCCGCAGACAAGGTTTGAACCTCATCACCTGCGATAAAGCTGGCCATATGCATTGCGTGTATGCCGCAATCTGCAAACTGTCCTGATACACCGGCCATAGCTGGATCATACCGCCATCGCACGCGTGGGTTATCAGCATCGGTTGCGTCCCCGTGATGGCCGTGACTGAAATTCGCGACGATCAGACGTACTTTGCCAACTTGCCCACTCGACACCATGTGGCGCATCTCTCGCACCATCGGATACGCAGAGTAGCAATAATTGACGGCGCAGATCTTGCCACTTGCCTCTGCTGCGCGAACGATTTCTTCGCCTTGTTCAACCGTCATTGTCATCGGCTTTTCGCACAGGACATTAAACCCAGCTTCGATAAACGCCTTTGTGATCTCGAAATGCGTGGAATTTGGCGTGGCAACAGTCACCAAATCCACTCGATCGGGGCGATCTTGTTCCCCTTCCAACATCTCTTGCCAGTTTCCATAGGCGCGATCTGGCGCAACCCCGAGACTTTGTGCATAGGCGCTGCCCTTTTCGGCATCCGCATCAAGAGCGCCAGCCGCTAAAACAAAGTTACCATCAGCCTGTGCGCCGAGACGGTGCGCCGGACCAATCTGGCTGCCTTCGCCGCCACCGATCATTCCCCAATTCAATTTTGTCATGTGCGTCGCTTTCTGAATCAACTAAAACCGATGGAGTTTAGATACGTGCGGTTTATTTTTGCATCCCGCAGCGCATCGGTATCAGGGAGTGTCGGATCGCAATCCTGCTCTACCGTGCACCATCCTTCGAAATTATTGTCTAACAAAATCTGCCGGACACGCTGAAAATCAACATCGCCATCGCCGAGGTTGCAGAAAATACCCTGACCACAGGCATCGTAGAAGCCAGTGCCCTTTTCAATCACTTCTGCTTTGACAGTCGGATCTATGTCTTTGAAATGCATGTAACTGATGCGACTGATGTGTTTTTCCATGAAAGCAACGGGGTCAAACCCAGCGTAAGAATGATGTCCAGTGTCAAAACAAATTTTGAGGATGCTCTCGTCGACTTCATTCAGCAGACGTTCCAATTCGGGTTCAAAATCCATGAAGCCAGCCGCATGCGCGTGAATACCCACGCTCAGACCGTAATCTTCTGCGCCGATACGGGCCACAGTTGCAATTCTATCGCGAAAAGCTGTCCATTCGGCCTTATCCATTTGTTCCGCATCAGACACGCGTCCCGCTGTTGCGGCACGACGTTCCGAAATGGAGTCGATAATAACCAAATGTTGCGCACCATGGGCTTTTAGGGCCTTACACGTACGTTGCGCGGCATCTTCGACCTCTTCCCAGACACTAGGGTCATGGAACGGCCGAAAAATCACGCCACCGATCAGGGTGAGATCATGTTCTTCTAAAGCATCCGCCAAGATCGCCGGATCCTCTGGCATATATCCGACGGGGCCAAGTTCGATCCCCTTATATCCTGCCTGAGCGTTTTCCCGCAGAACATCGCGCCATCCCGGATTACGGGAATCCTGCGCAAATTCTACACCCCATGAACAGGGGGCATTGCCGATTTTAATTGTCATGTTGAAGCTCCCTAAATACTTACTGGGGTATTGATGTCCATGCACGGTCTGCATTGGATTGTCGTGCGGCTTGCACGATCTGACTGACTTCGAGGCCGTCTCGAAAAGTAGGCCAAAGCGATTTACCGGCCTCTATCGACGCCAGAAAATCACGTGCTTCGATTGTAATTTGATCCTGATATCCGGTGCCATGACCTGGCCCCAGACAAAAAGGTTCGTAATCAGGATGCGTCGGACCGGTCAGAATCTGGCGAAAACCGCGTTCTGCCTCCGGTCCTTCGGCTTTATACAACCAAATTGAATTTTGGTCTTCTTGATTGAACCGGATCGCACCTTTAGTGCCGGTAATTTCGTAAATGTACCCCATTTTGCGACCTGTCGCAGTCCGGCTAAAAAAGAGATGTCCCATCGCCCCATTTACAAAGCGGCACATAATTTGCCCTTGATCATCATTAGATACAGGGATCCCACCGCGCAGCGGGTGCACTGTCTCAATTTCTGCCATGACCGATTTTACAGGCCCCATCAAAGCGAGCGCCGCGTTGATCATATGTGGGGCCAGATCGCCCATACAACCATTGCTATCCCCCTGCGCACGCCAAGTCGCCGGTGCCTCGGGATCTGCATAAAAATCCTCTGTGTGCTCGCCGCGAAACCATGTGATGTCGCCGATGACACCGTCTTGGATCATTTGACGTGCAAATTGCGATGCGGGAGTGCGGATGTAGTTGAAGCCAATCATGTTGATGATTCCCTTGGCCTCGACCAAATCAACCATCTGTTGCCCCTCCTGTGCGGAGGCTCCCAATGGCTTTTCGCAAAATAATGGTTTTCCCAGCTCAGCTGCCGCACGGGTAATTTCCAGATGGGTTTCGGGTGGGGATGCGACGATAATTGCCTCCACCTTTGGATCCGCAACCAGAGTGCGCCAATCACCCGTAGCACGCTTAAACCCATATGCTCGTGCATATTTTGCTGCTGAGGCATCCGAAGAAGCTGCCACCATTTCCAAACGCGGCCGTATGGACGTGTTAAAAACAGCGCCGACAGCACTCATTGCAACGGCATGTGCCTTGCCCATGTAGCCGCCACCAACAACACCAATTCCGATTTCGGTCATGACCGCTCCTAAAAAACATATTGCAACCGGTTGCAACACGGGTATCTATAAATAACGCATCAGGTCAAGCATCAATCAACGCTGGCTTGAAACAATGCAGAGGAGAGGGCCCGGGACATGACCGACAACACCATTCGCCTGACGACGGCGCAGGCGATCATTCGCTATCTGAATGCTCAGTTCATCGAAATCGACGGTACCAAAACCCGGCTATGCGGTGGTGGGTTTGGCATATTTGGGCACGGTAACGTTACCTGTTTGGGCGAGGCGTTGTTTGACCATAAAGACACGTTGCCTCTCTATCGGGGTCAAAACGAACAAAGCATGGGCTTTGCTGCAGCCGCCTATGCCAAGTACCATCTACGGCAACGTTTCATGTTCTGCACGGCCTCTGCTGGGCCGGGCACAGCAAACCTGCTGACAGCCGCAGCTTTAGCCCATGCGAACCGGCTCCCCATGTTGATGTTATGCGGCGATACCTTCCTGACGCGATTGCCTGACCCCGTTCTCCAACAGCTGGAACACTATGGAAATCCGACCTATGGCGTGAATGATGCTTTCAAACCAGTGTCGCGCTATTGGGATCGAATTACCCATCCCGCACAAGTCATTCAATCTTTACCCGCAGCCCTTGCGACTTTGCTGGACCCGGCTGATTGTGGCCCTGCCTTCATCGGCTTGCCGCAGGATGTCCAAGGCTGGGCCTATGATTACCCAGTGGAATTATTCAAAGAAAAAACCCACCGCATTCGCCGACAAACCCCCGATGAGGCGGAGATCACAGATGCGATTGCAGTGTTAAAATCGGCCAAACGACCTGTTCTGATTGCAGGGGGCGGCGTTCAATATTCTCGGGCGGTGGCGTCCGTCACAGCCTTTGCAGAAGAGCACAACATACCTGTGATCGAAACCATTGCAGGACGCGCAAATTTGCAGGACACGCACCCGCTCAATATTGGCCCGGTTGGTGTTACTGGTTCTGACAGTGCAAATGCTGTGGCTGAACGCGCAGATGTTATTTTGTCAATTGGATGCCGCTTGCAGGACTTTACCACCGGTTCGTGGACTGCCTTTGCAAAGGACGCCAGGATCATTTCCTTGAACGCGGCACGCCATGATGCGGGCAAGCATATGTCCTTGCCGGTTGTGGGGGATGCTAAAAAAGGCATCCAAGCGCTCGGCGCTGCATTGGGCACCTACACAGCGCCAGACGAATGGGTTAATTTCGCAAAAGAAGAACGTCAAAAATGGGCGGCTTACGTCGCAAACAACGTTAAACCCGGGAATCGTCCGAACTCTTATGCTCAGGCGATTGGCGTTGTGAATGCACTCTGTGATCCGCGTGATCGCGTCGTTGCGGCAGCTGGCGGATTGCCGGCGGAAGTAACCGCAAACTGGCGCACCTTGGATATTGGTACGGTGGATGTGGAATTTGGTTTTTCCTGCATGGGGTATGAGATTGCCGGAGGATGGGGCGCGCGCATTGCGCAATCCGAAAATGAACCAGATGCAGATACAATCGTTTTTTGCGGAGATGGGTCATATCTGTTGATGAATTCGGATATTTACTCCTCCGTTTTGACCCAGAAAAAGATGATCCTTCTGGTGTTGGACAATGGCGGTTTTGCGGTCATCAATAAGTTGCAGAACAACACAGGCAACGAGAGCTTTAACAACCTGATCGCAGATACGCCGACCGTGCCGGAAGCTTTTGGCGTCGATTTTGTTGCACATGCAGCGTCCATGGGGGCACATGCTGTTAAAGTGGAGTCGCCTGAACAATTGGGCAAAGCTTTCAAGGACGCAAAAGAGGCCGATAGAACATCCGTCATTGTGATGAATGTAGATGCCTATGACGGCTGGACCACTGAAGGCCATACCTGGTGGGAAGTCGGCACACCCGAAGTGTCCGATCACGCGAAAATTCGCGAAAAGCATACCGAGATCGAAGCCTTGCGTGTCAAACAACGAAAGGGCGTCTGATGGCCAGCGTTACGGAAAAAGACCTGATATCCGGAATTTCGCAAAAAAGTTTTGTCATTCTGGGGCGCGCGGGCATGGATATGTTCGCCCATCCGCCGGGGGTCAAAAGTGAAGACGCCGAAGTTTTCCATGCAGATCTTGGCGGTTCTTCTGCGAATATTGCCGTTGGGCTATGTAAATTCGGATGCAAAGCCAGTTTAGTGACATCAGTGTCCGACGATGCGGTTGGGCGGTTTTGCATAAATAAACTGAAACATTACGGCGTTGAAACGCATTATGTTCGCGCGGTTGCAGGCGAGTTTCGCAATTCCCTTGCGGTTTACGAAAGCTGCCTTGAAGATTTTCAAAACGTCATTTACCGCAATGGTGCCGCCGATTTCCAAGTCACTGTTGAAGACATGGATGCCGTTGATTTTGCTCCTTTTGGGGCTTTGGTCACTGCCGGAACAGTTTTTGCTGCTGAACCTTCCCGCTCGGCGACGTTCGCCGCCTTTGAATCAGCAAAAGCCCGTGGACTGCCGATCGTGTTCGACATCGATTACCGCCCCTATTCATGGCCCTCACCGGAAGTCGCAGCAGAGGTGCTCTCACGCGCGGGGGCAGCCAGCGACATGATTGTCGGCAATGACGAAGAATTTGGGTTTATGGCAGGTGACATGTCAAAAGGGTTGGAAAAAGCCCGCGCTTTGGCGGCCGAAGGTGTGGCCATTGTTATCTATAAAATGGGCGAAAAAGGTGCTGTCACCTTTGCAGGCGGGCAAGAAATCCATACAGGAATCTATCCTGTCGAGGCTGTGAAACCCAATGGTGCAGGCGATAGCTTTATGGCGGGGTTGCTGTCTGGCATCGCCGAAGGGCTTGACTTGCGCGCCGCTGTGCTGCGCGGTTCCGCCTGCGCCTCAATTGTCGTCTCAAAACCAGGCTGCGCACCAGCAATGCCCAATCACGATCAACTTTCCGCATTTATGGCGGACCACCCAGGCCCTACGCAAGGATGACCCCAGATGCATATACCCCCCTTTGATAACCAGAATAAACCAATCGTGGATGCAGGTGATGCCCTTGTCCCGCTGAACTATTTCAACATTGTGAAGCTCAAAAAAGGGGAGAGCTTTGGATACGCTGTCCCCGGTTTTGAAACCTGCATCGCCCCTGCCACCGGTCTGCTGGACGTTTCTGTTGGCGGCTTTGAGGCCAAACAGCTCGGCGGTCGCGGCGTTGATGTCTGGGATGGCGAACCAGAAGGCGTGTATGTGCCAAGCGGTGCAGAAGCACGTTTTACCTGCCTGTCAGACACGGCCGAAATTTTCATTGCTGGCGCCAAATTCGATGAGGTACTAGAACCTTTTGCTGTGCATAGTGACGAGATTGATGTGGTCCAATACGGATCAGACGACACGAAAACACACCGCAAAATCAAACACATACTGGGCGCAAACCAACACGAACGTGTCGGGCGGTTGCTGGTGTCGGAATTGTTTACCGTGGGCGCAGGCGGCTGGTCAGGGTTTCCCAGTCACAAACATGACACAGATCGTTTACCCGATGAAACTCGCCATGATGAGACGTATAATTTCCGCTTCAAACCAAATTATGGATCTGGTTTGCAGATGTTGCAGCGTGAAGATAACACATCCGGTGACGCCTATCATATCGTTGATGGTTCAACAATTTGCATCGACAAAGGGTACCACCCCTGCTGCGTTCTGCCCGGGTATGAAATGTATTATTTCACCATTCTTGGAGGGCTTAGCCAACGCAGTCTTAAGCAATACTTCCAGCCAACCCATGCCGAGCAGCTGCACACGATCCCCGGCATCATGGACATGGTGGCCAAGTTCAAATGACGCTCGCAACCCTCAAGGACGTTTTGCAGCCAGCCCTTCGTGACAAGTATGCCGTTGGCGGCTTGGTGACACTAGGATGGGAGGACATGCGCGCCTATACTTTGGCTGCCGAAGCTGAAGGGCTGCCGGTCATTTTGCAAGCTGGGCCCTCTTGTCGCAAACACACCCCCCTGCCCGTTTTAGGCAAGATGTTTCGCACGTTGGCCGAGAGCGTTTCCGTACCCGTCGTGGCGCATCTTGATCATGGCTATACTTTTGAGGAATGCAAAGAAGCGCTGGACAGCGGCTTTACTTCTTTGATGTTTGACGGCTCACGGCTGCCCCTGAATGAGAACATTGATCAGACAGCCAGAATTGCCGAAATGGCGCATCGTGCTGGAATTTCCTGCGAAGGAGAAATCGGTTTTGTTGGCTATTCAGACGGTGAAAATTCCCAAGGGACGGACCCTCAGGAAGCAGCCATATTCGCCCGCGACAGTGGTGTAGATGCCATGGCGATTTCATGTGGCAACGTTCATTTGCAACAAAACCGGGAAGGTGGTCTGGACGAGGCCCGTATACGTGCCATCGAAGCTGTGACAGGCATCCCATTGGTTATTCACGGCGGATCAGGAGTGCCAGTCGAACAACGCAGCGCGCTCGCCAGAGGATCACGGATTTGCAAGTTTAACATCGGTACAGAACTTAGGATGGCTTTTGGTGTCGCGCTGCGTGATGCGGTTGCACAGGATCCATCCAGATTTGACCGTGTCCAAATCTTGGGCGACATCGAAGCACCCCTACAGATCGCGGCACAGCAGGCTTTGCGCGCCATTGGCCCCAAATAGACCTTAGGCAAGGAAACCACATGATTTCTATTGGAATTTTAGGCTGTGGGCGCATCGGGCAAGTACATGCGCGCAGCATCGCACGGATGTCAAACGCCCGAGTTACAGCGGTGGCCGATGCGTTACCACAAGCGGCACAATCGCTTGCGGATGCAACGGGCGCAACCGCACGCGCCGCAGACAAGATTATTAACGCCACCGACATTGACGCCGTTATTGTCGCGACGCCTACGTCCCTTCACTATGATCAAATTCATGTCATCGCCAAAACAGGTAAGGCAATTTTCTGCGAAAAACCGATCGATCTGTCTGCAACGCGTGCTGCCGAGTGCTTATCCGCAGTAACTCAAGCGGGCGTGCCGTTTATGACTGCGTTCAATCGCCGTTTTGATCCACATTTTTCCCATCTTCAAAGACAGCTAGCGGATGGGACAATCGGTGAAGCCGAATTGGTCGTCATCACATCCCGTGATCCCTCTCCCCCACCCGTCAGCTATATTGAAAAATCTGGCGGTTTGTTCCGAGACATGATGATCCATGATTTCGACATGGCGCGCTTTATTCTCTCAGAAGACCCTATCGAAATTTTTGCTGTGGGCTCATGCTTGGTTGACCCTGAGATCGGCGCAGCTGGGGATGTGGATACGGCGATGGTGACCCTCAAGACGGCATCGGGAAAATTATGCCAGATCAACAATTCACGCCGTGCCACATATGGTTACGATCAAAGAGTAGAAGTGCATGGCTCAAAAGGTATGCTTCAAGCGGCAAACCAGTTGGAAAACCATGTGACAATCGCCGGGGCGTCAGGCTTCACGGCAGCTCCAAATCAGCATTTTTTCCTAGAACGATACGAAGCCGCCTATTTGGCAGAAATGAACAGTTTCGTCAGTGCTTTGGGTGAGGGAACGTCCCCGACACCTGGCATTGCTGATGGGGTTGCAGCGCAACGCATGGCGGATGCGGCTGCGCGATCTTTTGAAACAGGTTTTCCTGAAAAGCTTGAATGATTTCAAACCTCTCTATTGGTCATTCTATAATCTTTACGCCGTTTTTACGCGCTGGCGGGAGAGGTCTGCTAATTTTGCCGGGCTGAGGTCGAAGTCTTGCATCTCCGCTTCGATCCGGACTGACATTTTCGACTAAAGCTTGCGTTACAAAGGACGGCGCGCTGCGAATTTGCGAAGTGTTTGGCAGATAGTCATGTTGAACTCTTCTTTGGGTGCCATTGTTAACGGGTCTCTAAACGAAGAAGTTTCACGGCAAGCTGATGCAAATGCATTGTGCATCTGATTACATGGCAGGCATGAATTACATGGCAGGCATGCAATTATCTGAACATAAATGGAAAAAAATGCTGGCCCTTTGCCGTTTGATGTCAGCGCGGGATCTCGAGCTGACTTAAACAAAAACTATGGTACTTTTTCTTAGAAAAATTCAGATCAATGGGTCAATTGGAGATGCAGTCTTATTGGGAAGAATTCTAACCATAGATGCCCGCGAACAGACATGCTTGTTTCTTTCGGTCGCGCCGCGTTAAGTTATCAAGAGCAAAGTCAAATCACTCGATCTGTATTAAGCAATAAAATACAGAAGAAAATGAAATTGGAGATACCATTAAGATGAGCAAAATTTCATCCAAACTGATTGCCAGCGCGGCTACTGTCATGATCGCAGGATCAAGCCACGCCGCCGACCTCGGCGCAAGCGATGAGCCAATCAAACTGGCAATCAACGAGTGGACCGGCCAACATATTACCACGCACGCGGCAGGCCAAATCCTTGAAAGCATGGGATATACGGTCGAATATGTAACGGCTGGAAATTACCCCCAGCACACCGCCCTCGCGGATGGCGATCTACATGCCACACTCGAAGTCTGGACCAACAACGTCGGTGATATCTACCCGCAAATGAAAGACGCAGGCAAAATCGTGGACATCGGTCCACTTGGCCTGGAAACGCGCGAAGGCTGGGTCTACCCCAAGCATATGGAAGAAACCTGCCCCGGCTTGCCTGATTGGGAAGCATTGGTTGCGTGCCAAGAAACGCTTGTTTCCGGTGAAACCTTCCCGAATGGACGTATTTTGTCCTACCCAGCAGATTGGGGTACGCGTTCGGCGGACATCATCAAAAACATGGACATCCCGTTTCAAGCAATCCCCGCAGGATCCGAAGGCGCGCTGGTTGCTGAAATGAAATCGGCGGATCTGCGTAAAACCCCGCTTGTCATGATGTTTTGGTCTCCCCATTGGGTGTTTTCCGAGGTGGATGCTGGCTGGGTGGAATTGCCTGCATATGACCCGGCATGCGACAGCGATCCGGCATGGGGTCCAAACCCAAACGCAACAGGGGATTGCGGTGTCGAGGCACCCGTCACCATGAAAGTAGCTTGGGTTGGTTTCGAAGACAAATGGCCAGCAGCTTGGGCGTTTCTGAGCGACTTTCAGTTTGATACGGCCACCCAAGAGACAATGATGAAGGCAATCGATCAGGAGGGAGAAAAAATCGAAGATGTTGTCGGCGCATGGGTCGAAAACAATTCGGATACTTGGTCCGTTTGGGTCGCTGCAGCAACAAAGTAAATTTACCGCTGACCCGGTGCTCAACCGGGTCAGCCATGTTCTGGGTTCCCAATGAAGTCATCTCCAATCGCAAAGTTATCTGTTCGTCATTTGTGGAAGATCTACGGACCAAATCCGCAAAAAACCAAAACCGAAATGGATGGGATGTCTGCGGGACAACGCCTCGCACATGCACGCGCCACAGATCATTTTGTGGCGGCAGCTGACGTTAATTTCGATGTGCCCGAGGGCCATATATTTGTAATCATGGGATTGTCAGGTTCTGGAAAATCGACAGTTCTGCGCGCGATTTCCCGTCTGATAGAACCAACTTCTGGCACTGTTATGTTGGATGAAATCGATCTGAGCCGCGCGAAAGCAAAGCAACTGATCGACATCAGACGCCATAAAATGGGGATGGTATTTCAGGCATTCGGGCTATTGCCCCATCTGGACGTTCTTCACAATGTTGCCTTTCCACTGAAGGCTCAGGGTAAATCTCTGTCCGACCGTACAGAGCGCGCCCAGCAGATGATCGATCTCGTTGGCCTGGCGGGCAAAGAAAGCGCCTACCCGCATCAACTGTCAGGTGGGCAACAGCAAAGGGTCGGCATCGCCCGCTCGCTGGCCGTCGAGCCAGAACTTTGGTTTCTGGACGAACCATTCTCGGCATTGGACCCTCTTATTCGCACACAAATGCAAGACGAATTTCTGCGCCTGCAAAAACAGCTCAATAAAACGATCGTCTTTGTAACTCATGATTTCATGGAAGCACTAAAGCTGGCCGATAAAATTTGCATCATGAAAGATGGGCATGTTGTGCAAATCGGATCACCTGCCGAAATAGTTCTTCAACCGGCGGATGATTACGTGCGCGAGTTCATTGGCAATGTGCCACTCGCTAATGTTCTTTGCGCCAAGGATGTAATGGGCCCTGTGTGCGCTCCCGGTCAAAAACACCCTCAAGTCCTACAAGACGCCATTCTGGAAGAGGCGATCAAACTGTTTGACGAAAACACCGAAACGGTAGATGTCATTGACGGCCAAGGCGATGTGGTTGGATCGTTACACCCGTTGGAGGTCATCCGGTCCCTCTATCATGACGCACCGGAGCATGTGTCTTGAAACGGCAATTCCTGATATCTGTCAACCTTGCGAAACCATGGTTGCTGTTCTTTTGCCTCACCGCAATTTTGATCTGGCAACGTCAAGACATCCCTTTGGTCACAGAATTTCCACAAACATGGACGGTGCCGCTGGCGGAAACCTTAAACCGTATCATGGCTGTTATCGTCGAAAACGGCCAATGGCTGACCCGATCAATCAGTGCGATGTTGGGTGTCGCATTAAGCGCCGTTCAAGCCGTTCTTGTAGGCACTCCATGGTTTGGCACGCTGTCCCTTTTTGGCCTGATTGCGTGGCAAGGAGGCGGGAAAAAGCTATGTTTCGTGACAATCCTTGCTCTGCTTTATATCCTGATATCAGGATATTGGACGCCAGCAATGAACACATTGTCGCTCGTTGTTCTTGCACTGCCCCTGGCGGTTCTGGCCGGTTTTGCGATCGGGTACCTCGCCGTGCGATCAGCCACGTTTAAAACCTTCATTCTCCCCATGCTCGACTTGATGCAAACCATTCCGGCCTTTGCTTACTTGATCCCAATTTTGCTGCTCTTTGGGTTTGGGCCGGTTGTGGGCCTAATTGCCAGTGTGATCTTTTCTGTCCCTCCGATGGTGCGAAACACCATTCTGGGGTTCCAGCAAATCTCTCCGGCGGTCATGGAAAGCGGCGCCATGTCTGGCTGCTCGAAATTGCAACGTTTCGCGTGGGTCGAACTGCCGTCAGCCCTGCCGCAAATGTTACTCGGGGTTAATCAAACCACAATGGCCGCGCTGTCTATGGTTATCATTGCTGCGATTATTGGCGGCTTCGAAGATATTGGTTGGGAGGTCCTATCAGGGATGCGAAAGGCCCAATTCGGTCAAAGTTTGCTATCAGGGATTGTGATCGTCTTGCTGGCAGTCCTCCTGGATCGGATCACCGGTGCCTATGCGAAACGGCAACTACCGACGGCTAGTCATCAAGGCTTGCCGATGCGGTATTTCTTGATCTTGCTGTTCGGCATACTGATCGTTTCCAATGCAGTTGCCTTGATACATCCAGCTTTCTCTGTTTGGCCAGAAGCTCTAAAGTTTTTTCCAGCGACCGCAATCAACCAAGCCACAGAACATTTCATTATCACCTATGGTGGCGCCATGGATTCCCTCAAAAACGCCATACTTTATTACGTCTTATTGCCAACCAAACTGGGTTTTGAACGTGCTATTGCGCCGTTTACCTGGGGCATAACCTTCACCCCTGTTTTGAAAACTCTCTATTGGGGTGTGATCGCGGTAGGCTGCGGTGTCGCATTTTGTTACGGGAAATGGAAAACAGGCGTGGCCGGTGTCGTCGTTATGGGAATTCTATTTTTCGGCACAACAGGCTTGCCATGGATCACTGTAATCCTTCTGGTCACGCTGATCGCGCTGAAATCAGGCGGCAAGACGCCGGCTCTTCTCGCCATTGGCACCATGATGTTTTTGCTCCTCAACGGGTTGTGGCAGCCGGCAATGCTGTCTGTTTATCTTTGTTTGGTCGCTGTTTTTCTCAGCATTCTATTGGGCGGGATGATCGGGATTTGGGCAGCCTCATGGGATATTTTTTCAAGTATTATCCGACCTCTAAACGATGTTTTACAAACCATGCCACAATTTGTGCTCTTGATCCCGGCTTTGATGCTGTTCCAAGTTGGCGATTTTACGGCGCTGCTGGCCATTATTGCCTACTCAATTGTTCCAATGATCCGCTATGTAGAACATGGTCTGAGATCGGTTCCGAGCTCTCTTTTGGATGCAGGTCTTTCCAGCGGGTGCACAAGGTTCCAGCTGTTCTGGCAAGTACGTCTGCCCGCCGCCCTGCCCCAAATACTCGTTGGGATAAATCAAACAATTCTCTATGGTCTCGGCATGCTGGTGATCGCCGCGTTGGTTGGCACAACCGGTCTTGGCCAAGCCATATATGTTGCTCTGGGGAAAGCTGATGCCGGAGCCGGTATCGTTGCTGGGTTGGGAATGGCATTGATCGCAATGACCGCGGATCGAATTTTGCAATCCGTTATACGGGGCAAAGCATCAAGATTTTGATTTCATGAATAATTTTTTAATTTTCTGACTTGCTCAAAAATCAATAACCGCAAAATCAAAATATGCAGCCCGAGAAGCGATGCCTCTTGAGCTGCACATCAAATCTCTATGGCATTGGAACGTCTGTTGTAAATTTTGGGATTGAATAGCCCTTTTGTACTGCGGGTCTTTCCGCGATGCGCACATACCAAGCCCTAATGTTCGGGTAATCGTTTAGATCATTTTCCTGCCATTCAAACCGCGAGATCCAAGGCCAGCAGGACATATCGGCGATGGAGTATTCTCCGCGCCCTTGCCCCGCAATATAATCACGCCCCTCCAGCCGTTCGTTCAAAACCCGGTAGAGACGTTTGCCTTCTTTGGAATACCTTTCTTCGGCGTATTCCGACTTTCCACTGTTGTACTTAACAAAGTGATGGACTTGGCCCAACATCGGCCCCAGACCACCCATTTGCCACATCAGCCATTCGACCATTTTCCAGTACTCATCACCCTCGCATTGGAATTTTTTGTACTTATCCGCGAGATAAAGCATGATGGCGCCCGTTTCCATCATTTCGACGCCAGTTTCGTGATCAACAATCGCAGGAATCCGGTTGTTTGGTGCGATCTTAAGGAAATCAGGTGCGAATTGTTCATCCTTAGAAATATCGATGGCATGTACTGTGTAGGGAACGCCCAGCTCTTCCAGCAAGATAGAGACCTTTCGGCCATTGGGTGTCGTCCATGTGTAAAGATCAATCATCTTAGGTCCTTGGGGTTAGGTCTTTCATTCAAGACGTCATGGTTTCCAGCGTGGCTTGCAAGTGCGCACGCATATGTTCTTTTGCGGTAATACAATTTTGGCTCGCGATGGCCTCAATAATTGCATCGTGTTCATCAAAGGAGTGATAATCTAGCGCAGGGCGGTCGATATCTAACGATAAATTACGCCAAACGACCACGTGCCGCACTGAGTTCATGATTTTGTGCAGCTCATGTAGCAACATATTCCCTGAACTTTTTGCAATGAGATCATGTAGATCAAAATCCAATCTTTCGTATTCGTCCCATGTCTTTGCTGCACGAATTTTTGCACCTATTTCTTGCATCTCGCGGACTTGTCGAGCAGAAGCATGCAACGCGGCCATGCCAGCCAGTTCTGGTTCGAGTACGAGACGCGCTGTCATCGCATCATGAGGCCCGGTCCGCTCTGTCAGGTCGGCCAACAGATTGGACGCATGAACGACCGCAGGTGGTTCGGAAACGAAGGTACCGCGCCCTACTTGACGCGAAATAATGCCTTCGGCCTCTAACATCGCCAAAGATTTTCGTAGTTCTGGACGTGAAATGTGCAAGGTTTGCGCCAATTCTCGCTCTGGCGGAAGACGGCTGCCAGTTTCGGGGTAGCTTTCCCGAACCCATCTGCGCAACTGAGTTGTAGCTGCGCCTTCAATTGGTTGACCATATTTCAAGTTTGAGCACCGAAGGAAAGAACTTATGATCGTCGGTATATTTAGGTATTGCTCGCATTTGCAAGCGTTGTCGTAAATAAATGCGATAACAAATTCGCCATTGGACCAGTAATACGCATTGAAAAAATGGTTGACCAAAGTCCAGGCGCGGAGGGAGAGATGCCAAAGCTAGAACGCCAAGCCTTGCCCAAGACAAAGAAGGCATGGGGGCTTGAAGATCCGGATGAATTGGATTTGCTTGATAAGCCCGTTCCTACGCCCGGTCGGGCAGAGGCCTCGGTGCGCATTGATGCCGTTGCAATTTGTGCAACTGACCTAGAAGTCATTTCCTATGGTGCCTCTGCGCTGATCCAAGGCAGCAGATCATTCAACAAAAACTGGACACCAGGCCATGAATGTATGGGCGCAATTGCGGCGCTTGGTCCGGGAATAGATGAATTTGAAATTGGCGAAGGGTCACCGTGCCAATGGGTTCACACCCAATGGCCGCTTAGCCGAATATGCTATCAACAACATCAATGCGATGATAAAAGTGCCTTATGAGAAGTCTGATGAAGAGGCAACTTTGGTCGTTACAGTAGGGATTTCAATGTATCGCCTGGCTGAATTAGGTGGCCTAGCCGCTGAAGAAAGCGTTGTTGTGATTGGCCCGAGATCAATAGGTCTGTTGGCAGTCGCAGTGGCCAAGGCCCTCGGTGCTTCACCTATGACCTTGGTCGGGACGCGTGAAAGCCGCTATAAAATAGGCGTCAAGTTAGGGGCAGAGGACATCATAGACGGCCGCACCGAAGATGTCGTGGCACGTGTGAAAGACCTGCCAGAGAAAGGAGCTGATTACGTTGTTGATTGCGCGGGAAATGAAACGACAGGCAACCAAGCCGTCCACATGACCCGCCAAGGTGGTCGGATATGCCTTGCCGCGTTTCCTAAAAAACCAATTGAGTTCGATTTGGGGTTTCTCGGGGTCAATAACAACTATCTTTATGGCCTTCTTGGCGAAGGCCGTTCTGCGATGGCGTCGCCCCCACAGATGCAGCAGGCGAAGGGACCTCGATCATGCTAGCGGAGCGCATTGCCTTACCAAATGCCTTTGCAAAGGTCGGCTTTGACCCATCTCGCGTGATTTTTTGCACAGGAGCACCCGCTGCTGAGGATTGCGCTGCCATGGCCCGATGCGCCTATCATGCGGGATATGTAAACTTTCTGGTCTTGCCGCCTTTTTATTACAAATCACTGTCAGATGATGGGCTCTACGCTTTTTATGCCCGCCTGATAGAAAGCCTGGGCCGCGACGGTTTGCGTGTTCATCTCTCTCATTTCCCACAGATGTCTGGTGTGCCTCTGTCGCTTGAACTTGTGACCCGATTGAAATCTGATTTCGGATCAAAAGCGCAAACTGCATTTTTGGCCCCTCAAGGAACCGAGCGCGACAAAGCGATGGCCGATGTCACGGCCGCCAGAGCCGTTGCCCGCAAATACCTCCTAATGGCCGCGATGAAAAAATCGAGGCTTGGACGACAGGAGATGAAATTTGGATCCGTATGGGCCTTCCTCCTATTGCCTTTGAACTCGGAACAACAAATCAACCTGCGGTCCGATCTGGCCTCACTTGATTAACCTTGAAAGGAGTATTTGACGTGACAACACATGGCGAACATCACATCGAAACCAACCCGGATCCGGCTGCATTTTCGCACTGGCCCGACGGGCTCTATCAAGAAATGCTCAAAGGTCATGCCAATGGGTGTGTTGGGACAGTCCTCGTTTCCGAAACGGATCGCGTACGCGTCTGGCACTTGCACATACCAGTCGGAAAAAGATGTGACTTTCACTGTCACGTAAACCCCTATTTTTGGTCAGCTTTAAAGGCCGGAAAAGCCCGGGGGTATTTTTCGTCGGGCGAGATACACGACACCACGCATTTTATTGGTGAAACCAAGCACTTTCATTACGGGGCCGGTGATTACATGGTCCATTCCGTAGAAAACATCGGTAATACTGATCTGGCTTTTGCCACTGTCGAGTTTCTAGACGGCACAAATCCCGCATTGCCCATTCCTCCAGACGCAACTCTGAGTGCATTTGCCTCGGGCTGATGGACTTTCCCAATGCGTTTAAAGCGTAACGGCCTGTCTGGTTTCAGCAGATAAGATAATCGCATCCAACACCTAGATATTGTGAATAAGTTCAAA
Organism: Roseobacter sp.; assembly: GCA_039983935.1. Lineage (GTDB taxonomy): Bacteria > Pseudomonadota > Alphaproteobacteria > Rhodobacterales > Rhodobacteraceae > Roseobacter. The sequence continues at coordinate 217,118 of JBDWVP010000031.1, read as the reverse complement.
ATCAGAAAACGGATAGGTGGCCTCTTCACGAATAGCGGCGGCAAAAGCCTCGAGGTTTGCAGTAACGCTATCTGTCCACTCAATGACGTGCGTTTCGGTGTCTTCCATATTTTTATAACATTCCGTCGTCACCTTTCCGCCAGGCGTGTCAGGATGGGTCGTATTGCGTACTTTGCCCCACATTTTACTGCCAACAATATGCGTACGAATAAAATGCGGCGCATGTAAATTGGCTTGCAACATCGCCGTCATCCCGGCCCCGAGCCTCTCTGGACGGTGACCCTTCGGCCAGTGCCACACGATTGAGACCCAACACTAAATGGACAGCAAGTTTGGCCCGGGTCGCGTTACCATTTGCCCAAATCCATTGATGAGAGCGCGCTAATACCGGCCAAAGCCACCCCCAGGTTTTAATTGTGTCACGGTTGCTGCCCAGTAGGAAAATTGCCGATCCATTGCCGAGGTATTTGCCGGTTCCCGAAAGAGATGCATCAATAAGTGTGACGATTTTCCGGGTCGCTTGCATGGTCGGCCCCCGCAGTCTGGCGGGATTACAGGTGCTGGTTGAGATCAAAATGCCGTTTTCATGGTGCATCATCAATCAGTGACGCAAGTTGGCCAGTGTCAAAAACTGCGGCAAACACCAAGCCCACATCCCAGATTTGTTTAGGTGACGCGGAAGTTCCCCTCACCCCAATGAATACGCTCAATCTGAGCGGAGTCCGGATCGTGGCCAATCACCTGAAAATCTGCTGCGATCAAACGCTGTGTGAGCGATTTTCCAATCAAACCTAACCCAAAAAAGGCCAATGGGCTGGGTCATCGGTTGGTCTCCATTTGTGCCGTCAGTTCAGTGAACACTGAATAGAGATGTGAAAAATCTGACTCCCTGTGCCCTGTTGCCATTGCCTTATCCATTCGCTCTAGCGTCAGCGTAATGTAAGGCGCAGGCCGATCCAGATGCAGCCAATCTCAGCCCTTTGCAAGCGGCCAGATATGACGCCAAAAAGTGATTTACTCCGTACAATCTGCGCAATGTCACCGCCTGCCATCGGCGTCAAAGCGCTGGCGTCAGCACCACTTGCCCTGCCGCTCATGGCCTCGTTGATATAGTTGAAACCTCTGTTCTTTAACTTTGTGACGAATGGGTGCCTTTGAGCGAGCACTGAGGTCGTCAGATTAAGGATTGTCGTGTCATGCCCAATGCATTTTTGAAGAAACCTGACAATTTGTTCGGTCGAAGGAACCGCAAATAAAATTGCATTTACTTCATCGATTATTTTCTGCCCAGATAGAGGTGGCATGTCGAGATCATTAAAAGCTGTCTCGTTCACATCGTAAAGCGTGCACAGCACACCAGCGGCGGCCAGGTTCCCGGCAACGCCGGTTCCCATTTAGTCAAGATCGTCGAGACCTGCTTTTTTCGCCTTATTTGTCACTTTGCACGGCTTTAATGTCAGCCAATTGGGCCAACGCCGAATCAGAGAGAGGCAACAAAATCGGGTCGCCAGTTTCTGCCGAAATATCAGCAGCCAAATAGCACTCCATCATCATTCCAGCATGCTCAGGCGCAACCATTGGTTTCGTGTCCAGCAACACTACTGCTAAAAAATGAATAGATTCTGGCCCCATGTGCCCACCAAACATATGATCTACATGTTCGTCCGGCATTGTAGCCATTGGATATTGCGTTCCGCCTTACACCATATTCAGCTAATTGTCGCGGGACGTATCATCCAGGATCAACGACCCTTCGGTTCCTGTGATTTCGATCCAATTGTCGCAACAATTGGGATACCAGCGGGCAAATTTCACCTGCCGCCAACAATGACGAATGTGCCATCGCTCATCTTTACGGACGAGCATATGCAATCATAAGACCCATTTAGATCTTTCATGTAGCTATAGGCCCTTTGGCTGTAGACCTTGACTGGCTTTGTTGGTCCCAACAACCACATAACAAAATCCAGATCACGCTAGCCTGCCGTTGCCGCAGGAGATGGTTTAACCCGGCTGGCGAATTTCTTATCAAGCTTGCGTGGCAAATGCCGACTGTCAATGACGGTTACAACCTTGCCAAGATGACCTTCCAGGATGCATTTCTTGGCATAAGCGATTTTTGGGCTAGTACTTTGCGAATAACTGATCGTAAATTCCAGGCTCTCTTCATGGGCAAAGGCAATCAGGTCATCCGCTTCCCATAATTCCAGCGACATCGGTCTTTCTGTTAACACGTTTTACCGGCTGTCAGGCCGACTTTGGCGATCGGATAATGCGATCCCTCCGGCGTGGTGAACATGGAAACGACTTCAATGGCTGGATTGGCAACGATATCTTCATAGTCGAACGTCGCTGTTACTGGGGCAGTCAACGCTTTGACCTCGGCCAATCTTTCGGGATTTATCTCGCACATGCGCAACTGATCGACCAAGGCAGATTTAGCAGAACTCCTGTGTGGATATCACCGCACCAACCGAAGCCAATGACGGCAACCTTACCTGCCTCATGATTTTTTACTGCTGCAATATTTGTTCGTGCTGCACTCGATGAATTGCTAACAATCAGATCATTGAACGCTTCCAAACGAGACAGGGCAAATTCGGTTTGCAGTCGTGTTTTCATACCTGATGCCGGAGCGACATATGTGCCACCGTCTCGCCCGTTTCCGTAAATGTTCCTGTCACATCACGGGCACCGTAAATCCACTGAATGCTTAATTGCCCTTGGCCGGTACTTCAAAAAAATGCAGTGTTTGTGCTAGTATAAACGTTGCATCCATCGCGCGTAAGTGGGTGATGTGGCCATCGATCATGGCCTCGGCTGAGCCTTCTAAAATAGTAACCTGTTCTGAGCAGGTGTGGCTGTGTAACGACGCAGCGCATCCAGCAGGAAATACTGTTGTCCCGGTGGTAAAGGGAGCCATCTCGCTGTTCCCCTTACCAACCATATGACGGGTCGCCACGCCGTCGCCACCATTGAAGAGAGGAATGGGCTCATATGCGGCTGTTAACCCTTCAGACATGATCCTTTCCCGATAGTTTGTTTCTCAAATACCGTAAATTGCTGATCCCAGTGAACAAGTAGTAATCGACCTAGAAAACAACTAGTTCGCGATAAGGTCGACCAAGTCGAACAGGGGCTTAGAGTTTGATCGAACGGGATTAGGCGGGTTTGGGACTTTGTTTACGCCGCGGGCAAAACTGGCACCCGTAGCTCTTCGGGCAATTGCATGCATGTTAGCTGCCCAACGCGATCCAACTCATCCCTGATGCCCAGCATCCGAAGCGCGTACCGATAGGTTGCGGCATTGATGTCGTCGACAGATATGTCAACGATGCGCTTTGAAGTAGCCACCTCCAACCACGTCGCGTCGACCAGGTCAAAATCATGCGCCCCGAAAGAGGCAGCAACACTTTTTGACATATCCTCGTTCATTGGTGAAATCGTCGCAAACTTTTTAACCCAACGGTTTTCAGGGCGGCCACTATCGCGTCGGTTGCATTTACGACAGGGACATCGGGCCCCAACGCGTCTCTGGCTTCTTCTCCGTAGCGGGCTTGTCGCTCTGGAGAGCACCACTGCATTTCTAAAGATGCCCCGCCAACACCCATGCACCTGAGGTAGCGTCTCTAAAACTGCTTCGGGCACAACATGCTGTTCTGCGTTTTTGAACCGATATATTTGGTTGCAAATCCCATCTGGGCGCAGTGCTTCATATTCTGGCGGCATGTTCGAATTTTATTGCGGGATAGCAACCGCAACAACGCATCGCGCACCAAATCCGTCTGCCATCACTATTTTCCTATTGGGAAATTAGACGATCAGTCCGAGCAGGCGCCGACCCCAACTGACATGATTAATTTGCAATCGTGTCAACGAGACCTTTAAAAGCTATGCTTTGGTCGCCGCGCAAAATTTCATAATCATCGTCAAACATCAGATCGACATTCTCACCCAGACGCCCCACGAGACATACATATGTCTTCCTGAAGCGCGCTAAAAGTGTCCTCCAGTTTTTGACACCATCATCAGGAGTTTCTGCAGGTGCCAAAACAACTCTGTGCATGAAGCCGATATCGCCCTCGATCCCAGACTTCGTAAATGTTGGGATACCTTCGTAGAAACGCTCTGGTCCTGATGTTGCCAGCACCCTCAATTTGCCAGATACCAAAAGTGGCCCGATCATGGTTGGGAAACCCATTGAGATATCCGCATCACCAGACAAGAGCACTTGCATAGCCGGACCGCCCCTTTCGTCGGGAACGAGGTTCAGAGGTACGTCGCGCGATTTCATCATCTGAGCGGCGGGAGCAAACAAAGCACCCAATGTTCCCGAATAAGCCATTGAGATGCTGCGCTGCCTAGCTCTTGCCGCCGTGGTCAGATCTTCAAATGTCTGGTGAGGGCTGTCGGCCTTCATGATGACGGCGATTGGCGCATAGTTCACAGGCGCAGTTGGGATGAAGTCATCCTTTAGGCTAAAGGGCAAGTTATCCGCGTGTTGCTTCAACATGTCGAGGTAGTTGTGTGAAAACAACAGTATGTACGCATCTGCTGCGGAGTTTGCGACTTCCTGTGACCCCGTTCACCCACCGGTGCCAAGTGTAAGACGTACAATCATCGCTTGATTAAGATAGGTGGAGATGATGGATGTTACGACCCGTGAATTCAGATCGTTGCGTCCGCCTGCGCCGAAAGGAATGACCAATGCAATTGGTTTTCAGGCTATTCCGCCTGGGCAGTTCCCAACGTAGCAGAGAGTGAAATCCCTGCCACAGGCAACAGTTTCGCCCCGTTTCTGATCGTTCTTAAAAATAGTTTCTTCTCTCCCTTTTTGCATCTCATTCTGCTTAAGAGACGGACGGCAGAAGCAACGTCCGGACACGCCGCTTGGTTTTTGTCACGCGGCAGTCGCTCTTCTCAGGCGTTGCCACAAATAACAACCAAGGATTAGGCCAAGCATGAGGACAATGAAGGCCCCTCAGCGTTCACCTGCGAAAAACCTAGCCAGATCACCATTGGACATCGCAACCGTTTAACCAAAGACGTATTCCATGGCTGGTCCTAGGAGGAAGCCCACGACATCGAACTTTGCAGTTTTGTTGTGAATGCCAAAACTGCAAAATGCCACCAGCATAAGCAAATCCACATTATCGGAACGAAAAAAATACGTCCTCGCCACAGCGAATATGATAACGAAAGGATTGAGGATCGAAAGGCTTCCAATAATTAGGAACATCATATTGGCGAAAACGGTTGTACCTTGTTCTTCAAACAACTTTGGCCCGGGGCGTAAGCCTGGCGCTTTGTAGGATCGCCGTAATGCTGTCTCCCGGAATAGCCAGGACCAACAGTGGCGCCATGATTGGACCATTCACTGCATTATTGGCCACTTCAGCCGCTGCGACCCCTTTCAACTCGCCCTAACCGAATTTTTCTGGTGTTGGGGTGCATTCTTGGCGGCCGAACGGCTCATCATGGCGGCCACGAACTGGCCCAATCCGAGGATTGTGCCAATGCCTGTTCCGATGACCAAAGACCTGCAAATTATACGAAAACACTGCTTGAATTGGGAAACGCTCCTATGGTCCCCGAAAACAGACGACAATTAGCGCGCCTTGGTGTTTTCCATGACAACTTTTGCCATTTCGGGAATGGCAAATACGCCGCCCAACGGGTCGGTACCGATTGTGGAAAGCGACAAACCGAGCAATATCATAAGGATTGTCTTTATCAGATTTGATCCCGATGTGGCCGCAATAATGATCAAGCTCAGGATCAAGACTGAGAAAACCTAAGGAGGCCTGAACTGCATAACCAACAATGCAATTGAGAAGGTCGTGTTAAAACAACGCTCGCCGCATCACCAAAAACCTTCCAAAATAGGGCCATGTCCAGTGCTGCGCGGGATTTCCCCTGTTTGGTCAGGGCATAGCCGCCTTTAAATGTGGCCACAACAGGGTTGATCTGTTCTATTAGATCAGCACCTGGGCCCACGCGTGTTGCATCTGCTTCGTGTCGTGTTTTGGCCTCAAATCTGAGACCTTGTTTTGAGGAAAAAGACACCATCTAGACACCGTCTGTTCTCATCCCCTCAGCACACGCCAATTAGGCTTCTTTAGCAAATTTACGTTGCTCAACAGTCTCTTCTAAGACCGCGACTTCCATAACGCCTTGCTCATCAGAAGGCCAGCTCGCAAAGACTCCAGCGCAAAAGAAAGCAGAGGTCACTCCCAGTAGATGCCCCGTTAACGTGATCGTAGGGTGCGTCTTATGCAGGCCAATTTAGTAGATATTCGTCACGGGGTTTTCCTGAGCGTCCACCCCACCCGACCTTACGGCATCCGCCTGGCCCTGTCCCAGCGCACCATCGAACAAGCCGTACGCTTTATCGTGGCTGGGAACGGCAAAGTGCTGATCAAACATAACCAACGCTGGGGCGCGATCGGTCAGGTAACTTGAGGAGAAATAAAAGCCATCGATTTCGTCGTTTTCGACCATATCAAAAAGCAAAGTTGCGGGAACGCCTCTTTTGGTTAAAATTTGTTCGAAAACGACTTGAACCTCTCCCTCCGTCAAACGCGCCACTGCATTCGCAATAATTTGAACGCCTTTTATGTGCACCGAATTGGGCCGCTGGTAACCGCCGAAGATGACGTGCTTAACCATGGGTAGAAATTCAAAGCGCCGCCCAAATCAAAGCCGGGAGGCACAAGAAAGTGAGAAGGGTTAAAACAGCGATAACACTTGCAGCTACTCCTCCATGAGAGCTGTATTGATGCGCATACAAGTGGTTGACGATGGCAGTGGGCATTGTCGCAAGCAAGAAATTGTTCCTTCGGCAATTCCACCAAGACCCTGCATCCAGATCACCAAAAGGGCGGGCAGCAGGCCAAACATCAGTCGGGCAAAGGCAATACCAAACGCTGACTTCATGTCGCCGATCTTTAAGCTGGCCAAAGATGCTCGCAACAGGATTAACATCGCTGGTATCATCATTGACCCCAACAAATCCGTGGTGATCATTTCGATCATCGGGATATTCAAATCAAATCTGGTCACAAGCAAAACCAAAATCGCCGCATAGAGCGATGGTTGACGCAAAAGGCGGTGCAGATCGATAGCGCCAGCAGCAATGGAGAACCCAATGGTATGTTGAACCGTATTACAGTTTAGAGCATATTGCTGAACGAACGTGATCTACTCAACGAATGGGGCGCAAAAGCAATATGCTCCTGCGCCCTACCTGTCGGTTTATGGATCGCTTATTCGGGTAATGCCGTCGCGAAACCAACCCCGCCAAAAATCGTCAAATTGGGGATGAATGCACAATCGGCGCAGAGTTCAGGTGTCTTAAATCTGTTCGACGCCATACGGACATTCGTGCCCAAGACAAAATGAATGTCGGTCGCGTTTTGTGCGAATTCTAAAACATTCGACCCTGGTGTTCGATCTGCATGAGTAAATGTATCGCCCATCTGTTTGGTAAAGTTTGACAGGATCGAATCTTCGCCCGTATCTGGCAGCCCAGCCAATACAATATTGATATCCGGGTCTGCCATCGCTGCGCGGATATCCTCGGCCGTTTCTAGTGGGCCAACACCTTCGGGCAGAGGTACGTTTGTCCGCACAACGGACATGTTCAGCGGGTAATACGCCGGCGTGATATCGGACAAACTTTTCCGCCTGGCATTGATAGCGTAGGCGCCGCCGATGGCGTCATAACATCCATCCGCGTTACGACCCGCCGCTTTACAATCCAGATCGGTAGCCGTGGAAAGCCAACGATACATATTGTTATTCCCGACGGATTCAGTGAACTCCACCCAATCCAACTTCACATCCGTTGCGTAATGTGCGTTCAGCTTTTCCTGAACGATGTCCCAATAATCAACAGAAAGCCCAACCGGCAAGGCTGGGTCCGACCCAGGCACTGACCAAGGCGCTCCGACCGCGATCCAACCTAAGCTTAGTTCTTTAGTTGCAATGACATGGTCTAAAAGAGAGTCCGGTTCCACTTCTGGATAGGGGTGATTTTTCGAGTTTACCAGCGTTGGATCGCTTAGATCAGGCGCGGGTAATCCGTAACTCGCCAAGACATCTACGTATTTGGCGTCTTCGATCGCTTCACCCATTGCCGCAACAATTGCAGCCTTGAGATCTTCTTGCGCGACTGCTGGTGTGCCAATTGCAAGCACCGCCGCCATGGCGGTAAGTGATTTTTTCAACATTTAATTCCTCCTAGTTGCCCATAGTACGAAGCCGATTGCTGCGCTAAGGTTCTTGCCCCTCCCGTTCGGCCGTTGGTTTTGCCTGGCCGGGGACATGATGGAGTATGCACAGCTTTGCCTCTTGCACCTCATCAGAAGATATCCAGACAGTTATCAGAAAAATTAAAGTCAAAAAAACCGCCCAACGATGTGGGCGGTTCAAGGTCGAGGAGATTATTTGTGTTTTTAAGCTGCGAATGTGCCCCGCGCAGGATAGTTGTGCTCCAGCGCATAAGGGACTTTGCTCAACAGATTGCCTAAATCAGGACGCGCCCATGGCATGTTGGAGATATCCGCAAGATACAGCGATCCGTCCGGTTTCACCCAGAACAAACCCGGCTCAGTAAAGAAATCCGCCTCAACGTCTTTGAATGCTTTGGAAACCCACAAACCCCATGCTTTGGCATCTTCTAACGTAACGCCATAAGCAACGCGAATATTCCCAAGATCCCATTCGTCGACAGCTTTTTGCGCCAGTGCTTCGTCGTTCATCGAGGCGATAACGACGTTAAACCCAGCTTTTTCGTAATCCGCCAGCAGCCCCTTTAGACCGCCAAGATACCCTTTGCAAACAGGGCAATGGTAGCCTCGGTAAAATAGGACCATCGTAAAGTTTTCAGGCTTTTCTTCTGCCAGATCAAATGACCCGCCGCCAACCAATGGCAATTTGAGGGAGGGAGCCGTTGTTCCCGGCATTAATTTCATGCTCATGTTCGAAAGTCCTTTTCGCTTCGATCTGACGTATTTGCATAGATCCGCCTGCGCATGTCATCACAAGATTGGTATGCATTTTTTCTTCCTGCACCGTAGCGACGCACACTGCTAAGCTGAAATCAATTGTGCTAATGGGCTGTATCAGGTTCATTAATACGCGGCTCGCGGGCGTATACTTTTTCGGCAATCTCAAAATACATATCAAGGTTGTCCGAAATCACTTGTTTGAAATCGGCAGCAACACGCAGGTTCAAAACATGTTTACGCCACCCATAGTGCATCAAACCACCATGAATTTGCCACGCAGGTTCAAGCTCGGCCGGGCTCACATAGGCTTCATCTGGAAATCCAAGTTCCACACGGTGTTCGCGCACAAGTTGTTTTAGGATCAGCTCTTCGATCAAATGATTATACCATTGGTTTATGTCCGCGCCACGCAGGCCGGCAAAATAGGACAACCGTAAAGGTATGGGTGTGAATGCGGTTTTTGTATAATCACGATAAAATGTCTCAAAACGTTCTCGGGTCGAAATGCTGCGGTCTTTCAACGCGGTATCCCATGTCTGATCCCATTGCTCTAGGTAAACAGCCTGATAGACCGCCTCGATTAAATCATCTTTTGTGGGGAAATAACGATAGAGCAGAGGTTGCGTGACCCCTACCCGCTTGGCGATCTCGCGGGTGCTGCCCGCAAAGCCCACTTCCGAAAAATGCTCTGCAGCGGCCGTCACAATGTCGTGCAAACGTTTCTGCGACGCCTTCCGCATCGGCTTTTTTTCCGTCTTGGCTGGAATATCCCCCAGAAGCACTCTGGCAGAAGAGCTCTCATCCTGATCCGTTCGGTCCGTCACGACGTCTCTTTTCTACAATTCACTTGTTATATCATAGCCGAGTTCCGATATGGTCTACAGAGAAATGTTTATCGGACGATAAATAAAATTGCGGGGAACACATGTGACGGACAGCTTAAGGCTATGGGGACGGGCGACATCGGTGAATGTTCAGAAGGTCGCATGGGTCGTCGCAGAGCTCACGTTAAAGTGTGAACGTATTGATGCTGGTGGGAAATTTGGTGGTCTGACCGATCCTGCGTTCATCCAGATGAATCCGAATAAAAGGGTTCCGACCCTGATGGATGGTGAGCTTATTCTTTGGGAATCAAATGCCATTTGTCGTTATCTGGCTGACGCCTACGGACAGCCTAACACCCTAAAAAGCGAATCAATTGGCGAGCGCGCGCAGGCAGATATGTGGATGGAGTGGTTTCAAAGCAATGTGTATGCGCATTTCATAACAGTGTTTTATCAGGCCGTCAGGTTGCCGCCAAGCCAACGCAATCCCGATAAAAAAGCCACCGCCTTAGATGCACTCTGTTCATCGTTAAAAATTTTTGATGCCCAATTGGCGCACCAAAGATTCATCTGCGGTGATCACCTCACTCTTGGGGACATTCCAACCGGATCATGTCTCTACCGATTTTTTACGTTGGACATTAACCGCCCCGCCTTGCCAAATCTGGAAAGGTATTACCGTGGTCTGCAAAAACGGCAAGCCTACCATGACCACGTCATGATAGATTTTAGTTCGCTTGCCGGAATCGACTAAGATAATTTAGCGGCCTTCGACCATTCCCAAAAAATCCATAATGGCCAAGGAAAACGCTTCTGGCGCATTAACATTGATAATGTGCCCGGCGTCGGGAATAACCGTGAACTCTCCCTGTTTGGCGGTCGCTGCCATTTCGCGCATGGTATCGGGCGCTGCCCCTTTATCTTCGGAGCCGGCAACAAATAAGATAGGAACATCAAGTGTGTCGAGGTCTTTCAGGTAATCCAAATCCTTGAGTGCCATCGCACAACCGCGATACCCCTCCGGTGTTGTCTTTTTGAATTCGGCAAACATCGTCTCGACGTCTTGCGGATGAGACTCGCGGAAAGCAGGCGTGAGCCAGTTCCCCAAAGAACCCTGCCACAGACCTTCGACGCCCTTTTCGTCCATAATCACAAGACGATCATCCCAGCTCTGCTTGAATGGGGCAGGTGCATCCGCGCGCGCTGCTGCACAGACTATTCTGTCGATCCGTTCAGGTGATTTTACGGCCATGCCAAGCGCTGTCATGCTCCCCAAGGAGCACCCCATCACACTGGCGGTCTGCACATCGTTGCGGTCCAACACGCCAAAAGCGTCGGCCACCAGATCGTCAAAACTGTAAGGCGCTGGCGGTGTTGGGCTTTGTCCATGGCCACGCGTATCGATCTGAATAACACGGTAGTATTTTTCGAGTAACCCGCGTTGCGGCGCCCACATTTCAGTCGATGTCCCCAACGAATTAAGGAGCAACAGTACAGGCCCCTCTGGCTTTCCCGAAATTTGCGTGAATGGTTCGTAGTCGCTCATGTTTTCTCCAGTTCTTTAGTGGCGCTGACCTGCGCTGAATCCACCATTGGGATGACGTTTTCAGCGAGGCGCACCATAGTGTTCTTTGTCATTTCGGGGTCCCTGCCTGAAGGATCGATGACGTAAACCGTGCCGATATCGCACGCAACTTCTTGCAATGCTAAAAGGCGTTCTGCAACCTGCGAAGAGGAACCTGCGATCACAACGCGTTTCAGCTGCGCGTCGACATCCGGTCCAATCAGCCCTCGACGTGACAGTTTCGTGTAATAAGCGCGAATGGGACTATCTGGCCCGAAAACATATCGCTCGATCACACGTGCACTGTCATGCACAACGATGCAGCGTGCCAACTGCCAATGCTCAGGGCGGGCCCTGCGGCGCGCCGACGTGGCGCCTGCGACAATTGCCGGCCAGTGGCGCGCAACCTGAGCAGCTGTCAGCCAGCTAGGAGCCAAGGGTAGATACCCCCGCGCCGCCGCCAGCGCGCTTTCTGTATAGGCCCCGGTTACGGGCATCCCGATTATTTTTGGGCAGGGCTCGCGCATTGGAAAACGGGACTTTGGATCGGCTATTGCCTCAAAACTTCGCGAGAATAACGTTTCAAAATTCTGAGCATTCGCACGGTGCTCTGTCGTTTTGCGACCACAACACATTTCTATGCCTAAATTTAACTTTCCCCCCAGCGCGTTGTGGACGGAACGAACGGCAGCCTCCATCTCGCCAGGCGACAGTTGGCCGAACGCCGTCGCATCTAGGCCGACTTTCACATTTTTAGTCGAAAATTTATCTGATTTTATGAAATGCGTTGGATCTACTTTGGGTAAATAACCTAAATGATAGCCGAGATCGTCCGCCAAATTTAGTTGACCCTTCAGAGCCTCCAACCCATTTTCTCCCGGGCGTGGGTCTGGCATCCGGATGTATCCAAGTTTCATAGAGCCCTCCCAAGCCGAACGCAGGCTTGGAAACACAAACACTGCCTCCCAAAGGTAGAGGCAGTGTTGCTGTCATGAAAAACAACAATAGTTGCGGAGAGCTATCAACTTTTTTGAAGCCATGGTGGCCTAGTCATTCCCAGGCCACCTATGCCAGCGCCTTATTCCAATGCGTAATCGACAGGCCAATCATGGCCAACAGACTTGGATGCATCAATATAAGATTGCATGACAGCCATTCCGGGCATACCGCGTCCTTCGGCTTCGGCTGTTTGGCGTTTTGGGAAATCAGCGAGACTTTGCGCCCATTCCGCCCGGACGGACTCAGGAAGTGTTTTGATGATCGCACCGTTTTCCTCGAGTTTGGAAAGCCCAAAAGCTTGGACCGCATCCATCTTTGTCCCGTTGCCTTCTTCCCATTCCGCGCCGACTTCGACAATAATGTTGCGAACATCTTCGGGCAGAGACGCCATCTTTTTCTCATTCGCCGTCAACATGATGACTGGCATCGCACCAAAACCAATCAGAGTATAATACGGCGCAGGCTCGTAGAATTTGAAGCCGTTGTAAGCCGACGGAACCATCAACCAACCCGTGTAAACACCGGTTTTCAAGGCCAGGTAACCTTCCGGCAAGGTCGATTGTACTGGAATTGCGTCCACATATTCGAGCCAAGGCAGATTTGGGCCAGCGCCGCCAATTTTGATGCCTTTCAAGTCTTCAACAGTTTCCCATTCTTCTTTTGTACCAAGGTGATAGTTATCCCAAACTCCAAGCCCCAGAAATCTCTGCCCGAAATCTTCGGTCATGGTTTCTTTGAGCCATGGGACATCTTCATATACAGCCCGTGCTGCGGAAATTGCGTCTGATGAATTCTGTGGACCGAAGGCTAAATAATACGGAAAATTGTGCAGGAACATCTTTGAGGGTTCAAAGCAAATACAGAAACCACCAATATCAAGTATGCCTTGCTGAACGGATTCCAACGTATCAGCAACACCAGCGATTGACCCCCCATAGGCCTCAATAAACTTCACTTCGTGCTCGGTTTCTTCCGCCACGCGTCGCGATACTTCGACGGCAAAAAATTCCGACATTGTTGTTACATAAGGGGCCGGTCCCTTGGGATGCCCTGAGCCGATGCGCAGCGTAAACGTGTCCGCGACAGCCGGAACGGCAGTCAGTAAAATCGCTGCGATCGCGGGAACCGCTAGTTTATGTAGTGATAGTTTCATTGTTCCTCCCAACAGGCATTGCACCTGGTTTTGCATGGATAGAGTCGTCACTGATCCAAAAATCAACGCTCCAATGAAGTCAGTGTAATAAAAAATTATCGATTGATAAATGATTTATTGCATCCCGTAATCTGACACCCTAAACAAAAGTAACATTCGTCAACTTTAGGGTTCCCTATGAAATTCGAGTATCCTGTCGCAGCCGCACGTGTGCTTCATATCCTTTCCTCCATATGGGTTTTTATTTTAGCCCTCGTCATCATGCTGGATGTATTTGGCCGCGTCTTTTTCCTATCTCCGTTGCCGGGAACAAAGGAAATCTTGCAAAACTCAGTGATTCTAGTGACTTTTCTGCAAATCCCGCTTGCGATCTTTTCCGGATCGATGCTGCGCACTACTCTGCTGACTGACGCGCTCCCGGCCTTTGCAAAACGCCTCCTCCGGACGCTGGCGTATGGATTGGGCTTTCTGCTGTTTGCCGCTATTGCCTACGCAACTTATCCAGAAGCCGTCGAAGCCATGCGCCTGAATGAGTATGAAGGCGAAGGCTCGTTACGCATATATACGTGGCCGATTCGCATTCTCATGCTGGTAACTTCCGTCTTTGCCTCCTTTGCCTACCTATCGATGATCGTAGCGGATTGGCGCGGCCAATTGGGCAGCGACGAAGCGCTCACACACCATTGAACCAAACACTGTCTCTAAAAAACTCACCCACCGGAGCCTTCTTCTATGACAACTCTTATCTTTAGTTTTTTGGCGGTTTTGATGGTGCTGGTCTTCCTCGGTGTTCACGTCGCCGTGGCATTGGGTGTCGCCAGTGCCGTGGGTGTTTACCTCATGCTGGGCAGCGTCGATATTGCCCTTTCAGTGCTCTCTGGCACAGCCTATGAAGCGCTGAGAAAAGACATATTTATCGTCATTCCCCTGTTTGTATTGATGGGAGAATTTATCAGCCGTTCGGGCGCTGCTAAAGATATTTACACGGTCTGCAATCGTGCGTTTATGAAAATTCCCGGTTGTTTGGCCGTCGCCACGGTTTCGGGAAATTCTGTTTTTGCGGCCATTACCGGGGTTTCGATCGCCTCTGCCGCGACCTTTTCCCGGTTGGCCTACCCAGAGATGGTCGCGCTTGGGTACAGGAAAAGCTATGCGCTCGGCGTTGTGGCGGGCAGTGCTTGTTTGGGGATGCTCATTCCTCCTTCAATCCTGATGATCATCTGGGCGGTATTGACGGAAATTTCCATTGGCGCGTTGTTTATAGCGGGGCTATTGCCAGGGCTACTACTCTCCGTATTCTTTATCGGATACTGCGTTATCGCCGCAAAACTTAACCCCGACGTCGCTCCTCCAAGTACCTCAGACGCGTTTAAAAATGCCCCGCCGGAACAGATGCGCGCGGAACTGATCAGCGGCCTCTCCATCATTGGTCTGATCGTCATTGTGATCGGCGGTATTTGGGGCGGTTTCTTGACGCCAACCGAAGCTGCTGGTTTCGGCGCATTAGGTGCATTGGGCGTTGGACTGATAAAAGGAATGCGCCGCACGGATTTGCTGGATGCGATTTACCGCGCTGGAAAGACCACAGCGCCGATCATGATCCTTCTGATTACCGCGTCTATGTATTCGCGTTTTCTCGCCATGGGTGGCGCAGTGTCAGTCATTAATGATACGATTTTCTCGATCAGCGAGAACCCAATTATCATAATGATCATGCTGTTTACGATCTGGCTCATTCTTGGAATGTTCATCGACTCGACGTCAATCATCCTACTGACTGTTCCGATTTTTGCGCCCATCGCCGCAACGATTGGAATAGACGAATTGGCTTTCGCGATCTTTGGTATTCTCGTGATTGAAGCCGGGCTATTGACCCCGCCCTTTGGGCTGTTGATCTTTACCGTCAAGGCCGCCGTGCCGGATCCGTCTGTAACCCTCGGGATGATCTTCAAGGGCGCTATCCCTTACTGGATCATGATTTTGATTGTCGCCACTCTAGTCGTAGTTTTCCCGAGCCTTGCAAACTGGTTACCAAACAGCCTGCTGTAATCAGCGGTGCTACATTCCGTCCAGTGCTACATTCCGTCCAGTGCGGCATCTAGTTCTTGCTGCAAAGTGTCCAAAAAGGCTTGCGCAGCCCGATTTAATGGGCGCGCCTTGTGTGAAATGCGCATGTATTCGACTTCTAATGGAGGATTAGAAAGCGGAACAAAATGCCGTTTTACCCGGTCACGATCAGCGCGCCCCAGAATACTGGGCAGGATCGACACCCATTCTGAATTTGCAACAATATCAAGGGTGCCAAGCATGGCATCCAATTCCATTGTTTCTGCCACCCTGACCTCATTGACGGACAGATATTGTTCAATGCGGGCACGTCGGGCGTTCACTTTTGTTGGTAAAACGATGCGAAGGGGCGCCAGATCCCTTAGGCTGGCTGTCTCGTCTTCCAGCAGGTCGTTGGATGCGGCACAAACAAGACACTCTTTGTCCTTGGCCATCCGAAAACTATCCAATCCGAGGTCATTTGAAACGGCTGGAACAACTGCGAAATCCAATGATCCTTCTGCTACCTGGCTGGACAGATTTGCGGAATAAGCTTCGTGAATTGAGACGCGAACATGTTTGTATTCTTGAGAGAATTTTAACAGGGTTGAGCTCAGTATCGATCCGGTAAAGGTCGGCATCAATCCGATATCAATCTGGCCGGAAACTGCGCCAGAAAGCTCCTTTAAGGTGTCCTCTGCGCGGGCTGCCGCGTTTAGGGTCTCTAACGCCATCGTATAGAACGTCCGACCAGCCTCGGTCGGCTCCACGCCTGTCGAGCTGCGGTTCAGAAGCGTCACCCCGTAGCGATTCTCCAACTGGCGCACATGCATGGATAAACCAGATTGCGTCGCATTCACCCGAATAGCACCCGCAGAAAAGGAGCCTTCCTCATAAACGGCTACAAAAAATTTGAGTTGTTGGATTTTTATCATGTCGCACCCCCTCGTTTACTTCCCAGTGCACACTATCAACTTTCCTGTTGGATAGTATAGAGTATTATTAGTTGTTCTGAACCCCTCCTATCCCATATTAATCAGTCAATGCAGAGCTGAGACAAAAGAGGACAAGGACATGAACGTGACTGTCAGAAAAGTTGAACCTATCATTGACCCTCGTGAATTGCGCGACGTGTTAGGGTGCTTTGCCACGGGTGTCGCAGTGGTGACCTCTGTTGGTGATGAGGGAAAACCTGTCGGAATGACCATTAACTCATTCTCTTCAGTGTCTTTGGACCCCCCTTTGGTTTTGTGGAGCATCGGCCTGAACACACCGTCACGCAGCGCTTATGCTAACCACTCCAGCTTTGCGATCAACATCATGTGCGCTGAGTCCAAGGAAACATCGCTTCACTTCGCGAGACCATCCGAAGATAAATTCGCTGACGTCGATTGGACGCCGGGACATGATGGTGTTCCCGTTCTTAAGGCGGCGCTTGCGACATTGGAATGCACTGTTCAGGACAGGATAATTTCTGGCGATCATGAAATTTTCATTGGGCGTGTGGTGCGTTTGGGGAATAGAGATGGCGACCCGCTGCTGTTCCATCGCGGCAAGTTTGCGCATCTTGGGCAGTTGATCTGATTTCATGACGGCACCAAACAGCAAGACCTCGCTGCCGCATCTTATGGTTGCGCCAAACGGTGCGCGCCGGGATGCGACAGCCCATCCGACCATCCCTTTGACGGATGATGAGCTCGTGCAAACGGCAATTGAGTGCCATAATGCGGGGGCCGACGGCATCCACATTCACATTCGTGATTCTGACGGGCTGCACTTGTTAGATGCAGGCCGTTATCGCGCATTGCTGGCGTGTATGGATGACGTTGTGCCTGAGCTTTATCTACAAATCACATCTGAGTCGGCAAACCGGTATGAAGCTGACCAACAGCAACAAATGGTTCGAGATTTACAACCCAAATATGTCTCTGTTGCGCTCAGGGAAATGGTGCGGTGTGAAGAAGACTGGGCGCAAGCCAAGGATTTCTATCAATGGGCTGAAGACACGGGAGTGGAAATTCAACACATCGTGTATTCACCAACCGAACTGCAGAGCTTTTTAGAAAACTGCCAGTTGGGGCGCATTGCCGGAGAACATCAATTGCTCCAGTTGGTTTTGGGAACTTATGACGGCACTCAGATTAGCCGTCCAACAGACATCCGCAGATTTGTCGATCTCATGGCAGCATCAGGCCTTTCACTGGACTGGGGCTTATGCGCTTTTGGCCCAGAAGAAACCGAATGCCTGATAGAAGCAATTCGTTTGGGCGGCAAAGCCCGCGTCGGTTTTGAAAATTCGCTTTGGCATGCAGACGGGACACTGGCCAAGGACAACGCCGCGCGCGTTCGCGAAGTAAAGTCAGGTATTTCACTGCTCACCAGCCCTTAAATTCTGCCCCTTTCAAATAGAAAGAGCGCTGGGAGATTATTCCAGCGCTCTTTTTGTTTTGGTTCATGGTGGTCTTAAGCTGGCTCTTTTTCTTTTTGCCAGTCTGGCTCTGTCTTTGTTGCATTCTGCAATGCAGGCAAGACTTTTTCACCCATTAAGATCATCGAGTTCCGGCCGAGTTCTAAATCAGCCCAATCATGGCCAGCATAGACCAAGTGCTTGAAAGGTCCGATTTCCTCACGAACTGCAAGCAGCTGATCTGTCACAGACTCTGCGTCACCATGTATCACGAGCCGGTCTAGGACGTAATCAAGCGTAACGTCGTCATCGGGCATATTCTGGTCATGTTTGAACAAGTTAAGCCGCTTGCCTGCCCGCATTTTCGTCAACAATTGTGAGTAATATAGAACATAGGGACTTCCCGGATCGCGGGCATAACGACGCGCAGTGGCGTTGTCCTTCGCGACACAGATGTTTTTGGCTACGCGCCAATCGGAATAAGACGGTGTAAAGCCGCCTTGCAGGCACCCTTCAACGTAGTTTGGCCAGTGTGTCGCCGCCCATTGAGGCAACAAGAAGTTGCCTGAGATCGGCTGCCAGCCCCGAGCCGCCATTGCCGTCACCCCTTTGGAAAACGGTGCGACCGCTGTCCCAACAATAGGGGGGTGCGGATCATTTTGATAGGGTTTTAGAATTTCGCCCTGACCAATATCCAGAATTTTCGTTTTATCAGTAGAAATATTCCAGAATTTACCTTCCAAATTATACGGCGCTTCTCCGGCCCAGATATCCAGCACCATGTTGATGCATTCCAAAAACATCGCGTTTCGGTCTTTGTTCAATGAATCAAACACTTCCGCGTCAGACATAAGCCCACCAGGAGAAATGCCGAAGTTAAATCGCCCCTCTAACATATGATCCAACATGGCAACTTCCGCAGCAACCCGCGCCGGATGAGAGTTCGGCATATTAATCGTCCCAGTGCCCAGCCGGATTTGCATTGTTTCATATGCAAGGCTCGCCAAGAAGGCGACGCACGATGTTATGATCTCGGCTTTGTCCGTCGTGTGTTCGCCGCAATAGGCTTCAGAAAAACCTAGTTGATCAGCAAGCAGAAACGCCTCGCGATCTTCCTTATAACTTTGGGCATGCGGTTTATCCAACGGATGGATTGGCATGGTGAAGAACGAAAGCTTCATTGTCATCTCCTGTCGATTTTTAACAGCATCCCCTTTTTACACCGCAAGAAAAAACGATAGTTTCTGATGTCCATTATGAGGCAATCTTATAGCGCCCGACAATTGATTAACTTTTCTTGCGATTTTGGCGAAAATAACGCGGACGCGATACCGTGCATCTGAAAGCAGCCGTGTTTTGTATCGACGTCTTCACGATCGATCACCAGCCAATTTTGCACTAAAAATGGTCACTTCCAGAGACGCAACCTCATACGCCAGCGTTTTGATTTCCAATTAAACTGGACATTTTGATGTCCAGCGACTTACCGTCTGACTACTTTCAAGGTTTACGGAACACACTGACCATCTGAGGGCTCCAAACCATGCAAACCAGACCAGATGTTTCCCTCGAAACTCTTGCAAAATGGCAGTTCCTGGTTGACCAGATATCAGAGATTACCAACGTCCCTGCAACGTTAATCATGCATACCCGCGAACAAAAACACGACGTTTGCGTGAAAAGCACTGGGGGAAAAAACCCTTACACCACCGGGCAATCCTTTGAACTTCATAGCAAATTGTATTGCTTTGGTGTTTTTGAGAACGATGGAGAACTCTGCGTTGAAGATGCCACAAAGGATCCACGCTGGGATGATAACGCTGATCTGGAGTTCGGCATGAGCTTTTACGTCGGGCTCCCTTTGAAATGGCCTGATGGGTCAGTCTTTGGCACGATTTGTATGCTAGATAGGTGCCGGAACGAACGTGCGCTGCTTTTTCGAAACGGGTTGCGCCAATTTTGCCAAATAGTCGAAGACGATCTTGCGTTGTTGCAGGAAATCCAACACCGCAAGAATGCCGAAAAGCGTTTACAAGAAGCATTGGAAACGCGCGAAGCACTCGTTGAACGGCGCACCCAAGATCTCGAAGACGCAAATATCGCACTGCGGGTGCTGCTAGAGAATGTAGAAACGTCTAAAAACGAAGTCGAACAAAGGATTGCACAGCAAATAAAGGGCTTGGTTTTACCTCACATTTCTCGGCTAAGACAACTCAACATGGAAGACGAACGTGCGCTGGCACATCTCGACATTGTGGAAACCCATCTCAAAAATCTTACACGGGCCTTCGCGGACAGACTATCCGAAACGCTTCGGGAACTCACCCCAACAGAGGCGGAAATCGTCCAGTTGATCGTGCAAGGCCGGAGCACCAAAGAAATTGCGAATACATTGTCCCGAGGCACCAGTACCGTTGATTTTCATCGGAACAACATTCGCCAAAAACTGGGTCTGACCCACAAAGGGAAGAGCCTCAGGCAATATCTCATCACTTTGGTAAATATGGGGGCGAACCCCATATAGGCCCCCTATTTTTCTAATAAGACAAACAAGCCGTTTCTCCGTAAGCTTTTGTTATTCGGCACATCTGGCGGCCAAAAAACAGGGAAACAAATTCAATGGATAAAAAAGACCTTAAACCGATCAAACTGAACGGCCAAAAAGACGATCTTGCACCGGGCCTTTCTAGGCGTTCGTTTTTTATGGCGGCTGGCGCTGCGGGTGTAGGGAGCGCTGCGAGCTTACTTGCCTCATCGGCAGCACAAGCGCAGTCAACTGACTGGACACAACCGGGCAACAACAACCATGTTATTGAGCTGCAAAATGCCACCAGCTTTCCGCAAGGCTCTATCAAAATTGATTATTTCGGGCATTGCGCCTTCAAAATCACCTCCCCGGGTGGCGCAACAGTTGTTGTCGACCCATGGCGTGACGATCCGTCAGGGGCCTGGGGATTGTGGTACAAAAATAAATTCCCCGAAACAGTCACTGATATCACCCTGTCTACGCACACACATTTTGATCACGACGCCATAGACCGGCCGGTTTCGACAATGGTTCTGGACCGGATGGTTGGATCCTTTGAATTTGCGGACCTTAAAATTACCGGTTTTGCGGATAAACATGTTTGTAAAGCACCGGGGTATTACGACTGGACAAATGCGCTGGCAGAGTTTGGCGTTGAGGCTTGTGCGCCCAATAACGTCGGCCACATGGACATGGTCGTTTACCTGATTGAAACTGGTGGCTTGCGTACCCTTATTTGGGGCGACAACCGCGCCGATCCCGGCCCGGGATTTTGGGACGCGATTGGAACCGTTGATGTGTTAACCTTGCCGGTCGACGGCTCTGAGCACATCCTGTCTTATGAGCAAGGCAACGCAATCGTCGACAAACTGAAGCCCAAGGTCGTCATCCCCACGCATTATCTAAATGAAACAACAACCTACACCCTTTCTACGTTGCGAACCGCAGATGAATGGGTCAAAGGACAAAAAAGCTATAAGATGCTGGACACGGCAAGCCTATCGTTGAATGCCGCTGATGCGGCGGCTATGGACCGGGAATTCATGTATTTCGGCCATAACGTTATGACGACATAGTAACGGACGTACTCACCATCCACTAAATCTATCCTTTCGGGCGCAGCGTTTCCCTGCGCCCGAACCTTTAACAAGGTACGCCACATCATCCCTCTTTCGGCAAAGAGATATGTCTTGCGATACATTGGCGTTTTGTTCATTTTGCAAAGCGCGTTCCATTTGCAATTTTGAGAAAGTGACAGTGCCTACAAATGAAATGGTCCCCGTGTTTTGGCTGCGTCATCTAGTCGACTATCTAGGCCCGGACGCTCCACATGTTGCGGCGACCTTGCATGCAGTTGGCTTGGACCAGGCTCAGCTGGCGATGTCTGATTTAAAAATTGAGCAGCATCAGGAGTCTGAGTTTTTGAGCGCAATTGCGCGTCTGACCAATCGGCCATTTTTGGGCGCACAGGCCGGATCGCATCTGGATGTCCGACAGACGACATTGCTGTCTTATCTGCTTTTCAACTCGCAAAACGTTGGGCATGCGTTGCAAAATCTGGTCCGCTTCCTACCATTAATGCGCCCCTCTTCCAATGTCAGCGTGACCACGGTTCAGGAAACCGTTAATGTTCTCTTGGACAACCACAACCCTGCCATCGCCATGAACCCCCAATACATTGAATTTTGTGTCGCCATGCTCCTCAACACGTTGCAGCGGGCCACGAAACATCAAATTCGCCCGCTTGGTGTTTCCTTCGCCCATCACCGGTCGGAGGGGTCTGTTACGCTCAATCGGCTATTTGGGTGTCACGCCACCTTTAATGCGGAAACCACGACGGTGATGTTGCGCGCCTGTGATCTTGAACAACCCGTCCTGCACAGGGACCCAAACCTATATCGGGAAATGCTCAACTACGGCCAGATACTGATACAACAAACGCCCCCCGCCCCTCAAACCTTGGAGGACATGGTTGCCGATTTCATCGCAAAACACATGACCCGCATGCCGCCGAGCATAGAGGAAACAGCGGAAGCGCTTGGGATGTCGGCAAGGACACTGGCCAGACGACTTGCCCGCAATGGCACCAGTTACCGCACAGTTCGAGACAATCTACGGCTTTCGGCGGCAAAAGATATGTTAACCAAAACTCAGACATCCCTGGCCGAAATAACGTATCTTTTAGGGTATTCCGATCAAAGCGCCTTTGGCGCGGCCTTCAAGCGCGCGACGGACCATGCACCAAACCAATACAGGGTTTTGCACGCAGAAATGACACATGAGCCCCCTATATAAATTCTAGTTTGGCGTGAATTCTACAAAGATTGGCAGGTTGTAACGATAGAGAAATCCCCTGCCCCTCCATATCTAATTTTCACAGAAAGGCCGCAATAAACGGGCGGCTTTGAATGTAGAAGTTTAGATCGGAGAAACAGATGTCTAACGGAACTTTTCAAGATTTTCTTGACGCTATGCGCGCGTTTGAATCAGGCTGGGACAGTGCGCGTTACGCCACCGGAAATATAATTGATGCGCAGCTAAATGAATGGGCCGGGGGTGTCGTGACTGATTTTTACCCCAACTTGACGAGCTGGGGCGATATGACTGACGCGCAATGGGATGAAATGTCTTATCGGTCAGAAAACTCACTTGGCTTTGTTGGGTATCAATTCGGCGAGGCATTGTTGATTGATCTAGGATACTATGAGGCCGATACGTTTTACGGCAATGGCGCGGCGACCAACGCCTGGGAGGGCACTTGGACTGGAAAAAACGGCGTTACATCGCTTGAGGAATTCAAAACAGAAGCGGCTCAAGAGATCGCAATCCGTGAGGCCTTTGGCTTCAATCTGAAAATCATTGAAGACGGGCTGGCCAATTCTGGCAGATCCCTTGATGAGTTCATCGGAACCACCCTGACCTACGTGGACCAAGGAATAGAAGTTCCGGTGACAATCACGATGACAGGCTTGTTGTCGGCGGCTCATTTGCGCGGCGCATATGGCACGTTGAATTTGCTGTTAAGCGACTCCGTGTCTTTTGACGAGAACGGAACTTCTATCCTGACGTATATTGAGCGTTTTGGTGGTTTTGCCTCCCCAACGGCGGAAGAAATCATTGCGACCTATAACGACTCGGCGTCAAATGGTGGTTCTGGTTCGGGTTCTGCTGGCGTCACGGCAGAAACGGCGGATGTCGTCATAACATGGGCCTATGGCGCAGACATCAATATCACGGATTTTGACCCCGAAACGGGTACAATTTTTGTTGGCTGGATCGGCGCGGATGATCTGGTCGTCACCGAAGTCAACGGGAGCACAGTATTTAGCATTGCCTCCAATCTGCAACAGTTGACGTTGGACGGGGTTACGCTGGACGCGCTTTCAGCCGCTAACTTCACGTTCCTGGACGCATCCGCAGAGCAAGAGGTATTGGCGCTGATCGGAACAGATGAGGATGACACAAACACTGGCGGCGATGACAACGGCGATGACAACGGCGATGATGACACGGGAGACGATAGTGGCAATGGAGAAGATGACGATACAGGTGACAATTCGGACGACAATTCCAGTGATGACGACGAAACCGGAGACAACTCGGATGGAGGATCGAATGAAGATGACACGGGCGGAACCTCTGACGGAACTTCTGGGAATGGCACCGCGGGGGTAACGGCCGCCACAGCCGATGTTGTTGTGACCTGGGCCTATGGTATTGATGATGTCGTTTCCGATTTTGACCCAGCAACCGATACTATTTTTGTAGATTGGATTCCTGCGGGCGCTCTGGAAATTCAAGAAACAGAAGTCGGCGTTGTCATCTCCGTTCCCGGGAACGCACAAACCACAGCATTATTCGGGATTACGCTGGCGGATCTGACACCTGCAAACTTCACGATCTTGGACGATAGCGCAGCTCAGGAAATTCTTTCGATGATTAGCGAGGGAGACTCCGACGGGCACGATGACGGCGATACGGGCCATGATGATGACGCAGGACATGGTGATGATGGCACTGGTCATCACGATGACATGGGCCACACACATATGCACGTATCAATCAACCTGGACACACCGGCCCAAACCATTGACGGTTTCATGCCTGCGATGGGCGATGTGATTGAACTCGAAAATGACGTCTACGCCGAGAACTTTGCCATCTTTGAGGAATCCGGCGAAGCATTAGGGCAGACAGTGCGTATTGAAATCAACGACGGCTCAGCAACCAAACAAATAATCCTGACAGGAATTGGGCTGAACGATCTGGATATCGGCAACTTTTCAATCGCGAATGAAGGTGTGTTGAACGAGGTTGCATCGGCGCTCGGGTCCGTGATTACTATGCCTGACGGTGGCGAGATCCTCTCACCAGTTTACGATTCAGACGGCTCAAACCCGGTGGAAAGCACAGGGGCCTCCCCTCAAGGCGGCACCAAATTCAAATCGGACAGCAACGCAGACGACATCGTCGGATTTGATCCAGCGGCAGATGCGCTCGATTTTGGCGGAACTTCCGTGCACGGCATGATCGTGACCAAGATGGACACAGGCGAAATTGTCATCGACAGCCCTTGGTCGGATGCTGCCCAGATTGTGCAAGGCGTCACCTATCAAGACGTCACACTGGACAATTTCGGTGTTGTTGGAAATGAACACCTGCGTCAGGACATTGGCGGTGTGCTCAGCTGGGAACAAGGGGTTGGTCCGCGTGACGCAGATACGGTCTATGTGCGCAGCCACGAATACGGCGTGCATGAAACAGTCGATGGGTTTGATCCTGCTACAATGAAAATCAGTTTCCTCTATTTTGGGACACGCGAAAGGCTAAATGTTCAAGATACAGACGAAGGGTTGGTCATTTCCAGCTTGCCAACAGGTCAGAGCCTGACCTTGAGTGGCGTAGAACTTGCTGATCTCATTCCGGGGCTGCTTGAATTCCACCATGATCAAGTCATGGAAGACAACCTAGAGGACCCGTTTGGTTTTGCCCAAGATGACGTGAGCCTTGTGTCGCGCGCGCAATTGCTGACCCCAACTGCGCCTGACGGGGCAACCACAGACGGGGATCAAGTGCGTGTTGGAAAACTCGACAATGATGCCCCTGATGGTGGCGAGACGCCAGAGGATGCCAATCCTGACGTTCTGGAAATCACTTGGGATTGGGGTGCTGAGGAAATCATATCTGATTTTGATGTTGCCACGGACAGTTTCCATTTTGGCGCATTATCGTCCACTCAGGTCGATGTTGCCGAGGTGGCGGACGATCTGGTGATCCGCGTGCTCGACAATGGCGGTCACTCTTACACGATCCTTGGCCTCCAGGCCGAAGATTTGTCGCTGGAACAGCTGACAGCGAATGATAACTCGTCTCTCTTGGATGAGGATGGCGCGTTCATCGCCAGTTTTGCGGATCTTGGCCTAGACGTTGGCTGAATCCATCATCTGAATAATTTCCCCATGGGCTGCTTTAAATGCCCATGGGGAGATTTCCTGACGGAGTGCTTGTTCATCAGGCCAAACGGGTTCAGAGACCCCAGTTCGCCTTGTTCGCTTCAAAGAAACCAGCAGCCTGTTTCACTTTTACCCAATTGTTGACGTAATTAATCCAGACCTGGTCGGTCTGCGGCAACAGCATCGCGATGGGTGTGGGCGAGCGCGCTTCGGCCCCGGCGACACGTGCAACATCAAATTTTTGCTCTAACGTCGCTCCTTCAATATTGGATGTAATGAAAACATCCGCACGCCCGGCTAACACTTCCTGATATCCTCGTGCAGGCGCTTCGACGACTTTGATGTCCGCGTTTGGATACCATTCTTTAACCAGTTTTTCGAAAGTCGTACCCAAGGTTGTCGCAACTTTCACACCGGGTTGGTTGATGGCATCATGACCGCTAAACTTGCCGGCATCACCCTTGCTGGAAAATGGTAAAATTTCGACTGATATGTAGCTTTCTGAAAAGCCAGCGGCCTTCATACGTGCAGGTGAAATAGAAGCAGAACCCGTGATGTGGTATTGACCGGCAACGACGCCATTCACGAGCGTTTTCCAATCTGTCGGCACAAATTCGACTTCGACGCCCAGATCAGCGGCGAGTTCCTTCATGATGTCAATGTCGAACCCTTTGTAACTATTGCTGGCAGGGTCGCGCACCGTCATCGGGTTCCAATCGCCGGTTGTTCCGACTTTGAGGACGCCGCTATCCAATATGTCGTTCAGCGCCGATTGCGCATGCGCAGCACCAGCTAGCGCAAGTCCGATTACAGCCGCCGCCGCAGTTTTCATCAGTTTGTTCATTAGGTTCTCCAAATAGTGACATGGGTTTTCCATGCTTCCCGCGCATCTTGACTTGTAGGAGCACAGATTTCAAATAAACTAGCGCAAAATATTCAAATGACAGATGATTTCTAAGGAAAATGAATGTCAGACCAAATAATCGAACTTGTCGATGTCAATAAATGGTTCGGTGATTTTCATGTCCTCAAGAACATCAATCTTACCGTTGCCGCAGGTGAAAAAGTCGTGATTTGCGGGCCTTCTGGCTCCGGGAAATCCACGGTGGTGCGGTGCATCAATCGACTGGAAGAACATCAAAAAGGGACCATCCGGTTCAATCAATCCGAATTGACAAACGATCCCAAGTCGGTCGCGTCCATTCAGGGTGAAATTGGCATGGTGTTTCAACAATTTAACCTGTTTCCGCATCTGAGCGTTCTGGAAAATCTCATCTTGGGGCCCATGAAAGCCCGTGGAATGAACAGAACTCAAGCCGTTGAAAAGGCGCAACACTATCTAGAACGTGTTCGGATTCCCGATCAGGCAGACAAAGCGCCGGGGCAACTTTCCGGCGGACAACAACAGCGTGTTGCCATTGCGCGTTCGCTCTGTATGGAACCCAAAGTTTTGTTGTTTGACGAACCAACCTCGGCGCTAGACCCTGAAATGATTTCCGAAGTTCTGGATGTGATGGTCGAGCTGGCCCAAGATGGCATGACGATGGTCGTTGTGACACACGAAATGGGATTTGCCCGCAAGGTCGCAGATAAAATGATTTTTATGGATCAGGGTGAGATCATTGAACAATCTGAACCCACCGCATTTTTCGAAAATCCACAGACCGAACGCTGCAAAACGTTTCTCGGCCAAATACTGCAACACTAAGGACAACCAATGAAAAAGAATGTTTTGGGGTTGCTCTTGTTTTTGGGCCTTACCGGGTGTGGATCTTCTGGCACATGGGGCTGGTATGTCATTGACCCCACGACGAAATCTGGCTTGATAAACATAAAATTTCTGATCTCGGGCATGGCAGACACGATTGTAATCTCCGTCCTTGCTGCGGCGATTTCTATCTCCTTGGGTCTGATCGTGGCCTTGCCCGGGCAATCCAGACATCGGGCGTGGCGGGTCGTCAACCGCGTCTATGTTGAATTTGTTCGTTCTATTCCGCTGTTGCCCATGTTGTTTTGGGTTTTCTATGGGTTGCCCATTATCTTTAAGTCCATGGGGTTGGATATTCCCATCAACCCCTTTTGGGGCGCTATCATTACGCTGGCGATTTCGGACAGTGCTTTTACCGCTGAAATCTATCGATCTGGCATTCAGTCGATCGCAAAAGGGCAAAAAGAAGCCGCTCAAACTATTGGCCTGAATTACTATCAGACAATGCGGTATGTAATCCTGCCACAAGCAGTACGCCGCATTCTGCCACCGCTGGCCAACCAATTCATCTACATCGTGAAAATGAGCGCTTTTGCCTCGGTGATCGGGATGCAGGAATTGACCCGGCGTGCCAACGAACTGGTGGTCACGGAATATCGGCCGCTGGAAATTTATTCTCTTCTTATTGTCGAATATCTCGTACTTGTTTTGATGATCAGCGCTGGCGTGCGGTGGTTGGAACGACGCATGGGATCAGATGAACGCACCTAAGGAACAGATTATGGACTGGAAAGATTTCTTGGCCGAAACAGAGGCTAACATTGCAACCTTCTCCAAAGAAGCGCCTCAAATCGCTAAAGGATTTGGGCAAATGGGGGTGGCCGCAAAAACCGATGGCGCGCTTTCAGAAAAGACAAAGGAATTCATCGCACTTGGGATCGCGATAGCCACCCGTTGCGACAGTTGTATCGGGTTTCACATTCGTTCACTGGTACGCTTACAAGCAACCCGCGAGGAGCTTTGCGAAGCCTTGGCGATGGCGACATATATGGGGGGTGGGCCGTCCTATGCCTATAGCGCTAAGGCCTTGGATGCCTTTGACACCTTCACCCGCCAAGGTTCTTGAGCCTAGGGTTCATCAGAACAAATCGGCGTTAAATCGCCCTCTCGTTGTTCATAAAGCGTCGACGAGAAGGTAGTAAGTGGAGGGAGGGAAGATTGGCTTTGACCTTTCGTCCTTCTCGTCGTTAATTGTGAAGCGGCTTGCCGTTTTCTGTTTGGAAAAGGCTTTGTTCAACAGGCCAAATGCGCAGACCTAGGTCTAACCACTGGTATCCGATTATGGGGCGTTGCCGAACTATGCAGTTAAAAACCATCCAAGGCGCAACAGTCTATTTACCAACCGAGATTGTCGAAACCAATGTGACCATCTCGGGTGAGAACATCATCGAAATTGGGGGCCCTGCCCAAGGCGATGTTATCGACGGGCGCGGTTTAATTTTGGCGCCTGCGCTGATTGATGTACATGGCGATGCCTTTGAGCGACAGCTTATGCCACGCCCTGGTGTGTTTTTTCCTTCAGCAACCGCATTGCTGGAAACTGATCGACAATTGGCGGCCAACGGCATTGCCACGGCCTATCATGCGCTGACCTTGGGGTTTGAACCTGGTCTGCGCAGTGTTGCCCGTGGACGGGAGATGATCCAATCTTTGCGTGATCTCACCCCCCGATTGAATGTCGAAAACCGGATTCAATTGCGCTGGGAAACCTTTGCGTTCGAGGCCGTGGATCTCATCATGGAGGCTATGAATGATCCGTTGAAACCCGCGCTGGCTTTCAATGACCATCTATCCATGGCGATGCGCGCTCCTGGCCTTAAGATTCAGGATCGCCTTTTTGAGCATGATCCTGAATTCCCCGTCATCGACATGTCCGACGAAACAATACTGAAAGCGCGCCAAGCCAAACACGCCATCCGCGCTGGCTTGGAGTGGGACGCCTATAGAGAATTGGTGGCACAGGTTTGGGCCCGCCGCGAACACGTGCCTCAGCGCATGCACGATCTGGCCACATATGCCAAAGCCAAGGGTGTGCCGATGCTTAGCCATGACGACACACAACAGGAAACGCGCCGGTTTTATGACGAGCTTGGCGCATCTGTTTGTGAATTTCCAATGACCATGGATCCCGTAAAAGAGGCGCGCCGCACGGGTGGTGCGATTGTTTTTGGAGCGCCAAATGCCCTGCGTGGCGGCAGTCATATTGGGTCATTGGCCGCTGGCGATATGGTCGAAGCCGGATATTGTGACGTCCTTGCCTCAGATTATTATTACCCCGCGTTGTTGGCCGCGGTAGACAAGCTTGACCGAGAGAACCGAGCTGACAGATTGGCCCTTTGGTCGTTGATTTCGCGCGGCCCTGCCCAAGCCATGCAGCTGCATGATCGCGGAGAAATAACCGTCGGCCGCCGCGCGGATCTGGTTCTGGTGGATTGGCCAACCGACAGCCCACCCGCGATTGTGGCCACATGGGTCGCCGGTCGCGCGGCTTATCGGGCACATCCGGCTGGTTAACCGACCAGCGCTGCAAGGATAAACATATCGCAAAACGCGTCGGTATATCTTGGCCCTATCATTGGGGCGCGAATGAAAGGTCACCGGTGCATTCAGACAAAAACTCCCACTTTTTGAGGTCTGGCGAAACCCTGGTGGTGCTTTTGCAACCAATGCGTGCTAACATAAGAGAATACTAAGGAAATTGTCATGTCCCAAATCTTTGCCTCAGACCGAAGCACGCCTGCGACGCCAGTCTCTAGAAAGCCCCAGTTTGGTCGGACTACCACACCTGAAAGAACGCTTGCCGGCCTGCAAAGGCGCGCAGATCAAAGCAACGCAACAGCGCGCCTTACGCAGCTACAAGCAAAAGGTCACAACGCAGTTCAACGCATGGACGCGCCCGAAGAAGAGATGTTGCAGGGTAAGTTTGTGCAGCGCATGGAAGAGGAAGACGCGCTGCAAGGCAAGGCAATTGGGCCAGCCATCCAACGACAAGAAAACAACGGATTGTCCAAGGGCGGGCTACCGTTAAATTTACAAAGTGGAATAGAGCAATTGTCAGGTACGAACCTGGATAATGTAAATGTGCACTACAACTCGCCAAAGCCCGCAGCGGTACAGGCGCACGCCTATGCGCAAGGGAGCGACATCCATTTGGCCAGCGGTCAGGAAAAACATTTACCGCACGAAGCCTGGCATGTTGTCCAACAAAAGCAGGGGCGCGTTAAGCCGACAGTTGATGTTGCAGGTATGCCTGTGAATGACGATGCCGGTCTTGAAAAAGAGGCCGATGTCATGGGCGCCAAGGCAAGCCAAATGATGTCAAGAAAAGCCACCAGCTAATGAACCATCGTGCAGACCAGTTACACAGGTTTTGCACATCAAGCCACTGACAGTATTTCCATTGATGCTTCAATTTAGGCTAAGAAAGTTAATGCTTCGCCCATCAAATCTTGTCGCCTTGGGGCAAAAGATGGCGCTCGCTGAGCCAAGGGTGTATCGCCAGCGCTTCCCGCAGGGCGGTGTAGCCGATTTCAGGACGCCCCATACTGATCAGAACAATGGCACGCCCCGACAGCGCTCCAAAGTGACGTGGCTCTATGTCTAAAGCCTTGGCAATGTCATCAAGAGCAGCATCATATTTCTGGCTCAGAAAATACGCATAAGCACGTTGGTTCCAACCTTCGGCGTAAGTCGGACAGTATGTGATCAGCGCTGAGAAATATTCTACCGCTTTCTCATAATCCGCGGTTCTTATGTGTTTCCTCCCTTGATCCAATAGGATTTGTGCATCGTCATCTGGCGCTGTGACCCAGATCGCCCAAAGTTGACGCCCAATGGCCCTACCATCGGCTTCGTTTGGGGCTTTGAGCAGTTCTGCAAAGACACTGTCATTTTTATCTGCAGTGTCCGTCATCATCGGGCATGTTTGGGCAAATGCCGCTTGAGGAACACAAACCGCAAAAATGAACGCGAGATTTTTCAACATGATACGTATCCTACTTTGTTTGATAACGACTATGACCGTTCACCAACGTCCAATACATACGCGCTCATCCGTAATTTTGTGCAGATCGTTCGCCGCCCTGTACAAACCGATGGATTGATGTAGGTCTTTTGCATGTTAGATCTTCTCAGTGACATTCTCACCAGCCTCTCGATGCGGGGATCGTTCTACTTCCGCACGTCATTTACTAAGCCTTGGGGTGTCGCCGTCCCAAGTTATGAAAACGTAGCTAGGTTTCATTTTGCGCACCGTGGCGGATGCCTCGTGGCCGTGGATGGGGTCGAGGACCCGGTTTCCTTAACTCAGGGGGATTTGATCATCATCCCACATGGGTCGTCACATGACTTATTTTGCGGTCATTTACCACAGAAGACGGTGATGCCGTTGGATACTGTCTTGGCTCAATCAGGATATGATGGCTCTGGCGTTCTTGTATTTGGGGGCGAGGAGCCGCAGTCAGAAACGCAGTTGATTTGCGGTCATTTCTCGTTTGAGCCACACGCAAAGCATATCCTACTGGAACGGCTACCACCCTATATTCACCTGAAAAATTACGGTGAAAATGCTGGGAAATGGATGGAAGCGACCCTTCGTGTTATTGGGGACGAAGCGGGTCGGCGGCGGTTGGGCGGAGATTTGATCGCTCTGAAGATGTCCGAGGTTATTTTGGCGCAGGCGATACGAAGTTTTATAGAAAGCAATGATGCGCCGGAATGGGGGTTGGGTGGATTTTCTGACGGCAACCTGCGCCGGGCTTTAGATGCGTTTCACAAGGCCCCCACCCAGAATTGGACTATTGAAAAGCTAGCCAACGTCGCGGGTATGTCCAGAACGAGCTTTGCGGTTCTGTTTCAAAAGAAAATGGCGATGACGCCAATGGAATACATCACCGGGTGGCGGATGGAAGTTGCAAAAAATGTTTTGAAACGACCCAAGGCCACATTGTCTGATGCAGCCGAAAGTGCAGGGTACGCCTCTGATTCAGCTTTTGCCCGTGTTTTCAAAAAGGAGACCGGTTTTACGCCTGCAAAGTTTCGGAAATCCTCAACGTCAGATCGTGCTTCGATTTGAA
Organism: Roseobacter sp.; assembly: GCA_039983935.1. Classification (GTDB taxonomy): domain Bacteria; phylum Pseudomonadota; class Alphaproteobacteria; order Rhodobacterales; family Rhodobacteraceae; genus Roseobacter. The sequence continues at coordinate 184,291 of JBDWVP010000031.1, read as the reverse complement.
CGATCTGCACATCAGTCAGAACGTGCAAGCATAGCTACGTCGGCATTCAATCTCTAATTTTATCGTATCAGGATCGCGCGTCGCGCTCCGACATGAAAAAGAGGTATCTATGTTTCCACGCTTTATCACAAAATCAATCCATGCGTATTTGGATTACCCTGTCGCTATCGGCCTTATCGCCATGCCATTTTTGTTTGGCCTGGGAGAGGTCAACATGCTGGCGTTTTGGTTGTCGGTTGTGACGGGCATTGCGGCATTTTTCCTAACCGTTTTGACCGACCACCATTTGGGACTTCTCCGAATTTTGCCCTATAGATTGCACTTGGCTGTAGACGGCATTGTCGGCATAGTCTTTGTAATTGCGCCTCTGTTGCTGGGCTTTTCAGGCATAGAATTCTGGTACTACATGGCATTGGGCGTGACGGTTCTGGTCGTTGTCGGACTACACAAACCCGAAGACCAACTGGCCTATGCTTAAGCAAGAAAATTTGGGTCGTCATGCAGTGACGGCCCTATTCATCTCGGATAAAAAGGAAGACCGTGAGACCAAGACCATCTTTACTAAACGACATACGATCCTGCACAGTTTGCCCGGATCTGCCGTTAGGACCGCGCCCGATTGTCCAGTTTAGTTCTACGGCTAAACTGTTGATTGTTGGGCAAGCACCTGGCCGTATTACACACCATAAAGGTATCCCCTTTGATGATCCGTCAGGTGACCGGTTGAGAAAATGGCTGGGCGTTACCAAAGAGACATTCTACGACAGTGAAAAAGTTGCCATCGTCCCGATGGGCTTTTGTTTTCCCGGCACTGGGAAAAGTGGGGATCTCCCCCCTCGCATAGAATGCGCTGAAACATGGCGCACCAAGGTTTTAAGTGAGCTACTGAGCGTTGAATTGACGTTGGTCATTGGCCGGTATGCCATAGATTGGCACTTGCCAGATTTTCGCAAACAAACGGTCACTGGCGCCGTGAAATCCTGGACACAGGTTTGGCCGCACAAGCTCATCCTCCCACATCCAAGTCCGAGGAATAATAGGTGGTTGAAACAAAACCCGTGGTTCGACCAGACCATCATTCCAACGTTGCAAGCTCACGTTCGGACCCTACTCGCCGACTAATCAATGCTGAACTTACGACCTATTATTCGTCGAGATTTCCCAAATTTTATTTTTGTTAGATCGTTCTAAAAAATGTTCTATTCGTGCGCATAATGCCAAATAATATTGCTCTTAAATTCAAAACGAATATCCATTTAAGTCACAGAAGCGCAGCGACTTTCAAAGCGCTCTGGTAACTTGAAAAGGAAATCTCAATGTTTAAGATACTCGCAATCAACGCAGCTTTGCTGACGGGCCTGGCTCTGACTACGACACCAGCGATCGCTGCGGATGAGCACAATGTCTCGAAAGGCCTTACCGCTGCGAATGCCCCTTTGGGTCTACACGGCGTCGATCCTGTTGAGTTCATCGCGACCGCCAATCCTGTCGAAGGCTCTGCAGCTTACACGGTCGTACATGACGGTGTGGCGTACTATTTTTTAACCGAGGCAAACCAAAAAGCGTTTGAGGCAGCCCCAGCAGCCTACCTGCCTCAAAATGGAGGGTTTTGCACATTCGGTGTTTCCGTTGGAAAGAAATTCGACGGCGACCCAGAATTTCATGCTGTCATTGATGAAAAGTTATATGTGTTCCTGAACCGTGAAATTTATGATGCATTCAACCAAGATCGGGCAGGGACCATTTCGAAAGCCGCGACCAACTGGCAAGATATTCGCAGCACAGCAGTCGAAGATCTATAAGGTGTAAAAACATCAGAAACCAATTCAGTAAGGGCAGCTCATGAGCTGCCCTTTTTGTGTGCGTTGCGATTGCCATACTTTTCAACGTTGCCTATGCGATCCTGTTGTAGGAGATTGGCGTCCGCACCGGCTTTAAGCTTGGGAAGCTGCAGTCGAAATCCTCCTTGAGCGGACCCCAACGCCTTTGTTTCGTAGCATTCCTCAATAAGCAGCTTTATAGATTTCCAGGGCGTCCGCCTGGGTGACCTTGCGGGGATTGTTGACCAACAATCTCGTTTGGTTCATCGCGTCGTGCGCCAATCGCGGCAAAATTTCTTCTGGAATGTTCATTTCTTTGAGGCTTTGTTGCAACCCGCACTTGGATGAAAGGTCGGCCAATGAATCACAAAACGCCAACGCCCTTTCGTGACCTTCCAATGCATTTAATTCGGGAAATGCAAAAGGGGCCAACTCGCTATAAGGCTGCGGCGCAACATCACAGTTGAACCGCAACACGTGTGGCAAAACCAATGCGTTTGAAAGGCCATGTGGGATATGGAAGTGTCCACCCAACGGATATGCCAAGGCATGCACGGCGGCGACGGGAGAGTTTGCAAAGGCCTGCCCGGCCAGCATCGATCCCAACAACATTGCGGACCGTGTTTCAATGTTTGAGCCATCATTCACGGCCATCAGCAAAGACGACCCCATCAACTGCAACGCTTTCTCTGCGAGCATCCGAGAGATCGGATTATTGTTTGCACTTGCCGACGCATAGGCCTCGATTGCGTGAACCATAGCATCAATACCCGTCGCAGCGGTGATGTGCGGCGGCAGACCCAATGTCAATTCTGGATCCAAAAGAGCGATGTCAGGAATGATCGTCGGTGACACCACCCCCATTTTTTCATTGCTACCAGTAGTTACAATCGAGATCGGCGTGACCTCCGACCCCGTCCCTGAGGTCGTTGGAACCAAGATCAAGGGAAGACGCGGACCTTTGGCATTTCCTACCCCATAGGCGTCTTTTAACGTTTCATTGCCCGGTGCAAGCAACGCGGCCAGCTTTGCAACGTCCAAAGAAGACCCACCACCCAGACCTATGACACCTTGGGACCGGTGTGTCATGGCAACATCGGCACAAGTTGTGACAACTTGTTCTGGTGGATCGGCCTTAACTTCGTGAAACACAGCCACGTCCACGCCCGAAATTTTAAGAGATTCTAGCGCCTTGTCGATAATACCTGTGGCCATCATCCCAGGATCCGTCACAAGCAACACGCGTTCACCGATATTAGCTCTGACGATCTCTCCAAGCTGGGAAAGTAGCCCTGGGCCAAATCGTATGCTCGCCGACGTGTTAAAGTTAAACGGTTCCATATTGCCTCCTGTTCGGCAGCTTGACCGAGGCGCCACCTCAGCCGGCATGATGATCGCTGGGCCAATCGAAACAACCCGAAAAAACCGCGACATTTCGTCTTTTTCGAGCGTCCAGTAACGGTTGCCAGTCCGATGTAGCCAGCACCGCGAAACCGATATTTTTAAACGTCATTTGCCATCGACACGAACAGCAATGCGCTCATCTCATAGTCTTGCGATCAAACCCTATACCAGTCAACTGTTGCCAGCATAGCGTCCACTGTCTAAATCTGTATTATGATTTCAAAGCTTAGTTTTTTTATTTCAATCTTGGTTTTAGGCCTGACACAAACCGCGCATGCCCAACACGCTGAACTTGATGCGCAAGAGGTGCGGAGTTCTAGCCAAGCCTATGCAAAAGCCATTCGATTTCGCAGAATCGATCGCGATGTTTTGTACTTTGATCCGACGCAACCGCCCCCTCCTCTTGAAACAGGGCAATTCGTGCCGCGGGTCTCCCCACAAGAGGCCGACCAGAAGGATACCGACCTGACAATAACAGGGGGCAGAACGGTGATCCTGTTGATCGCCAGTAGCATTTTCCTCGGTGTTACTTATCTTGTCGTTGTTTATGGCGGCCGGGTGTCGTTTTCTTTTGCTGCGACCCCATCAAATGAAACGACGCGAACGCGACACCCAGAAACCACATCTCGGTTGGACGCGAGATCACCCTTCAGTGTTGAGGCGGCTCTGCAAATGAACAACCGCCGGCAAGCGCTTGTTGTTTTGTGTAAATGCTTGCTTGCTCGAGTAATGGCGCAAGAAGGTGTGTTGCAACAAGACAGTTGGACGGACAGAGACACATTGCAGCGTGTGCCGCAAAAGCTCGCGCAACGCGAGGCCTTGCAAACGCTGGTCTACGCCAGCGAAAAAGTGCAGTTCGGCGGAAGAGATGTCTCTGAGGAGGAGTTTGATGAACACGTCGCTCGTCTAAAGCCCCTATGGGCAGTTTCATCAGCATGAACCGGGCCGATCACACACAACTGACCCGACCAAAGTTAGGGGGAGACAAGATCATTCTCGGCCTTTTGGCAGTATTGATCTTCGGTATCTTGTTCATCGTCTCATCACAACAACAGCAACAGCTACGCAGCTCACCCTCTGGTCTAAATGGATTGCAGGTCTGGTTGGCATCAGAGGGGCTGACTGCGCGCAATTTTTCAGGCGGCTGGCAGCAGAATGTCGATCAGATTGGGCTGCTGATCCTTCCTCTCTATGACACTGCTCTCGACGTCTCCCTAACCCCTGCGCAATCAACAGAAGAATTGGTTCGCCAACAAGATGAATATGATCTTAAAGCCGGCCCTATTTTGTCCAAGATCAAAGACGTACCTACGCTCCTTGTTTTGCCGAAATGGCGCAGTGGAATGCGGCTAACGGGATTGGCCCATCCAGGCTTTCTCGTGGAACAAACAAGACTTCACGACACCTTGAATAAATTACTGACAAACCACGATGCTCGGTTGCGGCTCCACCAACAACCTTTTGCTGATTTCGCGTATAAGAGCTCCGGAAAAGCGACCCTTCTTGCGACCATCTATGCCGCCCAGATGTTTGCAGCACGACGATGCAGGCCCATCATTGGCACGACAAAAGAAATGATCCTTGGTGATTGTAAACTGCAAGACGGCACACAGGTTTTTGTGCTGTCTGACCCGGATTTGATCACCAACCATGGCCTCGCCTTGGGCGACAATGCCGTAATTTTCCGCGATTTTGCAGCCCAACTTGCACAAAATCGCCAGATCATCATCGATTACAGTCGCGAAAATTGGCTAACCCGCGAGAGTGCTAAAACTCAACGTGATAGAACATGGTCCGATTTGATGAGATTTTTTGCGCCACCTTTCACAGTAATGTGGGTCGGGCTGATCATCGCAGTGGCTTTAGTTCTGTGGCGTGCTGGAATGCGCTTTGGACCGCTGGTAAATAGGCCAAACGCGCTTGGGGCGAGCAAAATTATGGCCATCGGCGCGCGCGCGCGATTAATGCGTCGGACGGGTCGTGACGGGGCCCTTGTTGCAGAGTACAGCAAAGCCCGATTGGCTGCGGTTGCGACCGTGCTAGTGGGATCAACACATGCCAGCAAAATTTCAAAACCCGAAGCATTTCTGACTTATACAAAATTGCGCCATCCTGATCAGGCAATCGCTTTGAATACAGCCCTCAACACCATAACTGCGCTGCCACAGAGCGCATCAGCCACACAGGCCATGACCGCGGCAGCTTTCCTCGACGAAATATTGGAGCAAATCATTTATGACACTAGAAACGCTGCGCACTCAGGCAGATAGATTGCGCGACGAAATCAAGAAAACGGTTCTTGGTCAGGAAGACGCGATCGACATGCTGATCGTTGCTCTTTTTGCGCGAGGGCATGTTCTTTTGGAAGGGCCGCCCGGCACTGCAAAAACACTTTTGGCGCGGAGCTTTGCATCAGCCCTGTCACTTGATTTTGGTCGTATCCAGTTCACCCCCGATCTCATGCCCGGCGATGTGCTTGGGACGTCAATTTTTAACTTTCAAACCAATGATTTCATCCTGACGAAAGGCCCCGTTTTCAGTGAAGTATTGCTGGCCGACGAAATCAATCGCGCGCCTCCGAAAACACAGGCCGCGTTGCTGCAGGCGATGAATGAGCAAACCGTATCGATTGACGGAAACGACCATGATCTTGGTGAAAACTTCATCGTTATAGCGACGCAAAACCCAATCGAGCAACAAGGCACTTACCCGCTTCCCGAAGCCCAATTAGACCGGTTTTTGTTCAAGGTTATCCTTGATTTCCCATGTGAAGAGGTCGAAATGTCCATCTTGGAGAAACATGCCGCAAAACCTGTCATAGCCGCAAAGGCCACGGATGACGTTGAGCCTGTTTTGGACGCAGCGGCCTTGGCAGAGGCCCGTGCGGCAATCGATACCATCATTCTGGATAAGAACATATTGTCCTACATTCTGCGTCTGGTTCGTGCGACCCGGGAGACCTCTGATATCGCATTTGGCGCTTCAACACGGGCGGCGGATGCGATTGCAATAGCAACACGCGCAACGGCCGCTCTCAGCGGACGGGATTTTGCGATCCCTGATGACGTCAAACGGCTGTTCACCCCCGCCTTGCGCCACCGCATTGTGTTGAGCCCGTCCGCTGAAATCGAGGGACAATCTTCCGCTAGGGTACTTGAAAACATCCTTAATCAAATCGAGGCCCCCCGCTGATACGTCCTTCGCGCAGATTATTGGCAATCGCCATGACATTGCTGGTTCTTACCCTTTTAGGGTCAGTGTTTCGCCCCAGTTTACAAGACACCGTTCTATTTCCATGGGCGGTGTTGGCCATTGTCGCGGCCACCGACCTAATCTTGTCCAGCCGACACGCCTCTCCTTTGCGGGATGTGGCCCCAGTAGAAGTCTTTGTCGGCGACACATTTACTCTCACACTCACGGATGATGTCCATCGCATTGGCCAATTGGCGCGGTTCGACTGGCCAGAAGGTCTTGATGGCCCGCGCGAGGTCGCGTTTTCAACGACAATCGAAGGTCATAGAGAGGCAGAAGTTAACATACGCGCCACCCGTCGCGGCATCTGGCCGATCCCTTATGTCTGGCTGTTCTGGCCTTCCCGCTTTCAGTTGTTCGAATTTCTGCCCAAACGACAACTTGATATAGAACTACGGGTTGTTCCCAATGTCCGCGCTGTGCAATCGGGCACACTGACAACGACTGTACTCAGCTCACTTTTTGGGACCAAGGAAAATCGCGCCATCGGGGATGGTTCGGAATTCCATCAACTGCGGGATTTTGTGCCAGGGATGGATGTCAAATCAATCGACTGGAAACGCTCAGCGCGCAAACGTGCTCTTGTGGCCAAAGAACTGCGGGCCGAGCGCAATCATCACGTCATTCTTGCCATCGACACTGGTTTTTTGATGCGCGAAGAAATCGGTGGTTTGCCAAAAATTGATCATGCGGTAACGGCGGCCTTGGCGCTGGCTTGGGCGGCGGCACTGGGCGGTGACCTGGTTGGGCATTACGCTTTTGATGTACGCCCACAGGTTTTTGCCAAACCTGAACCTGGGCGTGCCGCATTTGTCCGATTGCGCAGTTGGGCGGCTGAACTTGAGTATGTCAGTCGTGAAAGCAATCACACACTCGCCCTTACAGAACTGAATGCGCGTACGCCTAAACGTAGTTTGATCGTCGTTTTTACGGATTTCGTAGACACAACATCCGCGGAATTGATGGTTGAAAACATTGGAATTCTGGCAAAGCGGCATCTGATCATTTTCATTGCGATCCGCGATCCAGAGACAGAAGGTATCCTTGATGATCCTCCGAATGATCTGTCGGGCGTGGCGACATTAGTGGCGGCAAATCAATCCATTTCCGAACGCCGGTTAGTGTTGGAACGACTGAACCGACTTGGGGTGACCGTGATCGACGCCAAGCCCGCGCAGGTGACCGCGCGACTGGTGTCTGCTTATCTCGACATCAAAGAACGGGAGCTGATCTAATGCTCGACACAGCCATTCTTATACGCTCTGCACGGTTCCGCCAAGAACGAGAGGCCGATTGGCGGCGCCTTGAAACATTGGCGAGCAAAACAGAAAAACGGGGTGCACAGTCCCTCGAATTTTCCGAAGCGCGCGATCTCACACAACTATATCGCCAAGCGACCACATCTTTGGCAATTGCACGTGAAATTTCCCTCGACAAGGCCCTTCTAAACTACCTCGAAGCCCTGGCCGCACGGGCCTACCTGAGCGTCTATGCGCCACAAGACCCTTTAGGCGGGGTTTTTCACCGTTTCTTTACGCAGAGCGCACCACAAGCCATGCGGCGATCAGCGGCTTATGTCGCCCTTGGATTCTTATGTATGGGTCTTGGCGTATTGGTTGGGTTTTTGCTATATTTAGAAAACGCAGACTGGTTTTACGTTTTTATGCCACCGGGCCTAAGTGATGGGCGCACGCCCGAAGCATCAATCAAATACTTGCGCAGCGTCATTTTTAATTCTGATACAAAGACTTCGGAACTAGGCGCTTTTGCTTCCTATTTGTTTTCGCATAACACACGCATCGCCATTTTTGTCTTCGGTCTTGGTGTCTTTGCCTGCCTGCCGGCTGTCCTTTTGACCTTTTATAACGGATTGAGCCTAGGCGCATTCTACGCATTGCATGTGGAACGTGGCTTGGGTTTGGAATTGGGTGGTTGGTTATCCATCCATGGCGTCACTGAATTATCAGCAATTTGCATCGCGTGCGGTGGCGGCATCCAGCTCGGGTCCGCAGTGCTGTTTCCCGGGCAGCACAGTCGCAAAGATGCCCTGGGTATGGCTGGCAAGGACGCTGTCAAACTGGCCTGTGTCGCGGCCCTAATGCTTGTTGTGGCGGCATTTCTAGAAGGATTCGCTCGGCAATTGGTTCAAGACACAACAATGCGATACACGATCGGATGGGGTGTCGGGCTGCTATGGTTGGCGTGGTTTACCATGGCTGGACGGTCCAAGGGATGAGCCGAACCATACCGCGCAAACAACGTCGACAGGACCGCCGCACTGCCGCAGGACGGGTCATGCCGCCAGAGGGTGTGCCATTGTCACTCAACATCGCAGGCGTTGGAGTGCGGTTATCGGCCCAAATCATCGATGTTCTGATCACATTTGGCTTCGCCGGATCCCTGATCTTCATTCTAATCCTGAGCGGCCTTGCTGGCGTCAATGCAATTGCGGCTTTGGGAGCGTTGCTCTTTTTTGCCATGCGCGTGCCCTATTACATCCTGTCTGAACTGGCTTGGAATGGTCAAACCATCGGCAAGCGGATGATGAAAATCAAAGTTATCGCGCATAAAGGCGGGCCGCTGACCACCCATGCTTTGGTCGTGCGGAACATGATGAAGGAGGCGGAAATTTTCCTGCCCGGCACCCTTGTTCTTACCTTGGAGAACGACTCCAGCCTAGCATCATGGTTCAGTTTTTTGTGGGTCGTGATGGCGTTTACAGTACCGATGAGCAACCCTTACCGGATGCGCTTAGGTGATTTTCTCGCGGACACCCATGTGGTGCATCTGCCGGACCCAATCCTGCTTTCGGATCTCGCGCATTCAAACCCCGCCCCGCTGGCAGCGGATTTCTCTGGCTTCACTTTTCTGACGCATCAACTCGATCATTACGGTCGCTTTGAATTGCAAACGCTTGAAAGTTTCCTGCGTGCCCAAGAACATGCAACTCCTGAGCAAAATAGACAAAAGCAAAGAGAAACTCTTGCCGAAATTGTCGATCGTATCCGGAAAAAGATCGGATATGCTGACGCCGTTCCTGAGGTAGATCACCTACCGTTCTTGCGCGCCTTTTACAATGCGCAGCGCGCTCATCTTGAACAGCGGCAGCTTTTTGGCGACCAACGTCGTGACAAACATTTTGCCACGGAGAAGGACGCACCCTAATCGATTAGGGTCGTCGATCTGCTCTTTTAGAGAAATTAGCTTGTACCCACACCCGCATAATGTTCAAATATTTTGGACCTTTGCATCCCCCAATATGCATTAAGAATATTTAAAAAATAATTTTAAGGAACGATAAAAATGACTGATGCGCATGCTCAAACACCCAAAATACCGTTAGGTGTCGGGGCGATTATTTCCAACAGCTTTTCCATTCTATTTAAGAACTTTCCAAAGGTTTTGGCGCTTGGCTTCATTGGAGCTCTTATCGTCTTTCTCTCCGATTTTTTGCTTTTAGGTGCCAACAAAACGCTTTCTTTCGGTGACCCTTCCACCTCGGAACCAAGCAATGTAGGTGCCTTCTTGGCATCTTTGGTTATCACAATGCTTGTCTATAGCCTGACGTCGGCTTTGTTCATCCAACTGGCCTATGACGCAAAGCTGGGGCGTCGCAATAGTATTGGAACTTACATTCGCTTTGCTTTACCCGCCGTCCTTCCAATCGCCATCCTGAGTCTTGTCGTCGGCCTCCTAGCAGCGATCGGGGCAATCGGATTAATCATCGGCGCCTTTTTCGTTTATGCCATGTTTTATGTGATGGCACCAGTAGCCATCATTGAACGTACCGGTTTCGGGTCTTTGCGCCGCAGCGTCCAATTGACCAAGGGATATCTTACGTCAATCGTTGGGCTATTGTTGCTGATCTTTCTAATTTTTATAGTTCTCGGTTTAATGTTTGCTTTCATAGCTGTGGTTTTGGCGAACATCGGCGGACCGATTTTTGCTGGCATCACAATTGTCATCCTTGATGGGCTAAGCTATGCGTTTGGAGGTATCATCGTCGCTTTGGTCTATGCGCGTCTGCGTGAAATCAAAGAAGGTGTCGACGTGGATCAGATTGCGGCAGTGTTTGACTAAGAAGTAAACCTGCGCCGTGCCAGAAATGGTGCGGCCTATTTCGTCTTGAGTGCTTGGCCGATACTAGCGCGCGGCACCCAAACGAACTGCAAATTTTGCTGTTCCAGCTGTGTCTAACTGTCAACTGGGAGAGCACCTGAAGCTTTCAATTGCCTCAGAATAAAAAGCGTTGTGGTCGTGCGGACAACGCCTAACCCAAGCAACTCGTGCATGATAAATTCCTCGAGGCTTTCAGGATCCGTGGCGGCGACTTTCAAAATATAATCGAAATCGCCAGTGATGGAGGCACATTCCAGAACTTGACCGTGTCTATCGATAAAACCTTGAAATTTTCTAATTGAAGCTGCGTCGTGATCAACAAGAGATACCTGAACGTGGGCCAAGGCATTCAGTCCCAATTTCTTGCCGTCAAGAATTGCAGCGTACCGTTTGATATAACCGTCTTCCTCTAATCGTTTGACCCGCCTCCAGCAGGGTGACGCCGACAACCCCACAGCATCCGACAAGGTTTGGGTGCTCGCACGTCCATCTCGTTGCAGAACTTTTAGAATGAGTTTTTCAAAGGAATCGAGCAATGATCTACCTATAAATATCTGATCTGAGAATTATTTTACCTCAATTACCGTGTTTTGGGTGGATTTGGAAAGCTTTCATTCGAACTAAAGAAGTATGTTTGCGAAAACCTCCGAAAAAGGCTCCCACATGAACCGCAATTACCACGTATATCAATCCATCGCCCATGCCGTAAACGACCATGGCACAAAGGTAATGTTCGGGCTGATTGGAGACGCGAACCTGTTTATGGTAGACAGTTTCGTGCGAGAATTGAGCGGCCAGTTTGTGCCAGCTGTCCATGAAGGCAGTACGATCCTGATGGCTCAAGCTTACGCGCATGTCTCTGGCACTGTCGGGGTTGCCACGATTACCCACGGCCCCGCCCTCACGAACTGCGTGACTGCTTTGACGGAAGCAACCAGAAGCCATGCCCCAGTTGTCGTGTTGGCTGGGGACACGCCTGCCGACAATCCTCGCCATCTCCAGAGCATTGATCAACGAGAAGTGGTCAAGGCAACAGGCGCTGGATTTGTGCAAATGCGCGCACCGTCTACTGTAGGCGAAGATGTTGCGCGGGCTTTTTATCGCGCCCAGGTCGAGCGGCGGCCCATCGTCCTGAACATGCCTGCCGATTTCATGTGGGAGAAAGCGGATTACGGCATTCAAGTGCTTGATGTGTTCACGACCCCCGGTGGGGTGGCCGAAGGTGATGTTTTTGACAATGCGATTGGTATGATTGCCTCGGCACGAAGCCCGCTTATCCTGGCCGGCGGCGGGGCTGTGGCTGCGCGTGAGCAACTGGTGCGCTTGGCAGACCGGCTGGAGGCGCCGCTTTCCACAACGTTGCGGGCCAAAGGCCTGTTCACGGATCATCCCCACAACATCGACATCTTCGGCACGTTGTCGACGCCTGCTGCCTACGATTTGATCGCTCAATCCGATTGCATTCTCTGCTTTGGCGCGGCTTTACACGATTTCACGACCGATCAGGGCAAGCTGATGAAGGCCAAACGGATCATTCAAATCGACCGAGATCCAACCGCAATCGGCGGTGGCCTACACCCTGATGCGGCTCTTGTTGCGGACGCAGGTTTAGCAGCAGAAACGATCTTGTTCTGGTTGAACGAAGCCGAAATTCCCTCCAGCGGATTTACCCGCGAACTGGATGTTGCGTCACTCACCGCGCATGTGCCGGGAACAGGCAAGGCGAAAGACGGTTTTATAAATTATGTTCACGCGCTTGAGCGTCTGGAAGAAGCACTGCCCAAAGACCGTGTTCTCATCACCGATGGCGGCCGGTTTATGACTGAAGTTTGGTGTCGTTTGTCCGTTCCCGACCCGCGGAGCTTTGTCAGCACGGTGTGTTTTGGCGCGATCGGTTTGGGGCTTCAAGAAGCGATTGGGGCCAGTGTTGCGGCCCCGTCTCGACCTACCGTCTTGTTTAGCGGTGACGGCGGATTTATGATGGGTGGTATCAATGAATTCAACACCGCCGTACGTCTTGGCCTCGACCTTATTGTGATCATCGCCAATGATTCCGCATACGGGGCGGAACACATCCAATTTACTGACAGAAAGATGGATCCAAGCCTGTCGGAGTTCCAGTGGCCATCCTTTGCGGAAATCGCAAAATCCATGGGTGGAGAAGGATTTGAGGTGCGTTCACAACAGGATTTAGAAGAGGCTCTAAAAGCTTTAGAGACACGAAAGGGTCCGTATTTGATCGAATTACGCCTTGATCCAGCGGATGTTCCGCGCATGCGCATTTGATTGGATCAAACTGTGTGTTTACCGAAATGAGATTGCGAAAAATCGTTTTTATAATGTCGCCCCGATAGGGCGAGGTGCTCACATTTCACCCTGATGACGTTTTTTGCAGAACTTTAATAAAAGAAAACGAAAGATATCTCTATTTTATTTGTTCAGCCATCAATGTTCATCTGCGTTGATAGCAATAAGTTCGTCTCGCTGTCTCGGACACCTTGGATACGTCGGATGTCGCCCAAAACAATGTCTAACTCTTCTACAGTTTCCGTTCCGGTTTCGACGATCAGGTCCCACTTCCCGTTGGTCGCATGGATGGCGCGAACAGCAGGATTTCCCCCTAAAATTCGTTTTATCCGCTCTGTTCCGGCCCCTTCGATCCCCAGCATCGTCAAACCTCTGATTGGGTGTTTCTGGGTGTTTTCCTTCAAAGTAATCGTGAAGCCAAGGATCACACCATTGGTTACGAGCCGATCAATGCGAGATCGAACAGTCACACGTGATAGCCCTGTGATGGACGCAAGAACGGAGAGCGTAACGCGCGAGTTTCGTCGTAGCTCTGAAACAATCAAATTATCGACTTTATCCATAACGACGGAAATGACCTGCAAATAGTTAATTTTTATTTCTATTAGTCCAAAAAAATCTCTAAAAACAGACCATAACGAAGAGTATTCGTAAGCGGAACCCAAAGCGTCGACGTTTCAACAGGTGCACAGTTTCTTAAAACAATCAAAGTCCATCAGAGGGAATACAAAAAATGAAAACGGATATACCGGAAGGTGCACGCGTGCCCCACTTTTGGGAGGCGATGATATCACTGTTCTCACTTGTTATCGGGATCAGTGTTTCAATCGTTGTATACGGCTTGGATCCGCATATCCCTATGTTGTTAGGCGTTTTTGTCGCCTCACTGGTTGCGCTTCGGTGTGGGTTTAGTTGGCAAAACATTCAAAACGGGATGGTGCGGGGCATCACCAATGCGCTTCCTGCGACAATCATCCTGATCATCGTTGGCATCCTGATCGGAATCTGGATTTTAGGCGGAGTAGTACCGACTCTGATCTACTATGGTCTTACAATACTCTCGCCTTCGATATTTTTACCCGTGACGGTCGTGATCTGCGCGTTGACATCACTCGCAACCGGGACCAGCTGGGGAACAACAGGAACGATTGGTGTGGCCTTGATGGGTGTTGGCGCCGGGCTCGGCTTTCCGCTGCCGCTCGTTGCTGGTGCTGTTCTATCCGGAGCTTATTTTGGCGATAAAATGTCGCCCCTCTCGGATACGACCAACATGGCTCCTGCTTTGGCTGGAACGGATCTGTTTACACATATCAAGCACATGTCCTACACAACCGGTGTGTCGATCGCCTTGACCCTGATCATCGAAATCTTTCTCGGTTTGAAATTCAGCGGCGGTGAAGGCAACGTGGACCGTATTGCGACAATCCTCGCTGTTTTGAACGAAAACTACACAATAAACATTGCTATGATCTTGCCACCGCTGATCGTTTTGTTTGTATCCTACCGTAAAATGCCTGCCATTCCCGGGATAACGCTCGGTGTCGTTGCGGGTGCCATTCTAGCTGTCGGGCTTCAGGGTGCGGACTATGGCGCACTCGCAAATGCAGCTTTCGGTGGTTTTGAGGCAAGCACGGGCAATGCAGACGTTGACAGCCTTCTAACCCGCGGCGGCATGGACTCGATGATGTATACGATCAGTCTGGTCATCGTCGCGATGATGTTCGGTGGGGTCATGGAACGCACGAACCAGCTCAAAGCCATTGCCGACAAGATCTTGTCAAAGGTCAATTCTGATGGTGGTTTGGTCGCCTCCACTGTTTTCACCGGTATCGGTGCCAACATGATTTTATGCGACCAATATATGGCCATCGTTATGGGTGCGCGGACATATGCCCAAGCTTATAGTGATCGTGGCATCGCACCCGAAAATCTGTCGCGCGCTGTAGAAGACTCTGCGACAGTAACGGCAAACCTGATCCCGTGGAATTCTGGCGGCGCTTATCAGGCGGCAACATTGGGCGTGGCAACGATTGCGTATTTACCCTTTGCCTTTTTCTGCTGGTTGTCACCTCTAGTGACATTGCTCTTTGGCTACATGGGTTGGACAATCACAAAGATTGATCCCAAAAAGAAGGCCGAAAACAAAGAAGCGTCTGTTCCGGCAGAATAGCTGATTGCCGACAAAAGAAAACGGTAACTTAAATTCATGTGGGGACTTCATTTCAAGAGGCCCCCACATGGGCTAAAAAATTCAAGAATGGTTCCAGTCATCGGGATCGCCGGAATTGTTGGGGCTAAGGCCAATCACATCGCCCTGTGTTGAACATCCCAGCCCCAGTACCGTGCGATTTGCATAGGAAAAATAGGCGCTGACCTGATTGATCTCGAGGATTTCACCATCCTCATACCCCACATCCCGAAGCGCTTGCACATCTGCTTGGACCATTTCCGCAGGGGTCAGAGTTAGCTTTTGAGCATAACGCAATGCCTGATGTTGCGCCGGATCAAGCGGGGTCGCTTCGATATCCAAATGCGCTACAGCTGTTTGGATAGCATCTGCGCGCGCATCGTCCGCCAGCAGTCGTTTCATCCCTGCAAAATGGTGCTGCACACAGTAGTCGCATCCGTTCAATTGACTGACCCACACCCCAACAGCCTCCAAAAACCATTTTGGCAACGTATTGCCCGAATGATGCAGCACATATTTATAGATCGCCATATGCCCCTCCATCGTGTGAGGGCGCAGGGAATGGGACAACATGATGTTGTCGACGTTTTTGTCCGGACCGGTTACGCGTGCGTAAAGGGATTTCAATTTGCCGGTAGCTTGTTCAAACGGAATGGTCTTGATCCAGCTCATTTTGGGTCCTCTGTGTTGGTTTGTCTTGGGTGTTTAGTAAATGCACAGGCTGATAGGGATCAAACAAGCTAAATCTGTCAGAAATTCCACCGCGGTGTGAGCTGAGATCAGGGTTCCCATTTGCCAATAAACAGAGTTTCGATCTCGTCCCGCACGATTTGGAGGAATACCCTTAATCAGCGCATTCAGACGATTTCAATGATGCGTCACGAAGACAAAGTCCTCCTCGTGCCTAGGGTAGACACAATACCTAGAACATTCGATGAATTGCGCCTCGGCGGACCGGACGGAAAGCGTCCATTTGCCGGACGTCATTTTTCCCACACCACTTGTGCCCTTTCGAAAGTTTTATGCGCAGCGAAGAACCGAACAAGGTTGAACCGCATCTGGCCACCATATCTCGAACGAAAATTGCTTGGCAGATGTCCGCAGAGCGACCGATTGAGTTCGTTTGCACGACCAGTAATTGTGTCAGAATTCAGGTCCGTTTTCGAGCTACCCATTGCCAACCGCAAACGGGTTGGTTCCCCCGTAAAGCTGCGTCAGTTCATTTGCTAAATCCCCGTATAATTCGACGATGTCTTCGCGGGAGGGCACGACAAGATCGTCGACCCGTTCAAGATATGGACAACTTAAGACAGCAATGACCTGACCGGATGGGTTAAAAATCGGAAACGCAATATTTGTAACACCAATGGCCGTGGCGGATGGCATCTCTTCATAGCCCGTTGATCGAATACGTGTGAGATGCTCGGTAAACTCTGCTCGGTCCAGCTCTGGTTCACCCGCCGCACGTCTGTGTTGCTCAACTAGATAGTTGACTTCCTCTGGCGAACGAAAGGCTGCCAATACCCGACCCGTTCCAGTATTCCATAGCCCAACTACGGTGCCGGTCTTCAGCGCGAGGCCCCAGTTGCCCGGCGACTCGGCGCTCGCTACGATGACAATATCCCCATTGCTTTCCATCCCCAAGTGACAGGACTGCCAAGCTTTGCGTGTTACGGCACGCATTCGAGGAAGCGCGGCCTCGATCACCCGTCCAATTGGGGGGTGTCGCTGGCTAATCGAAAACATCTTCAAACTAAGCGAATATCGATCGCCGGACACTGAACGAACAACATATCTGCGCCGCACCAATGTGGATAGCATGCGGTAGATCTCACTTGGGGATCGATCCAACGCTTTGGCGACTTCGCCCTGGGTTAACCCTTCGCCATGTTCCGCCAATAACTCAATGATATCTAATCCTTTTTCTAGAGCGGGCGCGCGGTATTTCTCGTTGGCATCATCCATCGGGCGTCTTTCATCATCCTAATCTATCCCGGTCAGTGTCGCGAGGAACACACAACTGTCAAGCTTGTTTAAAAATGAATACTATGTTTATATACGAATACTAGATGCGATATATGCGGCAACCAAGCCTTCGCACCAAGGGAGGAAACAATGAAAAAATCGACTATTTTAAGGGCGCTATTTGCCAGCTCGGCGATCCTTGCCGCTGGAGAATCAGCGACGGCGCAAGACTATGGCAGCTTCGATGGCGTAACAGTCGAAGCAAAACTGATCGGTGGTCAACAATACGAGGGGCTATACGGGCGCATCTCGCAATGGGAGGCTGCCACAGGCGCTACGGTCAAAATTATCTCCAAGAAAAGCCACTTTGAGATCGACAAAGAAATTAAATCAGACATGGCCGCTGGCACAACAAAATGGTGCGTTGGCTCAAACCATTCGTCCTTTGCTCCGCAGTATGAAGGTCTGTACATGGATCTTAACGGTGTCGTCCCGGCTGAAGCGATCGCAGAGTTTGTCGGCGGTAACATCAACGCATCCACTGTTGGCGGCGAACTACTGATGCTTCCCCGCGCACAATTCGACGTTTCCGTCCTGTATTATCTAAAGTCCAACTATAAGGATGCGGACAAAGCGGCAGCCTTCAAGGCTGAGTACGGGTATGATCTGGCCGTGCCAGACACATGGGCGCAAGTGAAAGATCAGGCGATCTTTTTTGCTGACCCGCCAAATTTTTATGGCACGCAGTACGCGGGCAAAGACGAAGCCATTGTGGGCCGTTTTTATGAAATGGTTGTTGCCGAAGGTGGTAATTATCTGGACGAAAACAACAAACCCATTTTCAACTCAGATGCAGGGCAACGCGCCTTGCAATGGTTCGTAGATCTATATGAGGCAAAAGCAGTCCCCGCCGGCACCACCAGCTATGTGTGGGATGATCTGGGACAGGGATTTGCATCAGGGACTGTTGCGCTCAATTTAGACTGGCCAGGCTGGGCCGGATTTTTCAACGATCCGGACTCCTCAAAGGCCGCTGGCAACGTCGGTGTCGCAGTGCAGCCAATGGGCAGCGTGACACGCACGGGTTGGTCTGGCCATCACGGATTTTCTGTCACCAATAATTGCCCGACCCAAGATGCGGCGATTTCACTGGTGCAATTCCTAACAAGTGAAGAAAGCCAATTGGCCGAAAGCGCGGGCGGATCTCTCCCCACACGCACCGCAGTTTGGGAAGCCAATGTCGCAAAAGCAAAAGCCGGTGATGACGCATTCCGCGCTGAATCGCTTGCGGCTTTTGCCGAAGGCGCGAAATACGCCTTTGCTGTTCCGGCAATCCCTGAATGGGGCGAAACGACAAACATCGTATTCCCCGAACTGCAGGCTGCTATTGTCGGCGACAAAACGGTTAAGGAAGCCCTCGATGACGCTGCCGCTGAGGTTGACGAACTGATGCGCGAATCCGGCCATTACTAGACCACCAACGATCTGGCGGCAGAACTTCTTGCCGTCAGGTCTCATCCCTCCTCTGCACGATAGGTGAAACATGTACCGCCGCCGCATGCCCGAGTGGTTCGTCCTGATACTGCCTGCAATCCTTGTCATTGCTGCCGTTGTATTGATCCCACTAATCTTCTCGCTTTATTCCAGCTTCACTCCATACAAGCTGACGCGTCCCTCCACGTTGTGGCGTTGGATCGGCACCTTCAACTATGAAAAAATCCTGACAGATGTAAAATTTTGGTCCGCCTTTGGCCGTACCGTGCTTTTCCTGACGGTAGTTCTCAATCTGGAGCTTCTGCTGGGGCTGGGCATTGCCTTGATGGTGAACAAAGTCACATGGGGGCAGCGGACATTGCGAACCATCCTTATGTTTCCAATGATGTTTTCGCCTATTCTCGTCGGTTTCCAGTTTAAATTTATCTTCAATGACAACATCGGGTTGGTGAACAACGTTTTGCAATCACTTGGCTCAAACGCTGCCTTGCCGTGGCTGGTTGATGCCAAATTGGCGATGTTCTCGATCATGTTTGCCGAGGTTTGGATGAGCACATCGGTCTTTGCCATTCTGATCCTCGCAGGTCTTTTCGCCATGCCCCGTGACCCACTGGAAGCTGCCAAAGTTGATGGCTGCACAGCTTTCCAAACATTTCGCCATATCACCCTGCCCTTTTTGATGCCGTTTATTTGGATTGCCATGACCATTCGCAGTCTGGATGTGGCGCGCGCCTACGACATTGTACAAATCATGACCGGTGGTGGACCGGCACGGCGCACAGAGCTGCTTTGGACCTTGATGAGCCGCACTGGCTACGTTGATGCGCGCATGGGTCTGGCAAATGCAATGGGCTATGTCTCGATCATCCTGTCGATCCTATTCACCGTCTATTTTTTCCGAAAACTCAGTGCGGCACGTGCTGACATTGGCATGGCGGGGTAACTCAGATGGACCGTAACCTGACCCATCGCAATCGTAAAAAGAGCCTGAAGACCCTGCATTTTATCGGCCTGTTTCTCGTCATGTCGATCATCTGCATTCCGGGCCTCTGGATCGTGTTGAACTCGTTCCGCCCCACAGTCGAAATCATGGCCAAACCGCCGGTTTGGACGCCATCTTTTACGTTGGAACATTACCGCGCCATGTTTGGTGGCGCTGGAGAAGGCGGCGTGCCGGTGTTTTACTATTTTCGCAACTCGCTGATCGTGTCTGTGACCTCGACTGCGATTGCAATCCTCATCGGAATGTCCGGCGGCTATGCCTTTGCTCGATACCGTTTCAAAGGCAAAAACAACTACTTCGTCGGTCTGATGTTATTTCGCGCTGTTCCAGGTGTGGCGTTATCCCTGCCTTTGTTCATCGTCTTTGCCAAAGTCGGCATCATCGACACGCATTTCGGTCTAATTCTGGTCTATGTCGCGATGAACGTGCCGTTCACCATCTGGCTCACCGACGGATTTTTCAGACAAATTCCCAAAGAATTGCATGAGGCCGCGGAAATCGATGGATGCACCCGCTGGCAGGCTTTTTGGAAGGTTGAATTCCCGGTGGCGCGTTCTGGCGTGGCGTCGGCCGCGATTTTCGCATTCCTAACGTCTTGGAATGAATTCGCCTTGGCCTCGCAGCTCACCCGATCCGTGGACTCTAAAACGATGCCCGTCGGGCTTTTGGATTTCACTGCTGAATTCACCATCAATTGGGGAGGCATGTGCGCCTTAGCCGTTCTGATGATCATCCCCGCCCTGATCCTCACCTTCCTTGTACAAAAACACCTGATTGCCGGCCTCACCTTCGGCGGCGTCAAAGGATAAGACCATGACAGAAGTAACCCTTTCAAACGTCGTCAAACGCTATGGCAAGCATGAAGCAGTCCATGGCATCGATCTTGCCATCCAAGACGGCGAATTTGTCGTGCTCGTCGGGCCATCTGGATGCGGAAAATCAACCACGCTGCGAATGATCGCAGGTCTCGAAGACATCTCCGGCGGGGAAGTAACCATCGGCGGTCGTGTCGTGAATGACCTCCCCCCACGCGAGCGCAATATCTCGATGGTGTTTCAGAACTACGCGCTTTATCCACATATGACGGTGCAGGAAAACCTGGGCTTTTCTCTTAAGGTCGCAAAGGTCGATGAAGGCGTCATAACGCAAGCGGTAAACGAAGCCGCAGGCATTCTTGGACTTGACGACCTGATGGATCGCCGCCCTGCAGAATTGTCAGGTGGTCAACGCCAGCGTGTCGCCATGGGTCGCGCCATTGTGCGCCAACCCGACGTATTCCTTTTTGACGAACCTCTCTCCAATCTGGATGCGAAGTTGCGCACCCAAATGCGGGTTGAGATAAAGAAACTGCACCAAAAGGTTGGCAACACGATCATTTATGTGACCCATGATCAGGTCGAAGCCATGACATTGGCTGATCGGATTGTTCTGATGCAAGATGGAGATATCGTGCAAGTTGGCACACCACTTGAACTGTTTAATGCGCCCGTCAATACGTTTGTTGCGACCTTCATTGGCTCACCGCCCATGAACCTGATTGAAGGGACAGTGACTGGTCCTGATACGATTTCCCTTGTGGGTGGCTTGAACGTGCCAGTGCCGACGACCGCGCGCGGTCAGGTGCGTGACGGTCAAAAAATTCACTTTGGGTTTCGGGCTGATAATCTGATGCCAATAGGCCACTCGGTACAGGAAGACGGCGAAAAAGCGGAACTTGAACTGGCCGTCACCCTGACAGAACCTTTGGGGACTGAAACGGTTCTCTTTACCGACATCGCAGGCACAGAGGTCCAGGCCAAAATGCTGAACCCGCGCCCTGTCAGCCCCGGTGAAGTGTTAAAATTCCGTTTGATGTTGGATAAATGCCACGTCTTTGACGCCATCAGTTCCGATGCATTGCGAGGATAACGCATGGCGATAATTACGCGGATCGAGCTGAAAATGATCGACCTGTTTCCACGAGTGGAACGGGTAGATGCGATCCAATCCTTTGTGTCGCAAGAAACGCCAATGGTCACGGTATACGACAGTGATGGCGCCGTCGGGACAGGCTACAGCTACACCATCGGCACGGGTGGGCCTTCTATCATGGCGCTGCTCGAACACACATTAGCGCCTGCGTTGATCGGGCGAGATGCAGATCGGATCAATGGCATTTGGCACGATCTGTTGTTTTTGACCCACGCAACATCTGTCGGGGCAATCACTTCGCTCGCGCTTGCTGCCATTGACACCGCGCTTTGGGATCTGAAATGCAAGCGGGCGGCATTGCCTCTCTGGAAAGCGGCGGGGGGAAGTCGTGATCGTATTCCGCTTTATACCACAGAAGGCGGATGGCTACATCTTGAGACCTCAGTTCTGGTTGATGACGCCCTTGAAATGCAAAGCAAAGGGTTTCTTGGATCTAAAATCAAGATTGGCTCCGATCATATCAGTCAAGATGACGCGCGCCTCAAAGCCGTGCGTGACGCTGTGGGGAACACCTATGACATCATGACCGATGCCAATCAGGGGTTTACGCTGTCGGACTCCATTCGACGGGCCCGAGTTCTAGAGCAATATGACATTAGTTGGTTCGAAGAGCCGATGCCCGCTGACGACATTGCAGCACATGTAGAGCTTGCGCGGCGCACCAGCGTGCCCATTGCTGTGGGTGAAAGCATGTATTCTCTTAGTCAGTTCAAAGATTACCTGCAGGCGGGTGCTGCGAGTATTGTGCAGGTCGATGTTGCGCGCATTGGTGGCATTACCCCCTGGCTCAAGGTCGCGCATCTCGCGGAAGCATTCAATATTGTGGTTTGCCCACATTTCCTAATGGAACTTCACCTGCCGCTGGTCTGCGCGGTGCCCAATGCCAAGTGGCTCGAATATATTCCTCAACTCGACACCGTAACAACAGACGGAATGTTGATCGAAAACGGCCACGCGATCCCTTCTGATACTCCGGGGCTCGGAATAAGCTGGGATTTCAAAACCATATCAGCAGATGCGTTGATATCCACAACAATCACGGAGACATAGCGATGCAGCGCATGGGAATGATGATTGGTATAAAACCGGAAAAAATCAACGTATACAAACGCCTGCATGCTGACACTTGGCCCGAAGTTCTGGCTCAGATCAAGGACAGCAACATTCGCAACTACACGATATTCCTACGCGAACCAGAGAACCTTTTGTTTGGGTACTGGGAATATGACGGAACGGATTTTGAGGCCGACAAAGCGCGCATGGCCCAAAACCCTAAAACGCGGGAATGGTGGACGTTGACCGACCCTTGCCGATCTCCGCTCGTGACGCGCGTGAAGGGTGAACAATGGTCAACGATGGAAGAAGTTTTTCACACGGATTGAGATAATGACACAAAAACAAGGCCGAATGGTCGGCAAGAAAGCAATCGTAACTGCAGCAGGACAAGGGATCGGTCGTGCCACCGTGGAATTGTTTGCCGCGGAAGGCGCTGAGGTCATTGCCTGCGATATCAATGAACTCGCGCTTGGTGAGTTGGCGGGTATTGATGGCATTACCCCATTGAAACTGGACGTCACCGACAGCGTCGCCGTGGCAGACGCCATCGCCGCCCTAGATGGCGTCAATGTGCTGTTCAATTGCGCTGGCTATGTCGCTGACGGTACGATTCTTGATTGCGAAGAAGGCGATTGGGATTTTAGTTTTGATCTCAACGTCAAGGCCATGTACCGCCTGATCAAACTGACATTGCCCATGATGCTGAATGGCGGTGGCGGAGCGATCGTTAATATGTCTTCTGTGGCCTCATCCATCAAAGGAGTGCCCAATCGATTTGCCTACTGTGCGTCCAAAGCCGCTGTTATCGGCATCACGAAATCGGTTGCGGCTGACTTTGTAACATCCGGTATACGTTGTAACGCCATCTGCCCCGGCACCATTGATAGCCCGTCTATGCATGGACGGCTGCGGGCGACCGGCAGCTATGACACTGCCCTTGTCGAATTTATCGCCCGTCAACCGATGGGGCGCATCGGCGGGGCGGAAGAAGTCGCAAAACTCGCGCTCTATCTGGCAAGCGAGGACAGCGCCTTTACCACAGGCGAAACCCATAACATTGACGGCGGCTGGGCCATCTAAGGAATTAGGAAACACACAAGATGAAATTGTTACGATTTGGACCAATAGGCGCAGAGAAACCCGGCTTGCTCGACAAGGATGGCACGATCCGTGATCTGTCCACCATGATAGACGACATTTCCGGAGATGCTCTTGGAGATGACACCCTTGCCAAATTGCGCGACATTGATCCCAGTTCTTTGCCCTCCGTTTCGGGCGATCCTCGGATTGGGGCATGTGTGGGGCATGTTGGAAAATTCATTTGCATTGGCCTCAACTATGCCGATCACGCCGCGGAAAGCGGTATGGCGCTCCCCGAAGAACCGGTGATTTTCTTCAAGGCGACCTCGTCGATCATTGGCCCGAATGACACTGTGGAAATTCCACGCACATCCGTCAAATCGGATTGGGAAGTCGAATTGGGCGTGGTGATCGGGAAGCCCGCAAAATACGTTTCATGCCAAGAAGCGTTGGGTCATGTCGCGGGATATTGCGTTGTCAATGATCTCAGCGAGCGTGACTTTCAGTTGCACCGTTCAGGCCAGTGGGTCAAAGGCAAGTCTTGCGATACATTTGGACCAATCGGCCCGTGGTTAGTTACCCGAGACGAAATTTCCGATCCGCAAGATTTGCCTATGTATCTGGAGGTCAATGGCCATCGGTATCAGGATGGTTCCACCAAAACGATGCATTTCGATGTTGCTACGGTGATTTCTCACCTTTCTCAGTTCATGAGCCTGCAGCCCGGTGATGTCATCTCAACGGGCACCCCTCCCGGTGTCGGTATGGGTCAATCGCCTGAAACCTATCTGAAACCTGGCGACGAGATGGAATTGGGTATCCGTGGTTTGGGTGTGCAGCGCCAAAACGTGGTGGCAGGCTAATGACCAGGATCACGGGGCTGCAAACATACGACTTAAGATTTCCAACATCACAGTCGCTGGACGGGTCAGACGCGATGAATCCTGATCCAGATTATTCTGCAGCCTATGTGATTTTGGAAACGGACGGAGGTCACGCCGGGCATGGGTTGACCTTTACTATTGGGCGGGGCAACGACATTTGTATCGCAGCGATCGAGGCAATGCGACACCTGCTGATTGACATTGATCTGGATTGGGTGCGCGAAGACATGGGGCGGTTTTGGCGTCACATTACGGGGGACAGTCAATTGCGGTGGATCGGGCCAGACAAGGGCGCGATCCATTTGGCCACCGGAGCCGTTGTCAATGCGGTCTGGGACCTACTAGCCAAGGAGAGCGGCAAGCCAGTTTGGCTTTTGGTTGGCGAGATGTCTCCCGAAGAAATCGTGAACCTGATCGATTTTCGTTACATGACGGATGTTCTCAGCCAAGACGAAGCTCTTGAAATACTGCGCAAGGCGTCACCCGGCAAGGCGGCGCGTATCGCAACCCTCAAGGCCGAAGGATACCCATGTTATACGACGTCTGCAGGGTGGCTGGGGTATTCTGATGACAAGCTGCGCCGCCTGTGTCGCCAAGCGCGTGACGCCGGATTTACCCATACTAAATTTAAAGTTGGCCAAAGCTTAGAGGACGACGTCCGGCGGCTTACGATTGCCCGCGAGGAATTGGGCGACGACATGAATATCATGATCGACGCCAACCAAGTTTGGGAAGTTGATCAAGCGATTGAATGGGTCAAAGAACTGGCCTTTGCGCGGCCGCTGTTCATCGAAGAACCGACCAGTCCAGACGATGTAATTGGCCATCGCAAAATCCGCCAAGCTATCGCGCCGATCAAAGTGGCCACAGGTGAGATGTGTCAAAACCGCATTCTTTTCAAGCAGTTCATTGCCAATGGTGCAATAGATTTTGTCCAGATTGACAGTTGCAGGTTAGGAGGATTGAACGAAGTTCTTGCCGTGCAATTGATGGCTGCCAAATTCGACCTGCCCGTATGGCCACACGCGGGCGGTGTTGGTCTTTGCGAATATGTTCAACATCTGTCGATGATTGATTACGTCGCGATTACCGGTGAAAAAGACAGTAAACGGATCGAATTTGTTGATCACCTGCATGAACATTTCCTCGATCCATGTGTTGTCCGGGATGGCGCATACCAAGCTCCAACCCAAGCTGGGTTTTCCATTCAAATGAAGGATACCACGTTGGACAAATTTCGGTTTCAGCGCCCAACTGTTTCTAAATAGACGCTACCGGAGCGTGAAATAGCAATGCCCGAGGCCGCAATTAGTCCTTGGGCATTGTCGAAAAGGTGGCGGACCATAACGGCGCATGACAGGCGTCAGTCGCACATTTTAACCGAGGTTAAACGCGTCACAAACCGCCTTGGGCGCAATCAATAAGTGGCGCGCCCGCCAGACAGATCAAAGGCTGCGCCTGTGGTGAAACTGTTTTCCTTTGAGCAAAGCCAGCTGATCATAGCGGCGACTTCCTCGACTTCTACAAACCGTCCGCGTGGGATTTTGGACAACATGAAATCAATATGTTCTTGGCTCATTTGATCAAAAATACGCGTGCGCGCCGCGGCTGGGGTTACACAATTGACCGCGATGTCCAGATCAGCGCATTCTTTCCCGGCCGATTTCGTTAATCCGATCACGCCGGCCTTTGACGCAGAATAGGCAGACGCGTTGGGGTTGCCTTCCTTACCTGCGACAGATGCAACCAGCACGACACGCCCATAGGCACGCGCTTTCATCCCCGGGAGAATGGCGCGCAACACATGAAAAGTGCCCGTCAGATTTACGGCCATGATCTGGTTCCAATCCGCAATCGGATATTCTTCGATGACGGTGTTTGGCCCCGCAATTCCTGCTGAGTTGATCACTTGCGTAATCCCACCAAGAGTGGCTTCGGTTTGGGCCGTCGCCGCTTGTACGTTTTCCCAGTCGGTAATGTCGACCTGAAGTGTCTCGACCGCACCCAAAGCCGCACGCGCTGTGGCCAGTGCTGTGGCGTCCATGTCCCAAAGGGCGACTTTACTACCTTGGGCCAAAAGTGATTTCGCGCAGGCAAACCCAATACCTTGGGCTCCTCCGGTAACAACGGCAACTTGATCCATTTGGTTTACTCCAAGGCTGCAATAACTGCGTCAGTGCGTGTCACGGTGGCAATGCTTTGCATCGGGTAGTTGATAGATGCGCCATGCCACTCATCATTCATAGTAGAACAACTATCCTCGGGGACAATCATATGGAACCCTTTATCAGCGCCTGTGCGTGTCGTGTGTTCAACACTCATATTGGTCCAACTTCCACAATTGATGATTGTATCCCGCCCGCCGTGATGCAGGTAGGATTCCAAACGAGACGTTTCCCACGCGCTCATTGACATTTTTTCCACCACAAGATCGCCGGGCATCGGCTCCAGCCCCGGCACCGGTTGGACACCCCATGTCCCGCGCACAAGCGCATTCTCGCCCTTCAATCCCTGCATCAGCGGGGCGTGTTGCGCGAGATACGGGTGGCCCGGCTCGCAAACCATCCAAACATGCAAAACCATAACACCTTTGACCCGCGCCATCGCAGCAAGACGGCTGACATTCGCGACCACATTTTGGCTACGTGCATGATCAGGACTACCCGTTCCAGCAAAAGCACCCCCATCCATCATGACGTCATTCTGCAAATCCTGAATGATCATCGCGGTGCGTGCAGGATTGATGCGAAACTCTAACCGGTCGAGCACATTCAACGCAGGGGATGCAGTCTGCGGCGCGACCTTTGGCGGCGCGATATTCGGATACATAAACGGCTCATCCCGTCCCTTGGTCTTGGTCTCCAATGAATACAAAGACGTCTCGGCTGTTATGAACAAAGTCGACCAGCTCTCACCACCCCAGTGAAAATTTGCTGCCATTTCAGGTAGTTGAATATTTCCGATTAACATGCCATGAAAATCATAGACCCATATGCCGCCGGGTGCGGTCACATAAACATTGCCGTCTTTGTCGGCTTTCATTCCGTCCGGCACGCCTTTTTTCAACGTATCAACGATGCCACTCGCGAAAACGCGCCCGTTGATCAGGTTCCCATCGGCAGCCACATCAAACATGCGGATATTATGCTGGTCCGTATCATTGACCCACATCCATTTCTGACAGGGCGAAAAGCACAGTCCATTCGGTTTGTTAAAGAGATACCGATCGACAACCAGCTGTGGTTCATCCCCCGGGCGATGGCCCGGAGGCAAACGGTATACACCCTGAAATCCCTGTTCTTGCGGACGTTCAACACCAAAGACCGGAAACCGGCCATAAGGCGGATCGGTGAAATAGATCGACCCGTCATTACCAATCACGATATCATTCGGCGAGTTCAATTCTTTCCCTTCGAAATGGCTGCACAACACCTCGCGTGTCCCATCACGACGGATGCGCACGACGGACGATGTGCTGTGTTCACAAATCAAGAGGTTCAGCTCGGCATCATATGTCATGCCGTTGCCTTTATTGGACGGACGCGCAACTTCGCTGACCCCTTGGCCCGGCACATACTTGCGGCGCACATCTCCGGGCATATCTGAAAACAACAAGGTTTGTTCAACCGGGTGCCATAACGGTCCTTCGGCAAAGAAATAGCCTGAACCGAGCTGACGGACAGGTTCGTGCTCTTCGACAATCGCGTGAAACCGTGGATCGATTGCGATATGGGCCATGTGTTCCTCCCTGGGCGATGATGTTGGTGTCTGCCTTACAAGCATAGGCAGACAGTGAGGCTACATCGGGAACCATTCACGCCGTGGCAGCGTCTCGACCAGCGGGCCGGGAATGACCATGCCCGTGCCCGTGCGCCCGACCACCTGACCCCGCTCAATCTTGGCACCTTTGTCATGTGTGGGCAGAACCCAGCTGTAATTGTTCATCAATTTCTTAAAGGCGGCTTTTTCGGCGCGTTTGGATCCAGAGTGATTGCCCGTAACCTGCGGTTCCATATAGTTATTTACCCGCACGTGGTTCACGATCTGGTCGTTAAAATCATACACGACATCGCCACAAATACAGGCCAAACCTTCGGCGGTTTCAACGATTACATTCATCGATCCCTCGGTATGCGCACCGGCTGCTTCGCACCAGACACCCGGCATCACTTCCTCAGCGCCAGTGAGTTCAAGATCCATGAACCGCATCGCGTCAGGTTCGTAGATGCGATCCACGAGGTGCTTGATATCTGGTTTCGGGTATTGCGGGTACATGATGCCCGAAACGCTGAATTCCATTTCGCGCCGGTTCAAAATAACCGTCGTGTTCATCGGGAAAAGATCATCCTTTCCCGCGTGATCGATATGCAAATGCGTATGCAGCACATAGCGGATGTCGCCTAGTTTGAGCCCATGTTTCGCCAACTGGTTTTCGATCATATTGTCGTGGAATTGCAGACCACGCATGCCCAGGCTCTCCATGATCGCATTGTCGCGATATCCGGTATCCACCACAATCGGGTATTCGCCGCCGGTGATCAGATATCCGTAAACCGGCACACGGCGCGTGCGACCGCATTCGTGGCCCAGAACCAGAAAACTGGTTTCAAGTTCGATGTCTCCATAGTCAAGAACGTGGATTTGCAAGGCCATGATGTCCCTCCCCTTACCTGTCTTACAGCCGGTAAACACGGGCTGCTGTGTCATTGAAAATTGCGGTTTTTTTCTTTTTCGAAAGACCTTTGGCCCCCTCACGAAACGCATGAAACAGCTCTGTGTAGCTGGTCCATAGTTTTTCGATCGGGAAATTCGATCCGTACATGCACCGTTCAGCGCCAAAGATGGCTTCGGTGTCATGGATCATTTTAGCGATAAAAGCCGGATCATTTTTGTGAATAAAGGTTCCAAATGCGGACAGTTTGGTAACAACGTTTGGGCAATCTGCCAGTCGTTTCATACCATCGCGCCAAAGTGCGTCGCCCTGTTTGGAAATGTCTTCTTTCATACCCGCATGTTGCAAGATGAACGTCACATTCGGGCAGGCCTTGGCCAGTTTGGCAGCCCCCACCATTTGCGCGGCAAAAACCTGAAGATCAAAGCTCCACCCGTAATCGGCAAGCCTAGCGATGTTCTTTTGAACGGTCGGATTTTCGCATAGATCTGCCGTTTGGGCGAACCGAAAAAGCGGGTTTTCATGCCAGTGTAACTGGTGGCGGATGCCGCGCATCAATGGATATTGCTTCAGTTTTTCGAGCTGTGGCGTTACATCTTGGCTCATCATATCGGCATACCCGACAATAGCGCTGATGGTGCCATGCGCATCAGCTTGCTGCTGAACCCAAGCAACCTCGTCTGCAAACCAATTCGCCGCCCAATTGGCCTGAACGTAGACGGATTTCGAAATACCCGTTCCGGCCAAATCCGCCAGAAATTCATGCGAAGTATAATCGCGCATAATCGCTCGGTATGGCCCGAAAATGCGCGGCTGTTCCGGGCCAAGCAGCCAAGGTAAATCCTTTTGCAACCAGATGTGATGATGCGCGTCTATCATGCCGCCCTCGTCATATTCAGGATATGGTGTGCAATGTCCGTTGAGCTTGCCGCGCTGCCGAGATGATCAATCATCGGCAGGATCGCAGACAACCCTTCTGTGGCAGGACTATAACCAGGATCGCTGGCCAATGGTGTCAGCCAGTCAAATCGCCAGGCCAGACGCGACAGTCGGTTGGCCGCATCGATCAAAGCGGCAGGTGATCCGCGTTCCAGACCATCCGACAGAACCACAACCGCGCCACCTCGGGCAAATCCAGCATAGCGCGGCACAGCGAGGAAAGCTGATAAAGCCTCGCCAATCCGCGTACCACCGTCAAAATCAGCGATTGCGGTTGATACACGTTCCAACGCGGCAGTACGATCAGATGGTTTCAGGCTTTGCGTGATCCGTGTCAGGCGGGTGCCGAGCGTAAACACTTCGGCGCGCTCGGCGGCGTGTACAATTGCATGGGCCAATCGCAACATCGCCTCGGATTGCTCTTTCATCGACCCTGAAACATCGATCAACAACAGCACCCGTCGCTGGCGCGATTTGCGTTTGGTTTCCCACAAGCGCAACACATCCCCGTCGCGCCGCGCCGCATCGCGCAAGGTGCGCCGCATATCCAGCCGATCCCCTTTGCGCACAGAACGGCGGCGATAAGAGATCCGGCGAGGCAGCGCACGCGCGGCCTCCCGTTTGAGACGCTCCAATGCGCCGTCTTCGGAATTGACAAGCCTGCGTTGACTTAATCTTTCAACACCTGTGGCCTCGGCCCCGACCTCACTATCGTCATCGGGTACATCGACATTGTCGACGTCTCCGGTTGGCTCATAGGCCTCGACGTCCTCGTCGTCCTCCTGATCTACCGGGGTTTGCACGACGTGATGCAAAAACACCGCCCGAAAAATCGCGTCATATTCGGCAAGGCGGTGTTGCGGAATAGAGAACAGGGCCCGACCTGCGCGCCATATATCAGTCATATCCCGGGGGCCCAGCACACCAACCCCTTCAATGAAATTAATCGCTTGATCCGGAGAAACGGCAAAACCTGCCCCACGCAAGGTTTGCGGCAATTGAAGAAAGGGCTGCAGGGCACGAGGTGCGGTCATGCCGCCTCACCCGGCAAAATTGCCGACAGGCGGTCTGCCATATACGTCAGGTCATCGTGATCCTTGAGCGCAACACCAATAGAGCGTAAAAACGCTTCGGGCCATCGGGCGCCTTGGCTGTTTAGCAAGGTCGCCGCTTCGGCCCATTCTACGGTTTCTGCGACGCCCGGCGGTTTGGCCAAAGGTTCCGCGCGCAACAGCCCGACCGAGGCAACAACCGCTTGTGCGGTGCCGCGCGCAACGGTGCTCGCGCGGGTCATCACGATTTGCGCTTCCAGCGCCGCGTCAGGATAGTCGATCCAATGATAGACGCAACGCCGCCGCAACGCTTCATGCAAATCCCGTGTCCTGTTTGAAGTTAGAACGACAACCGGTGCTTGGGCGGCACGCACGGTGCCAGTTTCAGGAATGGAAATCGTGAAGTCAGATAGGAATTCCAGCAAAAACGCTTCGAACTCATGATCAGATCGATCAATTTCATCGATTAACAACAGCGTGCCGGTCGGGTTGCGCAAGGCTTGTAACAACGGCCTTTCCAGCAAATAATCGTCTGAATAGAGGTTCACATGCCCCTCACCAGCCTGCCGGATTGCCAGCATCTGTTGCGGGTAGTTCCATTCATAAAGAGCAGCCGCCGCATCAATGCCCTCAAAACACTGAAGCCGGATCACGCTACGCCCGAGTACGCCCCCAAGTGCCTTTGCAGCTTCGGTTTTTCCAACTCCGGGGGCACCTTCGAGCAATAAAGGTTTGCCCAAAGCCAGCCCCAAATACGCCGCCGTCGCCAAAGCATCATCCGCCAAATATTGCGCATCCGTCAGGGCCGTTTTCAGACCCTCGGGATCGGTGATCCCAACAATATTTGGCGAAACCGCCATTAGGCCGGTGTGCCTTGTGGTCGCGCCCCGCCATTGGCGCGAATACCGCGAAGTACTTTTTCAGGCGTGATCGGCAATTGGTCACACCGTACACCCACCGCGTTATATACAGCATTGGCAACCGCTGGCAGCACCGGGTTGGCGCACATCTCGCCCGGCCCCTTGCCACCATAAGGGGCGTCTTCCGCCGGTCGTTCCAAAATTGCAATGTTGTGCGGCACAACCTCCCCCGGCCCCGGCATCAAGTAGCCATTGAAATCAACTGGACGGTGGTCGCGTTGAGGGTATGTAGGTTCGGTGGTTTCATAAAGCGCGTGGCTCACGCCCATCCATGCACCCCCGATCAGCTGTTGTTCCACCAGTTTCGGGTTCAGCGCACGGCCAACCTCATATGCCGAATTTATCTCTTTGACTTCAACCTCACCGGTTTCGTCATCCACCTCCAGATCAATGACCAATGCCGCATGGGCAAAACAAGTGACCGGCGTCATTTCACCGGTTTCCCCGTCGACATCACTGGGCGGGATCAGGAAAATCCCTCTACCCGACAAGGTACGCCCCTGTTTGAACTGCGCGGCAATCGCGGTGTCTGCAATCGTGATCGAACGCTTAGGCGCCCCTTTGACATGAATATTGCCCTGTCCGTCCGTCTCCAGATCGGAGGCGTTGACTTCTAGCTCTTCGGCGGCCGCTTCCATCATCTGCTTGCGGGCCTCGGCAGAAGCCCGGATCACTGCATTGCCGACACGGTGCGTCCCACGCGAGGCAAACGAGCCCATGCAATGTGGGCCGGTGTCACTGTCAGCAGTATCGACATAGACGTCTTCGACCGGCACGCCTAGGGTTTCGGATGCAATCTGGCGCGTTACTGATTTCATGCCTTGCCCAAGGTCGATGGAGGACAAAGCGACCTTGAACTTTCCATCCGGGGTTGAATGCACCAATGCTTGAGAAGGATCGCCGCCAAGGTTCATACCAATGGGATAGTTGATGCAGGCAAATCCGCGGCCTTTGTGAATGGTCATATCAACGTCTCCGAAAGCCAGAAGTGAAGCGTGAGGTCCCCGGACGGTTTAAACCACGTTCAAACGGTTTCTCGGGCGTGTAAGGATTTGATGCCGCCGCCGGTGGTGTCGGCGCAGAGGGTTGCAACGGCTCTGTTGGAACTGGTGCAGCCGCTGGTGGAGTCGGCATCGAGGCTTGGGCCGGAGTTGAGGCTGGCGCTGAGGCCGGGACTGAGGCTGAGGCTGGAGCAGACCGCGCGGATATCGGAGCAGACGGCGGAGCTGTTGCAGAGCTCGCCGCTTGCACGGAGCCCATACGATGCCCGATCCGGTGGGCTTCCAACGCCATATCCGGGTCCTGCATGTGGGCTTGGGTCTTTGCCACGCCGCGCGTCCCTGCCGCGACACGCCCTGTGCCACGTGGTGACGGCGATGTTCCTTCGGAACGTCCGGCGCGGCGCTCGCCGATCTTGCCATCTTCGTCGGTCACTGTTTCAGGTATGGCCCCGCGTTCCCCCACACCCCCTCCTACCGTTGAAGACTGCGCAGCAGCTTGGGCTGAAATTGGCCATGCGGCCTTTTGAGCAGCAACTTGACAACATTCGATCAACGCCGTGTTCTTGGCTGGGCGACGGTGCGCCTTCATGTCGCCATCCCGGTATGAATTCAAAATGCGCAATTCAATCGGGTTCATCCCCACAGCTTCGGCGACACGGTCCATGTGACATTCAATCGCAAAATCAGCCGCTGTGATCCCAAACCCGCGCATTGCGGTGGCAGGCGTGCGATTTGTCACAACACAAAAGACATTAGAAGCGACGTTCGGGATCGTATAGGGACCTGGTAGATGCCCTGTCGCCTTGACAATCGCGTAAGATGACAGGCGGATATAAGCACCACTGTCAAAGAAACCGGTGAATTCACGCGCCACGATGCGCCCGTCCTTCATCACACCATCCTTGATGCGCCAACGTTCCCCACCACGTGGGGCACCAACCTGCATTTCCTCTTCTCGGTCCCAGGCAAAACGCACAGGACGCCCGGTCAACATGGCCCCTAAAACCGCCGTCGGTTCAACGATACTGTCGACCTTGCCCCCAAAACCGCCCCCCGCAGTTCCGCCAACAAAATGCAGCCGCGAGGAGGCAATGTCCAAGACCTTTGCCGTTGTTCCCAGTGAAAAGAACAGCCCCTGCGTATTGGTATGGCACACAAAACGGTCGTTGGTTTCAGGTGCTGCAATAGCACCGCAGGTTTCAATCGGGGCCTGTTCGATCGGGGACATCTGGTATTCAGCTTCGACGATGTGGTCCGCCTGCGAAAACCCTCCGTTCACATCCCCGAATCGCAACTTTTGGTGGTCATATTTATCGTTGTAATCAAAAGTATTGTTTGGATAGACTTCGTTGACCACGGGAGCTGTGGGCAACAAGGCCTCTTCCACATCTAATACATGTGGCAACACGTTGTAATCGACCCGCACACTAGCCACCGCATCACGTGCTTGACGTTCGGTGTCCGCAATCACCCATGCGACGGTTTCCCCAATATAGCGCACTTTTTCAAAGGCACACAGCGGTTCATCATCTCGGCCAAAGTTGATCATACTGAGCAATGTATTCAGGTTGTTTGGCACATCCTTGGCCGTGACAACCCGGCGCACACCTGGCATCCGTTCTGCCGCGCTGGTGTCTATCCCTCGGATTTGCGCGTGATGGTGCGGCGCGCGCACCGCACGCATATGCAACAACCCGTCAAACAGGTGGTCGTCATAAAAAGGCGTGCGCCCTGTGACGTGCCCCAGAATATCCTGGCGAATTGTCGGTTTGCCGATCTCTTTCAGGTTGTCATCACGTTCATCTGCGAACAGCTCTTTGCGAAATTCGACACTCGACATCAAACCGCCCTCCCTTGCATGCGCGCTGCGGCGGTCAGAATGGCGTCGATGATTGGTTCATACCCTGTGCAACGACACAAGTTTCCCGAAATCGCTTCGGCCACGTCTTCCCGTGTGGGATTGGCGTTGTGGTCTAACAACGCTTTGGCCGCCATCAACATGCCTGCGGTGCAAAACCCGCATTGCGCCGCAAAGCCTTCCATAAAGGCGGTTTGTAAAGGATGCAGATTTGGTCCCTCGGCCAACCCGCTGGTCGTGTCAATGCGCCGCCCTTCTATGGCTTCGGCTAAGGTCAGACAGGACAAATGCGGCATGCCATCAATCAAAACGGTGCACGCACCACAAGTGCCCTGACCACACCCATTCTTGGTGGTCAGATCCCCTGCGCCGCGGCGCAACACGTCATTCAAATTCGCACCGGGATCGACAAACAATGCCGTTTCCGCATCATTCAAAGTAAAGGTCACAGGTGTTTTGGCCATCAGATCCGCCCCCCCTCTTGCAACAGTCGTCTCAGATGAACCGGGGCCACTTCGCGGCGGTACCATTCGGTTGCCATCTCATCATCGACTGGCGATAACCCTTCGAGGCAGGCAGCACAGGCCGCTGTAATATTGTGAGGGTCACTGGCCAAAGCGCGTTCCGCCCCAATCGAGCGTACCGGTGTTGGTGCCATGTTGCCAAAGGCGATGCGCGGGTCGCCGCGTTTCAAATGGGCTGCAATCGACATCACAGAAACACCCTTTGGTTTAACACGGCTGATTTTTCTAAACCGGAATGTACCATGCTCGGGCCGAGGGATTGTGACTGCCTGTACCAGCCCACGTGGGCGACCACGACCCGCCAAAACATCCCCAAGCGACCGTGTCCCGCCATCTGTCATTATGACTTGAGCATCCAACGCCAGCAACGCGACAGCAAAATCACCATAAGGGTTAAGAGCAAAAATATTACCGCCCACCGTGGCCATATTGCGGACCTGTGGACCACCGATTGCACGTGCGACCGGGTGCAAAAAATCGATATCCCGTGACGCTAGCACATCGGACATTGTCGCACCCGCCCCAATACGTAAACCGCCAACACCTGTCCCAATAGAACGATCAATCTGACGACTACGCAGGATTTTATCAAAGCTCTGATCACCATAGGTCACCGCCCGCATGACAATCGTGCCACCGGCCAGAAACTGCGTGCGTTCATTTAGTGCACTGGCCGCCTCTTGCAGCGTGGAAAAAGTCTCAACCTGCATGTGCGGCCTCCAGCCCCAATTCCGCTCGGATTGCGTCAAATCCGGCTTGATAAATGTCATTGCCCACCATCTGAACAAGGTCGTCTTGTTGATCTGGGAAGGTCGAAAATCGTCCCTCCCATTGCCAGTACGTATGGTCTCCATCGGTCACCGGGATCAGACGCACGTGACTCACGTAGTTAAACAAAGGCACTGGCGTCTCGAGCAGACAGTAAGAGTAACTGGCATCCACATCTGACAACGCCAACAATTGTTCGCGCAGCT
Source organism: Roseobacter sp. (assembly GCA_039983935.1). Taxonomy (GTDB): domain Bacteria; phylum Pseudomonadota; class Alphaproteobacteria; order Rhodobacterales; family Rhodobacteraceae; genus Roseobacter. Next base: position 147,808 of record JBDWVP010000031.1, on the reverse strand, counting down.
CGCTGCCATCCGCCAATTTGAATTTCCGAACACATCCCACACGATCAGCATCCCGGTTGCGTTCGACCTGGCTGGTTGCAACGGCAGGGTGCCACCGGTCATGACCATTGAAGTCGCGCAACATGTCCCAAACCACCTCAACCGGTGCCTCCAGAATTGTACTGCAAAGAACTTTTACCACGACCCGCTACCTTTATTTGAACTTCATGCCCGCAGGATCGAACGTCGTGACCTGCGCATACATTAGGCCATCGCGCGTCACATAAGCGTCTGCGCCGCGGTAAGGTTCCGTCAACCAATCGGCTTCGACGCGCCAAGACACATTCACTGTGCCGCCAACGGTTTTGACTTTTTCTGCAATAAAGGTCGCCCCAATAAAACCACCGTCAGCACGCGGTGTGCAAAAACCTGCAAACACATCTCCCACCGCAGAACGGCCTTCAATCCAGATTCCATTCGGCAGGATGATCAAAACTTCTTCAGGGTACTGTGCCATCAAACGATCCCAGTCGCAGGCGTTGAGGGCATCAATATGTTCAAAGGTGACACGTTCCGCATTGGGCTGCATCACAAGATCGGGCAGGTCACGTGCGTGTCCATCGGCAATTGCAGATGTTGCTCCGATGACAAATAGAATTGCCGCTGTTGCAAGTAATTTCATAATACTCTTTTCCTCAATTTGGGCCAAACCGCACTTGATTTCAGCGACTTATCCGCCGAAATGTCGCTTCAAAGAGTTGAACCCGCCCTGAAAAACCACACCCCCAATATGCGACACCAAATCGCTCTCGACCTCTGGCGCAGCGTCAAACTCAGCACTCCATTCAGCAAAACACTTGTCTCCATCGGTGATCGGGGTCAGCCGGATGGTCGCGACATATTCCGTCAACGCCATAGGGCTTTCCAAAATGGAGTAAGTCGTGAACATGTCGTAATCAGACAGACCCAAGAGTTGTTCACGAATGTTGTCCCCGTTGTGTAAATTGAAATTGCGAATACACCCGACTTTATCTGAGGGCAGAGCATTCTCGATCCGACTGTCGCGGATGGCGGGGTGCCACTTCGGCAAGCCATTGAAATCACGGATGCGATCCCAGACATCGCCGGCTTTGGCGTTGATCACCGACGAGGTAAAAACACGCGCCATCTACTTGCCACCTTTCTTGTCATCTACGTTTTTCTTTTTCGCGGCCTCTGCTCGGGCTATTTCTGAAGTGGCCCGTGTCATGTCGCTTGCGTTCCGAAAAATATCCGATTTGGCCATATTCGCCCCATCTATGCCGATGTCTTTCATGAGGCTGTCCACAAAAGGCGCCTGTACACGATACCGCAATGCGGAATTCATCACCTCGTCAGTCGGGCTGCCTTCGCCACCGCTAGCGGAGCCGCCACCACCATTGGACCAATCGAGCCCTTGAGTGCCTGATCCGCCAAGCTGCATAATCTTGATATCACTGACATTTTCCAACGGTTTCGCGCTAGCCGTGATGATACCTTCAACATGCTCCAACATTTTGCGTTTGAACAAGCTGTGGCGCGCCTCATCTGTTAACACGTTCTCGGCTTCGTTGATCAAACGTTGAGCTTCAGCAATGACAGCTTGTTTGACCTTCTCTGCATCCGCCATCACGCGGGTGCGCTCCGCTTCTTTTTCCGCGCGCAGAATATCGAGGCTCTTTTCACGCGAAACACTTTCGGTTTCGGCCTTGGTTTTAGCTTTCTCGGCAGCTTCCAATGCATTGGCCTTGGCGTTTTCTGCCTCCACCGCAGCGGCGCTTTCATCCAGCGACTTTTGATAGAGAACGATAGCCTTTTCCATGCCGGCTTGCTCGACAATTTTCTCGCGTTCGATCTCTAGTTTGCGGCGCTCTGTCTGATGGCCAATGCGGGCACCGTCCAAACCACGTTCAGAAGCGATCTGAGCACGCTCCACTTCTTCTTGACTGGCGATCTCCGCTTCACGCAATGCTTGCACGCGGGCGATCTCCAACTGCTCGACAACTTTCTTGCGGTCGATTTTTTTTGCGTCGAGTTCTTGCTCCGCCAAAATGCGTTCTGCATCGACGGTTTTTTCCTTGGCCACACGGGCTGCATCGATGGTTTCATCGGCTGCGATCTGTGCCGCATCCAATGCTTTATTACGTTCGATCTCCAGGTTCCTGATTTTCTCGTCCCGAGCGATTTTTTCGCTGGTTGTCTCGGCTTCTTTTTCGATCCGTTGTTGGTCAACCAACCGACGGGAACTGATTTCAGCGGCTTCAATCGCTTCTTGTTTTTCGATCTCTCTGGAGCGCACTTCCGCTTCCTTGGCGATCTCCGCGGCCCGTGTTTTTGCTTCCTCTGCAATCCGGGCCGCATTAATCTGTTGCGTCGCGACAGAGTTAGCGACATCAACAGACCGGTTGCGCGCAATCTCACGTTCGCGCATGTCCTGCTCATAGGCAATGCGTTCAGCCGCCAGCTTTTTCTCTTTGGCGATCCGCTTGGCTTCGACAGCTTCTTGTTGAGCAGTCTCGGCCACGGCGATCGTTTTATCGCGGGCAATGTCGCGTTCTTTGGTTTTCTCTTCGTTTTCGATCCGCTCGACTGCAGTGCGTGCCTCGGTTGCAATCCGAGCTTTGTCGACAACTTCTCGGCTGGTAATTTCAGCTTGATCAACCACTTCATTGCGTGTGATTTCCAACTGGCGCACACGTTCTTCTTGGGCAATGCGTTCCCCCGCGGTTGCCTCGGCAGCGGCAATTTCTGACGCGTCGAGCGCTTTGCGTTGCTCTATTTCGCGTTGACGTGTTTCCTGCTCAGAAGCAATACGCTCGGCAGCCAGGGCTTTTTCGCGGGCAATGCGTGCTGCTTCAATCGCCTGATCTGAGGCAATCTGCGCCTCATCAAGACTCTTGCGTCGTTCAATTTCTAACGCCTTTGTTTCCTGATCAGAACTGATGCGCTCGGCACTGACGGATTTCTCCTGCTCAATGCGCAACTTATCAGCCGCCTCCCGCGCGCCGATTTCAGCCTCTTCGATGGCAAGATTGCGGGCGATTTCACGCTGCCGGGTGTCACGCTCCAAAGAAATACGCGCTTCAGCAACAATATTTTCTTGAGAAATTCTCGCTTTTTCAATGACTTCTCGCGCACTGATTTCTGCTTCGTCGATCGTACGTTTTCGCTCAATCTCCTGGTTCTGCGTGTCCAAATCCTTGGCAATCCGCGCTTCTGTTAATGTGCGCTCTTGTGCAATCCGCGCCTTTTCAACGGCTTCTTTGGCTGCAATATCCGCGGCTTCGGTTTCCTTGGTGGATTTGATCCGGGTTTCCGTCAGGATACGCTCCTGATTAATGCGGGCTTTTTCGATTGTCTCTCTGGTAGAGATTTCCGCTGCATCGATCACTTTTTGACGTTCGATCTCTTGCTGGCGGATCGTGCGTTCTGACGCAATCCGGGCCTGTGCAATCTGCTCTTCGTTGGCAATGCGGGCAGTTTCAATCGCCTCCCGATTAATCAGGGACGCCTGTTCCGCTTCCTTTTCACGTTCAGAACGTTCACGTACCAATTCCGCACGTTGTTGCGCCCGTTGGAATTCGATCTCGCGTTCTTGTTCAAGCCGCGCCGCTTCGCTTTCCCGTTCGATGTCCAGGCTTTCTTTCTCCGCTTCCAGATTACGGGCCCGGATTTTGAGCATCGTGTCCTGCTCAATATCATTGCGCAATTTACGACGTTCCTCGACGGCGGCAATGACACTGGTCAAACCTTCCGCATCAAAACGATTTGATGGATTGAAATACTCAATTTCAGTCTGATCAATATCAAGGATCGCTACACTTTCCAGCTCCAGACCGTTTTTATCCAGGCCTTCTTGCGCCACTTCGATCACGCGCTGAACATATATACCGCGCTGCTCGTGCAACTCTTCCATCGTTTTTTCCGCAGCAACTGTGCGCAAGGCTGAAATAAACTTGCCATTGAGCAGCTGATGGATCCTTTCCGGCTCCAAAGTGCGGCGACCCAAAGTAGAGGCGGCAAGAGTAACGCCCGCCTTGGATTGAGCCACGCGCACATAGAACGAGGCTTCTATGTCGATGCGCATACGATCTTTTGTGATCAACGCTTCAGAACGTTCGCGCACAACATGCAAGTCCATCGAGTTCATGTTGACCGGCGTTATGTCGTGAATAATCGGCCAGACAAAGGCACCTCCATCGATCACAACTTTCTCGCCCAGAAACCCTGTTCGCACGAATGCGATTTCCTTGGTCGAGCGGCGGTATAGCCAATTCATCACCCAATAGAGGATGAAGATGACGATCACCGCCATTATCAACCACAGGATAAGCTGTCCAATCAGTTCACCGGTCATGATCTCGGTCCTCCCATAGCCTTAACGGCTAATTTCCTTGAATTTTTTGGTTTGCGCCGTCAGCGCTATTTCGGTCGGCAAACGTTCCATTGAGGACGCACCATAAAATCCGTGGCAATATTGTGTATTTTTCAGGACGAATTCTGCGTCCTGCGGCATTGCCACAGGCCCCCCGTGCACCAACACGATCGCATCCGGATTTACGTCCAACGCGGCCTTACCCCACGCGTCCGTCAACGCCGGGGCTTCTTCCAAAGTACACCCCGTTTCCGCGCCGATTGACCCGCCTGTTGTGAGCCCCAAATGCACGACAATGATGTCCGCCCCGGCCACCGCCATCGCCCGTGCATCGTCTTCACAAAAGACATAAGGCGTGGTCAACATGCCCTTTTTGCTGGCCGCCGCAATCATATCTACTTCGTATTGATACCCCATTCCGGTCTCTTCGAGATTGGCCCGAAAGCTCCCATCGATCAGGCCGACAGTTGGAAAATTCTGAACACCGGAAAAGCCCGCGGCCTTCACATCATCAAGAAATTTATCCATCAATCGAAATGGATCGGTCGCACAAACACCGGCTAAAACCGGGGTCTTGCTGACCACAGGCAATACTTCGCCTGCCATTTCCATCACCACGCCATTTGCATCGCCATAAGGCATGAGCCCTGCAAGAGACCCGCGACCTGCCATACGGTAGCGTCCGGAATTGTAGATTACGATCAAATCAATGCCACCGGCTTCTTCGCATTTAGCGGATAAGCCCGTACCTGCTCCGCCGCCGATGATCGGCTCACCTCGGTCACGCATGCTACGGAATTTTGTCATGAGTTCATTGCGGTCAAACATGTTTCAGGCTCTCCTTAGCGGATGTGACGGGCGTGCGTGAAAAGACCGGAACGTCTTGACAACAAGCTCCGCAAACTCCGGATCGTTGATGTGATGGGGGACGCGCACAAGTTGCCGATTGGCAGTTGCGCGCACTGTATTCTCAAGTGTTGAAAATAGCGCTTTGTTGGCTTCGGGATCCCAAAAAGCATTGCCCGGTGCATCAAGGGCAGACACACCCCCTTCGGGCAACAAGAAACGTACCACGCCAGTCATCTGGTTCAGTTTCTCACCAATAAACCGACCCATTTCAGCGTTTTCTTCTGGCGTTGTGCGCATCAGGGTGATCTGCGGATTATGTTCATACAACAGTCGACCACGGTATTTTTCCGGCACTGTTTCAGGCGCATGAAAGTTCACCATATCCAATGCGCCACAGGATCCGATATAAGGGCGTCCATCTGCGATCATCGCATCAAGGCGTGTCTCGTCAGCGGCAAAGAACCCACCTGCCACCAGGTCGCAAATCTCAGTTGTGCTGATATCAATGACCGCGCTGAGCATGCCAGATGACAGCAGTTTTTCCATCGCCCGACCACCTGTGCCCGTGGCATGAAACACGAGGCAATCGTATTCCTCATCCAGTTGCGCGGTGACCTGCTGCACACAAGGTGTTGTCACGCCAAACATCGTCAGACCAATGGCTGGTTTATCTTCGACCGGCTTGGCGCTCAAGCGTCCGGCGGCCATGCCCGCAACAGCGTGGGCCGCATTGCTCAGAACGTCACGCGTAATCGAATTAATACCCTGCACGTCAGCAACTGAGTGCATCATGGTTATGTCAGACGGGCCGACATACTGCGCAACATTGCCGCTGGCGATTGTCGAAACGATCATTTTAGGCACCCCTACAGGCAACGCACGAAAGCCCGGCGCCACCAGCGCCGTTCCACCGGACCCCCCAGCAGCCAACACGCCTGCCACGTCGGTTCTTTGTGAAATCCAACGTTCAAAGGCAACGGTCATACCTGCTACAGCCGTGCCGCGATCCCCGGTAAAGACTCCGGCTGATCCACGGGGATGAAATCCGGCCACGGACACAGGCGTGATTTCAGCCCCCGAAGGTTTGCCACTGGTAGATAGATCCACGAGAGACGCGCGCACACCGCGTTCCTTTAAGATCTCGCGCATAAAGCGGAGCTCTTCCCCCTTGGTATCCAATGTTCCACAGACATAAACGACGCCGTGGCGGTTGGCTTCGGCCCGCGGGCCAACGCTGGTTGCGCTGGCGATGTTCGTCGCCGTTATTGTTCTGGCGGATTGGGCAATGACCCGAATTGGCACATCCGGGGACCACCGTGTTGGTAGTGCCGGATTGGCCAGATAAACCCGTTGGCTTGTCGGTAAGTCAGACGATTTGGTGTCGCTGCCAGCCACCTTATCGGCGTCATCCGGCGTTTCATCATGAGCATGTCTGCCAACACCCAATAGGGCCTGTTGCAAGTCGCGATCACCAGCCAAAAGACCCGCATCCATCACGCGGTTGACCTTGCCGTTCACCATAATGGCAACCTGTTCAGCCACAGAACACGCCACACCGATGTTTTGCTCGATCACCAGAACATCAACGTCGCCTTCCCGCCCCAATCGAGCCAACATCTCGGCCACCTGGTTGACGATCACCGGGGCGAGACCTTCGGTTGGTTCATCCATCACCAGCAGTTTTGGGTTCAACAACAAAGCTCTGCCGATAGCCAACATTTGTTGCTCACCGCCAGACAGTTGCCCACCACCATTTGATTTCCGCTCACCCAGACGCGGGAAAACACTGTAAATCCGTTCAGGTGTCCACGCCCCACCTTTTGTAGCGACCAGTTGTAAGTGTTCATCGACCGTGAGGGATTTCCACAAACGCCGTCCCTGTGGGACATATCCGATCCCAAGGCGAGCGATCTCGGCAGAGGTTCTGCCCGCTAGGTTCTGCCCGTCGAAACTAATCGAACCAGAACGTGTGGGCTCCAAACCCATGATTGCCTTGCACAATGTTGTTTTGCCCATGCCATTGCGGCCCACAACAGACAACACGCCCGCCCCGAGCGTCAGGTTCACACCTTGCAATGCGTGGCTCTGCCCATAATAGACATTGAGGTCGCGCACTTCGAGGATCGGTGTGTCGCCCCTACTCATCTGCCCCTCCAAGATAGAGCGCCTGCACCTCGGGGTCGTCTTCAATCTCTGCCGGCTTGCCTTCTTTAAAAATCTGCCCGTTGTGCATCATCGTCACCATTTCAGAGACCCGCAGGGCTACATCCATGTCGTGTTCAATGATGATATAGCCGACGTGGGACGGCAGACTGGTCAGAATGTTGATCAGTTCCACCCGCTCTGTCGGGGATAGACCAGCGGCAGGTTCATCAAATAAAATAAAGCGCGGTGCCCCGGAAAGAGCCATTGCAATTTCCAGTTGGCGTTGCTGTCCATAAGACAATTCACTAACCGGAGTATCGATTGCATCTTGGAGATTGACAGTTTCGACCAATTCCTCGGTCGTTTGAACCAAAGCATCCCCGCGTCTGGGACGCACAAAAGAAAACCGGCCACGCGACACGCCGCGACAGGCCAGATAGACATTGTCACGTACCGTGAGACCTGAAAACAACAGCGAAATTTGATACGTCCTGCGTAATCCGCGGCGAATACGTTCTTGCGCCGGGAAAACTGTTATGTCCTCGCCAAAGAACCGAATGGATCCTGTTGTCGGTGGGAAATCCCCTGTGATGCAATTGAAAAGGGTTGTTTTACCGGCACCATTTGACCCCAGCACAGCACGGCGTTCGCCGGGACGCACCAACATGTTAATCCCGCTCAGCGCCTCCAACGCGCCGAACTTTTTGGAAATACCGCGCAACTCTAACGCATAGCCTGCGCCGTTCTGCACTTCATTTCGTGTCATGACAAAAGCATCATTCATAACGGGCGCTCTCCTCTGTCTTCGCCAGTTAAAGGATCACGGTTCCGCGCAGTCTTGAATTTGTCCCAGAGGCCCAAAAGCCCGTCCGGAGAGAAGAAAACGATCAGCAGAAAACCAAGACCGATGACCAGCTGAAACCGTTCACCCGCCATGCCCAGCGTAATCAGAAAATCCTTTGCGAAGGTTTCAAGGATCACAAAAACGAACGATCCGATGAATGCGCCAATGGGATGACGTAATCCGCCAACAACCGCGATCACCAAAACATCAATCGCCGCGCCGATACTGACGGTGCCCGGCGAAATCTGGCTGAGCTGCCACGTCAAAAGAATGCCGCCTATGCCGGCAATTAGACCAGCCACGGCATACGCCGCGACACGGTGTGCCGTCACATTATACCCAAGCGCTGCCATGCGACGCGGGTTGTCGCGCACCCCTTGCAAGGCGAGCCCAAACGGTGCCTGACTGATGTAGAGAACGACCGCGTAGCACAGCACTGCCCAGAACAAAGACAGAAAATAAAAGGCATTCCCCCCGCGCCAATCCACCCCGAAAAGTATTGGCGGTTCGACAGAATTAAAGCCCTGAAATCCATTGAAAATGTCATAGTTTTGCCGGGTAAAATAGAAAAACGCTGCTGCGATCGCCAGCGTGATCATAATCGTGTAAATACCTTCGGTACGCACAGCCAGCCAACCGACGGCAACAGAGAACAGCACCGTCAGGATAAGGGCGAGGGGGATAACCAACCACCAAGGCCAGCCTTGACTGATCTCAACAATCGCACTGTTGCCAAAGACAGCGACCATGTATCCGGCAAATCCCGCAAAGGCCATCTGCGCGATGCTGACCATGCCGCCGTAACCGCCCAGAAACATCAGACTAAGGGCAATAATTCCCATGATCAAAGCTCTGGAGAACACCTCGCCCAAAATGAATGGGCTGACAAAAGCGGGTGCAACCAACAACACCAAAGACAAGACCCAATACTCAGGGGGCACGTGATCAAACCAATTGCGCGGCGGTTCTGCGGCAGAAGAATAAGAGGTTTCGCCAGCCATCTATCCACTCTTTCCCATCAAGCCTTGCGGGCGAAAAGCGAGGACCAAGACCATGATCAGGAAGGTCAGAACAACGGCATACGTCGGCGCGTAAACCGATCCGAATTGTTCGGCCAGACCAATCAACAATGCACCAAGAGCCGCCCCCGGGATCGACCCCATGCCCCCAACAATCACAACGACCAGACTGGCGAGCAGGAACCGGATGTCTTCGCCCGGCGCGATAGATTGAAACGTACCACCAACAACCCCCGCGATCCCGGCAAGGCCTGCACCAAAAGCAAAAACACCAACGAAAACGATCTGGATACGCGCGCCTGTCGCAGACAGCATGTCACGGTCATCGACACCAGCGCGGATCATCATTCCAATGCGGGTTTTGTTCAACGCAAGCCACATGGCAACGCCCAGAACAACCGCAGCGAGAAAGATCACAATGCGAACCACTGGATATTTCAAATAGACCAGATCGCCACTGCGTTTTTGTGCGGTTACAAAGAACGTCTCTACCGGACCGGAGAGCCATTCAGGTGGGGAAATATTGATGAAATCGCCGCCAAAACCCCACAACATTAGATCAGCTAGGACGATTGAAATACCAATCGTCACCAGAGTTTGGCGCAAATCCTCGCCTTCCATTCGGCGAAAAACCAACACCTGCAATAAGACCCCGCAAAACCCGACCACAACAAAAGTCACCGGAAAGGCTAATAGCCAGTATCCTGTAACATCCGCGACATGAAATCCGACATAGCCGCCTAAAAGATATAAGGATCCATGCGCGAGGTTCACGTTGCGCATCAAACCAAAAATCAACGTAAAACCGCTGGCGACTAAAAAGTACAAACCGCCCAACGTTATACCGTTGAACAAGGCGGACAGGAAAATTTTCTTGCGCCCAATCACATCGACCAGACCTTTTGGCCAGATAGCAAAGATCAGCCAAATCAAGATTACGACCGCAATCGCGATCAACCCGCTCCATACGGGGTGAGCATTTGCAAATCGTCTCATTGCACGCTCTCGTTGCGCCGAAGACCGGCGTTGATTAGTTTTGGCACTGAACCTCCCCAGCCCATTTAAGGGCTCTTCTTAGAGCTCATGCTAGGGGAAGTGAGATTTCCGGGCGTACCCTAAAGTCTTCTACGTTTTCACATCATCGGAAAAGAGCCATTCGAGAAATGTGCAACCCTTCGGTATTCACTTGGCGGAATACCTACATTCGATGAAAAGAAGCGGGTGAAGCTCGCCTGGCTTGAAAATCCCAAGTCAAAGGCGATATCCGTCACCGTTTTATGCGAGTTCAAAAGCTCTTCAATCGCGCGCTCAGACCTGAGCGTGTTCATGTACACGTTTGGGGTTACGCCTGTGTATTGCTTGAACAACTTGAAAAAGTGCGGACGCGACAACCCAACGTTCCGTGCCAGCTCTTCCATTTCGATGTCTTCGCCAATGTTTTCTTGGATCAACCGCAAAGAACGACGCACGCGGTAGTCACTGAATTTATCGTAGATCTGGCCGCGATATTTTGTTTCGTCACCCGCCCACGACAAGTCAAAACAAGCTTTTGTCAAAGCGAAAAGTAGTGAATCAAACAGGACCTCATCTTCGTGATCCAGCAACATACAAGTCAGCCGGTTAAGATGCTCTTTTGTCTCTTCGTCCAAAATCAAATCAGCACGCCCAAATTTCAATGCGTATTCCGCAGATGTGGAATTCTCCAGAAACCACATAGGTTTTATATATAGCACCAGACAAATTTGCTCTTCGTGATCTTGGGGGTGGTAACTATGTGGCGCCCACGGGCTGACAGCAACGGCATGTTCAGCATCGACTTTGCACACGTCTTCGCCGCTTACACAGGTTGCATCCGGTCCATCTACATGGAAAATTAGATGTCCCTCACGATGGGCGTGTGTAATGATCTCTTTGTCTAGCCGATACAATGCTGCACGGCCAAATTCGCCGTGACAAACGGCAACAGCTTGGCTCATATCTAGGACCTCCCCCGCCCTTGGAACCTCTGGAAGATTGCCGAAATCTAACGCTTCGATCAATCGCTGCGGTCATTCGACACACAGAATACTGATTCAAACAAGCCTTTTGGCAAAGAAACATACTTAGAGTTATATGTTCAAACACTGCGTCACGGACGCTGGGGACGACGTTACGGTGCGGTGTAAGCCGTTTTCACGGTCGTATAGAATTCTGCGGCATACCGCCCTTGTTCTCGCGAACCATAACTAGAGGCTTTACGCCCACCAAACGGAACGTGGTAATCAACTCCGGCGGTTGGCAGGTTGACCATCACCATCCCAGCCTGCGCCATCCTTTTGAAATCACTAGCATATTTCAAGCTCCCGGTGCAAATACCCGCGCTTAGTCCAAACTCAACTGCATTTGCCTGCTCCAAGGCTTCTTCATAGTCACGCACCCTGATTACACTGGCAACAGGCCCAAAAACCTCCTCACAGTTGATGCGCATGCCAGCGGTCGTTTCAGTGATCAACGCCGGTTGGAGATAATACCCGGCAGTCTCACGTTGCACTCTGTCCCCACCGGCCCGCAACACACCACCTTGCCGCCGTGCAATGTCGATGTATTCCAGATCTTGGTGCAATTGCGCTTCGCTAACAACTGGTCCTATCTGTGTTTCTTCTTGCAACGCATGTCCGACGCGCAGATCAGAAACCAGCTCTGCCAACCGCCCAACAAAGCGGTCATGAATGCCTTCGGTCACAATCAGGCGCGATGACGCCGTGCATCGCTGACCCGTTGAATAGAATGCACCATCCAACGCACATTGCACTGCAACATCCAAGTCAGCATCATCCAAAACAACCAACGGGTTCTTACCGCCCATTTCCAATTGCACTTTGCGCAAAAAGGGCAAGCTGGCCACGGCGACCCGATCTCCTGTAGCCTGACTGCCAGTGAACGTGATCGCATCTACCTCTGGATGATCCAGGATCGCCTGCCCCACAACACGCCCCTGCCCCATGACTAAATTCAACACGCCCGGCGGCAGGCCGGCACGATGCAGAATATCCACCAATTCCCAGGCGGACCCTGGCACCAATTCTGCAGGTTTAAAAACAACTGTATTTCCGAAACACAGCGCTGGCGCGATTTTCCATGCAGGGATCGCAATCGGAAAATTCCATGGCGTAATGACACCGATAACACCGGTCGGCTCACGCGTGACTTCGACGCCCACACCGGGACGTACTGATGCAAGCAAATCGCCTGTTTGCCGGAGCGCCTCGCCTGCAAAGAACAAAAAGATGTTCCCAGCGCGCACGACCTCACCAATGGCTTCCGGGAGGATCTTGCCTTCCTCGCGGGCCAGAAGTTTCCCAAGTTCATTTCTGCGCGCCAGTATTTCGTTACCTGCAGCAAGCAAAACATCGTGCCGTTGCTGTGGCCCACTCATCCCCCACGAAACAATAGCTTGTTTTGCCGCCGCGATCGCAGCTTCTGTTTCCGCCAACCCGGCTTCAGCGTACGTATCAATCACATCAGTAATGTCGGATGGATTGATATTATCGATCCTATGCGTCGTCTTCACGCGGTTCCCGTCGATTATGAGAGGTTTCATCAATCAATTACCTTCGTATGCTTTTTCCAAAACCGAACGTGCTTTTTTAAACGTAAGCCCGGAATGCCCAACGACCGACTTGGCTGCTGGATCCAATGCCTCATGGGGGACGCCGATGTCGGCTAGGGTGCGCGGCATCTCTCCGTTAGAAAGAATGCGCAACGTCACTTCGGCCAACGGTTCTTGAACTTCTGACAGAACTTTGCCGAGGACATAGGCTTTTTCCCCATCCATCGCCCTGCTGCGCAGGACACCTGGCAAAACAAGTCGGGCAATGGCTGCTCGTTGGGCCTTAGGCGCATTTCCTAGCATGCTCTCAGTCATCGTTTGGGCTGGCCCCACACCTTTTTCTTGGCTGAGAAATGCGTTTAACCCGGCCGCCATGACTTCACGATATTGCTCAAGACCAGATTGTTCGCCGATTTTGTGCAAACTGCTGAGACAACGGCTCAATCCATCAAGTGCAATGCCATCAGCGGGCGGGTTATAATCGCCTGATAAATAAGCCTCGATACACCGGATCAAGCTCATGTTGGCCGCATGGCGGCTTTCGATCTCACTTGCGCCCATGATAACTGTCGGATCGCAAATTACCACCGAGGGCAGGCCGGCCTGTTTGCTTTCCAGTTTTCGTTGACAAGGGTCCGGCAAGCCATCAACGGCCGGAATGCCAAACAGATCAGCGCGGCCTCCAGTGGCCCGATCTATCGTGAAACGAATTTTCCGCCCAAATTCAATTGCCTTGGACGATCCAAAGGCAATAATAGCGTCCGGCCGAACCGGTGTCTTTGCAATTTCATAAGCCCGTGTGCGCAGGTTTGTAGCGTCGCTGAACATCACGTGGTCCAACGTCGTCCGGCGCGGCAGCCCACCCAGAACACGATCCATCAACTCGCCATCTGCTGCCCGATTGTGGCAAACAAGCATGAAACGCGACCCTTGAATGCGCTCCAATTCCGAATGCAGCGCTTCTTCCAAAACGCCATCCGCGAAATGCACACGCGTTGGATAAGTGATGAGCGTCATGGCTCTAACACCTTGATTTATTTGCAAGATTTTGGCGAATGTGTTTTCGGGCGGCGCAAACAGCCGCCCGAATAATAGATTACCTGTCAGTAAGAGGTCTTACACGCCGGGTTTTCCCGACTTGGTAGACCAATTGCGTCGAACGCCGCCTTTTCCAGACCCAATGTTTGGTTCACATTGTCGATCTTAGCGATCATTTTATTAGCCAGCGTGCCGTCATCCAGCTCAACAACTTCAGATACAAAGTTTGAGCCAATCGCCTGACGATTTCCATCTAAAGTGATCGTACCGTTTGGCGCGTCCAGCGACAGATTCGACAAACAGCTGCGGAAATTAGCCTGACCGTCTGTCAAATCACCACCGACGTCATCCATACATTGCAGCATTGCGTTCGTCGCATTGTAGTAGGTTGTCGCCAAAAGCGATGGGGACGGGAAACGGTCTTCTGGCGCAAAGGCATCTTGATAGTCTTTGACGAACCCCTGCCATTTCGGATCATCCCAAGTATCAGCTTGTGGACCGGAAGACGGTGTTCCAATCAGCGCTTGTTTGGCGGAACCTTCTGAGGAAAGAACTGTGCCGTCCACCATGATGGTCCCACCGATCAGGTTTGCGTCGCCGCCAGCCTGCTGGTACTGGTTGAGAAAATTGACGGCATCGCCGCCTCCAAGCCCCAGATAGATCGCATCGACGTCATCGGGCAATGCCGCAATAATCGACCCGAAATCTTTGGTGCCCAGCGGTACCCATAAACGTTCGGTAATTTCGCCACCTGCTTCACAGAATTCTTTGGTGAACCCAAAAACCTGCGTGTAAATGAACGAATAGTCTTCGCCCACGGTGGCAACGGTTTCCCAGCCTTTCTCGTTAAACACATATTTCCCGAGACCAACTGACCATTGTGATCCTTCTGTATTGAAACGGAAGAAGTTATCGGACGGCGTGACGTATGTTGTCTCCATTGCGCCTGAGCTGCCATTAATAAACGTCACTTCTGGAACAGTCTTGGAATAGTCGCGTATCGCGATACCTTCTGATCCTGACAGTGGACCAATCACCAGCTCAACGCCATCTTGTTCGATTAGTTTGCGCGCGCCGCGCAGTGCGCTGTCTGGTGAAGCATCTGTCGACTGAACGATCAGTTCGATTTCTCGGCCACCAGCCTTGTTACCCGCTGCCAACAATGCGGTATTCAGACCGCGCATACCGTCTTCGCCTAAGACTGTATAGGTTCCTTCCAATGTCGCCAACACGCCGATCTTTATCGGCCCGCCATGGCCATCTGCCATCGCCGTTGTCGCCATCGCACTCAAAGCAATCGCTGATAGCGATCCCATCAATGCTCTTTTCATAAGAGTCCTCCCAAATTTATCTTTTTCGGCACACCATTTTTAAGTGCGCAAGATGACAGTGAGCGTGACCCAGTCAGTCGCTTTCGCTGATCACACAAAGTGCGTCCGCGTAACCTTACGTCTCTTTTTTGACGTGTTCTTCGCGCTCTCGCCAGCGAGATAGCAGGGTTTGCACAAATACGATGGCCATGATGGCGCTAAAAAGAACCAGCACTGTGGCTGCGACTGCCCAGCTTGCAGAGGCCAATGTCAGTTCTGATACAAACATCAACAAGACGCCGGATAAACCCAGCATCAAAGGCCCCAAAAGCAGTCTAGGACGGTCAATAAACATAAATGCTGCAAAGCGAAATCCGGCCATCGCCAAGATAAAATGTGCAATAATTTCAAGTGTGCCGGTACATCGAATGAGATTGCCTAAAGTTCCCTCATCTGCCCCACAGGTGAACGGGCTAAAAACCAGCATATAAATTTTCAAGATCACCGTGATGGCCAAGCCAAGCCCCAAAATCATCTGCGCGACCATCATCACGACCCAAGCGGGGCGTTGGAATGCTCGGAAAAAGGCGATATCGTAGCTGAGTTTTTGATCGGGCATAGAAGAGTTCCAAAAATATCTTCAATCAGGTCTACCCAAGCAATTTGTTTTGGCAATCACATGAGTGTTTACGACGTACCCTAGAGTATTAACTGACAACATTATGTACAGTGTCAGAATGTCCAAATTGCAGCCAACGCCGGAAATATCGAGGAATTGCTTTTCCTGCGTCGTCTTGTTTGCCTTGGCTAAACGCTAAATGCCAACACTTGGCTCACTTGGGTCAACCCTCGCCCAGATTGTTCGGTCCATGTATCAAACGCCCGCTGTGTCGCCAATAGGTCCCGTTTTGAGCTCGGCGCTTTTTCAACAACGGCTTCTGCAACAAGGCGCGTGACAACATCTGGTGACAGGACGAAGCTGTCCTTACCCATGGAATGCAGCATTCTCTGGCCGGTCACAGATCCCAGGCGCGATCCGCGTTTGCTCAGTGTCGCCAATAAGTCAACATATTGCGTCTTAGACCACTCGGAAAAATACGCGCCCGCGCTACCAGCTTCCAACGCAATCTCTTTGATAAAATGCGCATTTTGAATGACGGCATTGACCTTGGCTCCATTGCGCACAATGCGTTTGTCCGACAATAATCGATCAACATCCTCATCATGATAGGCCTGTATTCTGACAGGATCAAACCCGTCAAATGCTGCCTCCATTCCCGGCCATTTGGTCTCTATCACCTTCCAGTTAAACCCAGCCTGAAACAAGCATTTAGCCATCGCAGCCAACCAACGGTCATCTGAAGTCGCCGCCAGTTCTGCAGATGTTAAAGGGACGCTGAGGGATGCCTCTAAAGCTGCTACACCACCTTTTCTTTTGGCAGCTATGTCAAAAATTTCATCAAAGCTGCGCATCTTTTTTCCCATCATAAAGCCCCAAGCCCGCCAGCGTCGTTCTAACACTCAAGTAATAAAATAAAGCCATAAATCGCACGTCCGGCAAAAGTAACTTCGACAGAGGCTCGAGAGCCTTTTGCGAGATGCTGATCTCCATTCCTGATTTACGGGCACACAAATACACGCAATACAAAATGGAAGTGAAATTCAGTAAGCCTGGGATCAATGCATCCATCATCACGTCGCGGTACGGCGTGCCGGTGACCTCTGCCATACTGAATGCCACCGGCAACATGGTCGACAGCACAATCCGGCCCAAGGTGGCACGACAGCTTCGATGGCGGTGACTTGGTTTGGATGATAGCCTTCACATTTTTTCGTCGAAATGGCCATCGTTCCCAGTGCCGTAGACATCCGGTAGAACAGTCACGCGAGAGTAGTAGAGGAAGGTTCTCGTCAACTTATTCATTTTAGCCTCATCCAGCACGAAGAATTTCAAATCTTCGCTACGCAGATCCAGATAACCGCCGACGCTGAAAATTCAGCAAGCGCAGCAAGACAGATGCCCTTAATGCCGAGGCCATCCGTGAAACTGTTCGTTGTCCGACTGTGTGGTTTCTTGAGAATAAAACTGAAGATCAACCGGCTGTCTTGTCGTTCCAGCGCACCGACGATTTGACTGACCGGCAACGCACCCCAATCGCCAACGCGATCCGCCGCAACGCGGCGCGATAACCAGTCATCCGAAAGATACGTTGGCCAAGGGCTAGAGCGCGGGCAGTCCAGATTGACCGTAAGGGGACTGAGCCGCCACAACTATGATGTAACTTACGATGCGCAAGTGCCTAGGAATTTTTTAACTCGACAAGCTCTTCGAAGTTCTTTTGCAAAATTCTTCGTGCGGTTCCCAATGGCGGGTCGATCACGTGTTCAAGAAAAGGCTCAACGCCACAGAACGGTTCGGGTGGAAGGAAGGATGATGCACCATCGATCTGGCGATTTTGTACCGGTTGTCTGTGTACCGAGACGTCTGCGATCTGTCCGAAATGGGATGACTTAACTGTACTTGTTATTGACCTGATCAGACTTTAACCGGGTGTCCAAGTCCGCCAACAACCTGTACAGTCGCGGCACCGCAGGCGTTTCCCTGTGTAAGACAATCCAAAAGCGCTGCGTTCTCAAGCCAGCGCGAAAGGAATCCCCCATTAAATGCATCGCCAGCGCCGGTGGTATCACGGACCTTAACAGGCGACGCAATCGGGCAGTCGATCCATTCGTTATCACCGTGAACTATTGCGCGGGCCCCTCTCGGGCCACATTTGACAACAGTCAGGCGAGCACAATCTTGCTCGATACCCAGCTGCAAAAGCGCCGCTGCCTCGCTTTCATTTGGCAAAAAAACATCGACATTCGCAATCAGATCCGCGACGTCCGTGTCAAAGTCATCCTGCCACCCACAATCAAGAGAGACAGTCATCCCGTTCGAGCGCGCAGAATCAAGCAGCGTTGGGACGTCTTGTAGGGTTCGCAACTCGCCGATGTGCAGATGCTTAAAATGCGCAAAGGTAAGGGCGGAAAGATCGGGCAACGCTGCGCCTGCGGCCCGTGTCAGGAAGGCGCGATCATCTGCGGCGCCGATGGCCACCGTAATCTGGGGATCAGTGCCGTTTTGCGCCGTTGCGCAATACGTCGCATCGACCCCATGCGCTGCAATGTCAGCCCCAACGATTGTATCAAACGGAGCCGCCGGAAGGTTCGCCGCAAGAGACACAGCATGCCCAAGACCCGCAAACGTCGCCCCCGTGATAAATGCCCCACCCCCCGCATGAAGGGATAGGCTGGGTGCAAATACCTCTGTGCCGGGCGTTGGCAGGCGCGGCGCGTCGGCGAAAACCAGATCACAATACAATCGACCAACGGAAAGGATCGGTTTTTTCACTTCATCGCCTGACTGGTTTTGGCGTCAAATACATGCAGGTTCGCTGGATCAGCACCAAGGGTGACTGCCTCACCCACCTCGGGCGGAGTGCGCCCGTCTGCCTTGGCGATGATTTCACCGGTCGGCGTTTCGACATAAATCAGAGTTTCCGATCCCAACGGTTCGCGCACTGCAACAGTGCCTGACATGATCGAATTTGTACTACTTGCATAAAGATCGTCAGGGCGCACACCCAATAAAATATCTTTGGTGTCCGACGTCGCAAGTGCTGGGATTGTGACTTCTTGTCCGCCGTCGAGAGTAACGGTGGTGCCATCAATTTGACCCGCCAGCAGGTTCATCGACGGAGCGCCAATAAAACGCGCGACGAATACGTTGGCGGGTTGGTGGAACACCTCTGCTGGGGTGCCGACCTGTTGGATGTAGCCATCTTTCATAATGACAATCCGATCAGCCATCGTCATCGCTTCGACCTGATCGTGGGTGACAAAGATAATTGTGTTCCCCACGCGCTGATGCAATTTCTTGATCTCAAGTCGCATTTGCGTGCGCAGTTGTGCATCAAGGTTCGACAGCGGTTCATCAAATAGAAATACAGCAGGATTTCGCACCATTGCACGTCCGATGGCGACGCGTTGGCGTTGTCCGCCAGACAAGGCATTCGGTTTGCGATCCAAAAGCGAAACCATATCAAGGATTTCCGCAACCTCTTGAATACGTTTTTCTTTATCAGCTTTTGGCATCTTGGACGACCGCAATCCGAATGCGATATTCTTCTTAACCGACATGTGCGGATAGATCGCATAATTCTGGAACACCATGGCGATGTCGCGTTCTTTGGGTTCAAGGTTGTTCACCTCGCGCCCGCCGATTTCGATGATGCCCCTGGTGGTTTCTTCTAACCCAGCGATCATGCGCAAAGTTGTTGATTTCCCGCAGCCTGAAGGGCCGACGAAGACAACAAATTCACCGTCAGCGACGTCCAATGAAATATCATGTAAAACCTCGGTCGTGCCGTAGGATTTTGTCAGGTTGCGTAGGATAAGGTTGGCCAATTTCAGGTCTCCAGCAATTGGGCGAAGGCGGCGGCGCGGGATGTGTCTGCGTCATGGATACGCTGCGTCCGCGCTGTGGACTGGGCGCAAATCGTCATCAGATCGGTGCCGTAGCTTATGAGGGCCGCGTCCAGTGCAGCGGGTGCCGGCCCGCCAATCCGATCGCGTCGCGCCACGAAGGTTTCGGGGCTGGTTGCGGTTCGAAAGGCTTGTTCATCAATCTGCGGTGCGCGGTCAGTCGCCCTCTGAAAAGCCGTCAAGAATGTATCGAACCCGTCAGACAGTGGTGCGCCATTGAGGATAACCGCAACATGAGCGGCAATTTCATGGGCTTGTCGGAACGTCAGATTTTCGTCGCGCACTAGAGTGTCGGCAAGCTCGGTTATTGTGATACTCGCCGCGTCCGTGTTCCGACGCACGTTGGCCTCATTTATCGAACAGGCCGGCAGGAAAGCTGTTAACAATTCCAGAACGCGTGCACCGCTGTCAAACGCCGCATACCCGGCTTGTTGAACTTCGCCTTCGCTGTCGTTCATGTCGGTGAACGGCGTATTGTGCATCGTGTTGACGATGGTGTCGCAGCGAAAACAGGTGACAGAAGCCAGATGGCGCATGTGTTCAATCGGCACCGGGTTACGTTTCTGCGGCATGATTGAACTGATCTGCACAAGAGCATTTGGGACGTACAGTTGACCGACCTCGAACGACGACCAGAAGGCAAGATCTTGCGTCACGCGCCCGAGGTGTAGAAACACCAGTTTCATCGCAGAATACAGTCCGGTCACGTAATCGACGCTCGCGATACAGCCGTAGGAATTCACAAGCGGCGCTTCGAAACCCAACAAGTCTGCCATGCGTTTGCGATCAATCGGAAAGCCGGACGTAGTAATCGCGGCAGCCCCCATTGGGCAATGGCAAAGATTGTCTATTGCAGCGGACAGGCGTTCCGCGTCACGGTTCAAAACTTCGATCATCGCCCCAAGGTAGTGGCCAAACGTCGTCGGTTGCGCGGGCTGCCCATGGGTGTAGGCGACGATCAATGTGTCAGATTCAGCGCGCGCTTTGGCGATCAAAGCCTCTGTCAGGGTTGCGATCTGCACAAGCATGTGTTCTGCCCGCGTGCGCAACGCCATCTTAAATAACGTGTGATCCATGTCGTTGCGCGACCGTGCGGTGTGCAACGCCCCGCCAAGATCTCCAAGGCGATTGCGCAGTTCAGCCTCCACGTAGAAAAAGTAATCTTCATGTTCGCCGGTGTAGGTCAGCGCAGAAATGTCGGTTTCCGTGTCGATGGCATCAAGGGCCTGGGCGATCTTTTGTCCGTTAGCGGCGGACAGGATCGAGGTTTCAACCAACATCACCAGATGGGCACGATTGATTGCTACCATATGGGCCGCGTAGTGGGTTTTGACGCCTTCAAAGAGCGGTGCGAGGACGGTCGATTTGTAGATTGGATTCGGAAAGACGCTGGTGTCTGTCATCCCTTCAGCCCCGCCATAACCACGCCGCGAATGATAAAACGTTGGAAAATCAGGAACACGACCAACGTCGGGATGGTTGAAATCGCAGCACCCGTCATGATCAATTCCCATGCCACGTCGGCCTCATCCCCAAAGCCGGATAGGCCCACGGGGATCGTATACATGCCCACGGAATTCGTTACGATCAGGGGCCATAGAAACGCGGTCCAATTGCCAAGGAATACAAAAATCGCGAGGGCGGCGAGCGCGGGTTTCACCAGCGGCATGGCCACGGTCCACCAGATTTGAAGCTCGTTCAGGCCATCAATGCGCGCCGCTTCGATGAAATCATCCGGCACGGATTCAAAGAATTGCTTCATCAGGAAGGTGCCAAACGCTGTCATCAGACCGGGGAACATGATGCCCCAATAACTGTCGAGCCAACCGAACTGTTGGCTCATCAAATACCAAGGGATCACCAGCATTTCGGTGGGGATCATCAGGGTGGAGAGAATGGCGATAAAAACAATCTGACGTCCCGGAAACCGGAATTTGCAGAGGGTGTAGCCAACGAGGCTGTCAAACAGCAGGTTACAAATCGTGGTAATCGTGGCGATGATCATCGAGTTGACGAACCACCAATAGAAACGCCCGTCTTCAAGCACGTAAGCGTAGTTGTCCACTGTAGGGTCGTCGGGGATCAGATTGATGTTATAGACCTCGTGCGGCCATTTCAGCGAGGTCGAGATCATATAAACGATGGGCATCACCATCAAAATGCCGCCGATAAACAGAAGCAGCCAACGGATGATTTGCCCCATATTACGGGGACGTTTTTGCGGCGTTGCTTTCAGCAGGGCATCAGAAGACGCGCGAGGGAGGTCTGGGGCCGTTGTCATCTAGTCGCTCCTGAGAAGGCGAAGTTGGATCAGCGACACGATCAGCAGAACGGTAAACAGAACCACCGTTTGCGCCGCTGCATAGCCCATATCGAACCCATTGAAGGCAGTGTCATAGATCATCAACACCAGCGGTTTGGTCGCGTTCAGCGGGCCGCCGGGATTGTTCGTGGTCATATTGAACACGTGATCGAAAATGCGCAGGAATCCAATCGAGGAAAACACCACGATGAACACGATTGTCGGGCGCAGCAGCGGAATGGTGATTTGCGTCAGAACGGTCCACCAACCAACCCCGTCAATTTTGGCAGCCTCGTAATAACTGGTCGGAATCGCGCGCAAGCCAGCAAGGAAAATGATCACCTGAAATCCGAGGCCCGCCCAGACTGCTGGGGCAAGAACAGACGGCAGGGAATTGGTCGTGGATTGCAGAAAGCTGATTTGCGGGATGCCGAAACTGGCGAGGATATTGTTGAATAATCCAATCGGGACGTCCTGATAAAACCAACGCCACACCCATGCCATCGCAACGGCGCTTGTCATGAACGGCAAGAAATACAGCATTCGCAAAAATCCGTGCATCAACCTTAAACGGTCAAGGTGGTAGGCGATGACGAACGACAAAACCAGACTGATCGGCGTGCCAAGTAACAGATAGACAAACGTGTTCTTGAAAACCTTCCAGAACACCGGATCGTTCCAGAGCTTTTCATAATTCTCAAGACCCGCCCATGTGCGGCTTCCGAGCAGGTTCCATTCCTGAAAGCTGATCAGGATCGCGTTGCCCGTAGGGTAAAACCGGATCACGGTGTAGAACAAGACTGGAAGCGCCAAAAAAGCCCAAGCCCAGACGATTTGTTTCTGGCGGATTGTCAGATTACGATACATGGAATGTGCCTGTTTGGAGCCGTAAAATGCCACCCCGATACGTGATCAGGGCGGCACCGTGTCGGTTTATTCGGCGTAGTATTCGTCGAGGATGGCTTGTTCAGCATCAGCCGCAATCGCGAGGCTTTCAGCCGGGTCCATCCCTTCGAGCTGCACACGTTCTACCATTTCAACTAGGACTTGGCGCTGCGCACTTTCATCGACGAATTTGGATGTGTTGGCATAGGCCAGTCCACGGATGAAAGGGCCAAAGATCTCGTTGTTGGCGTTTTCGTCTGTCATGCCTACGGACGGTTTTGCAGGCAATTCGCCGACTGTATCCAGCCAGACCTGCATCGCCTCATCCGACGTCAGATATTCCATGAACAGGACGGCAGCGTCGTACTTTTCACCCTCCGCTTTGGTCGTGATTGCATTGACCCAGTAAGAGGAATAGTTCGACTGGACCCCGTCGGCAGAGGCCGGAAGTTCGGCAACGCCCCATTCTAGACCGCGAATATCGGCAAGCGATCCGATGCGGAAGGAACCATCGATGTGCATGCCCGCAAGACCTGCCTTAAAGGCTGCCTGAGGTTCATCCATAAAGCCGATGGATGTTACAGCGTCGTCACCCATGAACAAACTGGTGTAGAAATCCAAAGCTTCAGCACCGGCTTCATCGTTATAGTTCACGGTGCGATAATCATCGACATAAGGGTCGCCACCTTTCTGGCGGACCAGAACTTCGCGGAACCAGTGGTGATCCTGCGCCGTCATACCAGCGGTCATCCCAACGGACGTCAGATTGCCAGCACCGTCGCGTTTGGTTAGGGCAGCTGCGGTTTCAATCAACTCTTCGAGGGTGGATGGCGGACCATCAATACCAGCTTCTTGGAACAATCGTGTGTTGTAGAATAGGGCTAAGCTGCGCACAGCCGTTGGCAGCGCCCAGTATTCGCCCTCAATCTTCATGGCCTGAACCATCGGGAAAAACTCGGCGTCGATAACCGCAGGTTCAAAGGCATCGGCGGGCAAAGGCTGAATTAAGTCAGCTTCGACGTAGTCGTTCATCCAACCATAGAACAGTTGCACAACATCGGGGCCTTCACCGGCAGGAATCGCGGCGGCGACTTTGGTCCGGTAATCGGCGTAAGGGAAATGCGTCATTGTGACTGTGATATCGGGGTTTGCAGCCTCGAAATTCTCAATCAAAATTTCCATTGCATCGACACGGGCATCAAAGAAATATTGCCAGTATTCAATTTCGACAGCCTGTGCAGTGCCCGCAATCAACGCGGTGGATGATGTAATTCCGGCAAGAACCAGACCTTTCAAATTCGCTTTCATTTCGTGTCTCCCAACAATTCGGCGGCAGCCCATTCGTAGGCATATCTTAAAACGTAGCTCAGCTAGATTGATAATTCAAATTGTTTGAGTTAATCAATCTCCATGGTGGTCATTCCTTTTCAGAAAGGCAGTAATGCCGAGCGGTCACGGTTTCGCAACAGGCAGGCCGTGCTCGAACAGGTGCGCACTGCAGGGACAATAGGTCGTGCAGAAATCGCGCGGGCGTTGTCTCTGACCACACAAACAGTAAGCAACATTATTGCGGAACTTTCGGCTGACGGCATGCTGCTCGAAAAAGGACGTTTGACTGCTGGCCGCGGCCTGCCGGCCATTCAATATTCGCTGAACCCCGAAGGCGGTTATGCGTTGGGGATTGAAGTACGGCCAGATGCGGTTTTCGCCGCGCTACTAGATATGGCCGGACGAGCCATTCATACGGAACGCGTCGCACTTAAGGAGACGCATCCTGACATGGTTTTAGGGCACGTGTCGGCGCTATACGCTAAAGCGCTCTTAAAAGTACCAGCCGCAACGGGTCGGATGTTGGGAGCGGGCGTTGTCATGCCCGGGCCGTTTGGCGTTACGGGAATCGCCGGAATGGGATCTGACCTAATTGGCTGGCAAGAGGTCGACGCAACCGCCCTATTTACCCAATCCCTCGGCCTCCCCGTTGTGCTTAGCAATGACGCCAATGCCGCCGCGACTGCGGAGCACCTGAACGGGATGGCGCAAGATATGTCAACATTTGCTTATCTTTATTTTGGCGCTGGCTTAGGGCTCGGCCTCATTCACAAAGGTCAGCTTGTCCGCGGCGCATTCGGGAATGCTGGCGAAATTGGACATGTCCCGATCCCGCCGCAAAACCAAAAACTGGAAGATGCGCTAAGCCGTCTTTCGGTGCAAAGACACCTTCAAGCCGCCAACAAACAGGCGGACAGCATTGATGAACTCACTCATTTATTCGATCAAAGCGATCCAGATATTTTGGCTTGGTTGGGCACAGCAACTACAGCCCTGAGCCATGCTGTCATGATTGTGGAAAACCTATTTGATCCCGAAACCATTGTGCTAGGCGGCGCTATGCCCGACGCCTTTCTGGATCACTTGATCAACAATGTAACTTTACCTGACCTTTCTGTTTCCAATCGACCATCACCCCGCCATCCCCGTTTGATGCGTGGTACGTCAGGTCGTATGACGGCCACATTGGGCGCCGCGGCAATGATACTAAATCGTGCGCTCAGCGCGCCAATTTCAAACACTCACTAAAGGAAACGATCATGGCGTTGTCAGATCAGGCCCGTATCGCACAGGAGCGCGACCGACCGCGCATTGTGGCTTTGTGGCAGGCGTTGAGCGCATTGAAATCCTGTGTGTCCTTTATGAACACAGGGGCCCATCCCGACGACGAAGATTCATCAATGTTGGCGGCGCTTCGGTTTCGCGACGGGGTCGATATCTCCTATGCGTGTTCAACACGTGGTGAAGGCGGTCAGAACGATATCGGGACGGAAACCGGCGCTGCCCTTGGCACGCTGCGCACTGCCGAAATGGAAGCCGCCTGCGACCGTCTTGATTTGCGCATGTATTGGCTGTCGACCACGCCAGACGATCCAATAACAGATTTCGGGTTCTCGAAATCCGGCGTCGAAACCTTGGGTATTTGGGGCAAAGAGAGGACCTTGGCACGGTTCGTAGATATCATCCGAACCGAGCGCCCCGATATCATTTGTCCAACGTTCCTGGATGTTCCCGGTCAGCATGGCCATCACCGCGCAATGACCGAAGCGGCCCACGATGTGATAGCCCTCGCTGCTGATCCTGATTTCGCAGGAAGCACGCGACCGGTTTGGCAGATCAAGAAAATGTATTTGCCGGCCGTTTCGGGCGCCGGCCAAGCCTATGACGATGACCTGCCCCCGCCCCCCGCTACCCTAACAATTCCTGCCCGAGGCCGTGATCCCGTTACGGGGTGGAGCTATGCGCGAATGGGCCAGCAAAGTCGCGCTTTACACGCCACCCAAGCCATGGGGCGTTGGATCCCTGCAGGAGAAGAAAGCGACGCGCCGCTGCACCTTGCACATAGTTTGGTCGACGGACCAGATACAGATTTGGCATCCGGGTTGGCCGCAACCTTGCGTGATTTGGAGGTGCCGACCATCGCTGCCGACTTAGCAAAAGCGCAAGATGCCTGCGACGCGGCGGAGGCAGCCTTTCCGGACATCCCAAAGGTTCTGTCGCAGGCCTGCGTTGCAATAAAGGAATTGCGTGATGCTATTGCCGCCTGTCCGGCTGCTGCGCTACCGGACATCGGCCATAAACTACACCGCAAAGAACAACAGCTCAGCAATGTGATCCATCTTGCGGCGGGCGCTGACGTGCATGCGCACCTCGACACCGAAATCCTAAGGCCAGATGAGGTCAGCACATGGAAAAGTGAAATGCAGGTCGACGCAGGAGAGATCTCACTGTCAGCCAAACTGCCGCGCGGATGGCACAATGATGGGGCCGAGGTTACGCTGACCAACGACGCCGCGCTGAGTGATCCATACCCTGCGATTTATCTGCCCAATCAACCCGTTGCGCCCTGCCTGAGTGTCACCCTTTCGGTGGAGGGGATTGAGGTGACCCGCGACGTACCATTTGAAATGCCGCCCCTCGTTCTGCCGGACAGATCAGCCGCATTGTCACCCTCCCATGACGTGATCAACCTCGCAGATCAGCGACGCAGATTTTCGGTTTCTGTAAAAGACATCGCCCCAACTTCTGCGCAGCTCGGGCTCATCGTGCCACCCGGATGGAGCTACGAGACGGATGACGACAAACTGCATGTGAGCGTGCCCGACGACGTGGCGACAGGGTCATATGAGGTGGTTCTGACGCTGGACGGGATAGAGGCGCAAAGCGTCACCCAAATCAGGCGCGATCATATCTCACCACGGGCTTTGGTGCGGCGGGCCGTCACACAAGTTTCCGTCATAAATGCGCAGTTGCCGGACGTGCGGGTTGGATATGTTGGTGGCGGAAATGATCGGGTGTGTCACTGGCTGAACCGGATGGGTTTTGACGCCACAGACCTGTCTGGCACCAACCTGAACGCCGCAACCTTAGCTGAGTATGACACGCTTGTGGTCGGTATTTTTGCGATTAGGTTCTGTGATGGGTTGGCCGCTGCGATCCCCATAATCCAGGAATGGACAGCGGCAGGTGGCACCCTGCTCACGCTGTATCATCGCCCTTGGGACAACTGGGATCCCGATAACACCGCACCCTTCCGTCTGGAAATTGGCCAGCCGTCCTTGCGCTGGCGTGTGACAAATGCGGCGGCTTTGGTTGATGTGTTAGCACCTCAGCACCCGCTGCTGAACATCCCTAACCAAATCGATGAGGCGGATTGGGGGGACTGGCATAAAGAACGCGGTTTGTATTTCGCCAAAGACTGGGACAATGCCTATGTGCCACTGCTTGCCATGAATGATGAGGGTGAGGCGCCCCTAAAAGGCGCCCTGCTTGCCGCGGACGTAGGTACCGGACGACATGTACACACGTCATTGATCCTGCATCACCAGATGGAGAATTTGACACCCGGCGCCTTCCGCTTGATGGCCAACCTTCTTGCCAACCGAGAATAAACCTCCCCATCGCAACGGTTTGGCGGCCTGTTGGCTTTTGACGGATATGGCCCTGAACATCTGGGCGCTGTCGATTGTGAAGGCTTTGGGGGTGGGGTATCCGGCCTTCCAACTTGTGTTTTTGCGCGCCGGAGTCGGGTTCCTTCTGATGTTGCCATGGATCATTCGGTATCGCGGTGCATTCGCAGGCTTGCCTGATTTGCGGCTTCATGCGTTGCGCGTTGCATTTTCAGCAATCGCGCTGACCGCCAGTTTCTTTGCGATTTCGCGATTGCCCTTGGCACTGTTCACGGCCGTCAGCTTTACCCGCCCGATCTTGACGATGATTGCCGCTGCGTGGCTGTTGCGCGAAGTCATCAACCGAGACCGTTGGATCGCCGCGGGTGTCGGCCTCGCAGGCGTCGTAATCGCAGTAGAACCGACACAGTTGAGCGGTGGTTGGGGTCTGGCCGCGCAAGCGGTTGTGGTTTTTGCCGCGACAGGGGCTGTGATCACCACCCGTCGACTGGTCGCTGCGCCAACCGTTGTTATGATGACGTTCTACACTGTCGGATTGGCACTTATTGCGGCCCCGTTTGCCGCGATCAGCTGGCAGCCGGTGTCGTCGGGGCAGTGGCCTATGTTCCTAGCCATCGGGGTTTTTGCACAATCCGCGCAATTCTGTTTCCTGCGCGCCCATCGGTTCGGGCAGGCTGGGTTTCTCTCAGTGCTATCTTATGCAAGTTTGATATTTTCAACATCAGTCGGGTTCTTGTTTTTTGACGAAGTTCCGTCGCCAAGTTTTTGGGCCGGGGCACTGTTGATTTTGGCTGCAACGAACTGGATCGTTCTAAGGCGTCGATCAATCTAAAACTTGCGCAATTGAGCTTATTGGACCCCATTGCATTGAGAAGTCATTCTTTTCGAGGCCAATCAACAGATCCAAGCACTGCATTGCACACTCTGAGCGCGAAACCATTTTCTACTTTTGCAAAAATATCTAGTGGGGCGTCCGCGTCGATGCCGACATAAATTTTGGGCTGGAAGGTTTTAAATATCCATTTTTGATCCTTACACTAGCAGCGCTTTTTTGAGATCTGCAGCATTGAAAAAAGCAGCGTCAGCAATGGCCGTACCCGGATAAGTCCGGGTTGTCCTTCGATCTACCTGTTCGACGTTTTCGCAGAGAAAATGCCACTTGGAATTGGCACCGGGTTTCGCACTTCAATGGCCGCGTTGGCAAAGTGCGCAGCATTGCGACAAGAAACTTGCCGCATGTGAGAGAGCATGCTGCGTCGGCAATGGCTGCGATTACAGGTCCTCTTTGTCTGCCACCTGCCGGTCGTGCCTATTGATGCGTCGGTCCGCTTTTGTATCTATGTTTCGGTTTCGAATGATCGTCCATGATGGGAAGAAATGATTACCCATAATGGTTTGTGTGATTGTCTGCATCAACAGTGACATTCTTAGGCGTTCGCCAAAGCATCTTGAGCCGCGAGGTGTCTTCCTCCACGTCGATCAACAACCTACGGGCGCGGTCAATAATGAAATTCCGCTTAGGCCTCGCGCGCGTAACCGCCAACGAGTGCGATAGTATCCCAACGCCTGCTTGATCGTTGCAGAGTGTTCGACATCGACTATCCGGACGGCGCAGATCTGGCTGAGCTAATCTGTTAACTTTCCGCTGGCCGGATCTTCGACAAGGGTGCGGATCGCCTGATCGCACGTGTGGTAAGATACTTGAGACCAGCATTACTCCATCAATGCGATTGCTCAGATGCTGACTTTCAACGTCGTGATGGCCGTTGGACACCCTTCCAAGGTTCATTTTTCGAAT
This sequence comes from Roseobacter sp., assembly GCA_039983935.1. GTDB lineage: Bacteria > Pseudomonadota > Alphaproteobacteria > Rhodobacterales > Rhodobacteraceae > Roseobacter. The sequence continues at coordinate 118,172 of JBDWVP010000031.1, read as the reverse complement.
GATTTCGACAAAGGGTCTCTCTCTGGCGACGATTAAGGCAACAGACCCGTTTTAATCATTGCTCTGCCATCTGTTCATCTCTCTTTTGCGCCGCGATAGCACGCTTAGAAAATATTGATGCCGTAATGACACCAATCGTCACGATCGCAATCATGAGCGTTGATAGCGCGTTGATCTCTGGGCTGACGCCTAAACGCACGGACGAGAAGATTTTGATGGGTAGTGTTGTTGATGATGGACCGGCCGTGAACGACGCAATAACCAGATCGTCCAAAGACAGGGTAAACGCCAGCAACCAGCCAGACACAACCGCCGGAGCGATAATCGGCAGAGTAACCGATTTGAACGCATCCCAGGGCGTACATCCCAGATCAAGCGCGGCTTCTTCAAGGCTTTCGTCAAAGCTTGCCATACGCGATGACACCACCACCGATACGTAACACATCGAAAACGTCGCGTGCGCCAGAACGATGGTCATCACGCCCCGATCCATCCCCACTGAGATAAACAGCAACAACAACGACAAACCAGTGATCACTTCGGGCATCACGAGCGGCGCATAGATCATCCCCGAAAACAGCGTACGTCCAAAAAAGCGGCCAGAGCGAACCAACACAAAGGCGGCCATCGTGCCCAGAATGGTTGCGATGGAGGATGAAATCACGGCGACTTTGATCGTCACCCAAGCGGCTTCAAGAAAGGCGTCATTGCGCAGCAACTCACCATACCACTTGGTCGAAAAACCGCCCCAAACGGTCACCAATTTGGATTCATTAAAACTAAAAACGATCAGGATAATCATCGGGATATAAAGGAATGCAAACCCCAGTGTCAGCGATACAGTGTTAAACCACGTCAGCTTTCTCATTTCGCAGCCTCCCGTTGCTTCTGCTCATTGCGTTGGAACAACACAATCGGGATGATCAGGATCAACAAAAGCACAATTGCCACGGCCGAGGCGACGGTCCAGTCGCGGTTTGAGAAGAACTCTTCCCAAAGGACTTTACCGATCATCAGTGTCTTTGAACCACCGAGCAAAGATGGGATCACAAATTCACCCAGAGCCGGAATAAACACAAGAAAACTACCCGCAATGATCCCCGGCTTGGCCAGATGAACTGTTACGGACCAGAACGCGCCCATACGAGAGCACCCCAAATCCTGCGCTGCCTCTAGCAATGATGCATCCAGTTTTTCCAATGTTGAATAGATCGGCAGGATCATGAACGGCAGATATGTATAGATGATGCCAATGTAGACTGCGACATTGGTGTTCAGGATCACCAGCGGTTCAGATATCAGACCAATGCCCATCAGCAAACTGTTCAGCAACCCTTCGTTCGACAGAATGCCCATCCACGCGTACACGCGGATTAGAAAGCTGGTCCAAAATGGTAGGATCACTAACATCATCAGGCTGGGGCGCCATTCATCGGGCGCGTTGGCCATGCCATAAGCAATAGGAAAGCCAACTAACAGCGTCAGGAAGGTCGAAATCAAAGCAATCTTGAGGCTTGAAAGATACGCTTTCCAATACAGATCGTCTTGGGCCAAAAAGGTGAAATTTTCGAAATCCAAAGCTGCCAAGAATGATCGAAACCCCGCCCAGCCTTCGTTCAGATCAAGGGTGGGCGTATAGGGTGGAATCGATACGGCATAGTCCGACATCGAGATCTTGAGCACGATCAGAAACGGCACCAAGAACAAAACAAGGAGCCACACATAGGGCGTTCCGATCAGGAATTTACGCGCAACGTTCATAACCGCCCCTTAGTTGGGAAGAATGATGCCGGCCGTGTCACTCCAGGACAGCCACACATCATCGTTCCAAGTGATACCACGGCGGGCAATGCGGCGGTTGTTCGCGACCTGCGATTTCACAAGCGCTCCGTTTGCCAGACGTACATAGTATGTGGACATATTGCCGAGATAGGCGATGTCTTCGACTGTCCCCTTAATACGGTTGTGGAAATCTGTCGGCTCTTGCTGAGCAATAGCTACTTTTTCAGGCCGTACGATAAAGGCGGACTTGCCGCCTAATATTGCATTTTCGCCAGTCATGGCACGGATCGGCGCAACGCCCTCTGCCCATGTCATTTCGCATTCTTCGCCCTCCATTCGGGAAACAGCGCCGTCGATAATATTCACATCACCAATAAAATCCGCCACGTAGACGGAATTGGGGGCCTCATAAACGCGGTCAGGCGTGGCGACCTGTGTCAGGCGGCCGTGGTCCATCACCGCAATTCGACTGGCGACAGTCATCGCCTCTTCTTGGTCATGGGTCACAATCACAAAGGTTGTACCCATCTTCTCCTGAATATCCATCAGTTCAAACTGAGTTTCCTGGCGCAGTTTCTTGTCCAGCGCCCCCAGTGGTTCATCCAGCAGCAGCAGCTTGGGCGCTTTCGCCAAAGCGCGCGCTAAAGCGACACGCTGACGCTGCCCGCCGGACAGTTGGTGAGGTTTGCGGCTGGCAAATTTCGTCAGTTGCACAAGGCGCAGCATTTCATCGACGCGACCGCCAATTTCAGATTTCGGCATGTCTGAGCGTTTAAGACCAAAAGCAAGGTTATCAGCCACGCTGAGATGAGGAAACAAAGCGTAGGATTGGAACATCATGTTCACAGCACGCTTGTTGGCAGGCACACCAGCCATATCTTCATCATCAATCGTTATCGTGCCTTCTGTAGCGGATTCAAATCCCGCCAACATTCTCATCAATGTTGTTTTGCCGCATCCAGAAGGCCCTAAAAGAGCAAAGAACTCTTTCGGGTAGATCTTCAAATCGATATTGTCGACTGCGGTAAAGGACCCATACCGCTTTGCGACGCCATTAAAATGGATTATGGGGTTTGCCTCGGGGTCCTCCCAAGGCGCGAATACTGGTGTATCTGTCATGAATTCCGCCTTAGCGACAGCGCCGAGACCCAATAGCCTCGGCACGCTTTTCCTTATCGACTATGTGCCGGACTTAATACGCGTCCACATACGCGTCACGGTTCGTTGTACTTTGGGAGCGTAGGGCGAGGTAGTGTATAGGTTCCCCAAAGTTTCTTCATTTGGGTAGATCGCGGGGTCGCCGATCACGTCTTCGACCAGAAACTCCTGAGACGCTAGATTTCCGTTTGCATAATAAACATAGTTCGATGCTGCGGCCATATTTTTAGCGTCTAGGATGAAATTAAGGAATTTGTGGGCGGACTCTGGGTTTGGTGCGTCAACAGGTACTGCCATTTGATCAAACCACATCAATGCACCTTCTGCCGGAGCACTGTATGCAATGTCGACGCCGTTCTCGGCTTCGGCTGCACGATCACGGGCCTGAAGAATATCACCGGACCAACCAAAGGCGACGCAAATATCACCGTTTGCCAAAGCGTTAATATACTCAGAGCTGTGGAATTTGCGCACGTAAGGCGCGATCGCGGCCAGGACCGGCTCTGCCAACGCAAGCGTTTCGCTGTCTTGTGCATCAGGATTCTCGCCCAGATAGGCCAGAGCCGCTGGAATCATTTCAGTCGGAGCGTCAAGGAAATAAACGCCACAATCTTGCAGCTTTTCCATGTTAGCGGGATCAAAAACAAGCGCCAGCGAGTCAACAGGCGCGTCTTCACCCAAGGCTTCTGCAACAAGACCCGTGTTCACTCCAATGCCAGTGGTGCCCCACATGTAGTTTACGGAATAGACGTTGCCCGGGTCATACTGCGCCGTGCGTTCCTCGATAACATCCCACACATTACCAATGTTGCTCAGTTGGGCTGTGTCAAGCTCTTGAAAAGCCCCAGCTTGGATTTGACGCTGCAAAAATGTACCACTTGGAACAACAACATCATACCCAGAGCTGCCGGCCAGCATTTTAGTTTCCAGCACTTCGTTGCTGTCGAATACGTCATAAATGAGCTTGATACCGGTTTCTTCTTCGAATTGCTCGAGAAGCGCTGTATCGATGTAGTCAGACCAGTTGTAAACACGAACTTCGTCTGCATGTGCGCCGCTAACAACTGCGGTAAACGCAACGGTCGTGGCGATGGATCGAGTTAGTTTCATTGGGTTCCTCTCTAGTTTTAAAAACATTTGATCAAGAGTTTGACAAAAGCAAGAACTTTACGACTAAGTGTTAATCGACTGTATTCAAAGAGACAAAGCGTAATGCAACAAAAACTTAGCAAAGTGCCCGAGCATCAAGCAGTGTACTTACGGCTACGTGAGCGTATCTTATTGGGAAAGTATGCCCCGGGTGAACCGGTAACCATACACGGGCTTTGCGCCGATCTGGGCGTCGGAATGACCCCCGCTCGTGAAGCGATCCGCAGGCTAAGCGCAGAAAATGCGCTTGAAACTTTGGGGAACCGCAGAGTCGTTGTGCCCAACCTGTCCATACAACACATTGAGGATTTATATTTTCTACGTTTTCAAATTGAACCAGAGCTTGCCGCGCGCGCAGCAAAAGTAATAGAAAAGCAGTCTATTGAAACCCTTAGATTGATTGATCTGGAAATCGACGACGCGATATCTCGTGGGGATGTGGATAGGTATTTGGAACGGAATAACGCATTTCACACTGCAATTTATCAGAGAGCAGATGCCCCTATTCTAGAGAGGGCCGTAAAGTCATTGTGGGTCCAATTCGGGCCAAGCGTACGTGTGGTTTGTGGGCGATACGGAACATCCAGCCTCCCAGATAAACACTCAGATTTGCTTGATGCATTAAGCGCGAATGACCCTGAAAAGGCCGCCATCGCATTGCGAGATGACCTTAAACAGGGTCTGGACTTAATAAAGCTGTCATGTCCCAAATTTTGATCAAAAGGAGCAACAAATAGGCAAACGCAAAAGAAATATTGGTTTTCAACGGCTCTTGTCGTTGTCTGATAATGCTGCAGAATTTTTAGGTGGGCGCTCTTTAGATAAAATCGAATGCGTGATTCCTGATCTTGCGCAGGTAACCTGTTGCAATGCCAGATCCTAACGACAATCATTGGACCAAATTCTCCCCGCAATTTCAAGGTTTACCGGACCAGTTCAGGTAAAATATGTAGAAAAGCGCATCAAGAACAAATGGCGCGAAGGTCGCGAACTTAGGATTGCCTGACTCAGCATTCTTTGGTGGGTGCAGCAGCGTTATGATGAAGCTGCGCCGAAGCTCATCGTCGCCTGACGCGCAATTTCACCTATCCAAGCCGAATATGGATATAAAAAACCCATCGTCCTCCCTTCAGGTCGGACGGGACGGCGTGGTAATAGTTATTCTCAGAAGTAATATGCGTAGTCATTTTGTACCTCGGACATTTTAAGGACGTGAGTTCAAGCCATCGTTAGGGGTCTCTGGTGCGGGTTAAGACCGATCAAGCGGGGCGTTGTTGTACTGGCCTACAACAGTTATCTAAACGACCGTTAGCAAAGGTGTTGCTTGCAACGTTCAATACATCGCCGCGACGGAAACGCTCAGCAAAGCCGCGTGTGACGAAGCTCTTGAACAAAACTGCACCGTCGCGAACAGCAAATTCGTAGTAAACTACTTTCGCGTCAGCAATGAAACGAGCATGCTTTTCCACGGTGCGGAAAATTGCAGTCATCGCTGACCCGTGCATATTGGAGAGCTGTTCAACATCGCGTAGAAGACCAGCATCAGGCGCCGAGCCATCCTCATTGTTTCCCTCTGTTACATTAATTTTCGCTTGTTGCGAAATGCAAAGCCTGGGGAACAAAACTATTCTATGGCAAGGCCAATGCTCGCTTGGATCGTTTGCGTTAGCGGATTGCCATCCTCGAGCAGTGAAACTGTGAGCTCAGGCTTTAGGTGACCGCTTAACATTGCTGGGTGGTTTCGGCGTGAAGACACCCAGCCAGTGACACTGGTAAGAACCCGTATAAACGAGCGAGACCTTGCGTGGGTGGTAACAGTCACCATGCAGCGATCATCTGAATCTCCCAATTGGCAGTTTCGCGGCGACATCCGGCACTTTGACGTGAGCATGTTAACTGCGCGGCCTGTAGACCTGTCGCATGAACTTATCGATTACATATGAAGTTGCCGCCGCAAAATGGGGAGAGAAAGCACTGCGCCTTGGCTACGTCAAAGCCTATGCAGAGTTTTTGGCAAACTCAGTATCCGCAACCGGATCAGTTTTAGATGTTGGAACGGGAACCGGGGTGTTTGCGCTCTCATGGATCGAAGTCGGGGGCAGCCAGGAGATTACGCTTCTCGATCCTTCGGCGGCTATGCTTGTACACGCGCATGCACAATTCTCATCCCGCGGCCTCAAACCCAGAGTCATGAACATGGGTTTTGAGTATCTTCCGAATGAAATAAAATACGACGTGATTTTGGCCTCTCATGTCCTAGAACATTTCGATGATCCGTTTGCCACGATGCGACAGCTCGCAGATCAACTAGCGCACGGTGGTCATCTTTATCTGACAGTATCCAAACCGCATTGGTGCAACTGGTTGATTTGGATAAGATTCCGACATCGTTGGTTTCAACCGGAGACCATTTGCAGGATGGCACAACAGGCAGGTTTAACAACGCTCCGCCTGCATAGATTCCGCTCGGGACCGCCCAGTCGAACCAGTCTTGGCTACATTTTTTCAAAACCCTGACATAAAGAAAGACCGCCCAATGCTATTAGTACACGTTATGTTCTCCTTCTCGCCTCAAGACCGCGACCTCGCCATGGAGGCGTTAAAAAGCGAAGTGGACACAGTTTGCACGATGGACGGGTCCATTGCATTTGTCCCATTTCTTGATGCAACAAACCCACAGAATGCAGGTGTTCTGCAGGAATGGGAAACCGCAAACGCATTTGCTGGCTATATTGCATCAGACAGCTTTTCGAAAATTAGTGAAATACTGCGGCCACTTCTGGTATCTGCGCCTGTGAGCAGGCGGTTTGACGCAACACTGATCGAAGCATAGACAGTAAGTATGCAGCCTGACGCCTATTGTCTCCACCGAAGTTTTGAGCCCGCGAAACCAACTCAATTTGAGGTGGATCGCCACTATTTATTATATGCATTGGAAGGCACAGTGCGTCTCGAAGCAGATGGGCAACGATGGACATTGGCGCCTGCTCGTGCTGCCCTGATCCGGGCGGGACATCCAATCACAATCACTGTGTTATCTAAGTTAACGTCCGCTTCGGTTTTGTTTTCTCCTGACTTTATGCCTGAACCGCGGCGTGTGTTAACGGTTTTTGAAATGTCCCCGCTCGCGCGAGAACTGGTCCGGGAATGCCGCAAATGGGGCAGCGATAGCGGGCCACTTTCCCCTTTTGCCAAACGCATTTTCGGAACGCTTTCCGCCGTGGTGGAACAATTGGCGTTGACGCCCAGTAAATGCGTTTTGCCATCACCGGGCTCCCCTCAACTTACCAAGGCGATTGAGCTCACCGAAGTCATGGCGCATGCAGATCCAACATTTGAGGAAATTGCCATCAAGTCGAACCAGTCGACCCGCGCGTTGGCACGACGGTTTGCCAGTGAAATGGGAATGACTTGGCGCGAAGTGCTGCGCCATATCCGGATCATGAAGGCCGTCGAAGAACTCGCGACAACAGATTGGCAAATAACGCAGGTCGCGCTTTCCGTGGGATACGGATCATTGTCAGGCTTCAATTCTGCCTTTCGGCAGCACATGCAGATGACACCCACCGAATTTCGCGCCAGCCTTAAGGCGTGATCGCCATAATGAACGTGCTGTGAAAACGAAACGAGTGAATTTCAACCAAACACGATGCAATTCTCAAGGGTCAAATTTATCCCTAAACATCGGGCGGCGGCATTAGGTCAAAACCTTCAAAAGCATGGCTTAAATGTAAAACAACCGTTCCAAAACGAGTCCTTTTCTTTTAGGCCTGCATTTGGCAATCTTGTTGCCATAGCCAACACCGTTAGGCCAAAAATGAACTTCATATCCATTTCAGCCAATCTCACCGGCATGGCAATCATTTTGTTCGCGCGCCTGATAACAGCAGTGCGCGCGATTTGGGCAGGCGCTGACCCTGTGGCCTCCAAACGGGTGTATTTCGCAAATCACACGAGCAACGGCGATTTTGTTTTAATTTGGGCTGTTTTGCCCCCCAATATGCGCCGCCTGACCCGGCCTGTTGCAGCATCGGATTACTGGCTCACCTCACAGCTCAAGGCTTTTATTGGACGCGAAGTTTTTAATGCAGTTCTTATCGATCGTAATAAAGAAACGCGCAAGGAAGACCCGATTGGACAAATGGCTGCGGCCTTGGACGCTGGCAGTTCGCTGATCCTGTTTCCCGAAGGAACCCGGAACACTGCTGACGAACCCCTTTTACCCTTCAAGACGGGGATATTCCATCTGGCGACGCAACGCCCAGACGTTGATTTGGTTCCGGTATGGATCGAAAACCTGAACCACGTAATGCCAAAAGGGGAAATATTGCCAATTCCGTTGGTTTGCACAGTATGTTTTGGCGAACCCCTTCGTTTAAAGGACGGGGAAGAAAAAGACGTATTCCTTGCAAGAAGCCGAGCAGCCCTATTGGCATTGCGGGACAAAGGAGATCACGTATGAATACACCCGCCGAATTCACTTTCCTGATCGGCGGCGTGTTGTGCGTGCTCATCTTTGCATCCTTTGTCGCGGCAAAACTAAAACGCCGGGTCCCCCTTGGTGAAACGGATTTATTGATCGAAAATCTGATCGCGCGCATCAACGCCTGGTGGGCGATGGCTGCGCTTTTATCGCTCGCGATGCTGTTTGGGCGCGCCGGGGCGGTTACACTCTTTGGCTTGCTATCCTTTGCAGCCATGCGTGAGTTTTTGACCCTGACCGCAAAATCGCGCGCAGATCACTATGCTTTGGCGACCGCATTTTTCGTCGTCCTGCCCATTCAATACTATCTGGTTTGGGTCGGTTGGTATGGCTTTTATTCGATTTTCATTCCGGTCTATGCGTTCCTTTTCCTGCCGATCATTTCGGCACTTCGAGGCGAGACAGAGAATTTCCTAACGCGTGTCTCGGAAACCCAATGGGGGTTAATGATCTGCGTGTTTGCCGCCAGCCATGTACCCGCACTTCTAACGCTTCAAATTCCGGGGTTTGAGGGCAAATCTATTTTACTCATCGCATTTCTTGTGGTGGTCGTTCAGGGATCGGATGTTCTACAATATGTCTTCGGCAAACTATTCGGGCGCCGTAAAATCGCACCTATCCTATCGCCGTCGAAAACATGGGAAGGGTTCTTGGGCGGTGTTCTGTCCGCCTCGCTGCTTGGGGCCTGCCTGTGGTGGATGACACCCTTTGCGTTCTGGCAGGCCTTTCTTGTCTCGCTGCTAATCGCGGTCATGGGCTTTTTCGGCGGCCTGGTCATGTCAGCGATTAAACGCGACAAAGGCATCAAGGACTGGGGACATTTGATTGCCGGGCATGGCGGTTTCATTGACCGCCTCGATTCGGTTGTTTTTTCTGCTCCGATCTTTTTTCATGTTGTCCGATATTTCTGGTCGACCGTATGAGTTTTTTAAAAAGCAAGATCGTGCATGGAGTGGGCGGTCTGCTTCTGATGGGCAGTTGGGCGGCCTTTGCCAACCGGGCACATCCGATGCCAGCGCCAGTCATAGCAGGCATCATTCAAGGGCTCATCACCGCCGCCATCACCTTGTTTCTGAAAAATGTGGTTGAACGTATCTTCTGGCGCACCGATGGGTGGAAACGCCTCATTGCGCCACCATTCGCCGCCTTTCTCGTTTCACTGACACTGCTGACGGCGATTCACACGATCGCCCGTACGCCTTCTCTTTTAACGACAATATCGGTGCCTCTTTCTGTTTCGACACTTTACGCCCTCCTTTATACCCTCACAATGAGCCGCCATGTCTGAACGCCGCCCCATCACCAGCCGAGATACCAAACTTGCAGCCCTCATCGCGCGCAAACTTGCCAACAGCGGCGTGTCGCCCAATCGCATTTCTCAAGCGTCCATGGCGTTTGCTGCTTTTGCTGGCGCGGCCTTTTGGGCCTCGAGCATGACCAGCGGTCTCTTTTATGGTGCCTGCCTCATCCTCGCTGCATTGTTCTGTCAGGTGCGTCTGCTCTGTAACTTATTTGACGGCATGGTGGCCGTCGAAGGCGGAAAAGCGGAACCTGATGGTCCGTTCTGGAATGAAATGCCTGATCGGGTTGCGGATGTATTTATATTGGTCGGGGTTGGGCTCGGATCAGGTTTCATCGCCTTGGGCTGGGCAGCCGCTGCACTGGCAGTAGGGTGCGCCTATATTCGCGAACTCGGCAGCGCCCAAGGGCTTGCCGCGAACTTCCAAGGGCCGATGGCCAAGCCACAACGCATGGCAGTAACTACAGGAGCAGCATTGCTCGCGATTTTCAGTCCAACGATTTTCGGCTGGGCCGTTCTCGACATCGCACTTTGGATTATTGCTATCGGCTCAGCGGTAACAATACTTCGCCGAAGCTCCAGTATCATCGCGTCATTAAAGGCCCGGGACGAAGCAGGCTAAAAAATAGCGAACTCGAAAAAGTCACGTAATGACAGCAAGATGCGCGCTGGTGCAGCAGGTTTGGACAATGCAGGGCAACGTAATTGAATTTCCTACAACCAACTTCACTTGGCTCACTTGACGCCCACGTAGGTATGAAATAGATACAGATTCTGTTGAGCGGGCGTTGTGTAGTGGTAAGACCTTAGCCTTCCAAGCTAATGACGCGGGTTCGATTCCCGCCGCCCGCTCCAACATGAATATAGGCATATGTTCACTCATCAGAAAATCCGGTTTTTACCGCTACGCAAGTAGGTTGTCCGGTCAATTCAATGATGATTTGGCGGTCATTTTCCAGCCTAGAAAAATGCCAGATATGACCTGAAATATTTTTCATTATTTATGGATGAATAGTGATGGAAAAGCGCGATCAAATAGTCGCGCTTTTCGCTTTGTTTCAGTCTCTTACAGTCCCAGTGACGCCTTATAGACTGCGATCTGGTTATCTCGACCGATCTGATCGGTGATTTTTTCCCACGCCGCAGCAATAGCATCTGCTGTTTCCTGTGCCGATCCATATTGACCAGCATAGCCTTTTGCCAATTCATCTTCGGCAACAGAATAATATTGGAAGATACCCGGAATACGTGGTTCGATCGCCGCATTCGGGTGATTGTAGCTATCCGCATTGGACCCGAGATAATCCTCGACATAGGCGCGGTCATACCCGGCCTCTTCCCATTCTTCGAATTGGAAATGCGAATTCCGATAAGGCTGGAAACCAGAGGGGTAGGCAGACGCCCAAAGTGACAGATCTTTGCCACCCAAATGTGCTGCCGCAGACCAAGCCGCTTTCTTTTTCTTTTCATCACCCTCGACCGTGGCCATGACATAAACGCCCCAGCCAATATAAGCCATGTTTGGCGCTTCGTTGCGGGTTTCTTCCCAAGCCCCATCTTTGGCATTATATACACGATCAGACGCTGGATTCACACCAAAGCCGACGACATCGCCCACCACTGAGGTGTCGGATGTGCGCGCGCTAGAGCCAACATCGCCCCACCACATCAGCATTGAACCCGTCCCGGCAAGGAACTGTTGGAATGCCGTCGTTCCCGGATCCGCGTTGATTTGGTCCGTCGGGTAAGCGCCTGCCTCGATCAGGTCCATCACATCCTGAATGGCCTGAACCCAAGCCGGATTATTGACCATCGGTTTCATGGTGTCAGGTTCAAACAACCATGCCGGGCTGTTGGGGTGTTTTGCATAGGCAGATGCACGATTTTCGAGGAAATAAAAGCCGAAGCCTCCCCAACCTTTCAACGGATCGAGGTACCCATGTGCCGGCAATCCAGTAAGCGGGTCTTCCTTCCCGACCAGATCCTTAGATACTTGGTTGATCTCTTGCCAAGTCGTTGGCACATCCGCGCCGCCAATCCCATCAGGTCCAAAATAATCTTTCCGATAGGCAAAGGTGTGGCAATCCCCATCAATTGAAACACGATATGTTTTACCATCCCAGGTTCCAACAGGCGCTTTGAGGTAATCCACATAGTCATCCATGTCGATTTGTTCTTTTACCCACTCAGGCATCTCTGAAGCCAAGCCCTTGCCTAAAACGTCTCCTTCAAAAGGCGCGCCCATTTCAATGAGGTCAAAATCAACGGTGCCCGTCGCAATAGATTGCTGCAAACGCGCGTTGTAATCTGCTTGCGCAAGGTCGATCCAGTTGATCTTGGCACCGGTGTAGGCTTCCCACGGCTTTAGGAAACCGCGAAACAAAAAGTTGTGCAAGTTTTGGTTGTTCAATCCCATGAAGGTCAATTCAACGCCGTCAAACTCGCCTTCTGCGACGTTTTCTTTTGTCGCTCCAAGACACAATTCACCAACTTTTTGCCAATCACTGTCTGTCGGAGACCCTGCTCCGACCCCGGGAATTTTTAAAATTTCCGCCCTGACATTTTCATGCCCGCCAGCGAGAGCCCCTTGAGGCAAGGCCGCCATGGCTCCGATTGCAGCAGAGCCTTTCAAGACCTGGCGGCGATTTATTTTCTGCGCAGCCCTAATGTAGTTGTAGAGTTCTACTTTCACGTGTTTCCTCCCAAGAAATCATCTGAACATTATGGTGCGAAAATTGGCAGTGCCAAAAAGGTGTCGGCATTTAAACATGCTACACCTTGTCCCCTCCCCCGCACCCGGTCGAGTATGATGCTTACGAAACGCAAGTCAACTAAACTCAGGTGAAGGGCGTGGACAGCGAACCCACCATTGACTAGCATCGCCGCTAAGGGCGGGGGAATTCAGAAAATGGCAGGCGTTAAGATACAGGAAATTTGCAAGTCGTATGGCGCCGTCGAGGTCATAAATGGGCTTGATGTTGAAATTGCCGACGGCGAGTTTGTAGCCCTTGTTGGTCCTTCGGGCTGCGGAAAATCAACGCTGCTCCGTATGATTGCGGGACTTGAACCAATAAACGGCGGGACGATTTCTATCGGGGACCGGATCGTAAACAACCTCCCCCCCTCGCAACGCGACATCGCAATGGTGTTTCAAACCTACGCCCTCTATCCGCATAAATCCGTGGCCGAAAATATGGGTTTTGCGCTCAAGGTTGCGAAAGCTGACAAATCGGAAATTGATCGCCGTGTCAAAGAAGCCGCCGAGATTTTAAGTCTGACCGACTATCTGGATCGCAAACCGCGCCATCTGTCTGGCGGGCAACGACAGCGTGTTGCGATGGGGCGGGCGATCGTGCGTGACCCACAAGTATTTTTGTTTGATGAACCGCTGTCCAATCTGGATGCGAAACTGCGCATTCAAATGCGCACCGAGATCAAGGAATTGCACCAGAGATTAAAAACAACAACCGTTTTTGTGACCCATGATCAAATCGAAGCCATGACATTGGCAGATCGCATTGTCGTCATGCAGGGTGGGCGCATCGAACAGGTCGGTACACCGCTTGAACTATATGACAACCCAAACAATATTTTTGTGGCTACTTTCATCGGTGCGCCTTCGATGAATCTATTAAACGCGGAATTGTCAGGGGGAAAAGTGAAAGTAGGCAACCAGTTGCTCTCGGGTCCTGACGGCACGGCGTCAATTCAACTGGGCGTGCGGCCCGAGCATCTCATTTTGTCGGATGATGGGTTGCCGATGCAAGTCAAAGTTACTGAGCCAACTGGCGCGGAGACGATGGTTTTCTTGCGATTTGAAGGACAAGATGTAACGGCTGTGTTCAGAGAACGGCACAATTTCGCACCTGGTGAAACAGTTTTCCTGAAACCTGACCCCAAGCATCTACATATCTTTGACGCTGTTAGTGGCGAAAAGTGGGATCGCGAATAGCTTTTTTAACGGGCAGGATCAGGGCTTGGACCGAACTTCCTCTTTTATGCCAGTTTCCCCGGGACGAGTGCTGATATCCGCCAGATTTTACCCGATGGCCTGCAACGCGGTGACCCTGACAGTTTGGTTTTCTTTATGCTCGACCTCGGCCTTGATACCGTAAACCCGACCAATTCGGGCGGCAGTCAACACATCCCTTGGGGCACCGATTGCGTCCAACCGACCGCCGCTTAGGCAAGCAATTTGATCACAAAACTGCCCCGCCAGAGAAAGATCGTGGAGCGCGACAACAACGGCTATCTGTTTATTCTGCGCAAGTTTCCTGAGTGCTTCAAAAACAACCAATTGATGTCGCAGGTCCAAAGCTGCGGTTGGTTCGTCCAACAAAAGCACCTGTGGTTCTCGAAACATTGATTGCGCGAGGTAGCAAAGTTGACGTTGACCGCCACTGACAGCCTCAAGGGTTCGATCCGCTAAATGCGCTAGCCCGAATTCTGCTAGCAAGACGTGAACCCCATGAATTAGCGCAGGATCCACACGTAAACCAAGGTGGGTCAGCCGCCCCATAAGCACAACCTCGGTCAAGGTAAGGGACGATGCGCCGCTGCTGTCTTGCGGCATATACGAAATGATCTTACGCCGATGCGTATCAGACAGGATTGCACCGTCGTCTTTGATCGAACCCTCGGATTTTGCAATTCCGGCAATCCCTTTTAACAAAGAGGATTTTCCCACTCCATTTGGGCCAATCAGCCCCGTGATCTGACCGGATGCCAACGACAAATTAACATCCCGCAGGATTGTCTGACGTTTATAGCCGATCGTGAAGTTTGCAATCTCGAAACTCACCAGTGTCTCTCCTTGCCAAAAATAATCAGGCCAAAAAGAAACGGAACACCTAAAATGGCCGTCACAATGCCAATTGGAATGACAGATCCCAGAGAGATAATTTTTGACAAAATCGAAGCGCCCGTCATGATGATTGCACCGCAAAGCGCAGCCATCGGCAGTAAAAATCGCTGATCCTCGCCAACCAATCCTCGTGCCACATGTGGGGCGACCAAGCCGACAAAACCAATTGTTCCAACAAAGGCCACTGCCCCGGCCGTCAACAAGGCAACAACACCAAACATTCGGATGCGCAGCCCCGCAACATTGACGCCAATCGCTGTTGCGCGTTCATCCCCCAATCGCAGGGCCGTCAGGCGCCACAGATCGGGAATAATGACCAATACGCAGGCCACGAGGATAAAAAATGTGATTGGCAAATTGTCCCAGGACGCCTTGAGCATGGAGCCAAACAGCCAAAACACGATCGACTGTAAAACCTCGGGTGCAGCAAGATATTGCACCATGGATTGCAAAGATTGGAACAGAAAGAGTGTGGCGATGCCTGCGAGAACCATCACTTCAGGGGTCATACCCCGTGCGCGCGCCAAACCATAGACCATACCAGCTGAAACAACAGTGGCCAAAAAAGCCGCCAGTGGGACAGTGAGCCAAGCAAAAATTGGCAGTGTAACACCTGTCAGGATGACAATTGCGGCCCCAAATCCAGCAGCCGCAGAAAACCCCAGCGTATAAGGGCTGGCCAGCGGGTTACCGAGTATGGTCTGCATGATAACGCCAGCCAAAGACAGGGCCGCACCGACAACAATTGCCATCAATGTCATTGGCAACCGTATGTCCCAAACGATCACCATATTCATCGCGCTGGCGTCTCCGGGCGTAAAAAACACAGAAAAAACATCCGCCACGCCCAGCAGAGCCGGGCCTGTCAAAATGTCACCAAGGGTGCAGGCAAACAAAACCACACTTGCAAGGGCCAGAACGAGAATACGTTTTGCAATCAGCTTATGGTAGGTCGGGGCAGCCTTGGCCGCCCCGCTTTCGATCTTCATGGCAATTGTGTCATGTATGTGCCGTCGAATTTAACCGGCATGTATTCTTCAAAAAACGCATCCAAATTAGCCTGCGGGTCGACATCAGCAAATTGTTCTGGGTGAAGCGTTTTGGCAATGTATTGGAAGAAAGCAAAATCATACAACGTGCGCGCACCACCGTGATACAGGCCGTGGATCTGGCCTTCATTGACCGCGGTGATTTCATCCCAACCGGGACGACCGAGATATGGCTGCATCCGAGCATGGGTCAGTTCTGTTTCTACGCCAGGGCCCATTACGACGGCTTTATCGCGGCTCAACCAACCTGAACCCGCCAGAAAAACGACGTCGGGATTTTTTGACAAGACGTATTCAGGGGTCAATGGGCCCCATTTGGCTATTTGATCTTCTGCGATATTTTCACCACCCGCTGACGCGACCAATTTTCCCCACATTGTATTGCCATAAGAATTGCCAATTTCATCAGCACCTTTACGCGCCAACTCGACATAAACCGTTGGTTTCGAACTTGCCTTTGCAACCCGCGCAAGGACATCCGCATAGGCGTTTTCATAATTGTCCGCCAGTGCCTGCGCGCGGTCTTGTTCGCCAAGGATCACACCAAGCGCCAGCGTTGAGGCAACATGTTTTTCAACTTCTTGCGCATTGAAATCAAGAACCACCACAGGAATGCCAGCAGCCTCTATTCGCTGGGCCGTTTCGCCTAATGCATCATACTGCCAAGCTGCCAAAATCGCGACATCTGGCTGGGTGGCAATTGCTGCTTCAAGGGAAAAGGAGCCTGAATCGACTTCGCCTACGTCCGCAATCTCGGCAATCCTTGGAACAGCTTGGACATATGCGTCCCATTGCAGGCTCCGCCAGCCTGCCCAAGCCTCTTTAGAGATCCCCACAACGCGCTCATAGACATCAGGGCCCCCAACAGCAAACGTGTCTTCGAAATAGAAACCCAGAAGAATACGTTCTGCCTTTTCGGGCACTGCAACCGTGCGCCCAATCGCATCGGTGACGTTCAAAGTATCGGCAAATGTCGCAAGCGGCAGCATCATTGCGCCGCCAAGCACGGCTCCTAAGAACCGGCGAGTGAATGAGTTTGACATAGTTTTTCCTGTTCGATGTACATAGCATCTGCCACGTGCACGATGTCGCGCTTGTCCTGTGTATGGCAGATCGTTTTAAGGTGACAAAAGTCAGACAATTGCGCAGTCCACTGCTCAATATCGCTTGCTTTTATAAGGGATGCTACGTGTGGACAGGTGGAGCGCGAGACGCGCGCGACAGGTCAAAGGCGAATGACAGCTGAACTGTGCCAACACCCGTGCGAGCAGCCGTTTTGGCCACGCGCACGACGGGCAGATCAAAACCACTCGTTAGCGGCAGAGCAAACCCAGCCACGATGACGCACGCTTCACAGGTTTCCCCAAGTCCATGCTCGCCATTTTCTGATAGGTTGCAGACATCGCTGAGCTGACCGCCACTGGCCAAATACGTTTGGAGCGCGGGATCATATGTCTGTTCACTGTGCCAAGAATGCGCAAAGTGCACTAAAGACAGCGCGACGAAGGCCACCAAGGCCAATCCATGAGATATCCGGTATTTAATCGAAGACCAGTTCATGGGTTTCCAAGAGATTCCGTTTTCATTTAGCGAAGTAGGGTTCGCCCGCCAACTTGGTTGAAAAGGACGTAAACAACAACCCAAATCTGAGGACGGTCCTGACAGAGACTTGATCTAACGGAGTTTTTGCCAAGAATTGGCATACTTCCTGGCATGAACCAGCCCATCGCAAGCGGTATTTAACCAACAGTAAGCAGAGTGAAATTCGCCGCTGGACGTCGAATACAACATCCTTATGACGCTAGGACTTTAATGTATCCCGCCAGACCAGTTTTCTGATGTTCAATAACATGACAATGGAAAGCCCAATCCCCGGGATTATCTGCGACAAACGCAATATCGATTATTTCGTCGCGTTGTAACAGAACGGTGTCTGTCCAATAGGGCGGAATGTGCCGCTTATTCGAGCGGATCGGGCGGAACGCCAACCCGTGCAGATGAATGGGGTGATCGTTCGGGCTTTCGTTTCGCAGCCTCAACACAACGCTTTCTCCTCTGCGAAAGGTTGCCAATGGGCCTGCACCCGGGGCCGCATCCCCGGGCCAGGGGGTTCGGTTTATAGACCAGAAAGTATACCCTAAGGTTCCGCAAAACCCGTTGTTGGGCAAATCCCCTTCAGGCGTCCATCCAAACACAAACTCTTCGATACGTGCCTGTGCAAGGTCTGGTTCGGGAACAGGGTTGGCGGGCAATTGCAAAAGTTCGTCCAAGGACCGTGACGCATTGCCGCCAACGGCGCGCAATTTTGCCAACAGCCGCGCCTCTCCCGGTGCATCGGTCATGATGTGCACGGTTTGGCCCTCGCTGGAAGGCATGCGTACAGCAATGTCAGCACGTTGTCCCGGCCCCATCAAAATCGGGTTATCTTCGGTCTTGGGAACGGCAATCGGGCGCGGCAAGGGATGGCCATCCAACGCAATCAGTCTGGCATCCGCATCTGGGACGAACAGTTTGTAAATGCGGGTTGTGTCTGTTGCCGCCAAACGAACACGCACAAGCCCCCCCGCCGGCGCATCATAGCGCGGCTCTCTTTGCCAGTTTGTGGTCATGACAGTGCCAAAAGTACCACCCCGGGCAGCGCCGCGCGCTGTCCATAGATCTAACCATTCACCTTTGCCGTTCAGCCGAAAATCACGCAGGTTGAGCG
Source organism: Roseobacter sp. (assembly GCA_039983935.1). Classification (GTDB taxonomy): domain Bacteria; phylum Pseudomonadota; class Alphaproteobacteria; order Rhodobacterales; family Rhodobacteraceae; genus Roseobacter. The sequence goes on along the minus strand of JBDWVP010000031.1, from coordinate 99,680 downwards.
GCACATCTATGTCAAAACCCGGGTCTTCATCCTCTTCCACGATTAAAATACCCGTTAGACCAAGCGCCATTTGATCCATTGTCATACAGTGCGGATGGTACCAGAACGTCCCTGCATCAGGCGACATAAGCGCATATTCGAACCGTTCACCCTGAGCGATCGGGATTTGGGTTAAATACGGAACACCGTCCATTTCATTGTCTAGCCGCAAGCCGTGCCAATGCATGGTTGTATAGTCTTCTAGACGATTGGTGACGCCGACAGGGAAAACCTCATTCCGGCGCATTCGAATGACGGGAGGTGGTGCATCTGGCAGTGTCGAGACCATGTCCCGCGTTGTTGTTCCCTCAAAAAAGGAAAACTGGGCCCGGCGAATTTCAAGCTCTGCCTCAGAGCCACTTGCAGAGAGGCCTCGCGCCCAAGACCCCGTCACGCCAAGGGCCCCTGCCCCCAAAAGCCCAACAGCAACCCGGCGGTTAATTCTGGCGTGTGTCATCCGTCCCATCCCCATTTTGACACCCGCGCTGGCGCGTGCCTTTGCAAATTCGGCCCCTAGGTCTGAAGAAACCCCTATCCGAACTACACCTTTATCGCATGCGCGGCAAAAAATTATCGACCCCGATATCGCCAATAATTCACGGCATATTTGCTAAAACACACCCTTTGCGATGCCAGCACTACTGCCTTTTACCCTTCCTTTCAATACGTTAGACCGCTGCAACAACCAGACGCAGGTACAGATTAGTCAAATGATATGATAGGCCACATCTCGAAGTGCGCGTAACTATCGGGTATATTCTGACGATTTCTATCAACTAACCTTGTCTGGCACCGAATTTGGCGTACCTGACATCGTGTCCAAAAATACATCACCTCGGGGAAAAGCCCATGTTCGCCAAAATTTCATTCCTTGTCTTGATCGCGACATCACTTGCAACAGGCGCTTATGCGGATGGCGAGGTTAATTTGTATTCGTCGCGCCATTACGATACGGATGAACGGCTGTATTCTGACTTCACAAAAGCAACTGGAATTACGCTCAACCGCATCGAAGGCAATTCGGATGAGTCAATTGTCCGGATGGCCGCCGAGGGAAAAAACTCCCCCCCCTGATATTTTCCTAACTGTCGACACTGTTTGCATTACGCAGGCGAAAGATCTGGATTTGCTTCAGTCAATTGATAGCGCGACACTGGAAACCAAAGTGCCAGCCTACCTACAAGACGCTGACAATCAATGGTTCGCTTTTTCCCCAGCGTGCCCGCATTCTGTTTTACGACAAAACCGATGTGATCAATCCGCCAAAGACCTACCAAGACCTCGCCAAATCTGAATATGCAGGTAAAATTTGCATTCGATCCTCAACCAATGTGTACACCCAGAATATCACGGCCGCCCTTGTCGCGCATCTCGGCGAAAAAGCAGCCGCTGATTGGGCCAAAGCAGGTGTCAGCAATTTCGCCCGCAGCCCACAAGGCGGTGACACCGATCAGTTGCGGAGCATTGCTTCGGGCGAATGCGACATTGCAATGTCGAACACTTATTATCACGCGCGTGCTCTGCGCAAAGGTGACAGTAGAATGTCAGCACAAGATATTGCCAATATCGGTCGGATGTTCCCCAACCAGAACGACATCGGGGCACATATGAATATCTCTGGCGGCGGTATCATTGGGGGTTTTTCGCCCAGATGCGATCGCATTGTCTGACATCGCGGATAACATAGACACAGCCGTAAAAATATTGAACGACGCAGGATGGAAATAGCAACCCGTTAAGCAGCGGCCAACGCCTGTTAAAGAGCACGTGGTTTTAGGCAGGGTGCAATTTGCGACCGCGCCAATCACTGATCTGGGCGCACAATATAATAACCGGGACCAAACCTATGCCGGCAATCATCAAACTGGGCACGGCCGCCCCTTGCAGTCTTTCATCTGAGGCAAGGCGAAAAGCGTGGACAGCCAAAGTATCGTAATTAAACGGACGCAAAATGAGGGTAGCAGGCAGTTCCTTGATCGTGTCCACAAATACGATCAGAAATGCAGTTAACAGGCTGGGTTTTAAAATTGGCAAATGGACTTGTCGAACTGTCCCCCAATCCGTTCGGCCCAACACGCGCGATGCAGCATCAATGTTTGGAGTAACAGTCGCCAATCCACTGTCATATGCCCCGATTGCTGCAGCAAGAAACCGGATCATATAGGCAGCAATCATCAGCCAGATAGATCCCGTGATCAACAGGCCCGTTGAAATGCCGAACCACGTCTCCATACGTGCGTCGATCCAATTGTCCAACCCGGCAAACGGCACCAAAAGCCCAACCGCAATAACCCCGCCAGGCACCGCATACCCCAAGCGGCCAATATAAAGACTTGCTGTTGAGACACGATTTGGCGTCACGCGTTTGAACGTTCCCAACAAGACAGCCGCACAGACCGTCACCACCGAAGCCACCAAGCCAAGGTAAAGAGAGTTCAAGACAAAGGAGATGTAGCGCGTACTAAACAAGTTCTGTTCGGAATGAAGACCCATTGTAAACAGGGCGACAACGGGGATGATCACCCCAAAGAAGACGGGAAGCCCGCAAAAAATTTGTGCTCCAATTGCGTAGCGTTTTTTGAGGTACATCCGTGGGAAAGGCTCTTGGCGGCCTTTTGTTGCGTATGTCGCCTTGCCACGGTTTTGATGTTCTAATGCGGCAACCAAAAATGCAAATACCAACAATCCCAACGCCAATTGTGCAGCGCCCCCTCGGTCGGCGAACGAGAACCAGCTTGTGTAAATACCCGTGGCAAAGGTTTGAACACTGAAATGCGCCACAGTTCCAAAGTCGGCGATCGTCTCCATAATAACCAATAGTGTTCCAGACGCGATGGCAGGTCGCGCCATCGGAAGGGAGACCCGCCAAAAACATGAGAGGGGAGATGCCCCCAAAGAGCGTGCGGCATAAAAGGGTGTCGCGGCTTGCATCCGAAACGCGGCTCGGCTCAGCAAATAGACATAGGGGTATAGCACCAACGTCAACATCGTCGCAGCCCCCCCCAATGAGCGAATTTCCGGGAACCAATAATCGCGCGGCCCCCAACCCATCACATCTCGCAGCGTTGATTGCACGATGCCCGGATGATCCAGAACGTGGGTATAGGCGTAGGCAAGCACATAGGCTGGAAAGGCCAGCGGTAGGACCAAGGCCACTTCTAGAATTTTACGTCCAGGGAATTCCGTCGTGACAACGAGCCAGGCGCTTGATGCACCGATCAAGATGCTTCCGGTAGCAACCAAAGCCACAAGGACCAAGGTCGTTGAGGTATACCGCCAAATCACGGTTTCCATCAGCTGGATAAGCGTGTCCAAGGACCCGACAATCGCCGCGACCAAAACACCCGCCATCGGCAACAGGCACACGATGGCGATAAAAACAGCCGCGCCGGTGATTACTTTATTGTCCATGACGAATGCTCGTTTGCCCTCGAATTTAGCCTGCGACAGTTCATCCGCCGTACAATCCCTAAACGCAATGAAAAAATAACTCTGATTGTTTTTGTCGGGATTGACTTGCCTGACAAATTCTATCAAGTATATGCTCAAGTCTCAGCCAACCCAACGCGGGTAGCCCGGACAACCGGTCACCGCAGGAGAGATATCATGGCTAATGACCAAATTGATCGAAAGCAGAATGAACGCAGTAATTCCGAAATCCCCAGTCCGCGAGATTTGTTGCTTTGTGCGTTGTCCGGTCATTTCTGTGCGGACCAACCCCTCGAAAAAATCATCGATCATTTGGAGAAAGCGCAATGAACGTCATGACAAACTTGCCCCAACCTTCCACCGCTCAGGAAACGCCAAAGATTGTGACATACGATGCGCGCGACCTCGTGAAGGACGGCGTTCAGGCCTGTATCGTTCTGGACGATCAAGCATACTACCTGCGCATCACGCGTGCTGGCAAATTGATCCTGACCAAATGACACCGGATCACCATGCCCGCGGGGGCGCCGCCGTTGCTGTCCTAAGCCGGATGGACGCTTGGGAAGCCAATTTGGTTTTGAACCTCAGGCTCTGGTGTCTTGGCCCATCAGGTCAAAATGAGGTCTGGAAAGAACTTCAAACCGCACTGCCCACCCGCGATGCAAGAAACGCCTGCCGCGCATTTGATGTTTTGCTCAACACTTTGATCGCAAATTCTCATCGCCCGCTTGTAAGACATGATGTGGGATGCTCCTGCGTTGGAGCTGACGAAAACATAGTCGTAAACCTCGTTCGGACCGCCGCCGAAGGACATTTGAACGACGCCGCCCTCATTGCCACGCTCATCATAGGGCCCTCTCAGGCTGAGCACATCGCGATGCTCGCCGGAGAAGTCGGCACCTGCATGCAACGCATACATCACACGACCGAAAGGTCCCTAAATCAAGCTGGATCCAACGTGGTCCGGCTTCATTAACCCCATAAAAACAAGGGAAAGCCACTCATGAAAAGAACAATAACAACAGCGCTTGGAACCGCGCTTTTGGTAGCAAGCCCCGCTTTTGCTGACAAAGCGGCGGTGCTGGACAATTATGCCAATATCGCACAGGCCAAATACGAAGACAGCTTGATCACGGCCAAGGCCCTTGAAGCAGCCGTAGACGAATTGATCACACACCCCTCGGCAGAAGCCTTGCAAGCCGCCAAAACCGCATGGCTGGAATCGCGGGTCCCGTATCAGCAAACCGAAGTCTATCGCTTTGGGAATGCAATTGTTGATGACTGGGAAGGCAAGGTAAACGCATGGCCGCTCGACGAAGGCCTGATCGATTATGTCGACGCATCTTACGGCGGTGCGACGGATGAAAACGAATACGCTGTGCTGAACGTGGTCGCTAACCCGTCCTTCACCTTATCCGGAACCACGATCGACGCAACGAACATCACGCCCGAGCTGCTCGAAGGCGCCTTGCATGAAGCGGATGGCGTCGAATCAAACGTTGCAACCGGATATCACGCCATCGAATTCCTGCTGTGGGGCCAGGATTTAAACGGACACGACAAAGGTGCAGGCAACCGTCCTTGGACTGACTATGCTATGGGCGATGCATGCACAGGCGGAAACTGCGACCGTCGCGGTGACTATCTAAAGGCGGCAACGGCGCTGCTGGTGTCGGATCTCGACTGGATGGTCGCGCAATGGCAGGAAGGCGGGGACGCCCGCACCCAACTTAACGCAGACGAAAACGCAGGTATTTCGACGATTCTGACCGGTATGGGCTCTTTGTCCTATGGCGAACAAGCGGGCGAGCGGATGAAACTCGGCGTTTTGTTGAATGATCCCGAAGAAGAGCATGATTGCTTTTCTGATAACACCCACAACAGCCATTTCTACGACGCCTTGGGCATCCGCAACGTCTATGTCGGCAGCTACACACGCGTAGACGGAACAGTTGTATCGGGCGAGTCTCTTTCAGGGTTGGTTGCCGCAGCAGATACTGGTGTTGATGCCGAGCTTACCGCTAAACTGGACGCTACAATGCTGAAAATGATGGCAATGAAAACCTCTGCCGAAGCCGGTTTCTACTATGATATGATGCTGGAACGCGGCAATGAAAAAGGCGAAGCCTTAATCAACGGTGCTGTTGACGCACTTGTCGATCAAACCCGCTCGATTGAGCGCGCAGTGACAGCTCTTGGTACTGAAGCACTCGCTTTTGAAGGATCAGACAGCTTAGACGACCCGGACGCTGTTTTCCAATAAACAGTATTCCCCAGCTCAAACCAGGCGTTCTGCGCCTGGTTTTTTTGCGAGGTTAACGATGCCAAAAACACCCAGCCCCTGTATTGATGTCTGCAAGTTCAAGCGTGAAGGTCATTGCATTGGATGCTCTATGACCAAAGCGCAAAAGTCCCTTTTCAAGGAACTTAAAAAAGACAAACATCGCGAAGCCTTTGTCGAGATGCTGGTCGGCCAACAATCAAGAATGGGAAAGTATCGGCATTGGGCCGCGCAATACATGCGCAAATGTTTAAAGAAAAAGGTCAAGCCAATCGCCGCAGTTAAAGACGCGGCTTGACCTTGCTCGGGTGGCTGCCTTAGCGATTTGCTGCCTGTTAAGGTGGCTGATCAGCTTAGGTGGCTTCCTTTGCGCTTGGAACGCTGTCTCAGTTACGCCAGATGCGAGCGCAAGAACCAAGCAAACTTCTCGTGAGTTTGCCCCCGTGCGATGCACAGATCCTCCGTGAGCGTATCCCCATGTTCTGCTGCAAGTTCTCCGGCTCCAGCAAGGGTAGCAGCCAATGTTTCTTGCGCATCTTGCATGATTTTAATCATCTCTTTGTCAGATGCATGACCAGCATGTTCCTGAACTTTTGAGCGTTTGATCATACCCGCAAGAGTACCCTCTGCGTGCGCGTCCAGCTGTTTCACACGTTCCGCCAAATCGTCCTGAGCGATAAAGTGGTCTTCGTAGATTTTTTGGAACAAATCATGCAATGGGCCAAACGCCATGCCAGTGACATTCCAATGAAAATTCTGCGCCAGCATTGTTGTAATAGCAGTCTCGGCAACCGATTGATTGAGTGCGTCCGCTATCGCCGCGCGTGCGTCTGTTGTCAGCGCAATTGCTGTCTGAGTCATATGCTATTCCTTTCAATGAGTCATTTTGCTGGCTTGCATGACAATATGCTGGCTCGCTTGCAGACACTAATTAAGCGAGCAAAAAATAATTGCAAGAAGTTTTTAGAATAATTCTAAATCAGAGAAAAACACTCAGAGATCCGACCAATAAGAAACCCAACCAGCCTTCGGTGTTCATGGGCGACACGCGACCGCAAAAGGAAGTTCAAACTTGCGTCATCACCGCGCATATTTGCCGATCCAACCTCGACCAACCAGCGTTCGTCAAACGTCAACTCAGTCGTCCCAGGTGCGAACAGTCGCACGCGCGCGCCCAATGCTTGGCCTAAGCAACGCATCAGCGCTTCGGCATATGCGTCTCGAGATTTACTTCTTTGGACGTGCAGCAGAGCACATGCTTCGAATAAATCTGTTTTAGGTTTTGACCTGCAGCTCATTGAAACAAAACGTAAATGGTTCAAAAATCCAAAAGCTTCGGGCGACAGATTATGAACGGGAGCACACTCTGCGCTGGTTTCTAACTTTAAGGGAATCATACTGCAGTCAACTCCTCGGGAGAGCACAGGAATCGGCTCGCCTTTTCTTATTCCTGAGTATATTTATAAGTTATGTACCAAATCTCAAGACTTACCCTTACTGTTTTACTCAGTTTCATGTCCGCACAAAGCAAGGCCGATACGATATTGTCGGATATACATTTGCCGACCCTTCAACGAACTGATGCGGAAAGACAGCGCATAGCCATCGTGATCCAGCCAACCGAAACCTTTGCCGAGGCGGAGAACTTCGAAGTAAATTCAGCCGGAGCCGCAACTGTCCGACCCACAGACACATCTGACGCCTTTAGCCTGCCGTCCGGAAATATCGCCTTTGAACGTGAGCTTGATTTTAGGGTGGGCAACGGTCTGTTTAAGAAACTCTGGGTTTCTTCCCCTTCCTCAACACTCGCCTCTGATGGTCTCGGTCCGCTCTACAATGCGCGATCCTGCCAACGTTGCCACATCAAAGATGGCCGAGGGCATCCCCCAACCGGTCCAAATGACAGCTCAGTGTCCATACTCAAGCGGATTGCCATCCCTAGTGATGAGACCATTGCATCCATCCAAGACTACATCGCAACCGCCCCTGACCCTGTTTACGGCGGACAGATACAGGATTTTACAGTGGCAGGGCATGCCGCAGAAGGTCAGTTACAGATCAACTATTCTGAACAGCAGATCACTCTGTCAGGTGGGGAAATTGCCTCCCTTCGTGTGCCTGACTACGAGGTGGCAGACCTCGGGTATGGCCCTCTGCACCCTGATGCATTTCTCTCGCCCAGAATTGCTCCACAAATGATCGGTCTGGGACTGCTTAACGCCATCCCCGCACAGGAGATTCTAGACAATGCCGACCCGCAGGATGTTGATGGCAATGGAATATCCGGCCGGGCGCAGATCGTAATGTCGAAAAAACATGGTGTGCCGATGTTGGGTCGTTTTGGCTTAAAAGCGGGACAGCCCACCGTGTTGGAACAATCAGCAGCGGCGTTTCATGGAGACATAGGGATTTCCACGACCTTGTTTCCCGAAGGTTATGGAGATTGCACGAAGGCTCAATCCGCATGTAGATCAGCCCCGGATGGAAACACGCGCATCCACGACAATGCAGAGATTGGCGACGAAGGTTTGGAGTTGGTGCATTTTTACGCCTCCAATCTGGGTGTACCAGCGCGACGTGATGTAGCTGATCCCGACGTCTTGCGCGGGAAAAAAATATTCTACGAAACAGGGTGCATCGCGTGTCATACTCCCAAATTCGTCACAAACCGCTTGAAAGGGCAACCAGAACAAAGTTTCCAATTGATATGGCCTTATACTGACATGTTGCTCCATGACATGGGGCCGGGGCTCGCGGATGGGTTTCCCGAAGGACGTGCAAACGGCCAAGAATGGCGCACGCCGCCGCTTTGGGGGATCGGATTGACAAAAACGGTCTCAGGTCACACTTATTTTTTGCATGATGGCCGTGCTCGCAGCTTGCTAGAAGCGATCCTCTGGCATGGCGGTGAAGCGGCGGATCAACAACAAACCGTGGTCGATTTACCGCCAAAAGATCGCGCCGCACTGATACGTTTTTTAGAAAGCTTGTAAAACATGCGCATTGCTCTCGTTTTATGCCTCGCGGCTGCCCCAGCCACCGCCGATGTTTCCAGCGCCCTCACGGACCATGTTCTGCCCGGGTATGCGATGCTGGCGCAGGAAACAGAACACCTGTCGGTCGCGGCTGCGCAAGATTGCACTCTCCCGTCACTGACTGCGCGGTTCAACAGCGCCTACGATGCATGGGTCGCAGTATCGCATCTGCAGTTGGGACCGGTCGAGGACGAGGGTTTATTGTTGGCCATGTCCTTTTGGCCCGACACCAAAGACCGCACAGGAAAGGCGCTGACGCGGCTGACAGCGTCTAACGATCCAATTGTGGATGATCCGACAAAGTTTGACGACGTTTCCGCTGCTGCTCAAGGGTTCACCGCATTGGAGCGGGTTTTGTACGGAGCTGCCAGTGACGCAGATTATACATGTCGATTGACCCGCGCCATCGCCAAAGGGCTCGCGGAAAAATCCGATCGTCTCTTTGCGCAGTGGCCCGATTTTGCGGCGTTGATGCAGACGGCGGGCGAACCCGGAAACACCCGCTTTCAAAACCCACAAGAGGCACAGCGCGCGCTATATACCGCTCTGTCTACTGGCCTTGAATTCATGCATGATCAACGCCTTGGACGACCGCTTGGCACATTTGAACGCCCCCGCCCTAACCGCGCCGAAGCACGCCGTTCCGAGCGATCTTTGCGCCACATTCAAATTTCGCTCACGTCTCTGGAGCAACTCGCCTTTTCGCTCTCTGACGATGCCCTCCCTAAAACGAAGGCCGCCTTTTCTGATGCCAGAACGCGAGCCGACACGATTGACGATCCCGCTTTGGCGGGTGTCGCAGATCCCATATCACGGTTTCGCATTGAGGCTTTGCAGCAATCGGTCCGCGAAATTCAAATCGCAATTGTCGAGGAAATCGGCTCTCCTTTGGGTATTACGGCAGGCTTCAACGCGCTGGATGGCGACTAAGTTGGCTTCCCGACGCGATTTTCTTGCTGGGCTAACATCCCTTGTGGCGACGCCAAGTCTTGGGTGGGCTGCGGTTGGTGATCCGGTTGCGCTATCAGCAGTACAAACACCGCAAGGTCTGTTCAATCTTGTTGGATTGGCGCGAAACGGCGCACTTGCTTTTCGCGTGCCGCTACCCGCGCGCGGTCACGCCGCCGCTGCACATCCAACGATTGCTGAGGCTGTGGCGATTGCGCGACGTCCAGGAACTTTTGCCAAAGTCATCGACTGTGTAAACGGCCACCTCCTTAAAGCCCTGACCTGCCCTGAAGGGCGACATTTTTATGGGCACGGCGCATTTTCCGCGGACGGACATCTTTTATTCACTCCCGAAAACGACATCACCACCGGGGCCGGACGCATTGGGGTTTGGGATCGCAGCTTAAACTACGCGCGCATTGACGAGTTCTCTTCTGGCGGCATCGGGCCACATGAAATCTTGCGCATGCCAACCGGAAATCTGGCCGTGGCGAATGGCGGCATTCGAACACATCCGGCCTCTGGGCGCGAAAAACTGAACCTAGAAACAATGCGTGGTAATCTATCGGTCTTCTCCCCCGAAGGGCGTTTGTTGGACCAAGCAGAAGTTCCCAACGACAATCGAATGAACTCATTGCGTCACATCTCAAGCGCACCAGACGGGCGGATTATTTGCGGCTTTCAGTGGCAGGGTGATCCCTATGACACGCCGCAACTGGTGTCCTTTTACGACGGCAACGGACACCTCAAGCCCGCCAAAGTCGACGAGGGTCTTCTGCGCACTCTGGATGGGTACATCGGCAGTGTTTGCGCCATAGGGAATGACCTTTTCGCAGCCTCTTCGCCCAGAGGCGGACGTGTATTTACGTTAAACGCGGATGGCGAGGTTCAGGCGCAGCACCGTTCTTTGGATGTTTGTGGGCTTAGCGCCTTGGAGGATACCTGTGCCCTTACGACGGACGGATATGGTACGGTGTACCAGCTGTCGCAGGGCAATCTGACACGTATCGACAAGCACAACCTCGCCTTCGACAATCATTTGGTTTCTTTGATTTAAGGCGAAGAGACCATGACACTCCCGCCTCTACTTTCTGGGTTAAATACCGCCCCACCCCAACGGACAGCAAAGCGCGAGGTCACTTTTACTCCACCACTCTAAGATGCGATTTTGTTGGCCGTTGCCGCGCGACTTCGCTACCCAATGAAAAACGTTGTGCAAAAGACAATCCGGCGCGCACCAAGCTTGGATCACACAACCCTCCACAAATCTGTTCAACCGCATCTCTGGCCAGTGGCGTTTGATCGCGTCTCATATGGTGCAACATTTTCAACAGCTGTATTTCATCGGCCGTTGCATTCAGACGCGCCTCAGGAGACAGCGGATCCAGAAAACCAAAGGCATCATCTCGCGCCGCCAATGTTGCCAGGACAACCTTGTGCAACTTGTGCGCAGCGGCAAATCCAATGCTCTCGCCCCATCTTTCCGCAGAAATCCCGTAGGCAAAACGCCAAGATTGGACTGCAGGTGTCTCAAAGCTTGCAAAAAAATGACGGGTTATCGAAAGCAATCCGCGTTCGAATTCGTCAAAAGGCGTGTCGGCTATAGGGACCACACCATCTTGCGTGAATTTGCATGAAACGGGGTCTCTCAGATCTGAATGTGCCATGGGCTTTCATTTCTTTTTATGCAGAGTAAGCCGCCAAAAATCGCTTTGGCGGGTGTCAATTTTGTGGTGTTAGGCGCCCCTGCCAACCGATCCGACCTTGGATGCACCAAAGCGCGCGTTGGCAGGGACATTAATGAGCCGTGAGGGAACGTGCAAAAAGCACACACAGCTCAAAAACTCTGTTAGGCACTTTCTTGTTCACGCCTTGAAACTCGTTCTGGACAAATCGTTTGCACCAAATCATCCATCCGATCCAAAAGTGACCGCGTATCATTGCCCTCACACAGGATCATGGCGTGGGTTTCAGCCGATCCTCTGCGTCGACTACGCATGGCTATAAATGTGTTTATAAACTGGCGTTCGTGCTCGCTGACAATTGCCGCGCACTCTGGGCAGACCGGATTGTTAAACCGAAAGCACGAAATCCGGCTCATACGCATTGCTTGGACAGCGCTAAGAATCTTGTTCGATGCGGTGCCGCCAAAATGCCGTTCCGCATATGAAATCGCGTATAGCCAGGATTGCGACTGTGGAACGGCAAATGTTTGCCAATAACATCGCGCGATCTCAAGCACGGCCATTTCGACAGGATCATATCCCGCATCCACCAGGGATAGTTCTTTGTCACCCGGTGGGCGACTGCAACATTCGGTCGTGCGATGTTTGTGCATCAATGACTGCCTTTTCTAGAAATCGCCGTTTGCTCGAAATAACAGGCAAAACAGCGACCCGATGTTATGGGTGCAGCCTTGCTGGGCACGGGGAGTTCCTGACTTGGCAATTTATTCCTGACGGAAAAACTAAGGATTGTCCACAATAATTATCTCACAAATGCGACAGAAAATAAAAACAGCTTAAAATCAGAGCACTTAGCAGCCACGTCACACAATTCAGCAGGATCAGGTTAGCGTTCCCTCCAAGGAACTGGAACAATAAAATCCACTATTCAAGAAACGAAATTCACCCGGTGCAGCTGTTAAAAACACTATTTTTCCACCCTGCCGCTGACGTGATGCATAACCCACTGTTCAAAAGCGGCGATCAAGTCAGCAATAATCGGGAAAACTGCTCAAAACTTGGGCTGCACCGTCAATAAATGCCTAAGTATTAAAAAGAGAGGGGTTTCCAGATTACACTTTAGAGACTAGCGTACAGCAAGGAAATTTACCATTTGGACAAATTTTCATGGAGGGTAAATTGCTCAACATCATCATCAGACAGGCCAACCTCCCCGGCCATAAAGACGCGGTAGATATCGCGATCAAGGATGAGCTGATCGTGGAAATCGCCCCAAAGATCGCGGCAGATGCACACGAAGAGATAGATGCCACTGGTCGACTTGTCTCCCCCCCTTTTACGGATCCGCATTTTCACATGGACGCGACCCTCAGTCTTGGCCTGCCACGCCTAAATGTGTCGGGAACCTTGCTTGAAGGCATCGCATTGTGGGGCGAGTTGAAACCTCTTTTAACGCCCGAGGCTGTTGTCGAACGGGCACTGCGGTATTGCGATCTTGCTGTGTCTCAGGGACTTTTGTCGATCCGATCACATGTTGACGTGTCTACCGCTCCACTCGTTGGCGTTGAGGCCTTGCTGGAGGTGCGAAAACAGGTTGCGCCCTACATCGATTTGCAACTCGTGGCCTTTCCTCAAGACGGCATTTTCCGAGCCCAAGATGCCGAAGACAACCTGATCCGCGCGCTGGACATGGGCGTTGATGTGGTTGGCGGCATTCCCCATTTTGAACGCACAATGGCTGATGGCGCACGCTCCGTCACACGGGTTGCCGAACTGGCGGCCGACCGCGGGTTAATGTTGGATTTACATTGCGATGAAAGCGACGATCCAATGTCACGCCACGTCGAAACGCTGGCGTATGAAACCACGCGGCTTGGTCTGGGAGGGCGGGTTACAGCCAGCCATGTGACCGCGATGCATTCTTATGACAACTACTATGCGACAAAACTCATCCCGCTGATCGCAGAATCCGGCATGAACGTTGTGCCTAACCCGCTTATCAACATCACCCTTCAAGGTCGCTCTGATACATACCCGCGCCGTCGTGGGCTAACCCGCGTGCCAGAATTGCGCGCCGCAGGCGTGAATGTGGCCTTCGGGCAGGATTGCACCATGGATCCGTGGTACTCTCTGGGATCAGCAGACATGTTAGAGGTTGCCCATATGGGTGTGCACGCCGTGCCGATGACATCGCGAGACGCAATAGAATGGGCCTTTACCTCGGTGACACAAAACGGCGCGCAGGCCATGGGTCTTCCGGATCCGACAATTCGCACAGGCGGCCCAGCTTCAATGGTCATTTTACAAGCGCAAGACCCCATTGAAGCGGTTCGCTTGAAGGCCAATCGGCTCGCGGTTATCAGGAACGGCAAAGTTCTGGCGCGGTCAGCACCTAAACTGGCTGAATTGAACCTGCCCAATCGCCCGACGACACTTGATCCCGCTGACTATGCGCCGGTTTCCGCGCCACCAAAAGAATAACAAACGAAGACCAACAAAGAGGATTTCACATGAAACTTACGCCCACACGCCGCCAGCTCTTGGTCGGAACCGCAGCTACCCTCGCGCTTCCCGCCTATGTTCGCCACGCAAACGCGCAATCAGTTCTTCGCGTTGCCGGGGTCCATATGTCGCCGGTAGAAAATGCTTGGAACAGCCGCATTCACGTCGCCATGCAAGAAGCTGCAACATCTGGGCTCATTGAATATGAATTCTCGGAAGGTGTTGCACCAACTGACTACCCGCGCGCGATGAGCGAATATGCCGAAGGTGGCGCAGATATCATCTGGGGTGAAGCCTACGCCGTAGAACGTGAAGCCCGCGAAGTGGCTGCAAACTATCCTGACACGGCCTTCCTGATGGGATCATCCGGTGGACCAGCGGGCGACAATTTTGGCGTGTTTGGCACGCGCAATCACGAATCCGCCTATTTGGCTGGCATGCTGGCCGGCACGATGTCTGAAAGCAATGTCTTTGGCTCTGTGGGCGGCTACCCGATCCCCGAAGTGAACCTCTTGATCAATGCGTTTCGGATGGGCGTCAGCGAAGTCAGCCCAGATGCGACCTTCCTGAATGGATTTATCGGTGCGTGGTTTGATCCAGCCCGTGCCCAAGAAGCTGCGATTGCTCAGATTGATGCAGGTGCGGACATTCTATTTGGCGAACGCATTGGCACGGCTGATGCAGCACAGGCACATGGCGCAAAAGCCATTGGCTCGCTCATCGATTATACACCGCGTTACCCCGGCACGGTTTTTGCCAACGCAATCTGGAACTACGGCCCGACAATTGAGGCAATCGTCGCAGACGTGCAGGCGGGCAACGCCACTGGCCGCAATTACACGGAATACTCGTTCATGGCACATGGCGGCAACGAGTTGATCTACGTTTCAGACGATGTTCCCGCAAGCGCCATCCCAGCAATGGAAGCCAAACAGGCCGCAATTCAATCAGGTGCATGGGACGTGCCAATCGATGAAAGTGAGCCAGCCTGATCTGGAAACCCTAACGTGATGGATGCCACAGCTTTGGCGACGGCGATTTCGCAGGGGCACACCTGTGCGCGCGCTGTGATGGACGCCACCCTTTCTGCCTGCCATGCGCGGGCGGAATTGGGGGCTGTCGTGCATCTCGACGAAAAAATGGGCCGCATCGGTGCTGAGGCTGCTGATGCCCTGCCGCGCGCACGCCGGGGACCATTTCACGGCGTTCCCTTTCTGATGAAAGACATCGGCGCAACCGCAATTGGGTTACCCGCCTCGGCGGGTTCAGCTGCATTACGAAAAAGAGAGCCGTCAAGCGCGTCGGACAGCCACCTGACCGAAAGGCTGCGGCGAACCGGGTTGATCCCCTTTGGCGTGACCGCGACACCGCCATTTGGTCTGTCTTTGACCTGCGAGCCAGACGGGTTGCGCCCAACGCGCAATCCTTGGAACCCAGACCTAACACCCGGCGGATCCTCCGGTGGGGCAGCGGCAGCCGTTGCGGCTGGCATTGTTGCCATCGCGCATGCGACCGATGCTGCTGGCTCCATCCGGGTCCCTGCCGCCTGCTGTGGTTTAACCGGTTTAAAACCGTCACGCGGCGTGATCCCGGGCGGCCCCGATTTCACCAACCATCTGATGGGAATTGCCTCCGAATTGGTCCTCGCGCGCTCCGTGCGAGACGTCGAAACAGCCTTTCACGCTGTGCAGCAGCCAATAACGCCCGTGCAATCCTCGCATCCGTTGCGCGTTGGGTTGGCGCTGCCCGATCGATGTGAACCTGAGCAAGTTCAAGCGGCCCAGGCTGCCGCGCAGGCCCTGCAGGATGCCGGCCTATACGTCGAGGAAATGCCCGCACCGGACGATTTAGGGGCAGAGGCTGGCTCGATCGCGCGTCTGATCTTGACGGTCTCATTGGCAGAATGGCTCACGTCAATGGGCATTAAAGATGATGCCGTATCGCCACTTGCCGCAGCCATGGCCGCTGAAGGCCGCGCGATACCCGCAACGGCCCTTTTTGAAACGGCCCGCGCCTTGGCCCGCCTCGCGGACCGCAGCACACAGCTATTTGAAAACACCGACGTGATTTTGTCGCCCGTTTTGTCCCGCATGCCGCCAAAGGTTGGAACCTTTGATCTACAAGGCAACGACCCAGCCGCCCACTTCAAGAATCTGGAGGCCTTTGCCCCCAACGCGGCCTTGGCCAATGTCGCTGGGTTACCAGCCTTGACCTTACCCTTTGGCCTGTCAAATGGTTTGCCGATTGGGGTTCAATTGATGGGGCCTCTAGGTTCAGATGCCGCCCTCTTGCGCCTTGGTGCTGACCTTCAATCGCGCGCGCCTGCGTGTTCTTTTCCCTTTCCAATTTCAGGCCTGCCCTCATGACCAAAGTGCTCGAACTGAACAGCATCACCAAGCGTTTTGGCTCTTTGACAGCCAATGATGACATAACCCTGACCCTCGATCAGGGCGAAATCCTTGCGCTGCTTGGCGAGAACGGCGCCGGTAAAACCACCCTGATGAACATTCTCTTTGGCCATTACACCGCTGATGCAGGTAACGTTCGTGTCTTTGGAGTTGATCTCCCTTCAGGAATACCCCGGGCTGCAATTCAGGCAGGTGTAGGCATGGTCCATCAGCATTTCACGTTGGCGGACAATCTGACGGTTCTTGAGAATGTTATGTTGGGCTCAGAACCTTTGACTCTTATGCGATCTGCCCGCTCGGAGGCTCGGGAGAAACTGATGCAGATCGCCGACCGGTTTGGTCTGCCTGTGACCCCAGACGCCAAGATCAGCACCTTATCCGTGGGTGAACGCCAGCGGGTCGAGATCCTAAAGGCGCTCTATCGCGACGCCCGCGTTCTGATCCTTGATGAACCCACCGCGGTTCTGGCACGCCCAGAAGCAACGCGACTGTTCGAAACGCTACGTGACATGACGCACGAAGGTCTGTCGATCATTTTTATCAGTCACAAACTACACGAGGTAATGGCCGCTTCGGACCGTGTTGCCGTCTTGCGTGGCGGCAAGATGGTCGCTGAACGCACGACCTCTCAAACCAGCCCGGCGGAACTGGCAGAACTGATGGTGGGCCGCAAAGTAGAACGCCCTTTACGCCAAGAACACAGGATCGGCGCGCCGATGTTGGTCGCTGAAAAAATTCGGGTCGAAGAGGACGGAGAAGCCCGGCTCGATGATGTGTCTTTCACCGTCAATGCGGGCGAAATTCTTGGTATTGTAGGGGTATCTGGCAATGGGCAAGCGGCTTTGGGCGCGCTTTTGTCGGGATTGGTGACACCTGTTGCGGGTCAACTGACATTGGCGGGGGAAAGCGTTGGTCATCTCGGTCCGCGCGGATTAATCCATGCCGGTGCTGGACGGGTTCCCGAAGACCGCCACGCACAAGGCGTCGTAGGGGAATTGACCCTGTGGGAAAACGCGATTCTTGAAAGACTGCGCACCTCAGAATTTTCCACCAGAGGGTTTGTGCGCAAGAACGCGGGCAAATCATATGCCGCCAAGCTCATTGACCGGTTCGACATTCGAGGGGCCAATCCCGACACGCGCATCAGGTTGCTGTCGGGCGGCAATATGCAAAAGCTGATCTTGGGCAGGGTTCTGAGTAATGATCCACGATTTGTGCTGGCCAACCAGCCAACGCGCGGACTTGATGAAGGAGCCATAGCCGCAGTCCATACAGAATTGCTGGCAGCACGCGCTAAGGGAGCGGCCATCTTGTTGATTTCCGAAGAATTAGAGGAAGCAGTCGCGCTTTCCGACCGCATACAGGCCATCGTTAAAGGGCGTCTGTCGGAACCCATTTCGGCGGAGGCAGCAGACCCACAAAGGCTAGGGTTAATGATGGCAGGTGTCTGGACAGGAGACGAAAATGCGGCTTGAAAGACGCACGCATGTGCCTTTGCATCTATTGGTGTTCGCCCCGTTGGGCGCTATTCTCATGGCTCTTATCCTTGCCGCAGGGTTAATCGCGGCCGCTGGTGTCAATCCACTGACCGCGTATGGCGAGATGCTAAAAGGCGCGCTAGGGTCGCGATTGGCACTCAGTGAAATGCTGACCCGCGCCACCCCTTTGATACTGACAGGCCTCGCAGCTGCCGTCGCGTTTCGCGCGCGTCTGTGGAACATCGGGGGAGAAGGACAGTTTTTTGTCGGCGCGCTGGCGACCGCTGGGATTGGCCATGCGTTGGGCCTGCCAGGATGGCTTGGCATTCCATTGTTGATGTTTGCGGGTATGGTCGCAGGATCACTGTTGCTGGCGGGGCCTGCATACCTGCGCTTACGTTTTGGCGTGGATGAAGTTGTTACAACCTTGCTGCTCAATTTCATCGTCATCCTCTTTGTGGGCCTCATGATTGAAGGCCCGATGCGCGATCCCTTGGCCTTTGGGTGGCCGTCCTCCGTCCCCGTGGATGGCGCATACCGTCTACCTGACCTTATTCCGCGCACACGCCTGCATATTGGCCTGCTCTTTGCCATCGCCACCGCAGGTGCCGTGTGGGTCATTTTGGCGCGCACTGTTTTTGGCGCGGAAACACGGGCCGCAGGATTAAATGCAAGTGCGGCAGCATTCGCTGGCATTTCTTTGCCCCGCACGATTATGGGTGTGGCATTGCTGTCAGGCGCTTTGGCAGGATTGGCCGGATCCATTGAAGTCATGGGCGTCACCGCAGGGGTTACCACCACGATGAGCCCCGGGTTTGGATACGCCGGCATCGTGGTGGCGATGTTGGCAGCCCTGCACCCTGCAGGTGTGGTTGCGGCCGCGGTATTTGTTGCGACCGTTTTTGTCGGTGCCGATGCCATGAGCCGCGCAACCGGAGTGCCAAGTTTCATCGCCGATGTCATCGTTGCCTTGTGTCTTCTGTCGATGATTGTGGCCCTTCTCTTTACAACTTATCAGGTGCGGCGATGAGCGAAGCGTTAGATTTACTGTTAAACACCAGTCTGTGGTCCGCCGTCTTGCGCATTGCGACACCGCTCATATTCGGCGTGCTTGGCGTGTTATTATGCGAGCGTTCTGGGGTCCTGAACCTCGGAATTGAAGGCATCATGACCATGGGTGCCATGAGCGGTTGGCTTGCGGTCTATTTGGGTGCACCTCTTTTGGTTGGACTTTTGGTTGCAGCGCTTTGCGGGGCCCTTTTGGGACTGTTACATGCCACCCTAACCGTGCCGCTGGGGCTGTCCCAACATGTGTCGGGGCTGGGCATTACAATGTTTGCATCTGCCCTGGCCTATTACTTCTATCGCCTCATCGTCGAAGTCGGCGATCTACCGCCAACGATTGATCCGTTCCAACCTCTCAACATACCGCTGCTTTCCGACATTCCAATCCTGGGGCCAATTCTCTTTTCTCAAGCCTTTCCAACATACCTTGCTCTTTTTGCTGTGGCTGTGATGGCTTATTTACTCGCCCGCACACCGCTGGGCCTTGCAATTCGGATGACTGGAGAAAACCCACATGCTGTAGAAGCACAAGGATTGAACCCCATTAAAATCCGCATCGGTGCGGTCGTTGTCGGCTCTGCGATCATGGCTACAGGAGGCGCGTTTTTAACGACAACCGCTTTTAACAGTTTCTTTCCCGGTATGGTTCAGGGGCGTGGCTGGATCTGCATTGCGCTGGTCGTTTTCGCCAGTTGGCGGCCCGGGAAAGCACTGATTGGCGCCTTGTTATTTGCGTTTTTTGATGCCTACCAACTCCGCTTGCAAACGACCATCGAAGGCGTTCCGTATCAGCTATTCTTGATGGCACCTTATGTCTTGTCGATCACAGCGCTCGTGCTTGTTGCGCGCAAGGCAGAAGTACCCGCGTCGCTCATGGCACCCTATCGGCGCGGAGAACGCTGACCACCTGAAAACGGAAAAAATCCGAGCTGCAGTTCCCTAAATTTACATCTAGACATTGCGGTCGAACCGGCGACTTGCAGGCAATCTTAAACCTTTTCCGAAGTTTGGCGTTGGGCGCGTTTTGACCATGCGCCGCGCGCCGCAATGGTTTTCAGGCTCACCAGACAGACCATCAGGCATAGAGCATATTTGGAAAAAACTTCCATTGTCCCGTCAATGAGCACAGCATGCAGAACGCTGCCACCAACGATCAACACTGCCAATCCCGTATGGAAACGCCGCCAAATCCGAGTAGACAGTTTCAAATGTCGTCGCAGAACCACTAGCAACGCCGAAACAAAAACCGCCCACATGGCGGTCACACCCCAAACCGCAAAAGGCGTGGGTGAGGCAAAGAGCAAAGCATCAACGACATCCGGTGGGCTGGTGACCCAAAGTGCCGCGACATGAACGACCACCGCCGCGACAAGAAGTCCGCCGATGATCCGGTGCAACTGTCGCATCCGCAACGGCGACAAGCCGGGCAAATAGCCCCCTGCCAACAGCGGTTGGATCAACAAGATCGCCAACGCAGCGATCCCCCCAAATCCACCAACAATGTAAACAGGCTGTCGCCATGCCAGCTGAGGACTAAGCATTGACCCGATAATTGGCCCCCCGACAGCAAGAAGAACACCGCCCCAGATAACCCAGTGACGCATCCTGCGCCTAAGCCGGTTGCAATACGAAATCCGCCGTGAGGCTGGTGTCCGAGCGGTTCGCCATTAGAGGACGCAGAAACACAGTTTCGTAATCCCCACTGTCATACGCCAGATGGCCATGTGCTTGGCCAAAGGCTGGGACGATTTGTGGCATGTCTAATCGATACACGCCATTTTCGTCCGTCAACGTCGCCCCATGGCTTTGCGGATCACGTTCATGGCCCTCGGTTGTATGGGCCCACACTTGAATTCGTTGCCCAACGAGAGGTTTGCCGTCTCCGGCCCGGCGCACCGTTCCTGTCATCAAGAAACCACCGCCCCCGATCCGCTCAACAACAGGCGCACCAGGGCGGTAATTGTTTGCACCGCCACGCATGGTCGCCGTCGGGCTCCAAGTTTGTGCAATTGCTGGTGTAAGGATACCCGATGCCCCCGTCGCTAGGAACACACCTGTACCGGCGAGAATTTTACGGCGCGTTAGATGTGAATAATTCATGTCGAATTCTCCTGACAGCCATTGGCGAAGGCGATGAACGCGTCGCTCAAACAATTAAAATATGCGATCTCGCTACGGTATTTAATGTGTGAAAGACATTCCTCAACCCTGTCACGGTTACGTGAAGTGCAACCAACCCAACGACACGTTCTGAGAAACATACCTATTGTCACCAAAAGTCAGCGACCTCGTATCATGAAACGCGCATTCACGACGCCCTTAAAACACCGTGGAAAGAATGGATACGTATCTGTCGCAAAATAAGTATAAGCCCCGTCCAGCATCACACCGTTGCACGCATCTAGCGGCCCACGCCCTTCAGCGTATTCGAAGTCTTCCTCATAAAGACCATCATAGGCCCCAAAAGGTTCAGTTGGTCGCCGCCCCGTTTTTAAGTGCCAAGAGGATCGGAATTTCGAGGGATCGTATCTAATTTCAAATCCATCAGGTGCATACCCAATTAAACCACTGCCCGTCCCCGCCAAAAGGTCCTTAGAAACGGCATGGTAATGGTACAAACCAGATTTATCGACATGTGCATTCTGTGCGTCTATCCCCAAAAGTCGAGGGTTATGCATGGCCTGTTGGCGCCAACCGCTTGAAGGATCTCGACCAATGCCACGACGCCCGTTCGCATCATAATACCCGGCCGTATATGGGCGAATTGGCACCCCAGTTATAGAGACACCAACTGTCATCAAACCTTCTGTCACCGTTTTAGAAATTCGCGGGGTGGTCGGAAAACAGAATTTCAGCGTTTGTTCCTGAAAACTATTTGGATTTCCCTTGTTAGGAAATCGCCCCATCGCATGGTTTGGTACGCCATTGGAGAGTATACATGTCATTTCCCCCTCAATTTTTGTGGTTACATCGTTCTCATGGGCAATCGATTGAGTTGCGCCGGATAGAAAAAGAGAGATGAGCAAACCTACAGCGCGCATGGGGAATATCCTTTTGATGTGCATTACATGTTCAACGCCATCAAGGAGATATTCCGTCGCAATATTTTACAATAGGCCCTGCCCGTTCAGCGACTGGCCCTGCGATCTATTAGAAAAGAAACGTTTGATCAGCAGTCGCTCGGCCATTTGCGATGATAACCGTCACAATCAATTGCGGTACGCGGTTGCTCTGCTCTTCGGCCAACTTTGTCGATTGGCCGAAGAATGTTCAATGTTTTAGCGCAATTATGAAAACAGGATGCCGCCATTTATGTCGACGCAGACACCGGTCATAAAGGCGGACTGATCCGATGCGAGGAACGCCGTCAGGTTGGCCACATCAACGGGCAGACCTTCGCGTTTAACAGGTGCCGCGTTTGCGACGAACTTGCGGACTTCGTCCTTGGTAAAGGTATTGTGGAAATCCGTATCAATCATACCTGGGCAAATTGAATTCACCCGAATCTTGGGGCCAAATTCTTTTGCCATGCCGCGTGTCATGGTCATGACAGCGCCTTTTGACGCGGCATATGCGATCGATCCTGGGCCACCGCCATCACGGCCGGCTTGAGATGCGAAAGATACAATGCTGCTGCCTTCAGGCATGAACGGCGCTGCTTCTTTTGTCAGATAAAAGAAAGACGTAACATTCAAATTCATGACCGAATTCCAGTGGTCGATGTCCATATCTGCGAATGTTTTGCGCGCCACCAAACCACCTGTTACGTGGACAAGCACATCAATATCTTCGCCAAACTCGGATCGCGTTTGCGCGACTAATTTTGCCACATCTGCTGGATCGGTCATATCACCTTGCAGTGCGAAAGCTTTCCCGCCTGCCGCTGTGATTTCTGCAACGGCTGATTCAGCGCCTTCGCTGCTAGAATGATAGTTGATCGCAACATTGGCACCGTCTTGAGCCAGGCGAAGCGCGCAAGCACGGCCAATATCGCGTCCACCACCGGTTACGATTGCAGTTTTTCCGTTCAATCCCATGGAGAGCCCTCAAATTTTCCTCTGCGGACGCCCTATTGGCCCGCTACGATCAAACTGGTATGGTAGTATTCATGAGTTGTCAATCTTGCTTTGCGCCGCTTTAGTCTTCAAAGAAATCAGGGTAATTTTCCGATGCACTGACCAAAGTTGCATCCAAATGGCGCAAGTGAATACGGGTTTTTTCCACTGCACGTTCTTCATCACCATCGCGTACGGCGTTAAAAATATCTGTATGCCCTTCAATGACTTCGTTCATCCCTTCAGCGTCCGACAGTTCAAGTGTGCACACCCGATCTGTATGGGTTTTGTTTTGAGCAATGATCTTAAATGCAGGCAATTGACCCGCTGCAACGCAAATCAAATTGTGGAACCGGTAATCCAGCGTTTTCAACGCATCCGCATCACCAGAATCAACGGCAACTTGTTGATCTCTTATGTTCGTCTCGATCATGCTAAGGTGTTCTGGCGTTGCCATTTTACACGCCTGGCGGACCACTTCTACCTCTACTGCAGCTCTGATAAACCGGGTGTTACGCAATTCATCATGAGAAATTTTGCACACCCGCGTTGCACGTTGTGGCCGAATTTCCACCAGATTTAAGTCACCCAAACGCATAAAGGCCTCACGAACAGGCTGACGAGACACATCACATGCCTTGGCCACCTCGACTTCGGAAATCTTCGAACCTGGCGGCAATTGCAAAGAAATGATCTCGTCCTTCAGCCGACGAAAAACCTCTTCAGTGGTAGTCAGTCTTTTAGTCTCTTGTCGCAGTGTCGGAGCAATCATTCTAATTCCGTTATCCAGTATATCTTTGTCGCAGGCCGACTTTTCGCTGCAAACTTTAAAAGCCAAAGAAGCTCAACTTCTTGGCTGCCAGGTTTTGGCACAACTCGATTTATTACAGCTATTTTAGCTTCTCGAAAATCGAATATCACAAAGTACCATACTAGTCAGCATTTTTCTTGACGAAAGCATAACGACAGGCTTATGTCACGTCAGATTTACTCGAAATCTAACCGCTCGACTGTAAAGCCGGGCGTAAATTAAGAAATTGGGAGGACCAATATGACCTTTTTAGCAATAGCATCGAAGAAGGCCGCAAGCCTGACGCTCGGCGTGGCACTTGCAACTGGCCTGAGTGCAGCATCCATCACGGCAGCCTCGGCGCAAGACGTCACTTTGCGCGGCGCGAGCATGTTTGATGACAATCACGCTTTCACCAAGACCATGGTCAAGTTTGCCGAACTGGTAGATGAATACTATGACGGCGACGTCGCATTTGACCTGCGTTTGAACGGTGAATTGGGCGTAGAAAAAGACTACGTTAACTTCTTGCAGCAGGGCGTGGCCATCGACTATACCATCATGGCTCCTTCCAATATGGCCAAGTTTGCGCCGTCCATCCCGTTGATGGATATGCCATTCCTGTTCCGCGACCTAGATCACTGGAACACGGTTCTGTCCAGCACAGCCTTTGGCCCTCTCGAAGATGAACTTGAGAAAAACGCTGACATCAAGATCATCGGATACACCGGTGGTGGCGTGCGTAACCTCGTCTCCAGCGAACCTATCGGTAATCTGGATGACCTAGCTGGTCACAAAATGCGTGTCATGGGCGCGCCCATTCAGGCTCAAACCTTTTCTGCTTTGACCGCTGCTCCAGCTGCAATCGCCTACAACGAAGTGTATAACGCGATTCAATCTGGCGTTATTGCCGGATTTGAAAACGAAGCGGCAAGCATTCAGAACCTCAAGTTCTACGAAGTTGCGCCTCACGTCACGCTGACCAAGCACACCATCACAGTGCGTCCGATTGTCATGAGCGGCAAAACATTCCGCAGCCTTCCAGAGGATCTGCAAGCAGCTGTTTTGAAAGCAGGATCTGATGCCGGTGCATTTGGCCGGGAACTGGAATCGCGCGAAGACGGTCAAAAACTGCAAGAAATGGTTGATGCCGGTCAGGTCAAAGTTCAGGAATTTGAAGGACGGGAAAAATTGCTTGAGATGGTAATCCCAGTGCAAGATTCCTTTGCTGCGGATATCGAAGCAACAGATCTTCTTACGGCTGTACGTGGCATGTAATGCTTTTCGGGGCACCCCCATTTGCGGGGTGCCCTAACCACACTTTTGGGCAGAAGCCCTCTTTTTCAGGACATTAGTATCATGATTGGGCGTCTGCTCGAAAATTTTTGCGCGGGTCTGCGGATTCTGCTCGGATGCCTGATGGCATCTTTGGCAATCCCCGTCGGAATGCAGGTGATTGCGCGTTACACAGGGATCATCCCGACGTATTTGTGGACCGAAGAACTGGCCACCTTCATTTTTGTCTGGGTTGTAATGATTGGCTCGATGGTCGCTGTTTGGGATAAAACTCATTTCGATGTGGTCATAACGCCCAATGCGTCCAGTCCGCTCGGTATTCTCATCCAGAATAGCGTTGTCTATGTATTCATCATGATATTCGCCCTGCTTTTTGCATGGTATGGAATTGAATATGCCAAGGTCGGTTCGATCCAAAACTCGACCATGATGCGCGCCAACCTTTTATGGATCTATATCACTGTTCCTGCAGCTGGGTTCGTTTGGATCGCATTCAGCGGTTACCGCCTGTCCGAGGCAATCTCTACTTACCAAACAACCAAAAAGGCCGCGTCATGATTGTCACAACAGGTGTTGCCTGCGCAGTTCTTGTGGGCGGTTTCTTATTTTTGATCTTCATCCGAGTGCCCGTTGCATTCGCTTTAGGCATTGCCACGATCCCAATCGTCATACTCGACATCCGGCTGACCCCGTTCATCATTCTGGATCGAATGTTCCAATCTTATAATTCCTTCATTTTGCTGGCCGTACCGTTCTTTCTTCTAGCCGCAAATTTAATGAACTCAGGCAAAATCACGACCAAACTAATCGATCTTGCCCGTGTCCTTACAGGGTGGATGCCGGGTGGTTTGGGCCATGTAAACGTTGCAGTGTCCATGCTTTTTGCCGGTATTTCCGGCTCGTCCACTGCGGACGCTGCCGGCTGCGGGAAAATCTTGATCCCAGCGATGGTAAAAGAAGGATATGACACGCGGTTTGCGATCGCGATCACGGCCTGCTCTTCGGTCATGGGCGTCATCATTCCCCCGAGCATTCTAATGGTTGTTTGGGGAGGCGTCATGCAAATCTCGGTTGGCGCGTTGTTTCTTGCAGGCGCCATCCCTGGGCTATTGATCGGTTTTGCCCTTATGGCCACGGTCTATGGGTATGCCAAAAAATACAATTACCCAGTCTCCTTTCGCCCCAATTTCAGGCAGTTTTGGACAGCGTTCAAAGGCGCCGCGTTGGCCCTCTTGACCCCAATTCTTGTCATCGGCGGCATTGTTGGCGGTATTGTCACACCAACTGAGAGCGCGATCATCGCAGCAGGCTATGCCTTGTTCCTCGGCATGTTTGTGTATCGCACAGTATCTGTTCCCGATTTGGGACATATTTTCTATGATACAGGTCGATTTGCGTCGATTTCGTTATTTGCGATCGGCACTGCGTCGGCCTTTGGGTGGATGTTGGCCTTCTACAATGTTCCACGTCTCATCGTTGACACATTGACCGCAAATGAGTTTGGCATGATCGGAACAGCCTTGGTCATCGCAGCGCTTTTCCTATTCTTCGGCCTATTCATTGACGCAATCCCAACAATTATCATTCTCGGCACGGTTCTTTTGCCGGTGGCCACAGCGGCGGAAATCCACCCGATCGCATTTGCCATCATCGGTATCATCTCTCTGGCCTTTGGGCTGGTGACACCACCTTATGGGTTATGTTTGCTGATCTCCGCCGCAATTGGGGGCATGAATGTCGTTAGTGTCATGCGAGACGTCTGCATTATTCTTGCACCGATGCTGCTCATTCTCATGCTGATCATCGTGTTCCCGGAAATCGCTCTGTGGCTTCCACGCACCCTTATGCCTGCGACTTTCCAATAATAAACATGGTCGACGGTACCTTTTGCTGTCGACCAAATCCGTCTTAAGACAGCCCTGATACCGCCCTTGCAAGACGCTCACTTTCGTGAAAATCGGCTTATTTTAGGCATGTTAAAGACTGCGGCGCAGCATTGCATCCGCAATGAGGGTCGCGGTGGCCGCGCTGCTTGCCATCGGCAAATCATAGACAGTCGCCAATCGTGTCAGCGCTTTGACGTCAACATCATGTGGCATGGGTGACATCGGATCTACAAAAAAGATAAGCGCATCTAAGGCATTCTCGCAGATCATTGCACCTATTTGCTGATCGCCGCCCAAGGGGCCGCTCTTTAAGGCGCTTATATTCAGACTGGAAAAGGCACGTTTCAACCCCGCGCCAGTCGTGCCGGTGGAATAAATCTCAGCACTTTCAAATGCCGCCAAATTCATTCCCACCCACTCTTCCAAAGCGGGTTTTCGGGCGTCATGGGCAACCAATGCGACCCGGTAGTTATCAACCGATGATTTGCTCGACAAAACCTGCCCCCAATTCGACTTCACTTCGATGGATTTTCACCAACCTAATGCGGTGAAAATACATACCCACACTAACATCCCTTCCTCTGCTACAAAATAGAGTATGCACCAAATATCTGAAATGGGGATAGACGCACAACTATCCAAGCAGAGTTTAGCCAGGACATGCTAGGTAACATAATCGGCGATAACGGCCCTGCGAAGGAGAACATGGAAAAGCGCAAAAAGGAAAAATGTTTGAAGTGTTGTTTCCGTCGGAGGTTTTTCTTCCCGCCTCCCTTTGTGTATCGACGTTCAACAAAAAAGATCACGACGCAGCCACAGAGATACTTGAGAGATTAAACGTAAACTGGACTGTCTCCCAAGAGGCGCCATCTGGCGATTACCCCACCGGCACAGGTTAATTCGAGGAGTGCCAACAGTTTATCGAAACCGCCTTAAACGATGAAAACTGGACTGGGAATGGATTAGACTTTGATCGGCTCAGAAAATGATGCTTTCGACGTGACGCGCTCTGATTGTTTTGCGCGTTCAACTGGCAAGAAAAAAACCCACCCCGGATCGGCGAAGCAGCAGCGTGACACGTCATACCGTTGTTCGAATTACCGCTTCATTTTCCTCGATTTCGCGACCGTTGATTTTTGACACCCGCAAGGATGCAATTCGTTAGGGTATCGGCGATTAAGGCAGCCCCTTTAACAACGGGGACTATTTGTTGTTGGATGTATCAGATCCAGTAGATTGCAAACGATCCCTCACGGCAAGAACGGACGACCAAGTGGACACGCAGTAAGGTACCATAAAGGTCAACGCGATTTTTGAAATCGTTTCAAAGTTAATATTCCCAGAGACGAGATGATTTCCGTGATTGATCAACGCCAATACGATCCCAACAATGAATGCGATCCGCGCGGCGCGCATCGCCACAGTTCTTTCTGTTGCGATTGAAAGAAACCCAGGGATCTGTTCTTGGGTCACTTCATTATTTTCAGTGGTTGCCATCTCTATTTACACCTAATTCCATCAACGCCTGCGCGTTGCGCTTCTTGTTCATCGACACGGGCAAAACCCACTGTCTTCTGCCCCACAAAACTATCGCAAAATTTGCAATCGCCCCGTCAATCTTCGCCGTAGGTGCAAGCCTGCCTGGCAAGTTCTACCCGGGCGAGTATTTTTGACCCGTTAGACATAATACGCACATTTCACACCCGTTAAAAATCAACTTTCCCTGATCACCCCAAGAAGAAATCTTCATAGAATGCAGCGCCGGAGGCCAGCTGACAAACAAGGCCGGGGTTACTTGAGTGACATTAAAATTTAGCGTCTCGCGCTATTAAAACGCGAAGATCTCCGGTTTGCTCAAAACCATGTGTTTCTGCGAAATCCAAGGTTAACCCGGCTTCATATCCGACGACAGCGCGCGCGCAGTCAAGCGATGCGACGCTGTTGGCGGCGTCCCCGAAATTTTTCACCGAAGGCATTTCGGCAAATATGTTGGATAGGCCAATACATGTGTTTGAAAGGTTCGCGATACACCCTGCTGTATATCTGCCTTCTGAAAACGTCCCGAGAAAATTAACGCGCGGATTATCCAACAATGTATCTGGAAACATGCGACCTTCCGTAGGTGATCCGTTTTCCTTCCACGCCTGTTCCCATTGGGCCAACTGAACAGAATTTTGGATAACATGCCATTCATCTGGCATGGTAACAAACTGCGGATCGCGCCATATCCAGGACGCATCAAACAAGGTTTTAAACCCGTTTTGACCCAATTCGAGTTGGCAAAAGCTGTCCTTCACAGCCAGTGCGCCTTCTGAGCGCAGAGTTATACGTGCCAGTTCTGACAAAACAGCCTGATAATGATTTGGATCGAGTATTGTTACGTTGACATAGTACGGCGGCGGGATGTCAACGGCAACAAAGGCAAAGACATGTTGTTCGAACCTGAGGGCTTGTGCTTCAAAGATCGCTTCATACAAATCAGCATTGTTTTGGGCTGCAAAAATTGCCCTGTTATCAATAGCACAGTCGTTCAAAACCGGCCCGCCTAATCCAAACGCAGTCTGAGCAATGCATAAATCAATAACATTCCACAGGCCCCGCCCGCAGACAGGAACGCAGTACGCAAGGCGATTTCTCTGCTGAAATCATTTTCCAAAACCGACACCAGCATGCCGCCCGCCATGGCCCCGAGCGGCATCGAACCCCAGCCAAAGAAGCGATAAATACTATTTACCCGACCCAACAGTTCGGGTGGAATGCGTCGTTGTCGCCACGACACCGTTATCACATTCCACAGCATGGCAGCCGCCATTACAAAGAACAAGGATACGGCCATCACCAACCCGGAATGGCTCAGCCCAACAACGCTGTACCCAATGCCCCAGATGGCAATTGAAAGATATAAACAGACCTGATTGCCGAGCAGCGCAACGATGCGAGGTGCGAGCAAACTCCCCGTGATCGCGCCGACAGCAGCAACAGATAAAACGGAGCCATAGGAAAACGCCGACAGGTTCAAGACATCCTGTGCAAAGAGCACCTGAATGGTGATCGTCGCTGTTGCGATGAAATTTGCAAAGCCCAGAACAATCGCCAGACGCAACAACACCCGATCGCTGCGCATGAAAGCTATGCCTTCGAGTAATGCTTGGCGAAAACTGGTCTTTGTGCCCACGCGCGGGGCGAGGGAAATCATCCAAACCATACCCGCGGCCAACACCAACAAGGCAGCATCAAGGCCAAATGGAACACCAATACCTGCCGCGATCAACACTCCGGCGAGTGGTGGCCCGATGAACTGACCAGTGAGTTGCTCACTGCTCCAGAGCTGACCGTTAGCGGCCTCAAGATCTTTGGAGTCGACGATAGAGGGCAATATGGTTTGCGCCGCGTTGTCCCTCAAAACCTCGACGGACCCCAACAAGAATGCGAGCCCGGCCAACACCCAAACCCCACCTTGAACCGTGTCGTTCATGGCCAGCAGTAGAATGGCGACAACGATAACCGCCCGTAGCAAATCAGCACGTGCAATCAAGGATTTATGATCCGCGCGGTCAATGATGACACCCGCCGGAATTGCGAACAACAACCAAGGTAAACGACTTGCGGCCGCAACGGCACTGATGGCCAGAGGGTCTTGGGTCATTAGAGTTGCAAGCCACGGCAATGCCAACACAACCAAGCCATCGCCAAGATTTGTCAACGTACCAGCGCTAAACAAAAGCCGGTAGTTTCTGTTCCGGACTAAAAGCGGACTTGTCATGTTTGGCCCAACCTCAACGATAAAACGCCAGCGTTACACAGCAAAGCCGTCTTAGCAAGCAAGGCTAGACCTGATTTCCTCCGCAAGCGCGCGACCAGACACGCGTCCCTGATGGATTTGGATTTATCCTAACCTCCGCGTACACAGATGCCGAAATTACGGAAAAAATACCCATTGCTTGACGCCGCCTTGGAAACGCACCACTCAGGCCCATAAGTTTTCTCAAAGGACGAATGATGCAAAGTTTTTCTGACGCGCTGATGCGAGACATCCGAAACCAATTTGCACATGTAGAAAGCTGCCCGTTTCAGGGCCCTCGGGTCTTTTTTGAAAATGCCGGGGGGGCGTTGACGCTGAACGCCGCTGTCGAGACGTCAGCAAAGTTCGCAGCACTCCCCGACAACCAAGGGCGCGACAATCCGGCCGCGCATGCCTTGGTCGAGATTATCAATCGCTCTAAAAAACACATGCGTGTGTTTTTCAACGCCACTCAGGGCCAGTTTTTCGTCGGGGAAAGTGGGACTGAACTGACGTTCAGGTTGATCCGCACGGCCGCGCTGGGTTCTGAACAAGGTAGCATCATCGGCTCAACTGTAGAACATCCAGCCTCGCGTTCTGCGGCGACGCATTGGGCAAAAATGGCCGGGAAACGCTATATCTCTGTGCCGCATGACGATGCGAGTGGCGCTGTGACCGCCGAGGCCTATGCGGAACTGATGACTGAAGATGTGCGCGTTGCGACCATCCTGCATACATCTCCGGTCACGGGTATCGCGAATGATGTTGCCGCAATCAGCGCCGCCATTCGCGCCAAAGCACCCGATGCTTATATCTTTGTCGATGGCATTCAACATGCCAGTCATGGGCACATCGACATTTCGGCCTATGACATCGATGGGTATGTCATATCTCCCTACAAGGTCTTTTCACGCCATGGCTACGGGGTTGCTTGGGTGTCAGATCGAATGACCCAATTGCCGTTAGAGCAGTTAAACAATGGCCCACAAACCAACTGGGAAATGGGCACCAGAGATACCGGTGCCTATGCCACCTTTAGCGATGTTGTCGAATATTTCGATTGGTTGGGTACACAGTTCAGCACCGCGACGGACAGCCGCGACAAAATTGAAGCAGCCGGTATTGCCATTCATGCCCATGAAAAATCGCTAACCAATGCGATGCTGCACGGGAGCGGTAATTTAGCTGGCCTTGCTGAGCTGCCTGGCGTCACGATTATTGGGGGTACACAGAACATAAATCGGGAAGGTTTGGTTTGTTTTGCCCTCGATCACGTTCCCGCTGTGGAAATTGTCGAACAATTGAACGCGCAGGGTATTCGCACCCATATTCGCAAGGCCGATCATTATTCCGGCAATATCTTGACCCCTCTTGGACTAACTTCCGCTGTGCGCGTTTCCATGTGCCATTATAATAGCCTGGAAGAAGTCTCCGCATTTTTGGCTGCCATGAAAGATATCGCGGGCGCGGAATAACCATATTGCACGTTTGAGCAAGCCTGATTTAGGTATCCAGACGATCCGCGTGGCTCCATATTGGAACCGGATATCAGTCAATGTAGCCTATCAGAGCTCGCTCTAATCGGCCTACAGAACATTGCGGCCCATGCAGTTTTTGCGTCGTTGTTGCGCCCAGTCGTTCGCGTCAATCCACAGAAAAGGCAACTGTTTTTTCGCCATGTCTGCCCATGCCAGCTGTCGCTTCAACAAAACTGGAACGCGTCATATGGCCAAACGCCAGCTCAGGTTTAGCAAGGAATCTACTGGTGGACTTAAAGAAGTATGATTGCCGTATCCGGTTAACACTCGGTAACTTGATGGTATCAAAGCATGAGTCTGGCAGCTTGATGAGGAGGACAGCTGACAGGCTTTTGACGACCTGACCCTGCGAACGGCTGCGACACATCTTTCAACGTAATGGGCACAAAAAGCCATGCGTCCTGAAGCACCGTGGATTTGGACAGGTCGGCCATTCGATTTTTCAGGGAGGAAAATATGCAAAATTCCAAGATAAGTGCGTGCAAAGCAGGAATTCTTGCAACCGTGCTCACCATCGGTGCGCAAGGCGCACAGGCACAGCAAACGATCAATGTCACAGTAATGTCCGGGTATACGGATCGAACGGCGTGGGTGAAAACGCTGAAAGAATTCTGGATGCCCGAGATAAACAAGCGTCTGGCCAAGAGTGGCAACTACGAATTGAGCTATCTCGAAGCCTTTGGCACAGTTGTTCAACCGCGCGGCGAATTTGAAGCCATCGGAAACGGTATCGGCAATATCGGCTTGGTGGTGACGGCTTTCCACACCGACAAGGTACCTTTGTCCAGTGTATCCTATGTCGCGCCCTTTGTGTCAGTTGACCTCGCGTTGACCTCAAAAGTGAATGACGCCCTGACATTTTCGATCCCGGCAATGCAGGACGGATGGCGCAAATTTGGTTTGGAATTCATCGGCCATATGGGCGCTATAAAATCCTACAATGTGCTCTCTAAGGAAAAAATTGACAGCCTCGAGGATTTCGAAGGCATCAAAGTCTCAGGTGCGGGGTTAAACCTGCGCTGGCTCGAAGGGCTAGGCGCAACAGGCGTTCCCACCGCGCTGCCAAAATTCTACCAAGAGGTAAACAGCGGTGTTTCTGACGCCATGGTCGGATGGGCTGACGTCGTTGGTGCATTTAAATTATGCGAAGTTGCACCCCACTTTTTGTCAGCAGACATGGGGGCCGTGTCAAATTTCGCATTAGTTGCGAATAAATCCTGGTTCGATAACCTGCCCCAAGAAGTACAAGGCGTCATTCGTGAAGTCACTCCAGAGTACCGCGATTTACTGGCCGAAGTGACCACCACAGGGGATGCAAAGGGCCGAGAGGCCTGCGTCACACAAGGCGGCGAAATACACGAGATATCAGCAGAATTGCGCCAGGATTGGGCTGATACATTACCAAATATCGCAAAGGAATGGGCGGATGCGGCTGATGCCAGTGGCCTGCCCGGCAATGAGGTTTTGAGCAATTACATGGGCTTGAT
Organism: Roseobacter sp.; assembly: GCA_039983935.1. Taxonomy (GTDB): domain Bacteria; phylum Pseudomonadota; class Alphaproteobacteria; order Rhodobacterales; family Rhodobacteraceae; genus Roseobacter. The sequence goes on along the minus strand of JBDWVP010000031.1, from coordinate 65,977 downwards.
GCGCGAGGCAGGTCAGCCAATTGCGCGCCAATGGGATCAGGAATAACCTCAGCTGTTGGACGTAAATCACGATGGATGATAACACTCCTAAACCACTGGCCTTGCGCGTTTTTACAGCACTGGACTGGTGCCTTGATAAGGCCGTCACATCGCTTAATAGCTTGGGATCTCTGATCACCATTGCACTGATGGCACTGATCTGTAGCGATGTGATAGGGCGCAATGCTTTTGCCACATCGTTGCCGGGCGTCATCGAATTGGCGGAATTGGGCATCGTCTCCATCGTGTTTTTACAAATTGCAGACACATTAAAATCCGGCAAGCTCATGCGCTCGGATGCCCTGTTCAATGTGCTGAGCGCTGCTTTTCCGCGTGTCGGTATTTTTCTGACAGTCCTCTTTGAACTGGCCGGTGCTATATTGTTTTACTTCATCGCCAACGGTGCCACTGAGAGGTTTCTAAAGGCGTGGCATGGCGGGTTTTATCTGGGCAATCTGGGGTCCTTTACAGCACCGACCTGGCCAATGGAATTATGCGTCGCGCTCGGGTCATGGATGATGTGTCTGCTGTTCGCCATGCAAGCCATCAAAGGTTGTGTCGGCCTCTACCACGGGGAACAGCCTGCGGTGCAACAAAAACCAGGAAGTGAATACGACACATGACGGGGTTAGAAATCGGCATCATTTCGGTGCTGGGGATTTTATTTTTTGTTGTCTTGGGCATGTATATTCCCGTTGTGCTCACCCTCGTCTCCTTGATCGGCACATGGTTTATTTCCGGAAATTTTAAAATCGCGATTTTTCTGCTTACACAAAAATCCGTCGAGACAATTTCCAGTCAGGAGTTTGCGGTTATCCCGCTCTTTGTCTTGATGGGGTTACTGATATCCATCTCTGAAATTGCCAAAGAAACCTTTGGTGTTGCCAACTACGTCTTTCGCAAGGTTACGGGTGGGTTAGGCGTTGCAACAGTGGCCGCAAATGCGATTTTTGCGTCAATTACCGGGGTTAGTATCGCATCAGCCGCTGTGTTTACCAAGGTCGCCGTCCCTGAAATGCTGCGGTTCGGATATCATCCCAGACTGGCCGTTGGGATCGTGGCTGGCAGCTCTGTGCTGGGGATGCTGATCCCCCCCAGCATCTTGCTCATCGTGTATGCCTTCATCGCCGAAGTTAGCGTGGGCTCGCTGTTTTTAGGCGCGGTTGTACCGGGTCTTTTGTTGGCCTTCGCATATTTCGTGGCGATCGTCGCTGTTGGCCGCTTTCGCCCTGAATGGGTGGGGCAAGGCGCGATGCAATCCAATTCCGACATCGAACACATGAACCTCGGCAAGGCGGTACGGTTGCTCGCCCCAATCGTGACCTTGGTGGCCTTGGTCATCGGCGGGATTTACACAGGCTTTTTCACGCCAACGGAATCTGGCGCTGTTGGGGCCGCTGGCGCGCTAGTACTGACCCTTCTAAAACGTAAACTAACCTGGGCGACCTTTTGGCGTGTCACGGTCGAAACCGGCCACGTGACCGCATCCATCTGCTTTATGATCATCGCAGCCAGCATGTATTCTTCCATGCTAGGCCTTTCTGGCGTTCCATCTGAGCTCCAGACATGGGTCGTAAACTCTGGGTTTGGGCTCGTCGCACTCATCTGTGTCTACGTGTTGATCGTCATCGCCCTCGGTACGTTGCTTGACTCCGTATCCATCATTCTAATCGTGCTGCCGATTTTCATTCCCCTGCTGCAACATTTCCAAATGGATATGATCTGGTTCGGCGTTTTGTCGATCATTGTCGTTGAAATCGGATTGCTGACGCCCCCGCTCGGGATCGCAGTTTTTGTTGTCAAAAGCTGCCTGCCAGACGAGCAAATTTCTCTCAGGGATATTTTCCTTGGAGCCCTGCCCTTCGGATGCATTATGCTTTTACTAGCGATCTTAATTTCAATCTTTCCCGGGTTGGTCATCTACTAGGTCCAGGTCATCAGTTGCCAAAATATACGGGGTCTGCCGGTAAGAGATCTAGGTTTGGGAAAATTTGGGGCGCTACGAGCCGGCAGTGTGGACCGGTCCGTAGCGCGTTCCAGTCATCCAAACAAAACTGTTTGAAATCTAATCCTGGAGTATTTTTTTAAAGTACCGCAACCACCGGGAAAATTCCGATGGTCAGTCACTCACTACAAGCATTCGCAAAAAACACACACTAACACCATCCACACTGTGCGCACACAATGCGTCAAAGGAGGTTGGGCGTATATTGGTAAAGTTGCCTAGGTAATTTTGCCTAAGTAATTTTGCCTAAGTAATTTTGCCTGGATGTGACGAACATCAAAAGAAGACTTGAAACTAGGCGAATAGCTTCGCTTCATTCGATAAATTTACAAAGTCCGCCACCGAAGCCACATTCATCTTTTCAAGAATACGCGCCCGGTGATGGTCCACCGTGCGTGGGCTGATGTTAAGATGGCGTGCAACGTCTTTACTAGATGTTTGAGCTGGATTTAACGCCAGAAATTGGGCAATTTCTCGCTCCCGATCCGTCAAACTTCCAAGCCGATCACGTGCTGCCGTACCGCTTTGCTCTATTTTCCGGGCTTTGGCATCGATTGCGAATGCGGCATCAATTCGTTTTATTAGTGTGTCCTGGCGAAAGGGTTTTTCTAAAAAATCAATCGCCCCAAATTTCATCGCTTGAACCGCTTCCGGGACCCCGCCATGTCCTGTGACAAATATAATCGGAATCTTGCGTTGATGCTTTAAAACCAGTTGTTCCTGTAGCTCTAGCCCGGACATTCCAGGCATCCCGTAGTCGAGAATAACGCACCCGTGTCGTTCATACGCCTTGCTGTCCAGAAACGCCTGACCCGATGCGTAAGTTTCAGCTTGGTATCCTCTCGTGCGCAAAGCACGTGACAAAGACGTACGAATATCATCGTCATCGTCCACAATAAAAATACAAGGCTCAGGCATTGACCGTCCTATGTCCATTTTGGGTGACCTTGGGGTTCAAAGAGGGCAAGGTAAAGCAAAATTGCGACTGACCATCGCTATTCTTTTCGTACCAGAGTTTACCTCCATGCGCTTCAACTATCGTGCGGCAAATAGACAGCCCCAACCCCATCCCTTCCTTTTTTGTGGTCTTGAACTGTTCGAAAACAGCAAAATCTCCCGAAAACCCAGGGCCAGTGTCGGTCACTGATATAAGCGCTCCGGAGTCCGTATTTTGAGCTGCAATGGTGACTCTCTGGTCGTCGCTTTCTTGTGAGGCAACAGCCTCGGTGGCATTGCGCAGCAGATTGACAACCACCTGAGCAATCTGAACCCGTGACCCGTAGACAGGGTCAAGATCATCGGTCTGCGTGATAATGTTAATGCCGTTTTCCTTGGCTTCAGGCCCTACCAGGTGCAAAGTTTGTTTCACCAAATCCGCAAAATCAAAGTCAGCTTTTTCGACTGTCTCCTTTTTGACAAAGCCACGCAAAGCTTTGATAATATCTCCAGCACGATGCGCACTGTGATCTGTTTCGGTCAGGATCGTCTCTAATTCATCGCCCGCAGCTGTTCCGCTCCGCAGCAAATAGAGCGCGGAATCCATATTCTGCGAAATCGCCATAAGCGGTTGATTTAACTCATGCGCAAGGCCCGTCGCCATTTGACCCATCGCATTTACGCGTGAGGAATGTGAAAGATCTCTGTTCAGTTGCTGGATGCGCTGCTCGGCTGTCTTTCGTTCCGTAATCTCATCCACCGTCACGACGGCATGCAGAGCTACCCTCGTGTCATCTCGAATAACAATTACGTTTTCGCTAACCCAGATTACCCGCCCATCTGCCCGCAAATACCGTTTCTCATGGACATATTCAGATCCTCCCCCAGGCGTGTCATTCATAAACACAGCAGATACGGGATCATCGGGGTGCGAAATATCATGCACTGTCAGTTCGGCAAGGTTTTCAGCACTGTACCCCAACATTTCCGCCAGTTTCCTATTTGTGCGAATGATTTTACCTGTTTTAGCCTGTATCTGCGCCATACCTCGCGAGGCCAGATCAAAGGTCCGGTCGTATTCGGTCACAGATTTCTTTCGTTCAGCAATCGCTTGAACCAGCGTCTCATTGGCGCGCGCCAGTTCTTTGTAGGTCTTGGGCATTGGTGCATCCGGCAAGACTTCGCCTTGCGAAACAAGCGCTGATCGCACAGCAAATGCGCGAACTGGTTTGTGTATATACACTGCAAGTAGTAAACCGATACATCCAGAAACAATCGCAATCGCGACTGCAATCCATATGTTTTGCGTCCTGTTTTCCTTTATCTGACCTGTAAAATCGGATTCTGGGGCGTATACTGCGATTGTCCACGGGAGAGCATCGCTAATAACTGGCATTACAGTAGAGACATACGTCGACCCGCCATATTCAAAACGGACAGACATTTCCCGATCCACCGAAACATCATTGCCCGTCAGCAATCCCCCAAAAGCAGCGCGCGCAACTGGGTCATCAATCTCGTCGATGTTCACAAATCGAAATGTTCCGTCTTCATTTTTGCGCCGGATGAGGTTTTGATCTGGGTGGGCGATGACATCGCCGTTCTTGTTCAAAATTAAAGCGACACCGTTCTTACCAATATTCAAGCGAGACAAAAATCCGGAGATTGCTTCGATATCGATATCGACACCGACAACACCACGTATGTTACCGTCAGCATTAAAAACCGGTGATGCAGCAGTGATACCCGGCGTTTGCGACGTGAAAAAGATATACGGGTCAGTCCAGATACTGGATCGTTCTTTTTCTGCGGACTGGAACCATGGCCGCGTGCGTGGGTCATACGCATCCTGAGGATCCTGTACATATGTAACAACATCAAAATCATCATCACGCCATATCAGTTCTGTCTCACGCGCAGAGTCATCACGCGTGATGATTTTTGAACGAAAAGAGCTCGGGCCTTTGCTGCGCATCACATAGACAAAACTACCAGATTTATCGCCATAAAAAATACCGGCAAACTGCGGCGCAATTTGCAATTGTTGGAACAGTAACTGTTCGAGTTGTTCGAAATCTTCACTGGCAATGACTCTGTTTTCCGCCAGTCTCGTCGCCAACTCCACAGCACCTTTTGCGGGGTTTAAGAAACCTTTGGAGTGTTCGATTGTGTTCGTGCCCACATCGCCCAAAAGATCACGCGCATGCTGCAAAAGGGCACGTTCTGTCGTAACGTAAGAAGAGAACACAACGATGCTTACCGCGACAAATTGCAGTCCAGCGAGGCAAAGGGCCAAAACCAATCCCAATGATAGTTTCATACTCTTAACATCCTTGAGTTTTGTCAGGATGTTAAGAGCTAATCTCATGTCGTTCTTAGGTGGACAGATCACAGCTCCTGACAAATCTCGAGATACACCGCTTTGTAGCCACAGTTTTGCAGCGCTATAGGACCGCGGCTTGGCACTCGCGCCTATCAGAACAGTTCCTGAATTATTCCATCCTAGAATGACGCGTTCAAAGGTCCGCACAAAACCAGAACGTGTATTTCCACATCATTTTTAGACAATTTTCACGATTTACGGGTGGTCGATAATTTTATGGCAGCCGACCTCAGCAAGGGTACATCTCTTGTTTTTGTACCGTTTGGATTGAAAAAGACCGAATTTCGCATCGTTTTCGCACCCTTTTTCGCCGATAGCCGCCTGCAGGAGACCAAGTGCAAAACCCAATGGGAGGAGAATTGAAATATATAAAGTGTCGGCAAAAAATTGCCGTTATTGCGACGTAAAAACCAGCTAGAGTGGTTCAATAAAACAGAAGTAAAAGCGCCCTCAACGCCAATGCAGGCGTTACATCCCGCCCCTTACAAAGGAATCACCGGAGCGCACTTCGTGACAAAAAGGCTGCAAGATCAAGAACGACCTGACCGCGCGCTTGTGCAATTGCGGCAGGCCCACCCACTGGATCAAACGCAACGGTCAGATCAAAAAGACCTGAACGTTCACGCCTCCCGTCGCCAACTGCAACAAAATACAATCCCTTTGCGTGGTATTGGCCATCTTCACCGGCAAGCAATGTCTGGAACCGTAAATCAAGACGGGCATCAGGCAGTGCTTCAAAGGGCCAAGGGTTTGATGCAACACGCGCGCCCGTGATTTGGGATATATGCCTACTTAACGACAAAGAAATCGCGCGCTCAGGTGTGTCCGCCCACAACACATCACCAGCATTCACCAACCGCCCATCCGTCGCCCCGAGAACAATCTGATCATCAGCGGCATAGGACGGCAAAGACACGTCTCGTATTTCCACGGCACGAAAAGCGATGCGGTGTGTCTGGGTCGCATCCGGGGAGGACACCGCATACCGCTCTGATGGGGCCCCACAGCCGGCAATCAAAAACAACATCGCTGCGAATGACACAAAAGACTTCATCTAACGTCCCCTAATTAATGCGCTCGGATTACGTTCCAACAGCCGGGCCAATGCCGAAATCGCTCTGGAAGCTTCTGATATATCACGCAGAGCGGCCTGAGCATCCCGACTGATGACCTCACCCTTATTGTACCCTGAAATTGTTTCGCTTGCCTCATCAAACACGTCGGTAATGCGTTGCACAAGCTGCGGCAAATCCTTAGCCGATACCGCCACAGCGTCCGCGGCCAAACGCGTGGATTCCAATGTCGCATTAACATTTGACACCGCTCCCCCCTCTCGTAATTCCGCTAGTGTTAGATTTAATTCGTCCAATGCGCCCGCAAGTGATGCTGGCAATTGTTGAGTCGCAGGCGCGCTGATCACTGCGTCTGCCGATTCCAGAATTTGGGTCAGTTGTTTGGTCAAGTTTTCCAACGGCAAGTTCACTGCATTTGCAGCAACCTCTGTGAGCTCTGCGATCAACGCTGGCACACCATCCGCTGACCCACCAACAGCAGAGGCCGCTGAGGTTGCTGCATCTATTGCCGCCAGAATTCGGGCAACGGCCTGCTCATCCTGAATCTGTCCTAAAATGCCATCCAGCCTGCCGAGTGCTGCATTTAACGTTACTGGAATGTCCTTGACGCTTTGTGACGTGACCACGCCGCGAATATCACCCAACAAAGCGCGCAAGTCTTGCGGGGCTTGGCGGATCGCATCGCTTTTCACGAGATGTTCGGCGCTGTCCATAAAATCAATCGCGCTTTGCAATAACTCTTCGATGGGAAGGCTGTTTATGCGCGTAAAGACCCCTTCGACAGTCGCGGCGGCATCAGTCACCTGACTATTGGTTGACGGCAGCGTTGGGATCGCGCCCTCGATTATACCGATCTCTGCGCGGGTCGCATTTTCAACATCGACCAGTTCAACTTTCAATCCACCCGTCAGCAAATTTCCAGAAGCCAATCGCGCCCGCATCCCGTTGCGCACACGCTCTTCTAAAAACATCAGTGCCGCCTCGGGCGTGATGTCCCCTTGCAAACCAAGGCGCGCTGGTTGGATGCTCAACACAACATTCAGACGCACGCGGTGGTCGCCATAGACATCCGGATCGATGATACCAGACAGATGTTCCACAACGCCAATGCGCAACCCGCTCAGCTCAACAGGTGCATCCAACGCAAGTCCCGAGATATTCTCGTCAAACACCACCCGCAGTTCCAGTGCTTCGACCTCAGAAGCGTTAAAGACACTGTTTTTTGCATCTACCTCTGAAGTATAGACCTCAAAAACCGCTCCGTCCCCGATGGGTACACCTCCCGACACAAAAGTATCGAATGTAACACCGCCAGTTAGAAGGCTCGCCATAGAAGTGAAGTCGATGTTTGCGCCGCCAGGACCAATCGAAACGCTAAATCCCGATGTATCCCAGAACCGCGTCGCCGCTGTCACCAACTGGCCATGTGGTTCATAGATTATCGCCTCTGCGATGGCGAAATTTCCCTCGGGCGATATCCGAGCCGGACCAACGCGGCCAATCTCAATTCCTCGATACAGAATCGGCGTATTTGCACTCAACGTGCCACCGGGCAAAGATCGCAAAGCGAATTGCAGCCCTTTTTTATCTGATTGGTATAATGGGGCGGTGTCGAACCCTTTAAAGCTGTCGCGGGGCGCGCCGATTTCATCATCCCACGACCCTTCGATAAAGACCCCGCTCAACACAGTATCCAGACCCGTGACGCCGCGGGCCGAAAACTCAGGTCGCACGACCCAAAATGAAGCCGCAGAATCGACATAAGGTGCCACTTCGCGGTTCATCCTAACTTTGGCAATGACGCTGGTCAGCCCTTCACTGAAATGAAGATCCTCGACCACACCGACGGACACGTGGCGAAACCTGACCACTGTTTCCCCCGCTGCAATACCCGATGCATCGCTGAATTCGATTGAGATCAAGGGGCCGCGGTCCGCATAGTGTTGCCACGCAACAAAAACCGCGACAGCCAAGGCCAAAATCGGGATGACCCAGACAATGGAAATCGAGCTCCATAACGAGCCATTGCGGTCTTTGATCGAGACGGGTGGCACGTCAGTCATCGTTTCTCTTGTCTTTCTTTTCTTCGGTGCAATCCCAGATCATCCGGCTATCAAATGCCTGAGCGGAAAACATCGTAAAAATCACGGAAAAAGCAAAAAATAGCGTAGCAGGTCCGGGATAGATTGAGAGCAAAATATTGAGTTGCACGAGAGACGAGAGGATCGCAACCACAAAGATGTCAATCATCGACCACCTGCCAATGTATTCCACAACCTCGAACAGTTTTTGTCGGTGGTGATGAGATACTCTGGAGGGCCGCTGCACAGAAAGCGCAAGAAAGGCGATCGCCAAAAATTTGCCCAGCGGAATGATAACAGACGCCAAGATAATAACTAATCCAACACCCCAGCTGCCATATTCAATAAGGCCTATCGCGCCGCCCAAAATTGTATCTTTTTGCACGTAGAAAAGCGCGCGGGTTTCCAACATTGGATAGACATTGGCCGGCACGTAACACAACACACCGATGAGCCAGAACGCCCAAACCCGTTGCAGCGATTTGTGGTCTCGACTTTGCAAGCTGTGGCCACAACGCTGGCAGGTTTTGGCTGTAATTGGCCAGACCTGATGACAGCGCGTACAAGCAACAAGCCCCATGTCGCGTGCGGTTATGGTGTCTGGTTTTTGTTCAATGCGTTCCATACAGACCATCTGCAAATCAGGCTGTCCTGCACGACAACCAACACGACAAGTCCCGCAAACAACCAAAACGCAGGTCCAAGCGAGACATAAACCAAGGCACTGATCTTGATCAAAGCAACAGCACAGCCGATGACAAATATTTCCGCCATAGACCATGGCCGCAGCGCTTCGGCAACACGAAACGCGCGGGCCGCATAACGCGCCGGTGGGCGGTCCGCGACAATTGGCACCAGCACATAGAGGGACAACAAAACTCTGAGCAAGGGGATAAAGAAAATCAGGCAAACCACTGCAAGTGCGAGCGTTATTAAGGGCCCGTCCGTAAACGCCAATGCCGATTCCAGAACAGATATCGAATTACGCGCGCCTGCTGCGTTGACCGTCAGGAACGGCAGTACAGCGGCTGCGATGATTAAAATAGCCGTCGCAATGGACAGGGCGATAATCTGCGCTCCGGCTTTGCGCCGTGGATTTATCAGTACCGTGCCACAACGTTCACACACGGCTCGTTGAGCTTTTGTGGGTCGGGCAAGTTGATAAGCTGCATCGCATCTTGGACATACAATCATATTCAAGAGCGGGCGCGGTTTGGACAAATCTGTTTCTGTCATGACGATTGCTGTACTCTGTCGTTTCTCAACCGCAGTAAAGCGCGTTGAACTTCCTTGTCTGACCCCCGTCCCCAATCGTCATCACGATATGATCTGTGTTGCAAGCCTTGAATTAGAAACTAGATCACACCCAGCGATAGGATCATGCAAACAGCCCATGTGCCCAAACCTGGTGACAGGCCCCCAAATCAACAATATCAGGCCGGATGAGAGCATCCCTGCGTGTTCAAGTAGACCGCACGCAAAGACGTGGTAGCGCAGATATAGAGGCGATTTCGTTTTATCCCACCAAACTCAACATTTGCGACAACTTCGCCGGTCAGAATTTTCCCAATCAGTTGCCCTTCGGGTGTGTAACAATGCACACCATCACCGGCGGAGGTCCAAACGTTCCCATCTAGATCAACCCGAAACCCGTCAAAGAGCCCTATTTCACATTCCGCAAACACCTCGCCGCCCGAAATTGCGCCATCCTGAGCAACATCAAACACCCGGATATGTCTTGGCCCGTTTTCCACATGGGTGGCCCCAGTGTCGGCAATATACAGTCGACTTTCATCCGGTGAGAACGCCAGCCCATTGGGTTTGACAAAATCCGTCGTCATGACAGAAACCGCACCTGTGTCCGGGTCAATCCGATAGACGTAAGATCCGCCGATTTCGCTTTTGGCGCTGTCGCCTTCGTATTCACTGTCGATCCCATAGGTTGGATCCGTAAACCAAATGCTGCCGTCAGATTTCACCACCAGATCATTGGGCGAATTCAAACGTTTCCCCTCGAAATGTCCGGCCAAAGTCGTCACTGATCCGTCAAATTCTATGCGGCTCACGCGACGTCCTTGATGCTCACAGGCCAGCAGCCGTCCTTCGCGATCCATTGTATGGCCGTTGTGAAAACCGCATTTGACAGCAAATTCCGACACCACCCCGTTGGTTTCATCATAGCGCATTACGCGATCGTTAGGGATGTCGGACCACAGCAAATATTTACCCGCGGGGAAATAGACTGGACCTTCGGCCCAACGTGTCCCCGTGTAGAGCGTTTCCATATGAACGTTCGGCATGGCGTACCGTGTAAACCGGGCGTCAAGGACCTCAAATTCCTTCATCAACATCTTTTAGACCTCCTACTGCCTGTCTCGTTGGCCTCTGTCGTAGAACAAAAGCATCAGAATGATCACGGCACCGTAGATGACCTGCCGCCCCGCCTCTGGCATCTGCATGATCGACAAAACCGAATTGAGCAGAACAATGAGGATCACGCCAACCAACGTTCCCAAATAACGCCCGCGCCCGCCTAGAATATGCGTACCGCCAATCACCACTGCCGCGATGGCCGGCAAAAGATAAGCATCCCCCATGCCTTGATAGGCTTTGGTCGAATACCCAGCAAGCAACGTCCCGCACAGGCCCGCGAGCATACCGCACATGCCAAAAGCCAGTACAATCACCCAGCGCGTCGGCGCCCCAGCAAGATAGGCCGCGGACTCACGGTTACCGATCGCAAAAATATAACGCCCCATCGCGGTCTTGCGCAGGAGGAATACCACCCCAAGCGACACGACAGCCCAGACAAACAACGCAACAGGCACACCGAGGATTTTTCCAACCGCAAGATACTGCATCAATGGCGTGGCCGCCGTTTGTGGGGCAAATCCGCCAGTATAGGCAACCATCAGACCGCGCATCACCGCATTCACGCCCAGCGTAAAAATCATCGACGGAATACGCAGGTATGCGACGCCCAAACCGTTCACCAGCCCAACGGCAAGCCCGACGCATAACCCCACAGGAATTGCGGCCGGGCCGCCAACAGCCGTGGCCATCATCGCCGCCGCCGCCACTGTCCATGGAACAGACAGATCGATATGGCCGAGCAAAATAACCAGCATCATACCAGCAGCAACAATCCCCAGAAAGGATCCGACCTGCAATTGTTGCAGCATGTAAGTTGGCGACAAAAGCGTCGCCGTGCCTTGGGTCACCAATGTGTAGGCGGTGCCAATGGCCAGAATGACAACGATGAACCCCGATGCAATAATGATCGGCTTGTTCTCCGGTGTGCTCCAGCGGGTCTTATCATGTGTTACAGTATCGACAGTTGTCATAATGGCCTACCGGAAAAGCTCTAGGGTGTTTTTGATACGTAAAACGCTCAGCGCGCCGATGCTGACAGCACCAAGCAGAACAACGCCTTCGAACAGAGGTTGAAGCAGCGGATCGATGTCAAAAATTCGGAAGTTAAAAGATATCGTGCGCAGCACCAACGCGCCAAAAATCGATCCAATGGCGGTGCCAACCCCGCCCAGCAGAGACGTGCCCCCGATCACGACCGCCGCAATAGAATTTAGCGTATAGGCGCCCGCTTGAGGAATGTCTGCATTCCCGGAAGACGTTTGCAACGTCAGATAAATTCCACCAATCCCGGCAAACAGTCCGCCAAGGGTAAAGGCTGCAATTTTGGCCCGATCTATCGGCAGACCAGACATATAGGCCGCGCTTTCTCCTGAACCGATGGCATAGACCGTGCGCCCTGTGACTGAGCGCGCAAACGGCAACCACAAGAAAACGGCAACGATGATCATCAACAATGCCGGCACAGGGAGCCACGCGATCGGTTGGAACCAAGCCGCATCGCCATTGTCGAAATATCCGTATGTCGCTGCAATCTCATAGAGGTCATTCGTCATGGCCCACGCCAAATCGCCATCCACATCGCCCCCGGGTGTTGGGCGCAAGAACAGTGCCAGACCCATAAAGACCGCACCGGTCGCCAAGGTCGCAATAATAGGCTGAATGCGACCATAAACGACGACGCAACCATTCACAAAACCGCAAAGAGCACCGGTCGCAATACAGACGATAAATCCAAAGAAGATCTCGATCGGGCTGCCAGAGAGAAGATGGCTGGCCAATGTATTCACCAACGTCATCACGGCACCGACAGACAGATCAAGCCCCCCCATTAACACAGGAACCGTCTGCGCCATCGCCACCATGACCAATGCAAACACTTCGTTTGAATTCTGGATATAAACAGCCGTCGAAAAACCTCTGGGATGGTTGGCATTATAGGAGATATAGAACAGTAGAAATATCCCAATGACCGTTATTAGGGGGGCACGTTGGCGCAAGATAATTGCCAAATCTGCAGCTCGGGTAGGTGTCATTAGGCGTCTTCCTTAATATTCAGGGCGCTGGAGATAATGTTGTGTTCTGTGATGTCGTTACCCGCCAATTCACGCACGATCTGACCGTCATACATGACAGCAACTCGGTCACAGCAGCCGATCAGTTCTTCGTAATCGGTGGAATAAAGCACAATCGCAGCCCCTTCTTGGGCCAATTCACGCAAGAGCAGGTAAATTTCCTGCTTGGTTCCCACATCAATGCCACGTGTCGGGTCATTGAGCAGAATGATCTTTGGGTCGGTCATCAGCCATTTGGCGATCACGACTTTCTGCTGGTTTCCGCCAGACAGTGTAGAAACAGCGTCATCCGAACCGCCAATCTTGATTTGCATGCGTTTGATCGCCTCGGAAACCGAGCCATCCAACGCGGCCTGATCCAAGCGCAAGCCGTTGGAAACCCGGTCAAGGGACGCAATTGCAAGATTATCCGAAATCGACATCGGCAACATCAGCCCTTCGGTTTTTCGATCCTCAGGCACGAGCGCGATTTTGATACCCGCCTTTTTGGCATCCCGGGGGGAGCGGATGTTCACCGGATCGCCGTTGATTTCTACAGACCCCGATGTCGCCTTGAGCACACCAAAGAGCCCCAGTAACAGCTCTTTTTGACCCTGTCCGTCCAGACCACCCAAGCCAACGATTTCACCCTTTCGAACCGATAGATCGATCCCTCTGAGCGTATTTTCCCATGCATACTCACGCACAGTGAGCACCGGTGGTGTTGTCGATTTTGTGTTTACTTCTTGTGTGGGCTTTGGTGGAAAATGCGCAGAAATTTCGCGCCCGATCATCATCTGAACAATATCTTCGGCTGAGCGCGTGCCTTGTTCAAAGGTTTCGACGTTGCGACCGTTGCGAAACACCGAACACTTATCTGCAACAGCTTCAATCTCATGCATCCGGTGGGAAATGCTAAGAATGGAAATACCGTCATCTCGCAGAGTGCGCAGAATATCAAACACCTGATCAACATCAGACGCCGTCAATGCGGAAGTCGCTTCGTCAAGAATGAGAACAGTGGGATCCTTCGCCAGTGCCTTGGCGATTTCCACCATCTGGCGACGGGACAACGGCAAATCACGCACGCGAGACCGTGGATTCACATCTTCACATCCGATCCGTGCCAGCAATTCCTGCGCCCGCCGATTTTGTGCTTTTTTGTCGATCAAGCCAAATCGCCTTGGCGGATCAGCGATCATGATATTGTCTGCAACACTCAGATCCGGCATCAAGGAGAGTTCTTGGAAAATACACACAATCCCGGCGTCATTTGCCGCGGATGGCCCTGAAAAAGACACTTCTTTTCCGTTGAGCCGCATGATGCCTTCATCCGGAGTGACAACGCCGGACATTATTTTGATGAGCGTTGATTTTCCGGCACCGTTTTCGCCCAGCACCGCGTGAATCGATCCAAGGTCGCAGGAGAAATTAACATCCTCCAACGCGGTCACACCGCCATAGCGCTTGGTAATGCCGCTCAAGGACATATGCGACGTTGGCATATTGCCTGCGTTACCGCCTAAATGGGCTGTAGATGTCATGCTTGGCTTGAACCCTATCGTTCTGAAATGCATACCTGCACCGCGAGACAGCCCCGCGGTGCAAGAGATTTACCTGATCCAAAATCAGTTGTTATCTGCCGATTTCGCCATAATTTCGCGTGCAGTGATGTTAACGCCACAGGGCGGAAATTCATTCACGGTGAAAAAGTTATCGGTTAAATCAGGCCAGAAATTCTTGCCCGCTTCCATTTCATCGTAATCGGCAAAAGGAATAGGAACAGAAATCAACTGCGGCATGACATTGCCGTCCAACGCTGACAGGGCTGCCTTCATCGCGATCGCAACCATACCGGGGGATTGCCCAATAGAGGTGCCTTTCAAGCCTTGCGGTCCGTATTCCGCCAAGAGCTTCCTGTATCCGTTCTCGCTTTCTCCGGCGATGGGCACCAATGGGTGCTCCGCGTCAAGCATTGCGCGGACGGCACCCGTCGTGCCGCCTTGGACAACAACCGCATCAAACTCTTTATGCACAGCAATGGCATCGGCAGTCACTTTTTGTGCGGTGCCATCGTCCCAGTTGCCAACAACCTCAACGATATCCCAATCGCCCGATGGCTCCATCAATTCACGGAAACCAATATGGCGGTCGCGGTCGACAGAGTTCCCCTGGAGACCCCGAACCTCTAAAATCTTGCCAGATTTTTTATCGCCAAGCTGATCCGAAAGCCAGCGCGCATACATCCGACCCATTTCCAACTGGTCTTCGTTGACCTGCATGACTTTGTCCGTGTCCAACACATTGTCAAAGGGAACAACAACCACATCGTTGCGGTCGGCCAGACGAATGACCCGGTCAAACCCTTCAGGTGACACTGCAATGGTTACAATCGCGTCGAAACCTTGGTTGATAAAATCTTCGATTGCGCCAAGCTGTGCTGCAACGTCTGTCCCTGTTGAAACGACCTTGAACTCTTCGATACGCTCGGCAATTTCAGGCTGTTCAGAAAAGGCCTTGGCCGTTTGGATCATCTGAATACGCCACGTATTCCCAACGAAGCCGTTGACGACGGCAATCTTGTGAGGGCCCTCTCGCGGTTCCCATTGCATATATTTGATGTCGTCGTTCCAGGGTGCAAAACATGCTGGATCATGTCCGGGCCCAGATACGATATCAGGCCCCGCCAGCGCCGATGTCGAAAGCAACAGCCCCCCAACCACTGTTGCGCATCCGGCAATTCTCTTGAAGTCGATTGATTTCATTTTGTAGTCCTCCCTAAGTGAATCTATGTCTTCATCATCCTGGCAGAACGGGTAGGAACCTTGATGGTTCCTTTTTATTTATGTGGCCGTGCCAGAATGGGTGCTTATTCTTCCTTCTTCTGCGTGTCGTTTTTGAAAATAGCGGTTATATTTTTACCCAGTTGCAACAGATGTTCTTCGAGATGGGATTGCGCCGAGTTCCCGTCCTTCATCTGTAAAGATTCAAGAATTTTCAAATGCTGCGAGTGCATGAGTGGCCGGTTGCTGATCGTTTGCGTGGACAAGAACCGTGTGCGATACAGGCGCGCATTAAGCTGGCTATGAACCTCAATCAAAGTCGCGTTGCAGGATGCCTCGACAATTTTCCGATGAAAATTCATGTCCAGCTCGAAAAACTCAAACTGCCCCCTTATCGCGCCAGAATTCTCCATTTCGTCGATCAAGCGCTCAAGCTCGCCAAGCTGGTTCTGGCTGATATTTTGCGCTGCAAGCCGGGTTCCCCGCGCTTCGAGCAGGCTATGAACCTCCAATAATTCCAGAATTTCAGACAGCGTCGGATCAGCGACCCGCGGCCGTCGGTTTGGAACCATGTCGATCAAGCCTTCACTGCCCAACAGCCGCAAAGCTTCGCGCATGGGCGTACGTGACACACCAAGTTTTTCAGATAAAACCCGCTCCACCAGAACTTCACCGGGCGCAAGTTCACCCAACAAAATCCAATTGCGAAGCCGTTCAACCACCTGCCCCGATAGGGTCAGAGGCACAATTCTACCTTCGTCAAATCCGATTTTCTTAGGCATCATACCTACGATCATATCCCCAATTTAAATTCAAAATTTTGGTATACATTTATACACTACACCGATTCTTCTCTAAATCAATGAATTTGCTCGAGACGGGTTTTGGGCAGCCCACGCAGTAACGCAGGCAATCCAGCACGCCATCACGGCATGTCGCTACCTAGCAAGTGCGCCAAAAATGGTCTGACCATGATCACGTAAATAAATTTGGAGCCATGGTGTAAACCGCTCGGGCGAGGCTGAAATTTGCGACACTAGGTCCGAAAACTGCACCCACGCCACGGCCATGACCTCGTCCGAGTTCGGTTTAACGTGTAACAGATCGTCAGTTTCAGCCAAGTAGACATCCACGACTTCGTGTTCCGTTAAGCCACCGCCGACATCCGCACGATATTCCAAATGATGCCGGTGCTCAGGCACCAGCCCCGTGATCCCCAACTCCTCGTTGAGACGACGCACCGCACATATGTCTGAAGCTTCTCCCCACTCTGGGTGAGTACAACATGTATTGGTCCATAAACCGGGGGTATGGTATTTTCCCAACGCGCGTTGCTGCATCAAGATCGCATCACCCTTCAACACAAAGACGGAAACGGCTTTGTGCCGCAAGCCCTTCACATGCGCTTCAAGCTTTTCCACCGGCTTAAGAGTGCCCTCTACCCAGGCTGGGATCATGATCGTCATGGGCCGGTGGTTGCCACAACAACCCACAGTGAAGCAAGGTTTTTCAACCTAAGCTTCCGCGTTGAAATCACGGTCCGTTAATCTATCCCCACGACACGTCTATGTATGCGGGCACGCAGTAAATTTCAATTAAGCGCTTATTTGGTTCCTTGTTCCAGCTGATTTGGCGGCCAGCTCACGTGGAATATCTGCTTTTCGCAGTCAAAAAACTGCAAATAATGTCCTTTTGACATGATCTTTATCTACTTTCCTCGGGATTCCAGTATTGACTCTGCGCCCAGCCTGCTACGTTCCAAATCAGTAACTGAGAAGGGATAAAAATGACTCGTACAGTCGCAACCATTGCTGCAATTTTCTTTGCTGCAGCGCCAGCTTTTGCCGACGGCCATGCCGGATCCGGTGATGCAAGTGCAGGCGAAAAAACATTTAACAAGTGCAAATCCTGCCACATGATTGTTTCTGACACTGGCGAAGCAATCGTCAAAGGTGGGCGCACAGGCCCAAATCTCTACGGCGTGATCGGACGCACAGCTGGATCGACTGACTTTCGCTACAGCGACAGTCTAATTGCCGCAGGACAGGCTGGTTTGGTCTGGGATGCAGAGAACCTCGTTGCCTTTGCCGCTGATCCCCGGGGGTTCTTAAAATCCTACCTCGACGACTCAAAAGCGAAATCCCGAATGGCGTATCGCTTGAAAAAGGGTGGAGAGGACGTTGCCGCCTATCTGGCAACCTTCAGCGGCGCTGGCGAAAGCTAAGCCTCTCAATTGTTGAAATAAATAACGCCGCTCGATGTAAGAGCGGCGTTTGATTGAGATAGTCATCAAGCAATCGTTGCCTATTTAAGCAAGATGCCCAGTCCAATCGTCACGTTTTTCGCAAAGCATCGCGAATTTCGATCAAGATATCTTTTTCCGTCGGGCCCGGATCTGGCTTAACTTCCTCCGGTTTCTCCTCAACGGCACCCTTGGCACGGTTGACGGCTTTGACCAGCAAAAAGACGACCCACGCAATGATCAAAAAGTTGATCAGCGCCATGATGAAATTACCATAGGCAAACACTGCGCCATCCTCACCCTCGCTCAATCGGTAGCCCATACTCGAGAAATCCAAGCCCCCGGTAAACAAGCTGATGATCGGCGTTATCAAATCCGCCACCAATGACGTGACAATCGCTGTGAACGCTGCCCCGATAATGATACCAACGGCCATGTCCATGACATTTCCTTTGGCGATAAAATCCTTAAATTCTTGTAACATTTAAATTACTCCCTTGTTGCATTTCTCACTCCACAGCGTTGTTATTGTTACCGTCGAGCCTGTTTGTCCTTAGCCATTTTTCGGTGCGCCATTGTAATGGGAAAAAATCACCGGGCGCGTCATATTGCGCATACCCATTGAAAAAACAATCTTGAACCACGTTTGTACAATCGAAAGATTCAACCAAAATTAGAATACATCAGTCTTTAGTTTATCTGCCATGACAGCCGAACGCCTCAATGCAGCAGGCCATATTCGCCACAAACATGAAAAGGCGCACTCTTAATCACATTGTAAGATGGCCTGCCAAAATCGCTACGTTTCCAGAGTTAACGCCGCAAGATCGCCTGCAAGCCAAGTCCGGGCTTATCCTACAGGTGTCTCTTGTTCATTTACGTTTACACTCAAGGATCGAAGTGCGGGATCAGTTTTTGATACTTGCAGGTGTAACGGCACCGTGAACTTAACTGACCTTGGCCAATAAATTCTCCACGCCCGGAAGCTATTCTGCTCTAACCTGTGCGATTTCGCGCCAGGTTTGCGTCGCAAGTGATCTCAATTCACGGAAGTCGGTGAATGTCATTTTGTGGCGAGGACCCTGGAACAAGTTGGCGATCGGATCGTGGATGGAAAGAAATCGTTGCAACTGTCTCGGGGATTTGAACCCCTTCATCGTCCTCTCTCGCCGCTGCGTCGGCTGATGGGAGTTCTCGGCTCGATTTTTTTCAGCCCCTTGTGCCATCGGTGTTCGGCACCGGGCATGACCTCTCGTTTTGCCGCCCCGTATGACCACAATTTTTCGGTGATCATGACGCGTGGAGCTGATCCTTGTTGCTTGAATAGCTTGCGCATCAGGCGCTTGGCCGCCTTCGTATTGCGACGGCTTTGCACCAGAATATCCAAAACAAAACCGTCCTAATCGACAGCGCGCCACAGCCAGTGGTTCTTGCCGCGCATCGTGATCACGACCTCATCAAGATGCCACTTACCATCGAACTTGCCCTCCGATCTGTGGCGGATGTTGACGCCATATTGACGACCAAATTCCTCGGCCCACGTCCGGAATGTCTGATGCGAAATGATTATGCCGCGCTTGGCCAACAAATCCTCAACCATGCGCAAACTGAGGGGGAATTTGAAATACAGCCAGGCCGCCTGAGCGATCACATCTGACGGGAAACGATGGCGGTGATAAAGCGAAGAAGGGCTAGATTTGATCATGCCTTCCCGTTGCATATCAACAGGACCGGTGCAGTAAGTTTACGGGGCCCTAAGGCCATCTGCTTGTCAGTTCTGTTTTACAGATATGAATCATGATTGAGTTCTAATACATCTCCAAAATCTTTACTCTTCACAACCAAAACAGCGCGACAATCGACGTGCTGCGCAATGTAACCTCGAGCATGAAGCCTGGCGAATGTATCGGTCACACAGGGCCATCTGGGGCCGGTAAATCGACCTTAATAGGGATGATCTACGGCAATAACCTGACAAAACCGGGTAAAATCAAAATTGGAGATTTAGAGTTAGGACAAGCCACGCCCCACGAGGTGATCGCGTTGCGGGCTTGGTTATGTGAGCCAATTCTTGCGGGCCGTCCCTCGGGTGCTAACCTTCAAGGTCGTCGCAGAACCCCTGCATGCATTGGGTAACTCAGTTCAAGATACAGAACCACGGACGGCGGCGTTGCTCAACCTGCGCAACATTCCTAAACGTTTATGGCTTCGTTCCCAAACCACGTTCCCATGCGGCGCGCAACAACGCACCAATATTGCCCGTTGTTTTTCTCATACCTACCCGACATTACTCTTAGACGAACCAACGCGCGGTTTGTTTTGCCTGAACAGGTCATCGTCGATGCTTTGAAAATCCAAGGGGAGGTAATTTCGGAAATCCGAAAAGGTGATCGCAACCGGATGAGGCTACAGATTTGGTGACAGCGGATCCGGTTGAGCGGCATATCGAGCCTCGACCGGCATAGCAGCCGTATTAGACGCCATGCGCTTGGGGTCCATTCACGGGGGCAAAGCGCGATATGTTCATTACGCCTACACTTAGGCGGACGAACTTTTGGCCGCCCGAGACGCCGGCTTTTTCAAAATCAGTCCTTTTCTACCCTTTCGCGGCGTATGGAGCCTCGGAAACAAAGCCGGTTAGGATTGCACCATATCTATACCTCAGTGAAATCCAAAACTCGGGGCAAACTCATCAGGGATGATCCGCATATCAAGTGTGGCCTTTCATCAAATCTAAGATCATGGTGCTTTTCATCCACGTGATCAAGCGGGCGAGAATTCGTCTAACGGTCGCAATAACTGGGAGTATCTGATGAACAACTTTTTGAAATCGGCGGCCATGGGCGCGGCTTTGGTGATCGGCCTTGCCGGCGCAACCGTCGCACAAGACTTGAAATTCTTTACCATTGGGACAGGCGGCACGGCCTTTACCTACTATCCAATGGGCGGCGTGATCGCTAATGCGATCTCAAAACCACCTGGGTCACGTGAATGCGATGCGGGTGGGTCTTGCGGTGTGGATGGGTTGATTGCCTCGGCTGTTTCGTCACGTGGCTCCGTTGATAACGTTAATGCAATCATCTCCGGCTTGCGCAACTCAGGATTTGCACAATCGGATGTGGCCTATTGGGCCTACACCGGCACGGGCACAATGAAAGGCAAAGAGCCTGCAAAAGACTTGCGCACAATTGCTGCCTTGTTTGAAGAACACATTCACCTTGTTGCCTTGGCCGACAGCGACATCAATTCAGTCGCAGATCTCAAGGGCAAACGCGTTTCATTGGATGAACCTGGCTCGGGCACACGTGTTGATGCACTGTTAATCATGGATGCAAACGGTCTGTCCGAAAGCGACCTGACACCCGAAGCCCTCAAAGGGAATGCAGCCTCCGAAGCCCTGCGCAACGGCAAGATAGACGCCTTTTTTGTGGTGACAGGGTACCCAACGGGCGCGATTGTTGAGCTCTCCGCCGCTGCGGACATCAAACTAGTGCCAATTGATGGTGCGGGTGCCGATGCGTTGACAGAAAAATATGGCTTCTTTGCCCAGTCTGAAATTCCAGATAACGCCTACGAAGGTGTTGCAGGTGTCAACACCGTTGCAGTTGGCGCGCAGTGGTTTACCAACGCAAAGGAAGATGACGAATTGGTCTACCAGATCACTAAGGCACTGTGGAATGAACAATCCCGCAAGCTGTTGGACGTCGGCCATGCCAAAGGCAAAACCGTTACTCCTGACACGGCGCTGAATGGCATCGGTGTGCCTTTGCACGCAGGCGCCGAGCGTTTCTATAAAGAAGCCGGTTTGCTCAAGTAAAACCTCGCATAGTCTGCAATGTCGGGCGTTTACAACACGCCCGACATTTTTATTTTGCTACAGACGGACGATTTGAATGGCCACTGACACTGCTCCCGAGTTGACCGCTGAACAGCTGGCAGAGATTGAACGTAAATACGATCCTGAAACGGCGTTTCGCCCAACCGGCAAAACCATCGGGTTTGTCATCGCAGGCTTTCTGGTGGCGATGTCCGTCTATCATTTTTATGCATCGGGCTTTGGTCTGATCCGTGAACTGCTACACCGTGGTATCCACTTGTCGTTTGTTCTGGGACTGGTGTTTTTGTTGTTTGGCCTGCGCAAAACCGACGCCGCCCTGCCAGCCAAAGCATGGTATCGTCTCGATGGCGTGCCGCTGATCGATGTGGCGCTGGCCATTCTGGGAGTCGCGGCGGCCATGTATTTACCGCTGCTGCCGCCCGAATTGGTTTCACAACGTGTCGGAAACCCCGGCCCCTCCGATATCTTTATGGGAACGGCTCTGTTATTGTTGGTGCTGGAGGCGACGCGCCGTTCTGTCGGCCCCACTTTGCCCATCATCGGCCTGTTGTTCATCGCATTTGCCTATTTTGGCCCGTGGATGCCCGGCGCGTTAAAGCATGGTGGTTCAAGCTGGCTCGGCATTATCAACCACCTCTATATGACCAACCAAGGCATTTATGGTATCGCCTTGGGCGTCATGGCCCAATATGTGTTTTTGTTTGTCCTCTTTGGTGCATTGGCTATGCGCGTTGGGTTGGGGCAATTGTTCATTGATCTGTCGATGGTTCTGGCGGGTCGCTATGCAGGTGGTCCTGCAAAAGTATCGATCTTCTCCTCTGCCTTCATGGGCACCATTTCTGGTTCCTCCATAGCAAACACAGTGACCACAGGTGCCCTGACAATTCCGACGATGAAACGCGTTGGATACCCATCCAAATTCGCCGCAGCCGTCGAGGCAACCGCTTCGACGGGGGGGCAAATTACGCCGCCTATCTTGGGCGCTGCGGCCTTTATTATGGTCGAGTATTTGGAAATTCCCTTACGGGATGTTTTAGCTGCGGCCTTGTTTCCCGCCTTGCTCCATTACTTCGGCATCTTCATCATGGTGCACTTAGAGGCGAAAAAACTTGGATTGCGCGGCCTGAGAGCCGACGAATTGCCCAAACTGGGTGTCGTCCTGAAAGACCAATGGCTGAGTATCATCCCGTTGATTATTTTAGTCTATCTGATCCTCTCGGGCAAAACACCAGATTTCGCGGCCGTTTACGGGATCATCGCCTGTGTGGTTGTTGGCGTGCTAAACCCCAACCATCGTCTAAACTTCAAAGGTCTGTGGGATAGCTTGGCCGCAGGTGCGCGCAACACACTTGCCGTCGGGGCGGCTGCTGCGACTGTAGGCATTGTTGTGGGCGTCGTCACCCTGACAGGAGTTGGCTTTCGTTTGGGATATGTCGTTGTGCAGACCGCAACAGACATTGGAACATTCCTCAGCACAGTTCCAGTTCTGAGCTACTTCAGCGTCGCGCAATGGGCGCTGTTTGTGTCGCTGATTTTGATCGCACTGTCTTGTATCATCATGGGTGCGGGCATTCCCACGACGGCGACTTACATCATCTTGGTCGCTGTTGCGGCACCCGCCTTGGCTCAGCTCCAGGTGGAACCTCTCGTTGCGCATTTCTTTGTTTTCTACTACGGCGTTTTAGCAGATATCACACCGCCCGTCGCACTCGCCGCCTATGCTGCTGCTGGGATTGCTGGCTCAAACCCTTTCCAAACGGGCAACACAGCCTTCAGATTGGGGATCGCAAAAGCTCTGGTCCCCTTTGTCTTTGTCTATTCACCGGCACTCCTTCTTGTCGCCAATGGTTTCACGTGGGCCGCTTTCTCAGTCACTTTATTAGGGGCAATGCTGGGGATTGCCAGTTTGGGCATCGCTTTCTCCGGGTATTTTATCGCACCTTTGAAAAAGTGGGAACGCTGGTGGGTGGCAATCGTGTCCTTCCTCTTTATCGCACCGGGCCTTTTGACAATGGGTCTGGGCCTTGCCCTCATGGTTCCAATTCTTCTTTTGCAAAGAAGTCGTTTTAGAGCTGCATGAACACTCTCGCTCCAATTGATAAGCCGCTGTCAATCATCGTGCTCATACCCAGCCAGTCCCACCCCTTATGAAGGCCGTCCTTTTGTCTAACAGTCGGAGTTTATTAAATTTTGGTGCCAGGTGGTCCCTTAATAAAAGAAGGCAAAACCTTCATGGAGTTTGGCACATACTCAATTTACTTTAAGCGTCCAAAAGATGCCGATACGGCCAGAGATTCCGGCACCTCCAAGCTCTAACTTACTTTCAAGCCTGTGGTTTTTCGCAAAGGCATGGATGGGCTTGCCGCGACAGTGTTCAGCGAACCACGGATAATGCATCAACCTCTTTGTCAATCTACATTGCCAAGCTCATCGCACCCATCAATGCGTGTCCGGCTTCACTCCCAATCAAGCGCAGATGCCGCCTTGTTAACGACCATGTAAATTGCGATTGTTATAATGGCGAGCATGATGAGGCTTGCGAACATCAAATCAGTCTTTGCCCGACCATTTGCGAGTAACATGAGGTATCCAAGCCCTTTTGAGGCCCCCACCCATTCGCCAATCACCGCACCAATGGGCGCGTAAACTGCTGCCAGCTTTAACCCTGTTCCAAGAGAGGGTAACGCATGTGGGATCCTGATCCGTCGCATGATCTGCCACTTTGTCCCGCCCATCGTTTGCGCCAAATCCAAAATGTTTGAAGGTACCCGGGTCAGGCCGTCATAAAATGCGCTGGTCACAGGAAAAAACACGATCAATACCGCCATGACGACCTTTGATGCGATACCATACCCGAACCATAGGGTCAGGATGGGTGCGAGAGCAAAGACTGGGACAGCCTGTGTAAACACTAAGAATGGCATTATCAAACGGTGGAGCCGCCGGGAACTGGCCAGCTGCACAGCCGTTAATGCCCCCAACAATGCGCCTAAGGTTAGACCTAAGGCGACCTCATTTATCGTGACCAGTGCATTTTCAGCGATCAAAAGCCGATTGTTCCATGCTGCCTGCGCAACACGCCAAGGCGATGGTAAAATGAAATGCGGGGCATTCGTCGCCAAAACGAGCCCGTACCAGAGCAGGAGACCAAAGGTGGTCGCCCCCAAAGCGTAGGCCAATTTGCTCATCTTTATGTCCTCAGATATGACAGGAGCGCCGCCTGACATTCTAACGTTTCAGGCGTGTATTGATCGCGAAGTGGCGATGTAACTGGCGTCTCCCACAGGTTTGCGCCTTTTGGCGTTAGTACAATAATTTGATGGCCCAACCGCACGGCTTCTGACGGATCATGGGTCACCATCAGCACAGTTTTTCCCGCCAGCATTTGTGCTGACAAGTCCTGCATTTCGACGCGCGTTGCAGCATCCAATGCCGAAAACGGTTCGTCCAACAGGGCCACGGGGCGGTCTTCCAACAAGGTGCGCGCCAAGGCCGCGCGTTGGCGCATACCACCTGATAACGCAGCTGGCCTTTCATTCTCATACGCCGCCAAACCAACATTCCTCAACAAGGATTTAGCACGGGCTATGTCGGGCTGGAGGCCGCGCAAGCGAGCGCCTAAAGCTATGTTTTCCAGCACACTAAGCCACGGCAATAAAAGATCAGATTGCGCCATAAAACTGACCCTATCGGCCAGAGCATGACCATCAGATGTCGCGATCTCGCCTGTAAAATCCCCACGGCATTCCAGCCCCGCGATTAACCGGACAAGCGTTGATTTACCAACCCCGGATCGCCCCAGCAAACATGTCCATCTCCCAGCAGGTAGATTGAGGCTGATTGGTGCAAACAGGCGTTCTCCCTTGATGTCAAAATGACCTGACAGTTTGATCGATGGCGCAGTCGTCATGCTGCACGCAAGCCCATGTCCCAGAAGGCAGCCTCTAACCGCGTCGCTGTTGTGAAGTGATCCTGAAGTTTCGGCCACATCGGGGTTTCGGCGTAACTTGTACCCAAGCGATCTAACACGGAACGATCAATCATCCGACCAACATTTGCCATTGCCTCTTGATACGCACCATCGGCATAGGTCTCTATCCAATCCTGATACGGTGTTTCTTTGGCCGCTGTTTCCTTTAAGCGCAGCCCAATTTCTCCGTAGCCGAAACAACACGGCGCAAGGGCTGCCATTAGATCCAAAAAACTCCCTTGCAGGCCGGCATCCATCACATAGCGGGTATAGGCCAGATTTTCGAACTCTTCGGTTGCATTAAATAAGCTGGTTTCGTCGATCCCCTCGGCCGCGCAGGTTTTTACATGCAATGCCATTTCATGATTTACCAAAGCATCCACCGTGGCCGCGCAGATTTTCATCTCCTCCACTGTCTCTGCTTTGACAACCGCTAACGACCATGCGCGAGAGAAATGCACCAGGAACACGTAATCCTGGATCAAATAGTGCAGGAAAGCGGACCGAGGCAGCGTCCCAGCCCCCAAGCCTGCAACAAAATCATGATGCGTGTAGGTTTGCCAAGCTTCAGGACAACCGGCACGCCAGAGTGCAAATGTCTGACCATAGGGAAATCTGTTCATGGCGCCGTCACGTCAATGGCGATTTTCGACACAGGGTTGATGCCTTGGATCAATCCTTCTTCGTTCAGGAACGTCTCAAAGGCTGCGTATCGACCGACATCCATTGCACTTGGCCGCAGCGCAAAACGAGGCAACGTGTCGATCCACGCACGTCGGTTCAATTCGTCCTGAAGTTCCAATGCGGTGCCGGAAAAGATCTCCCAAGACTCTTGCGGATGGTTGACAATGTATTGCGTTGCCTTTTCCGTCGCGGCCAGAAAACGGCGGATCATATCTTTGTCCATTGTCTGGGAATTGGCGACATAAATGAGTTCGTCATAAGGTGGCAGGCCTTCTTCCTCGACGTAAAAACAACGCCCCGGCACGCCTTCGATTGCCATTTGATTCAGTTCAAAGTTTCGGAAAGCACCAATGACGGCATCTACCTGACCAGACATCAAGGACGGAGATAGCGACCAGTTCACGTTGATCAGTTCGACCTCTGCCAGTCCCACCGCGTGGGTTTTGAGCACTCGGCCCAGAACCGCTTCTTCGACGCCACCAACGGAAAACCCAATTTTGCTGCCTTTCAGATCCGCGGGCGATTTAATAGGTCCATCCTTTAGCACCAGCAGACAATTGAGCGGCGTTGCCACCAAAGTACCAACACGTTGCAAGGGCAGGCCTTCGTGAATTTGCAGATGTAGTTGCGGCTGATAAGAGATCGCCAAATCCGCCTTGCCTGCTGCAACCAATTTAGGCGGATCAGAAGGGTCAGCAGGCGCGATCACCTCAACATCAAGATCATATTCGGCGAAATACCCTTTTTCCTGAGCGATAATAACCGGACCATGATCGGGATTTACAAACCAATCCAACAAAAGCGTCATTTGATCCTGCGCCCAAAGCGGTGCAGCACAAACAGAAAGAGCGGTTGCGAGGAGGACAGATTTCATGAGCGTGTTTCCTTCAGTATCTGGTAAATTTCAGCAAAATGGTGGGTTGGACCATGCCCGGAGCCAACGCTCAACTGATCGGCCTGAGCGATTGCGGCGGTGACATAGGATTTGGCTGCCGCAACAGCCGTTGACAGATCACCATGTATGGCCAATTGAGCGGCAAGTGCCGAAGACAGCGTACACCCCGTCCCATGTGTGTTTTGTGTGGACGTTCGAAGCCCTTCGAACCATGTGACGGTGTCATCTGTGACGAGACAATCGGGGCTCTGTGCATCTTGTAGATGCCCACCTTTCATCAAAACAGCCGTCGGGCCAAGTGCGCATAATGCGCGCCCCTGTGTTACCATCTCTGACCGCGTTGTTGCGATAGCAGACCCGAGCAAATAGGCGGCCTCTGGCAAGTTCGGGGTCAAAACGCGCGCCATAGGCAACAAGGCATTGCGCATAACTTCAATTGCGTTCGCTTCCAAAAGAGGTGCGCCGCCCTTGGCGATCATGACCGGGTCGAGAATGATTGGAGCGTTGCGCCCTGACAGCGCCTGTTCGACTGCCATTGCAATTTCAGCATTGGCGATCATGCCAATCTTGATCGCATCCACACGAATATCGTCAAAGATTGCGTCGATTTGAGCCTGGACAAAAGCCGGGGGGATAAGGTGGACACCGTTGACCCCTTGCGTGTTCTGCGCCGTTAATGCCGTCACCACCGCCATGGCAAAAGCGCCATTGGCGGAGATTGCTTTCAGGTCGGCTTGGATACCTGCCCCACCTGAAGGATCAGACCCTGCGATGCTCAGGACATTGGCAATCATGATGAAACCTCTGTTGTGGAGAAACGTTGCGCTGCGATTTTCGGATCAGTTTGCCCGCAAATTGCCGACACCACGGCTTGTCCGTCTGCGCCACTCGCAAAAACGTCGCATTGATGCGTCGCCTTTAGTCCGCCAATCGCAACTGTTGGTAGGGATGTCAGTGCGACCAATTGCGACAGGCCATCAAATCCAATCGGTTTCTTGTGATCCAGTTTGGTCATCGTGCCGAACACGGGACCAAGTCCGAGATAATCCACAACACCTGCGTCCGCGGCCAAAACCGCTTGCCGGGTTTCGCAAGACAGCCCGAGGATTTTCTCAGAGCCCAATAACGCCCGGGCCTGTTCGGCAGGTATGTCTTCCTGTCCGATGTGCGCACCGTCAATGTCAGCCTCTGTTGCGGCCTCCAGATCGTCGTTCATGATCAGTGGTACATCACGCCCCACAAGCGCCTGCTTGACAGCCAAAGCCATTTGCACCCTCTCGCAGGTAGAGGCCTCTTTGGCGCGCAACTGAACCATTGTAGCGCCCCCCGAGACCGCCTGCATTACGGTTTCAACAAGGCCTAGATCGCGACACAGCAGCGGATCGGTCACCAGATACAGACGCAATTTTTGCCGTACCGCCATCATGATCTGATCGCTTCAGTCAGTTCGGCGGGCTGCGTTGCATGCAAAGCGTCCAAGAAATGAACTGAGAAACTGCCCGGCCCGTTGGATAGCTTCGCGGCTTTTGAACCAGCCACTTTGAAGTGCGCAAGTGTGGCAAGAGCAGCTTGAAAGGCAGGCCCACAGGCAGCATAGGCCCCCATCAACGCCGTTTGAGAACACCCCAAAGCCGTCACCAACGGCATAACCTCGCTGCCGCCAACTACCGTGGCAGATTGCGTTCCGTCTGTCACAAAATCCACCGGCCCAGTGACGACAACCACCGCACCAAAAGATTGAGCCAAAGCCTCCGCGGCATCTTTGGCGGCATCTACACTATCACCACTGTCAGCCCCTTTGCCTGTCCCAGCCTGTCCCGCCATGGCCAAAATCTCAGACGCATTTCCGCGCAGGATTGTCGGTCGCAGGTTCAGCAAATCCTGTGCGATACCCTTGCGGTAAGTAGATATAAAATGCGCAACGGGATCCAACACCCAAGGAATATTATGGGTGTTCGCCGTCTGGGCGGCATTCAGCATACCAGTCGCCCAAGGAACCGAAAGCGTCCCGATATTAATGGTCAGCGCGCTACAGATCGGTGTGAAGTCAGCAATTTCCTCATCAGCATGCACCATCGCAGGCGAAGCCCCAGCGGCAAGCACAACATTAGCTGCAACGTTCATTGCAACGTAATTGGTAATGCACTGCACCAAAGGATTACGTTTTCTTAACTCAATCAGAAGGTCTTGGGCGGCCATGATGTCTCCTTTTGGGCTGAAAAAGGAGACACGTTCGCAAACACTCAGAACGCCGCACCTCCCTCCGCCAGCATTATCTGGTTCAGGTTCAAAGGGTTCGTCTCAGCCTTGCGGCGCCCCTGGTGTGTTTTTGATAGTTTAGCGATGATGGCGCGTCAAACAGGAAAATCGCTCATCTTCTGCGATCGACCCTGACACCCAGTTGCATATTCGACTGTTTTGCCAGGTAGGGACGTGTGACCGCCCTGAAAAATTGTTCAAAATCGGGCTACTCTCTACAAGGGTTTCATGCCGTGCCAAGGATGCTTTCTATTTCATCTAAACATCCATTCGATCGAGCCGCGATAACACGCACCCGAGACGAGCCTTCGTCACGATTATGATCCTGTTCTACATCAGCAAATGTAAATGGTTGCCGTGTCGAAGACGACCATTTTGGCCCAAGCGCATACCGTCGCGCGACACCGCCATGTTGTGCCACAATATGTGCCGGAGCGATGGCATCATGTGCCGCTGTATACGGGAAAACCAAGGCGTCAGCACGCCCATCTATCACCATTTGCGCCGCTGTCAGGTTTGTCGCAAACCCTTGACCATTGCACGGAGTTTCATACCCTTGGCGCCGTAGATGACCACCCCAACCGCCATCCTCGCCGTGATTGATCCTGTAATGACACGCAAGTATCTTGGTTTCTGGCAAGTCGTCAGCACATTTCCCGTTATCTAAGATGTGATCTCCAAATGGATAATAGCCCACGGATATTTTCGGTTGACCGTCCTTTAGCAAGCAGATCAGGATCGAAAAATCTTTGCCGCCTGCGACAAATTCAGCCGTACCATCAATTGGATCAATCAGAACCGAACCGCAATAGGGCTCCAGCAGACTCAACTTTCTGACTTGGGATTTTTCCTCGAGAATGAGGCGAATAGATGGTGCTGTTTCTGTAAGCTTGAGCGCAATGATATCTTGTACAAAATTATCCATATACGTCAGAGCAGCGTGGATCGCGGTCATTTTCACATCCCCGGGGCCCACTTTATTGGTCGGAGTGATCACGCCGCATTGAACCCGCAGATAACGCCCAACGTTTTCAAGCATCTCGCGCGCTGCTGGACTGTTCAGAAAATCTTCAATTCGCTCGCTCACATCGGACCTCATTGATTTATGTACATAAACTTCGTTGGGACCATTGCCGCTAGAAATTTATCCGTTTGCACGCCTTATGGCTGTGATTACATTATAAAAAAACGGCCGACGTGAACGCGCACGATCATCATGTCAAAACGCCTGATGCTGTCATCGCGTTGGCCTTGTGTAATGACATGCCAGCCTCGCGCAACACGTTTTCTGTATCCGATCCCGGACCGCTTGGTGGCTGCGCCGATCCGCTGTTTTGTTTTGCGGTCGATACTAGGAACAGGTGCGCCTACACCCGCCCGCAACTACCCTCTCAAGAACGCCCTCTCCAAGCCTGAGAATTCAATAACACACAATGTTGACAGTGGACCCATCATTAGGTCTGAAAACGGCAAAGGCCGTTGTGTTAATTACATTTTTGGTCGTCCTACTTCCTCATCTGGCACCTGTAATACCTTCTGGGATGCATTCAATTACTTGCACTCTCCTGATTGATATCAGACCATGAATTTGACTAGGAACACATGACCCAGACAAAGGACCAAAATGAAATGCAGAAACTAGAATCCGTAATGCGCTTTTTTACTTTTGCGCTTGTTGCTGTGCTTGCCTT
This sequence comes from Roseobacter sp., assembly GCA_039983935.1. Taxonomy (GTDB): domain Bacteria; phylum Pseudomonadota; class Alphaproteobacteria; order Rhodobacterales; family Rhodobacteraceae; genus Roseobacter. Next base: position 34,674 of record JBDWVP010000031.1, on the reverse strand, counting down.
GGTATCTGCTCTTTTTGCATTGACATGGAGCGTTTGGTTTTTCGTGCCATTTGCTTTATTCGCATGGCTCACATTGCTGGGCGTTCATGATGTCCGCCAATCGCACCATTCGATCCTGCGAAATTATCCTGTTCTTGGTCACATGCGGTTCCTTTTTGAAGGCATTCGTCCGGAAATTCGGCAATACTTGATTGAGTCAGATCAAGACGAGGAGCCCTTTTCGCGCGACGCCCGCTCACTGGTGTATCAGCGTTCCAAAGGACAAGAAGATAAACGTCCTTTTGGGTCGCGCATGCGCGTTTATGATGCAGGCTATGCGTGGGTCACACATTCGGTAAACCCAATCCACATCGATGATTGTAATTTTCGTGTGAAAATTGGCGGCCCCGCCTGCACGCAACCCTACGATGCATCCCTTTACAATATATCCGCTATGAGCTTCGGATCCCTTTCTGGAAATGCAATAGAAGCCCTGAACACTGGCGCCAAACTGGGGGGGTTTGCCCATGACACCGGTGAAGGGTCTGTCAGCAAATACCACAAAAAGGGCGGCGGCGATCTCATCTATCAGGTTGCGTCAGGGTATTTTGGATGCCGGGCCGAAGATGGTGGATTTAGTCCTGAGAAGTTTAGCGTCACCGCACAGCTGCCGCAAATCAAAATGATCGAGATCAAGCTGAGCCAAGGGGCAAAGCCCGGACACGGCGGCATGCTACCGGCATCAAAGATATCCGAAGAAATTGCAGAGGCCCGCGGAATCCCCATGGGGTTTGACTGCGTCTCCCCTGCGGCGCATACTGCTTTTAAAACACCATTGGAAATGATGGCATTTATCGCTCAACTCAGAGAGCTTTCGGGTGGCAAGCCAGTTGGCTTTAAACTCTGCATCGGGCATCGCCGCGAGTTCATGTGCATGGTCAAGGCCATGATCGAGACAGGTGTCGTACCAGATTTTATCGTTGTCGACGGCACAGAAGGTGGCACCGGAGCGGCCCCCGTGGAATTCGCCAACCACATCGGGATGCCGATGGTCGAAGGGTTGGCATTTGTTCACAACACACTGCGTGGGGCTGGCTTGCGCGAACAAATTAAGCTCGGGGCGGCCGGAAAAGTCGTCTCGGCATTTGATGTCGCGCGCGCATTGGCCCTTGGGGCGGATTGGTGTAACTCAGCACGCGGGTTCATGTTTGCCATTGGCTGTATTCAGGCCCAAGCCTGCCACACGAACCATTGTCCAGTAGGCGTGGCAACCCAAGACCCCCTGCGCGCAAGGGCCTTAGATGTCACATCAAAATCTGAACGGGTCGCGCGATATCACCGCAACACCCTTTATGCCTTGGGCGAAATGACCGGCGCGGCTGGGTTGTCTCACCCCGGAGGATTCATGCCGCAGCACATGATGTTACGTTTGGGCGACAAAAAGATGGTCGAAGCATCAGAGGCATTCGCGTATCTGCCAATGGGCTTCTTGCTGAAAGACGGCGATGAAACGGGCACTCTGGAAGATTACCGCAAACGTTGGCACCGCGCTGACGCCAAGAGCTTTGCAGCCCCTGGATTTTAAACGACCTTACGCCTTTTCTTCTAAAAATCAGAAATCGTGAACATTCTTGACACGCTGATGGATTGGGAAGGTCAATGAAAGCCAATGTTCGTCGGCTTCAAAACCGACCTCAACCTGCCCGTTCAATTGACGGGCAAAGGCACTGATCAGCTGCGTCCCAAGGCCAGTGCCTTCACTTCCCTGAGCGCCGCTGGTTGAATTGATGATTTTGAAAATTCCATTTTTCTCATCTGAAGTAACCAGTGAAATTTCTAACCGAGACGTACCATCTAGCGTGGAAGGTCCAAGGTATTTCAAAGCGTTTGTGACCGCTTCGGAAATCAACAACGTTAGGGGCGCCGCATCATCCGCGTCCATTTGAAAGGATCCATAGTTCTGACGCACATCGACATCATCATTGCCAGATAAGCCCATTGCCAACAGCTGACGAACGATCTCTTCCGCCAGCATCCCTGCATCCACACGGTCAAGCTCCTCTGACTGGTATAGATTTTTATGGACCGTCGCGAGACTGAGAATACGGTCTTGCAACCGTCTTAAAACCTGTCGCGCATCCTGAGATTGAGCGCGTCTTATTTGCATGTTCATGATGGAAGAAATCAACTGCAGGTTATTCTTAACCCGGTGGTGTACTTCCTTTAACAAGATGTTTTTGTCGCGCAACGTATTTTCCAACGCGGCCTCATCGCGCACGATTGACTCAGCCATACGGACAAACGCTTTTTGCATGTCCTCTAATTCGCGGGGCATCCCGGCATCCATGGTCTTTTCTGGCACACGTCTGTTATACGCAAAATGTCGCATCTGGCGTCCAAGTTTACGGATGTGGCGCACGGCCAATCGGTTGAGTGACAAGAACGCGACGATCAAACTCGCCAGCCACATAATCACAGGCAGCGATAGGCTGAGACCAATCGATTGACGCAAACTTTTTTGAATCTCCTCTGGTCGCCAGACGCTCATCGCATAGGTTACGCCCGGGACAATGGGCACGACCGCGTAAATCCGCCGCGCTCCCGAAACACTGATGTCTTTAAAAACGACAGGGTCGGTCCCAACAAGAGCCTTCAAGGCACGGCTGGATGGCATATCAGCCTGCGTTATATCGGCGGAATGATCCGAACGAACAATGTCACCATCGGCGTTTATCGTGACAAGATTTGCCGGGACGGCCTCCAGTGGCGTTGTCATCTCTTCTGAGACAACATCCAAAGGGACCGCCATCGTCATAAACCCGGAAAAGCCCGCACGGGTGAAAAACGGTTGAGACAACACCAAGACCGGCGCACCACTGATGGGACCTACAGGGTTCAAAATGATTTGCCGTTTGGGATCGCTGACCTTTTCTGCGAATCCAGGGAAATCCGTGAAATCGAAGTTTCGCCCCCCTGACGAGCAACGCATTTGCCCATCTGCGGGGAGATACCCAATAAAGGAATAAAGGCCCGTCGCCCGGCGATATGCTTCCAAAAAAGACGAGCAGGACACGGAGTCTTGACCGTACAGCTGTGCCAGCGCACTGAGCGCTTTTGCTGCGCCAAAACTTTCTTGGAAGATCGACCTTTCCGCGCTCGCCGCGTGATCGGTCAATGCAAGCAATGACAATTCAGAATTTGAATCCGCCTGACGGGCAATTTCGCGTGTTTGGAATACGGCGATCAAGCCAAAAGGTAACAACGCCAAGGTTAGAAAGAGCAAGATGCGGAAGGCGAGGCCACGAAAAACATCACCGTCCAGAAAGCCGCCTGTCATATCAGGAAAACGGGGCCTTTATGGCCTGTTGTGTAAAATCCGCCATATGTTTGATCATCTTCGTCATTTCCCCTTTTAATCTGCAATCGGATTTAAAGTCAGGCCTGCTGAATTTACTTCTATAAAGTGTATAGTCACAGTTCCAATTCAAGCCTGCATGGATTTTTCATCGAGGTCAGGCGCTGCGCCGAAGCATTCTGTTTAAGTGTATTTGCCGTGATGATCAGGGGTGGTTAAGGGTCCGTGTCTTTTGGGCTGTCTTGTTGTTTCAGAGCATCCAGCAGCGCCGAAAACCGCTCAGGCACGTCTGTCGCCATAGGTTCATCATAAACCCGTTTCAAATTTTCATCAACGATGCGTTCTTGAGTCCGACGCGTGCTCAACCGAGCCATAACAATCAAATATCCCCAAACCAGTTGAAACTTTCTACACCACCTGCAAATAACACCTACATCTGACTATATGGTTCCTGAGACAGTGAAGAAAAGGACGTGATTTATGTCAAATAGTTCCGAGGCTAGTGATTTCAGTGACCAACTTGCAACACATCTACCCTACTTGCGGCGTTTTGCGCGGGCAATGACTGGTGGTCAATCCAGTGGCGACAGTTTTGCCGCGGCAAGTTTGGAAGCTATCGTCGCAGATCGCACTATTCTGGATGGTGTCGACGTCAAAACAGGTCTGTTCCGCGTTCTATTCCGTATTTGGTCAAGCGCCGGAGGCCCGATCGATGACGGGGAAAGCGGCATGAAAGCCCGCGCGCAAAAACACATGACGCGTCTGACGGACAACAGCAGAGAAGCTCTTTTACTACACACTCTTGAAGGGTTTTCATTCACCAATATCAGTGAAATCATAGGCATCCCTGCCGCAGAGGCCGAAAATCTGGTACAGATTGCGCGGCAAGAAATGGCAGATGCTGTTTCCGGTTCCGTTATGATCATTGAAGACGAAGCCATCATCGCGATGGATCTTGAAAGCATCGTTTCTGACATGGGGCATCGCGTCACAGGCGTGGCGACAACCCGGAGCGAAGCGGTTGAACTTGGCAGGGCAGATATTCCGGATTTGATTTTGGCAGATATCCAATTGGCCGACAATTCATCTGGGATAGACGCGGTGAACGACTTGATCGCTGATTTAGGTGAACGCCCCGTGATTTTCATTACGGCGTTCCCTGAGCGTCTTTTGACCGGTGAAAAGCATGAACCAGCCTTTCTAATATCCAAACCATACGCCGAAGACCAAGTCATCGCTGCAATCAGCCAGGCCATGTTTTTCTCGTCAACGGAGACGTTAAAATAGACCTGATGTGTGAAAGGCCTGTCACGCGATCCTGTCGAGGACCTGCATATCACGACATCTGATCTAAACGGAAAAAACACATTTTGGTCTTTCCACGTTTCAGTTTTGGTCTCTTTCGAGCACTGTTTGCGATGAAGGAGATAGAGAATGGCACCGAGATACACAGGCGAGTTTCGTCTTGATGCAGTACGCATCGCAACGACCAGTGGGCTGACACGGCCGCAAGCGGCAGCGGATTTAGGAGTTGGGCTTTTGACTTTGAACAAGTGGGTTCAAAAGCATCAGCATGACACCCTGATGTCGGGTCCTCACGAGAATGTCGAGAAAGGGAACGAACGTCTTCGCAAGGAAGTTCGGTTGCTTTGCGAGGAGAGGGAAGTGTTAAAAAAAGCGGCAATCTTCTTTGCAAGCCAAAGTCGATGAAGTTCGCCTTTATCGACGCCTGGAAAGAAGAATGTCCTGTCGAATTTCTTTGCCGCGTCATGCAGGGTACATCGTGAGGATTTCGCGCGTGGCGAAGTCGCCCGATGAGCCAACCACTGCCCGGCAGTGCTTGTTTACAAGCATGAGAGGGGGCAGCGCGACGATATGGTGATCCTGGCGCATATCCGCGAACAGCACCGCCTAAGTCTGCAAAGCTATGGCAGGCCTCGCATGACCGAAGAACTGCAAGAACTGGGTTTGTAAGTTGGGCGCCGGCGCGTGGGCTGCTTAATGCGGGAGAATGGCATCAAAATCATCAGGACCCAGAAATACAAGGTTACGACCATTGCCCGGCAGGCGATTGCAAAGCAATCTGCCGAGAGGGGGACAGCAATCATGCGTTTAACATCGCTCCTAACTTGCTGGGCCAGGACTTCTTTGCAGAGGGTCCAAACCAAAAGTGGGCCGGTGATATTTCCTACATCTGTACCAGTGAGGGCTGGTTGTATCTGGCAGTAATCCTTGATGTGTATTCCCGTCGTGTCATCGGTTGGGCCCCCTCTCATCGAGACTGCGTATCGACTGCCGGGCAGCGGTCAGTAACCGCATGAAGCGGGATTTGGCGATCCGAGCATTGGATATGGCTGTGGCACTGCGGCAACCGCCGAAGGGCTGCATTCATCATACGGATCGCGGGTCGCAATATTGTTCAGGCGACTGTCAGAAACGGCTGTCTAAACATGGCTTCCAAGCTTCGATGAGCGGTAAGGGAAACTGCTACCCCTCTTGGGATCATGCTGCGCATAACCCTGCCGGGCAGTGGATCAATTCCATGGTTGAAACGTTCTTCAAATCACTCAAGGCAGAGCTGATTTGGCGCAACCGCTGGGAAACCAGGCGTAAAGCCGAAGGGGCGATTCTCCAGTATATCAATGGGTTATACTATCCACGACGGCGGCACTCGTCATTAGGTGGCAAAAGCCCCTTGGCCTTCGAACGAAAGGCTGCCTAAATGAGTTGAAAGACCGGAACGCAACCGCGACAAGACCGACTTGGGTGAATGCGAGGCGGAGCGCTTTAAAGCTCGCCTCGTCTATTAAGATGGGAAGGGATCACTTTCACTCAATTGATCATCTTGGATCGTAATCTGGTCGCTCGTTTCTGCCTCATCTGGCAAAAGGTTTTCGAGCTCGGCGTTCAACGATCCTCCCAGCAGGACAAGAAAACTGCTGATCCAAAGCCACACCAACATCGCAATGACAGCCCCAATAGAGCCGTAGACTTCGTTGTAATTTCCAAAATGTGCGACATAAAAGGAAAATGCGATAGACAATGCAGCCCATGACACGACCGCAAAGACAGATCCCCCCGTGATAAGTTGGGTTTTTCGTGGCCTTCGATTGGGACCGAAGCGATACAGAAGTCCAATCCCAGATAGTATTACAACGATGGCAATGCTCCAACGCAATACGGTAATTATGACGGTCGCAAATCCACCAAGCGCAAAGAACGACAAAACCACCGGTGCGATCACAACTGTTAAAAGCGCAACAATACCAACCGCGACCAAGCCTATTGTCAGTGAAATTGCACGCACATAGTGTCGCCAAGTCGCGCGGCTTGTTGTGTCATTCACCACGTTTAACCCATGGATCATGGCGCCGACCCCTGCCCGCGCGGACCAAAGCGCAACCATGACAGACATCAAACCAGTCCACCCCAACGTGTCCGAACTTGTGCTAACCAAACCAACAATCTGAACATTTAGAATGTCATACACATCAGCGGGCATCAGCTCTTTCATTTCTTCCAGTTGGACGATCACCACTTCAGGGTCCGCGATCAAACTCAGTAAGGCAATCAATGCAGCAAGCGCGGGAAAAATGGACAGCATTGCAAAGAAGGCGACACCCGCAGCAATCAAGCTAAGATGGTTCGGTCCCAGTTTGCGAAACACCCCAACTATGGCCTTGCGATAGAGCGTGAACCTACTGATTTCGCTCATCTAAGCGTCCCCTTGGTGGTTAACCCTCTCAAGGGCGTTGTCCGTCATTTTCGTTACATTGCCATTTAAACGAAGGGTTGTGCCAGAAGTTTTCATCAACCGCTGGTTTATTTTGGGAATATTCCGGCTTTGTGCAGGGTTTGGCTTGGGAATTTTAACTTTTCTGTCGCCTTTTGCGGCGTTTCAACCACTGCGGGGCGTTATTGCTTGAACACGTCCGCGGCCCTAAATGGCAAGATCAGCTCCATAGAGTTTCAGGACCCAATTTGGCAGCTGTGGAAACACAAACCGCACCTTGCCGTCATTAAAAGTCAACATCCGACATGGCGGGGCGTTTAGGTGCGAATTGTCAAATACATGACCGATGTCGCTCTTGAGAATGGCTTCACGGATCAACGGGCCACTGCGATTATACCGATCTCGTATTTTCATTTCCGGCACAGGATGACCACCTTCCTTTACTCTCTCACCAACCCGCGCGACAGAAAGGTCAGGGTCATCCACGCTCATGTGAAACGTCATAATGCGGTAGTTCAACGATTTAGCTGTGGTGATGAGATCTAATTTGGACCGGTGCGAAAAAACTGTTTCCGTTACAAAGCTCTTGCCCGCGTTTAACAATTCGGCACGACGATCCGCAGCGATTTGTGCCGCCTGATAGGCCGCTTGAACGTCAATGCTTTGCAATTCATCACGTTGAATGATGTCGGCATTCACAAAAGGAACAGCAAATTTAGGCGCAATGCGCGTATCATACAAAGTAGATTTGCCGGATCCATTTGGCCCCGCCAGCATAACAAGCGTTGGGCGCGGCATAACAGGTTGCACTATCGGCGCGTGCGCGCCTGATAAATCAAGTCGCCTTTTTCATTCAGACCGACGCCGCGCCCAAGTTGTCGACGGCTTTTATAGAAAGCCTCTTCTGTTTCAGTCGGTTCAGCCAAATCTTCGGCAAACTGAGTAAACCAGACCTCTTGTTCTTCCGGACTTAGAGTGTCAGGCGAGAGCTCGGCCGCGAGCGTTGCGTTGATGCGCTGATAGTCAAAGGAGCTCGACTTCTCAATTGCTCGGCCAATGTTGATCCAATGCGTGATTTGGCCGGCAACCGAGCGACTTTGCAAACCAGACTCGCGGCGTACAATTGACATAACATCATCGGCTAGCTTGACAGACTGGGCCATATATCCTCTTCCTCGATCGGGTGGCAAAATGCCACCTCGTATATATGGGATTAGGAATATGAATGTCCAGTTAATTGATCGCCTAGTGGCTATTTGCACGCGCGTGACTGCTCAAGAACAGCTAGAGACGCAATATTTAGATGTTCCAAAAGCTTGTTGAAATACAAAATCTGCCCCCTCAAAGGTGCTAAATTCTCTGCGAACGTCCGCAGCCACCTCTCATGTCTTGTCCCTCGCAAACACACTCAGGCCAAAATTAGCAAACCCAATAGCTGAAATTATCTGCACACAGCACCCAAGCCAAAACAAATTTTGCCCGCTTTTTGATCAACTTAAACAGTTTGTAACCATGGTTATCCTGAATGCAGCAATTTTAGGGGATCGTTATCAATTGTGACACATAGCACTTTGAAATACCGCGCTTAATTCGAATTGGATCCATCCTTAAATGGCATTCGCTGATGTTATTAACGATTACACCCAAGGCCACTCGGGTGTCTTAATCGATAGCCACGGACAATCCGTCACGTACACTGTTACTAACGGCGCCAGAACAATTAACCAAGTACATCACGGCAACCACTCTGCCCAGATTCAATCGCTGGGACAAGACACAGTCGTGGTTACGTTCGATCAGCCAATAATCGGCGCGGTGTTCGCCATCTATGGGAGCGACTCAGACGAATCTTACAGTGTGATAGTGGACGGCGTCCAAGTTGATCTAAATGTATTGATCGCTAATGGTGATGCAACATTTTCGAATGTCGGTACTGTCGCGACCCATACAATCAATCCAGACGGCTCCATTTCAGGCGGCGCGCATACTGACGGCAGTATCGGAAACGTGCTTTTCAACATTCCAATCACATCTCTTGGCGCGACTGGGACTGGGGGTGATGTCAGTGAATTTCAAGCCGATGGAATCGAAATTGGCATAGACCAGCTCATCTTTGACGTTGTCTGTTTCACCAAAGGCACCCTGATTTCTACGCAGACCAGACAAATTCAGGTCGAAGATTTACGTATTGGCGATCTGATACGCACTATCGATAACCAGTACAAACCCATTCGCTGGATTGGTTCACGCATCTTTCATTCTTCCGTCCTGCGCCAACAAGAACACCTGCGACCTGTTCGAATAACCGCAGGTTCTTTAGGGAACGGATTGCCAGAAAAAGACTTATGTGTGTCGCGCCAGCATCGTATCCTTGTGTCCTCCAAAGTCGTGGAGAACATGTTCGGTGTGCGAGATGTGCTCGTCCCAGCGATACGGCTGACAGCCCTGCCAGGGGTTCATATCGACAATGATCTTTCGGATGTTGAGTATTTTCACATCTTGCTCGACAAGCATGAAGTCATTTTCGCACAAGGCACTGCAGCAGAAAGCCTGTTTTTAGGCCAACAGGGTTTGAAAACCATGTCGCCAAAAGCCAAACAAGAAATCCTGAGTATATTCCCGGGAATAACCGACCCTGACCATGTGGCAAATTCCGTTCGACCAATTCCTACCGGTCGTCGGCAAAAGCAACTCATCAAACGACATGCGAAAAATCAAAAACCCCTTGTTGAGAGTGTTTTAAATTAACGGCACATTTGGATATCCAAAACAACGTCAACCCGGCCGCTTAACAACCCCAAATACGCTTAAACACTCAGGCAAAATATTCCACTTACACAAAGGTCGAGGCACAACGATACTTTAACGTAGCCATGTTTGATAATCACTTACAAGCAGGTGCATTGGATCAACGTCTTCTTGAATGTCTGCAAAGCGACCAATTGGTTCTCGAAACACATTATCCGTTTCATCATCATTTACTGTGCTCACCTCCCCGATCAGAACATCACCGCCTTCGCCCCAGAAGGCATGCCAATCTCCTGGCATCAATGTAACACTTTCGCCGGGAGCCAACTTCAGCTTTTCACCGGGAGCATACTCCCGACGCAAACCATCACACCAAACCGTGCCACCAATATCACTGGCACAATCACCGTTTTCATCAGAACCAAAAAGTTCGATCACAAGGGTTGCACCACCCCGATTGATTATATCTTCGGCTTTTATAACGTGGGTGTGCATGGGGGACAGCTGATCCTGCCGGGAAATCAATAATTTCTCCGCATAACACATACCCCCTCCGCGTTGCAGATCTGCCAAACGCCCATTTCGCAAAGTGAATAAAAACAATCCCAATTTGTCAAAATCACCGGCACCGTAATCCGTGATATCCCAACCATTGCGGGCTTTTATCACTTCCGCAGCCTCGATCTTTCGCGCGCGGAATTCTGACGGGTTCCAATAGGCCCAAGGCGGCAAAACAAAGCCGAAAGATCTGATCATCTCGTCAGCCTGGGACATAATGTCGTTGATTTGAGACCGTTTCATGATGGCACCTGCATGTTGTGAACATCCTCCATAGCTTTAAGCTACTCTTTGGTAAACAACGCCCGGCAATGACCGCGACGATAAAAGGATGCAGCCATTTTACAAACACGCGACCGCAAGCATGCGCACTTCACAAAACGCGCCATACAGCGACCCATTTAGTTTACCCGATGGTGTTGCAGTCGCTGGAACTAACATCCACTATGGCGCTCCATTTGCGTCTATCACGCGCGACCCTTGAAGAAAGTTGAATAGCTATAATGAAAGACACATCGGGTTCGGTTCACGGTGGTGAACTCTTAACACAATGTCTGGTTTCTCAAGGGGTTAACCGGGTTTTCTGCATCCCTGGTGAAAGTTTCCTTGCCGCACTTGATGGGTTGCGCGACAGTGCCATTGACGTCGTGGTTGCACGTCAAGAAGGCGGTGCAGCGATGATGGCTGAGGCAAGCGGCAAACTCACCGGGCAGCCCGGCATTGCCTTTGTCACGCGTGGTCCCGGCGCCACCAATGCCAGCGCTGGTGTCCATGTTGCCTTTCAGGACAGCACGCCGATGATTTTGTTTGTCGGTCAAGTCGCGAGCGATCAGCGAGACCGAGAAGCCTTTCAAGAAGTCGATTACCGCGCCATGTTTGCACCGTTGGCCAAATGGGTTGGGGAGATCGATCGCGCCGATCGCATTCCTGAATACATCAGCCATGCTTTCCATATTGCGCAAACCGGGCGTCCGGGACCTGTGGTCCTTGCCTTACCAGAAGACATGCTTTCTGGCGCAGCGCAGGGCGCGCCGGTGCCAGCATCCACACTGCCTTCAGGGGCCGTCGCACAAAGCGATCTTGACGCCGTTATGGCCCGGCTCACGGCTGCCGAGCGCCCGCTTGTCATCGTAGGTGGTGGTGGTTGGAGTGCTGATGCTGCTGTCGCCTTAGGCGAATTTTCCGGCAAAATGGGCCTTCCCGTGGGCGCTTCTTTTCGCTGCCAAGATTACATGGACAACAGACATCAAAATTACGTCGGAGATGTCGGCATTGGGATCAACCCCGCACTGGCACAACGCGTTCGGGACGCAGATGTCATTCTGGCGCTAGGGTCGCGCCTGGGCGAAATCACCACATCCGCATATACTTTGCTCACACCACCTGTACCCGTACAGGACCTCATTCATATTCATGCTGATCCTTCGGAAATAGGTCGAGTTTATCGCCCAAATATCGCCGTCGTCGGTCAACCCGGCGTTGTTGTACAACAATTAAACGAGGCGGCCACGTCGCGCGACGGCGGGCCTTGGTTATCTCAAGCACGCGCAGATTACGATAAATGGCAACACCTTGAAGAAACGCCCGGAGCGTTGAAAATGGAGCAGGTCATCGCCCATTTGAATAACGTCCTGGGGGATGATGCTATTTTGACAAATGGCGCTGGAAACTATTCTGCCTGGTTGCATCGTTATTATAAATATCGCGGGTGGCGCACACAATTGGCCCCGACCTCGGGGTCGATGGGATATGGTCTGCCCGCCGCTATTGCAGCCAAGTTACATCATCCGGATCGGGATGTTGTTTGTCTTGCAGGAGATGGGTGTTTTCAAATGGTATCGCAGGAATTTGGAACAGCCTGTGAATACGGGGCAAACATTATAACCATCGTCTGTGACAATGGAATGTATGGAACAATTCGGATGCACCAGCAACGCACCTACCCGCATCGCCCCTCCGGCACACAGCTAAAAAATCCTGACTTCGCCGCACTGGCAAAATCATATGGTGGGTACGGAGGAACAGTGACCAGGACCGAAGAGTTTGCCGCCGAGTTTGCACAAGCGCGTGACAGCGCACTTCCGGCAATCATTCATCTCAAACTGGATCCCGCAGCGCTTTCGCCAAAACTTCGGTTAGAAACCAACTGATCGGCATGAAAATCAGACGTCACTCCATTCTTATCTTTTGCTCTGTTGATGCCCGTTAATAAAAGTTCCAAGTATCACATCTGATGCGCATCTTTTTGACTTTGTTTACAGTAGTAGTGAGCTCCGGACTCGTTCTTGCAAGCTTTCAAGCGCGACCGGATCGAGATCAGATGCAGAGGGTTATACACGACGCGCAGCAACTGAAATTTGAAGAGCTTGGGGATTTCTTTAGTAAAAATGGTTTCGAGACGAAGCCCGCGATATATTACGGTGTGGCGCGCTATTTATCCGGAAAAGTTGGAATTCTCCGGAATTTAACCGCAGATAGGGCCGAAGATTTTTACGCCGATTGCGCATGGCAGTGTCACATCCTCACCGCCCAACGGCGAGAAGACAACTTACCTTTCGGCTACGAACATCGTTATACCTTCTTTGCCTAAATAAATGAGCGAAGAGAAATCACCGTCGTCCCTAATCATTCTTATTGGATGTGGTTGTGGCCCTAAAGATCTGCGCGGCGCGCTTGATTTACCATCCAAATAATTTCAATTGATACCGTGCCAGAACTTGGACAGATGAGTGCGTACATCTGCCAAGCACGCTTTGCACGCGTATCAAATGTAAACCTGCACAATTCCATTGCACAGGCGCGCCTCTATCATACGCAGGTTTACCCGCGCTGGCGCCGCGAGCGCGGCACCGCTGCGCGCATCAAACAACCCTTGATGCAGGGGACATTCAATATTTGTTCCATCAAAATAACCGTCGCAGAGATTGGCTGCCCCATGCGTACAACGGGCCATTGAAACGCGTATGCCCTCTTTCGTATCGAACACCGCGAGCTCTCGTGAACCAAAGGTCACAGGCGTTACGTCTCCGGCCATCAATTCTCCCACTGGGATCAGGTCTTGCCAGGTTTTTTCCCGCGTCATACGTCTGCATCGCTTCGTGTTTTGCGACCGGTCAACTGACGCAGAATATCAACATGGGCCCCAAGGTAACCATTGGGTTCGATCTGAACGCGGTTCTTGAGTTTTTCGTGCAATGCGGGAAGCGCATAGAACGGCACAGAGGATGCATAGTGATGCTCTGCATGGTAATTCATATTCCAGCTCAAAAATTGCATAGGCCGTGACACATAGTTTGTGCGCGTGTTTTCCGTCATATCACGTACACAAGGTTTACCGACATGTTCCGTCATACGAATAAACCGCATCACGGGCTCGCCCATAACAACAGGCAACCACCAGTACCAAAAGGGTGCCCACCAACCGGTCAACACGCAAACCACAAGAATGACCAAATAGATTGCAAGCATAAGACGCGCTTCCCAGAAGATCGTTTGGTATTCCTCTTTGGGAATGAAACGTTTCTCTTCTTGGGTGAGGTGGCCCATCGTGTGGCGGTAAAGCTCAGTAAACTTGGTTGTCCAATAGGGTACCGAACTTAGATACCACAGGTACCCTCCTATAGTTTTTGGCAAAGGGATCAGTTCCGGGTCGTCCCCATCCAGTTGTGTATAGGTGTGATGGTCGCAATGTTCGTATCGAAAATGCCGGTTAGGCAACATGATTATGAAACCACAGATATTCCCAAAGACATCATTCAGCCACCGCGTTTTGAATACCGTATAATGGCAGCATTCGTGTTGGAGCGAAAAGTGATGCACCAAGACGATTCCATGCAAAAACATCGCGGGCCACACCCAAAAGGTGCCATAGGTCACACTAATGAGCACACCCGTCACCGCGAGCGTCACGACCCAAAGGGCAAGATGGCGGAAGGCTGGGAGGTTCGATCTCTTCATGAGATCTTTCAATTCGCGACGCGTCAGTGTCCCGTCGTTCAACGCTTGCGTGATCGGTGTTAAAACCTCGGACATATTCGGCCCTTCGATGGCACAGAGTGTTTTTAAAAGTTACGGTTGCGTGCCACATCTAGATTGATCACACATCCCACTAAAGTCTATGGTCGGGCATAACCGTATCAAAATAAATAGGGAATGGCGGCGAATGAATGCCGTTATCCACGTCTTTGGGAGAGATGACCTCATGGTCGTCTTGGCCCAATGCAGGGTGCCAAATTTATGAACAAAAGTATGATCAGCGCAAATATTGACCTGAAAGCCGAAGGTTGGCATGCGGGCGATCTTCGAGTGAGATGGTCTGACAACACGGTGCCGTTGGGATATCATCCTGTCCCCATCATCAGCATAAAAAATGGGCCCGGACCAGTTGCGCTATTGATTGCAGGCACCCACGGTGACGAATTCGAAGGGCCATCGGCGTTAATGCGCGTGATCCAAGATTTGGACCTCTCTCGGCTCACCGGGCAAATCATCGTGCTTCCTGGGTTGAATGCACCAGCTGTCCAGGCAACCACACGGGTTTCACCTTTGGACAACATCAATCTGAATCGTGCCTTTCCCGGAGATCCAAGCGGAAGCATTACACAACAAATTGCCTACTATGTGGAAACGGAATTATTACCATTGGCCGATGTGGGGATTGATCTGCACTCAGGTGGCAAGGCATCAGTGTTTGCGCCCTGCACCCTCGCAACGCATACAAAAGACCCTACCCTATTTGAACGCAACCTCGCCCTCGCGGAAGCTTTTGGTTTGCCTTTAATCTGGGTTCTCGGTGGATTTAACGATCCACGCTCGCTCAATTCAGCAGCCGAGCGTGCGGGAGTGCCAATGATTGCAACGGAATTGGGCGGCGGCGGCGGAGTGGACCCCAACATCACAACTGCGGCTGAAACAGGCATTCATGCCATTTTACAATTTTCAGGTATTCTCGATGGCAAACCGCCGGAAACATCGGCCGCGCGGAAAGTGGAAATAACGGACAACGAACACAGTCTCTTTTCAACCGGCGAAGGTGTTTTTGACCGCATGGTTGCAGCCGGCGAAAACATCAAAGCAGGGCAGATTGCCGGGCGTTTACATTACGTATCGGAACCTGAACGCCCCTCGTCACCTGTCGTTTTTGGTCACGATGGGTTTGTCTTGGCACATACCAATCGCGGATATGTACAGCGAGGCGATATGTTGATGTTGGTTGTTCAGGACGTCACCGCAATAGATTAAAACGCAGCCTACTTGTTTTCCAAACGTCGAAACAGCATCGACAAGCCAAAACAGATTACAAAATAGAATGCAGCGGCGACAAGCCATGCCTCAAATATCATGCGGGTAGACGCAACGAGTTCTACTGTTTTAAACGTCAAATCCGGCACCGAAATTAACGAAACAAGGGAGCTATCCTTCACGAGATTAATAAACTGGTTCGCAAGCGGCGGCAAAACTTTTCGCAAAGCTTGCGGTAAAACGATGTATCGCAGCTCTTGAAAAGGGCTCATCCCGATGGACAGGGCAGCTTCACGTTGTCCTTTATCGACCGATTGAATGCCAGCGCGCACAATTTCACCGACAAAGGCGCTTTGAAACAATCCCAGAACAATAACGCCGGAAATCAAAGCTGGAAACCGGCGCATATCGCCAAAAAAGAACTCCCAGACACCGTTGTCTTCTTGTCGGGCAATGCCGCGTGCCCAGCTTTCCATGTTGAGCGCGCTGATAAGTTGTTCAGACAGAAAGAAGAAAAATATAAAAATCACAACGACCGGGGGGACGTTACGCAAGAACTCCAGATACGTCCGGGCTAGCATACGAATGGTCAAATTGGCCGAACAACGTGCAACGCCCAGAACAAGGCCAAAAATCAACGCCAATATACTGGCATAGATGCTAATCCGAATGGTCGCGACCAACCCCTGAATCAGGAGGTTTGCAATCCACCGTTCCTGATCCTCTCTATACCGAAAGAGGTAATTCGGTATTTTCTCCCAACGCCAGTCGTAGTTCAGCGTTCCGTTGACCCGGAACGCTACCGTTACAGCACCAACGACAAGCACCGCCAAGATCAGATAATCTAGCCAATGGAGGCGTTTAAAGAAACGTCGCATAGCGGTAACTTTCGTTTGGCAAGAAGGCACGGACAGCCGGTGATCGCCTGCCCGTGTGAGCTGTCTGGACCTATTCAGCGACCTGATCGGCCCATTCGTTGCCGCGGAACCAGTAATCGTGACGCCCCTTTAACCAACCAACACGAGCCTTGGTGCCAATCCAGTTATTAAAGAAGTTTTCAGCATCAGGATCACCCTTGCGAAAGGCAAAGGCCTCACCGCCAGCTTGAAACGCTTGGTTGAACGGCACACTCACAATGTCAGGGTATCGACGTGCATATTCAGACGGGGATGGCTCAGAGGACATCGTCGCATGTGCATTGCCATTCAAAACCTCCTGATCGGCGGCGCCGTCTTCGTCAAACAACAACAATTCGGCCTCTGGAAACAAATCGGTGATCACTTCGGCAGGCGTTGCACCCCGGCGCGCCGCAAACGTCACGTCTGGGTTGTTGTAATCCTCAAGGGTGAACCCTTCTGTCATCGCCGTGTTGGCCAAGATCGTCATGCCAGAGAAAGCATAAGGTTCCGAGAATGAAACGGTCAGATTACGCTGTGGTGTGATGGTCATACCTGAGATGATGACATCAAACTTACCAGAAACGAGAGCTGGAATAATGCCGTCCCATGACGTTGGGATAAACTCGACCTCGACCCCCATATCTTCGGCAAGTTGACGCCCAACATCAAGTTCGAAACCAACCAAATCCCCATTCAGGTCACGCATAGACCATGGTCGAAAAATAGAGAGCCCAATCTTGATAACACCTTCACGTTTAATGCTCTCGATCACACTCTCGCCGGCAAGCGATTGGCGCGTTTCCTGTGCAACGACAGGCATTGTAGTTGCTAAAACCGCTGCAGATGCAAACGCGAGGCCTGCAAGACGTCTGGTGAATTTCATGTTCTTCTCCTTGTTGGGTTTTTTGGCTTTTTATGATTGTACGGCATACCGCTTTTCAACATAAGACACACCGATTGACAGAGCGAGGGTCACAACCAAATAGACCGCCGCAATGGTGAACCATATTTCGAAGCTCATGTAGGTGTCCGATATCAGATTTCGTCCGATGGTTGTAAGTTCGACAACAGCAATGACGCTGACAATGGCCGAACTTTTGACGAGATGCACGGCTTCACCAGTCATCGGCGGCAGCATGAATTTGATAGATTGCGGCAGGACAATGTACCGATAGGCCTGATTTTTGGACATCCCGATTGAGGTGGCTCCTTCCCACTGACCTTTAGGTACGGCATTGATACCCGCGCGAAAAATCTCTGATATCAAAACCGAATGAAACAACCCCAAACACAATATGCTTGCCACGTAACGATCTAGGGAAAAGACCGGGCCGAGAACATAATAAAACAGGTAAAGCAACACCAGCAATGGCATGTTTCGGACAAACTCGAGAACGCCAATGGCCACTGCTCGCCCAACAACCAAACCGGAAAGACGCATTAGCGCGAGGATCAGGCCCAAAACAGTTGCCAACACAAACGCCGTCGCAGACAGTTGCAACGTTTTCACCAGGCCGACCATGATCTCGCCCCACTGAAAGCCATCCTCGGTCATCTTGTAGAAATATTGCGGCATGCGATACCACTGCCAGTTGTATCCCATCGCCTGGGCGCCAGAATAGGCCCCCCACAAAATAAATCCGATCACTATGAGATACAGCGCCACAGACGCCGGAACCGTATTAAGAACCGATTTGAAACTGACTGTTTTGGCCTTGCTTTGTACTGTTGGGCGCGGCGTCATCCCTTAATGCTCCAAAATTTGACCAAGAAATAGTTTGCAACGTTCGCTGTCGGGGTTGGTGAAAAATTTTTCTGGTGGCGCAACTTCGACTATCTGGCCTGCTTCCATAAAGACCATTGTGTCCGCTACTTTGCGGGCAAATCCCATTTCATGCGTCACGCAAACCATCGTGATACCAGTATCGGCCAATTCAACCATCACATCGAGCACTTCGTTGATCATTTCCGGGTCAAGCGCCGACGTCGGTTCGTCAAACAACATTATTCGGGTTTCCATACACAGGGATCGCGCAATAGCGACGCGTTGCTGCTGCCCTCCCGAAAGCTGCGCGGGGTATTTGTCGGCCTGCTCCGGGATGTGGACACGTTCCAGATATTCGCGCGCGCGCTTTTCCGCCTCGGCTTTTGGAATTTTGCGCACTTTCATTGGGCCAATCGTCAGGTTTTCTAAGATGGTCAAATGCGGAAACAAATTGAATTGCTGAAACACCATGCCGACTTCCTGACGCAGCGCCTTGAGGTGTTTTGAGCCCTCTTCGACCTCAACACCGTCAACGACAACAGATCCCGCACTGTGAAATTCGAGACCATTCAAGCAGCGGATCAATGTAGATTTGCCCGACCCGGATGGCCCACAGATTACAACACGCTCGCCTTGCTTTACTGTAAGACTGACCTTTGAAAGAGCCTGGAAAGGGCCATAGAATTTATCTATTTCGATGACCGAAATCATTTCGTGCTTCGTCGTCATTCCCGCAGCCCCATCAAGACAAAACCCAGATTATTATGTCGGGGTGAAATTACATTTGCCAAGAGATTTCTCGTAGCATTCCAGTTGGCAGCCGAAACTGCATAAATAACAGATATCTTGATACGTCTCCAAGAAGCGTTAGGCAACCAACAGGTAGGCAGGGTGCGAACTGCATTTTTCACGTCTTTGTGTGTTTTGAAAATCTCGGCATTAGCCCTTCTTCGTGAACTATTTAAAAAATGTCCTTGTACGTGCCACGAAATCAGACAACGATTTGCCCGGCAAAACAATCCCTAACCAGTCGAATATGACTTCATAAATTTGCTCTTGGCGTGGTTTGCACCAATGTAGCAGTTGTATTGGCGCGCTTGCTGGTTCTTTTGAAAACGCCATTAGCCCGGCTTATGCCACCTATTATGACACGGCAATTGTCCTGTACTTCCATCTTCTCTACCGCTTTGAATATAACATAAACGAGAGGAAGAAGCAGGTGGCAAGCTTTCTAGATCGTGTCGCGCAAGGAGCGCACAACTTACTGATTAACTGTGGAAATTGCGCGCCAGGCCATAGGGTGTTGTTAATTAGCGAGGAAGACTCCGGGGGATTTTACGACCCCCACCTCGCTCCTGCAATTCATGCTGCCGGGGACGCGCTAGGCCTGATCATCGAAATGTACTTTGTTCCGTTTCATCGAGAGGTGAATGACCCGGATGAGACATTAATGCAGAAAATCAATGACGCAGATTGCACACTCTTTCTGGCTCGCCTAGGCGATCAGATCAGATTTCACGAGACGGGTTTGGCTTCGACGCAAATCATCAATTACGCCCTCGACCGAGACATGCTGGCTTCTTCATTCGGCACCATTGATTATCAAGCTTTTGAGAGTTTGGGGAGGCTGATCAATAAAACAATCGAACAATCTGAGAGCATTCGGGTGACGTGCCCTGTCGGGACACATTTTGAAGGACATGCGGCCAAGTTTTCGCGTTTTAAAGGGGACACGACGCGAAAACGCTTCCCAATATCCGTTTTCGCGCCAATTCCGGCCAAAGGTTTCCGGGGCCGTATTGCCCAAAACGGCTTTCTAACCGGAACTGGCTCGCAGTATTACTCTCCTTGGCACTGTCCTTTAGAAGAAACTTTGTTTGTAAATTTCGAAGGCAATCGCATTACGGGATTTGACGGCACACCCAAAGACGTAGCAGCCGCAAAAATGCACTATGAGTTTGTCGGGAACACCTATGGGATTGATACGTATTTCATACATTCTTGGCATGCTGGCATTCATCCGGGCTGTGAATATCGCGAGTGTGCTGGGCTGAATTACGAACGTTGGAGCGGATGTGCTTTTGGAAACCCACGCCTGATGCACTTTCACACTTGTGGCGAATACCCGCCAGGTGAAATTTCGTTAAATCTACTTGATCCAACTGTCTCTGCCGATGGGGTTCCTATTTGGGAAGCAGGCAGATTGTACCCTGAACGATTGCAAGGCGGTTCGGCGCTGTTGGAGCAATACCCCGACATGCGGGCCGCCTTTGACTGCCCGGCAACTCAAGTTGGTCAGTCAGAAAGTGGCCAACTGGCCTATGTCTGACCAACAGCATGTTGGATCCAGGACCTAAATGACATCACAGAGCGCGATTTGAGCGCATGGTGCTGGCAAACGAACCAATAAGAAGATTGTGATTGTGCTGTGTCTGCGAAAGGATAAACAAGTGCGCCTGCTTTAACCGCGTCATACACCAAAGGGCTGCGTCCCATTGCAATGCCTGCGCCGTTAATTGCAGCTTGAACAACCATATTGGCTTGGCCGTATTGTCTTGTGCGGGGGAAATGAGGGAGCTGTGTCAGAGTTTCGCTTGCCCAAAAATCCCACAAGGCACGCCGGCTTGTTGTTTCGGCCGAATCCTGAAGAATGTTGTGTTCGGGAAGATCATCCACAGAGTGAAGGGTTTTCGCAATTTCCGGTGTACAAACTGGTGACATCATCTCAGACAAAAGTTTTTCCGCATGCATTCCGGGAAAGCCCCCGGAGCTATAAGAAATAATGACGTCCGCATCGCTGGATGCCGGCACCTGTGATTTGGGGTCTGTCAACAGTGAGATGGGGATATCGGGATGCTGCTCATCAAAATCCAACAACCGAGGTAACAGCCAAACAAAGGCAAAACCGGGAGGGGCAGACACCAGAATACCACGGGACCGGGTCCTTTTAGTGTCGCGCAATGTGTCACATACCAATGACACAGTACCAAACCCATCCCGCGTCGCGCTGGCCAGTCTTTCACCATTTTCAGTAGGGACTATTTGTGGACTTTTCCGAATGACAAGCGGATGGCCCAGCCAATCTTCGAGCTGTTTAACATGTTGGCTAACAGCGCTTTGGGTAACATTTAACTCCACGGCAGCACGACCAAAGCCGCGCAGCCTCACGACAGATTCCAATGTCCGTAACGCATTGTAAGGTAATGTCTTTAGCATCCGGGTACCTTTCGCCGAGCAGTACAAATTCAGTTTTTGGCTCTTTTCGACAGTGTCGCAGCGCATAGTTGGCGTACAATGATCCCGCCTCAAAACGTCTCCAATCGTCACTTGGCAAGAAGCGCAGGCCTGTTGATAAAGCACGTGGCATCAATAAAAACTGAGCTGCAACACGACGCCGAGTATTAACCGATCTAATGCGTGTTATTACCATTCAGCAATGTGTTTTTTCGACTAACACGCTACACTGGGCCTGCAGCCGAATAAGATGGAGAGGTCCGTGTTTTTACGTAATTGTTGGTATGTCGCAGGCTGGAGCAAGGATTTCACGCAAACCTTACACGCGAAAAAACTGCTCGGAGAAAAAATCGTGTTCTTTAGGCGGGGTGATGGTTCCCCTGTGGCGCTCGAGGATGCGTGCCCGCATCGTAAATTACCCTTATCAATGGGCCAGCTTGAAAACGATCACGTTGTGTGCGGCTATCATGGCTTGACCTTTGATGGCTCTGGATCCTGCATTGACAGCCCGACCCAACGCGGCATGACCCCACGTCGCGCCGTCGTACATTCCTATCCTGTCGTTGATCGCTACAGATTGCTTTGGATTTGGATGGGAGACCCTGACAAAGCCAATCCCGAGGATATTTTTGAAATCGAAAATTTCGATAACCCTGCATGGGGGTATACCGAGGGCGGCGTTTTACCCATCGCATGTAACTATCTTTGGGTAGTCGACAATTTATTGGACCCCAGCCACGTAGCATGGGTTCATGTAACCTCATTCGCTGGGGGCGGCACTGACAGCGCACCGTTGAAAATGGAAAAAACGAATAACGGCGTGATTGTATCTCGTTGGATTTATGATCAGTCCGCTTCTCCATATTACAAAGATCTTGTGCGGTTTGACGGCAACTGCGATCGAAAACAGCATTATGAAATGTGTCTGCCAGCCATCGCCTTGAACAAATCAGTTTACACCCCAGTTGGAACCGGCGGGCCCAAAAGCCCGCCAGTGGATCAAACCTATATCAATATATCATACAATTTCATGACCCCGGTAGATGACGAAAACACACAATATATTTGGTTCCAGCATCGGAATACGGATCCAGACGACAAAGCCATCTCAGAGCAAATGAACGCAGGCGCAATCATGGCGTTCAACGAAGACAAAGTAATTTTGGAGGCGGTGCAGAAGGGAATGACAGATCTCGTCACACCCAATATCGATCTCGGATTAGATTTAGGAGCCAAAACGTTTCGCAAGCTTCTTGAACGCCGAATTGAAGCTGAACAACCCTAAAGAAAACGACTTCTCCCAACACCCGCCAACCGGCGGGATATCAAGCCAAAGCAGTGCGGCGCAGCTCTTCTAGATGGGTGAACAGATCTCGGGCTGTTCTCCACGCGATCTGGGCCTTATCGGCATCGCTCAGATCAGCTGGTTCCAAGGCATGCGTGTAGGGATCGTCTTTGAAAATAGGGTAATCCGAGCCCAACATAATCCGATCAGCCCCCAATACCTTGACGGCCGCCTCTAGCGCGCGCGGCCCTAGCGATGCGCAGTCATACCAAAGCCTGCGCAATCTATGCGTCGGAAACGGATCTTTGGGCGTACGATGACGCGCGATGCTTTCCATTCGCTCAAAAATGAATGGTAAAGTGCCACCCAAATTGACAATCTGAAATGTAATATTTGGGTAACTTTCTAGCATGTCTGACAGGATCACTGTCAACGCAACCTGTGCCGCGCTGGATTGCAGATCAATAGCTGATAACCGATACTGAACGTGATCTTTGGGCCGTTCTGGTGGTTCCTGCCCGACTTTCAGACCCGGGTGCAGCATAATGTGGCAACCATATTCGTTTGCGGCGGCCAACAGTGCTCGCATTTCCTCCATATCCGATAACGTGTTGAAATAATCGGAGGGCAAAATGATCCCCGGCAACCCCAGATCACGACGGATACGCCGGATTTCAGTGCACGCCAGCGTCATGTCGGCCAGTGGGACGCCCCCCAAACCAATCAGAGCGCCCTCGGTTTCTGAGGTCAGTTGCGCGAGATGATCATTGAATGCGGAAATCGCCGTCGCAATTTCAACAGCAGGTAACAGATCTACGCCTAACGCACCCGGAAATGTCAGGAGACGATGCGTCAATCCTACCGCCTTCATGTCCGCCAAGCCGATACGATGGTCATGATATTCTGATGAAAAAGGAAATTCCCCATTCATCGCAACCATCACGGTCGTTCCATCTGGACGCGTACGAAGATACGGGCGCGCCTGACGTGCCTGCAACGTGGCGACCAGCCCCCCTCCATAATAGTGGGAATGCATGTCGATCCGTTGATCGTCGTCTTTCATCAATTTGTCTCCGAATGCATTGACACAACACACCAGAGCAGCATGCCAGTTTAAATTTGCCGCAGCCCATTTAACAACGTCAGTGTCATCATACCCATTTTGAATTTTAACGCATTCGCCGGAAAACACACACCCCCGATTGGGCGATTTGACGACGTCACAAGCTTAGGTTTCTGACTATCCTCTAGGACGCTCAATCAAATTTCAAACTTTGAATGGTATGCAAGGACGTAACCAACCTAACCGGTTTACGATACTCGCCATCTTGTGACAACGAATGGTAAAAACGGCCTGTTTGAAATTGGTGTGCTCGTTTAATGTGCACCATAAAGTGAATTCTGTGATGTTCACGCCAGGGCGAGAAATGAAGTAATTCTAAAGAGAGGTTGTTCATGCGACAGGTTGATGATTTACCCAAGATCGATTTTGCAGCAGCTGAATACCAAACACGCCCGTTTGAGATGCTCGCGGAATGCGCACAACGATGGAAAATCGCCCGTTCAGAACGGGGCGTCGAACTTTTAGATTACGACCTTTGTCGGCAAGCTATTGTTGACCGTCGCCTCGGCACCGGGCATCCAAAGCTGATGGATGTGCTGGGTTTACCAGAAGGGCGCGCCCTAGAGTACAAACGAGACTCTATTTCCTGCCACAATCGAGGCCCACGTCGTCGCAATCTTAGAATTCCAGTAACCAAACTGATGGGACCGGACGCATCCGAACGGTTTCGCGAGGATATCAAAACCGTTATAACCCGCGTTGTAGACGCACTCCCCACACAAACTACAGTCGACCTGATTTCCAATCTTTGTGACCCAATACCGTCCGCGGTCTATTGTTACTGGACGGGTGCGCCCTTTGAAGACGCCTCATATGTGGCGCGCACTTCACACACTGTTCAGCAGGTTCACACGCGCAACCCAGAGCACACCAATGACATCGTCGCAGCCTTCGAAAGCCTTCTGGATTATGTTGATGGGCGCATAACAAACCGACGCGCAAACATGGGAGACGATCTACTGTCGGATTTGATCCGCGCGACGGACGCCGGCCACCTTTCCGAAGCTGATCTTCGAAATTGGGTGGTAAAACTCGCAGAGGCAAATACCGACAACTCCTCCCACCAAATTGGCATTGCGTTGATAGAATTGGCATCACGCCCCAACGTGTGGGCGCGTCTTGGCCAAGACCCGACGTTGGTCCCAGCTGCGATCCGCGAAGTTATGCGTTTCCATCCTCGCTCAATCTCGACATCACGCGAAGTCATGGAAGACATGCAAATCGAAGGCACCAACCTTCCAAAAGGGACCCCAGTATTTGCCAATATCGGCGCGGCGCATTGGGATGCACGCCATTACCCCAGCCCGGATAAATTTGATATCGACCGAGAAGGGGAACCGCCTCATTTGAATTTTGGAGGAGGTATTTTCTCCTGTGTCGGTCGTTTTGCGGTAACAATGGAAGTCGAAGAGGTCATTCGTTTACTTGCCACCCGGCATCCAGATATCAAATTGGAAAAAACCGGTTTCAGCCATTCACCCCTCTTTACTTCGGTGAGTGAACTCAATGTTGTTTTGAATCCAGTATAAACCCGCTCGTTTTTCCCACGGCGTCAGAAAAATCGGACCCATCTGACCAAAGCGCGTCGAATTTTTTCAAACTACCAATTTCACTTCAACACACCAGGCTAAACCGCGCCTGACTTTTGCGCATTATTCACCGACTTGCGCAGCCTGTTCTGCCGAACATTTCTGGGCCTTAAAAATCTGTGGACCATCGACACCTCTCTTAGGGAAATCGAACCAGCTCCAATTTCCGGCAGTTTTGAAGCATCCGCCTGTTAACCATTTGGTAACCAATCTATTGGCCCGCCATGTCTAACCGGCTATTCCAGTACAGGAAAGGTCGTCAATTATGAAAAAACTAGAAGAAATAAAATACATGTTGTCATCGTTTTTTCGGCAAGTAACGCCGGAGCAAATGGATCAAGCGCGTGCCAAAACCGGGATCGGATACATCCCACGGGGCACACTCAACCAACTTCTCGATGACCAAAGCTACAGCATTGAAGACCTTGTCATACTGCTTTTGGCCGATACGGTGACCCGCCAAAAAGAACTGGAAAACAAGTCTGAACGCCTGGCACAGCTCGAAACCTTGTGCTCACGTCAACAAAAAGCAATTGACGACATTGCCAATCAAAGCTTCAAATTGCGGTCCCTCGTTGCAAAAATTTCTCCCGACCAAGAAGCGATTTCATCATTTGATATCCTAAAAAACGTTGTCCAACGTGTTGAGGACAGCCAGTAAAAAACTGACCGTAATGATGTCGCAACACTATGATCAGCATACAGCGCGGCGGCCGGCATGCGGTATGTCAAAGACACCAGTTCCTCTTTCCTTACCACCAATACAGCTCTTGTAAGAGGTTGTACTCAGGAAGCTACTTAGCCAACAGCGGATTAGACTTACCCTTTTTGACCCCTTTTAACTAAAATTGGCTCTCGGGGAAAAACACCCTCAAAGCGTCACCCACGCCGCATCTTTGCCGGATGAGGCAACGCAAGCGTTGATGAATTTCATACCATCCATCCCCGCCGCAATACTCGGCAGCTGTCCCATGGCATTGGCGCGAGGTGTACCTGATTGAACGGCCCGAATAGCGTCCGCGGTTTCATTATACAATGTTGCAAACCCTTCTAAATAGCCTTCGGGATGACCGCCGGGTATGCGGCTGACCGCAGAAGCGGCAGCGTTTGCGCCTGCCCCGCCGCGCGTAATGAGACGTTTTAGCTCCCCCAACGGGGTGAACCAAAGATAGTTTGGGTCTTCTTGAGACCATTCAAGCCCGCCCTTGGTACCGTAGATCCTTAGCTTCAGCGCGTTTTCGTTTCCCGGTGCGACCTGAGAGGACCAAAGCATGCCCCGTGCGCCGCCAGTAAAACGTAACATCACATGTGCATTGTCATCCAACACCCGCCCTGCCCCAAAGGACTGCAAATCCGCAGCAAGGCTATCAACGCTTAATCCACTCACAAAACAGGCCAAATTATGCGCATGCGTCCCGATGTCCCCGACTGCTCCGCCCGCACCAGACCGGTTTGGATCTGTGCGCCATTCCGCTTGTTTCAACCCTTCATTCTCTAAAGGGGTACTCAACCAATCTTGCGGATATTCAGCCTGCACAATGCGAACATCCCCTAACTCATTCTCTGCGACCATCGCTCGGGCCTGCCGGATCATAGGATAGCCGGTATAATTATGGGTCAGTACGAACAACGCTTTTGACGAGGCCACCGCCTGCGCCATTTTGTCAGCATCTTCCATTGTCGAGGTCAGGGGTTTGTCGCAAATGACATGGATACCATTGGCCAAAAAAGCCTGTGCTGCAGCAAAGTGAACATGGTTCGGGGTCACTATACTGACCGCTTCAATGCCGTCCGGGCGCGCGGCTTCGGCATCGGCCATTTCGGCAAAACTCCCATACGATCGCGGGATTCCTAATGTTTCAGCACTAGCGGCGGATTTTTCCGGGGTCGAAGACAATGCTCCGGCCACCAATTCGAAGCGATCATCAAGACGCGCTGCAATGCGATGCACACCACCAATGAAAGCATCATTGCCCCCCCCAACCATGCCCAAACGTATACGTGCCATCAGTCAATCCCCAACATTTTACGGTTCGCAGCCTGATCCGTGCCGCCGTCTGCAAAATCATCAAACGCTCGTTCGGTCACACGGATGATATGATCCTTTACGAATTGAGCGCCTTCACGTGCCCCGTCTTCAGGGTGCTTCAAGGCGCATTCCCATTCAACCACTGCCCAGCCGTCAAAATCATTCGCTGCCATTTTTGCGAAAATTGCCGCAAAATCGACTTGTCCGTCCCCCAATGAGCGAAACCGCCCCGCCCGATCGGCCCAAGATTGGAACCCAGAATACACACCTTGGCGTCCGGTTGGATTAAACTCGGCATCCTTGACGTGGAACATGCGGATGCGGTCTTTGTAGATGTCGATATTGTCGAGATAATCCAGACATTGCAGCACATAATGCGATGGATCATACAGCATGCAAGCCCGTGCATGGTTGCCTGTTCGCTCTAAGAACATCTCATAGGTGATACCATCATGCAGATCTTCACCGGGATGAATTTCGTAGCAGACATCAACCCCACAGTCTTGCGCATGATTCAAGATCGGCAACCATCGTTTTGCAAGCTCATCAAACGCCGTTTCGACAAGTCCCGCCGGGCGCTGAGGCCATGGGTAAACATAAGGCCACGCCAAGGCGCCAGAAAACGTCGCATGGGCATCAATGCCCATATTTTTTGATGCGGACAGAGCCATCTTGACCTGGTCAACGGCCCATTCCTGACGGGCTTTTGGATCGCCACGTACCTCAGCTGCCGCAAAGCCATCAAACGCGGTGTCATAGGCTGGATGTACTGCGACCAGTTGGCCTTGTAGGTGTGAGGATAACTCAGTTACTGTGATCCCGTTCTGGGCGGCTTGACCTTTGAATTCGTCGCAATAGTCTTTGCTCTCGGCGGCCTTGGCGAGTTCAATGAACCGAGTGTCCCAACTGGGAACCTGCACGCCCTTATACCCGCAATCAGCGGCCCATTTGGTAATCCCATCCCATGTGTTAAACGGCGCATCATCCCCGGCAAATTGTGCCAAAAACAGGGCGGGGCCTTTGATGGTTTTCATGTCATGTTTTCCTTCAACGATTGTGGTAAAGAAATTGATGATCCAGCGCTGTTACATTGGCTGGCTTGGGGTTTGACGTCGCCAAACGATGTAAAAAGACTGATAAATCACACGCCCAATTTTGGATCATTTTAATCTATAGAAATGAGCTTCAAAGTAATCCCGGGAGCATGGCCAGTCAGAAAATCGCCCCCGCCAACCAAACGTCGTGAGTGCGTTAGATTGCATCCTCCCTCCCAGAAGTTGATGTTCGAATATCGTGGCACTTATGCTACAAAGGAAATATGTAAAGCATTACATTGCGATATGTAAAGCATTACATCTAATATTCGCTGCTATGCTGGGCCAGATATGACGTCACGTACAAAGAAAAGACCTACGATTTCTGATGTTGCACGTTTGGCAAATGTGTCTACAGCCACGGTCAGCCGTGCCTTGCAAAATCCGGAACTTGTTTCACAACAGACCCGCAAGACGGTTTACGACGTCGTCGCTCAAACGGGGTACCGCGCGAATAAAGCGGCAAAAATGCTGCGCCAAAACAGAGCCAACACTCTACTCGTTCTCTTGCCCGACATCGCAAACCCCTTCTTCTCCGAGATCTTATCTGGAATCGAAGAGGTCGCAACTGAACACAACAATACGATCTTGATTGGCAACACGAATGGCGAAGACACGCGCACCAAGGATTTGTTGGGTAACTTGAGAAATGGTCGTGCAGATGGCGCGTTGCTGTTGAACGGTAAACTTCCAATAGCAACTGATGAGATTACATCACTGAAATTAGTTTCGATTTCAGAGGCTATTTCCGACGCCCCCATTCCCCATGTTGGGACCGACAGTGTTGCCGCAAGCCGCGAGGCGACACAGCACCTGATCGACCTTGGGCACCGACGGGTCATCCATTTTAGTGGGCAGCAAGGGAACATTCTGACCGAACAACGCATAAAGGGCTATCAAGAGGCGATGCAAACTGCTGGTTTGGAGGCGTACAGTCAGGTCATACCGTGCGGTTTCACGCTAAAGAATGGGCAAGCCGCAGCCACGCGATTGTTAAAAACGAACATAGTGCCAGATGCCATCGTTTGCGCGAGCGACATTGCGGCAATGGGTGCTGTTTCTGAGTTCAAGAGCCGAGGGCTCGACATTCCCCAAGACCTATCAATTGTCGGTTTTGACGACATTGACTTTTCGGGAATTTTTTCGCCACCTTTAACGACGATACGACAAAGCCGGAAGGAAATGGGACAGCAAGCGGCCCGCATGCTGCTGGGCCATATCAATGGCACGCTTGGAGAACCGGAAAACATCACGGTTGAACACAGGTTGATACAAAGAGCCAGCGCGATAAAAAAGAGCTGACCTCTGTCGGACCGTTACCTTGGCAATGTCCGCCAAAACCCACGGTGCCATTGCTTCTTTAAGCTTCAGGCGCTGCGGGTCTGTCGATCGAGCTAGCCTGCAACTGATTTGCAAATCTCGCTCGCTTCCACATATTGGCCGGTACACTGGCAAGTTTCATCCTGACCAAAGCGAAGTATCATCATGAAACTGTGACCAAGCAAACCAAAATGCTTGATGGCTCACTAAACCCGAACCGTTTTCATCCACAGCTCGGATACCGCCGGCCTCCAACGTCAGGTGAACACCATCATATGCGACCTCCCCGCCCGCCTGCAGTGCAATCATTGCGGCAGTGCGCTGGAACGCGATTGGTCGACCCGCCTCGGAAAAAACGCCAATAACATCTTCGTGGACGGGCAATCGAGGATCGACATCACCAACCGGAAAAATCGGTCCGTTTGCATCCCTGCCGTTGCGGAAATCAAAGTTTCGGCCAAGCGCAAGGTCTTCAATCAAAACGGTTGTCTCGGGATGTGCTTCCTTCCAAGCGCCCCATTCGGTTGTAACAACCGTCGCTTGTTCTAGTTGTACTTTCTGATTGGCTAGAGGTCCTGTAACAGCCGTCCCGAGGAATGTATCAAAAATTGAATTCGTTTTGATGTCGTACATGACCTTGTTCGATCTGATGAGCAGACCCGTTGTGCGCAAAATCGGACGATCAACGCCCTCGGGCATTCTGTCCGTAAAATAGGCCTGCGCTGCCCCGCACAGCGTACAATATGGAATACCCAGATCACGACCACCCAAAGTATCATTCACCATCTCGCGGACTTCCATGATTTGCCGTGGATAGGCCCGATATTCCCCATTTATTTCGATCCCGAAGACAACGGCGTCTTCAGCCAACCACGTCGCATCGCTGGCTTTGATCACTTCGGGGTTGTCGGCCGCAGGGATGCAATTGCAAGGCTCGTCCGTCGTGCCAAAGGGACGAGCATCGATCGATACACCGCCCCAGGACACAAGACGCCAGTCAAGATCGCCTTGGACAAAAATGTTATCCCAGCCGGGCACAAAGTTTGTGAAAATGGCACGCTTAGCATCAAGATAGCTCGGGTATGCCGGAATATCCCATGCGATCAGATGATCTGTAATTTCCCCCCAACGGCGTGGCGTTTGCAGTTCGATATTAAGCACCGAAGCGGCTGCTTTTGCCAAAGCGTCATCAAAACTGCGTCGCCATGTGAACCGCATCATATCACTGATGATCCAGGCGAGCCGTGGATCATTTGAGGCGGCAATCTCCGCAAGAGCTGTTTGTTGCGCGACCTCCCATTTTGATTTTTCCAGACTATCTACAAAAACAACGTCTACCGCTTGGAGGAGGCTGTCGGACAAGGGCCCTCGCGGCACAATTGGCGGCTCTCCAAACTGCTCCAAAACATAGTCTGGCAGGTCTGCACTTGCGTCAGCCTGCGATTGGTTTGCCACCAGCAAACCGACCAAGGCAACAGCCCAGACCGTCAATTTAACTGGAACTAGGCTCGAGAACCGCTTCATGTCACACCCTATTTTCGATCCAAATCTTCATGGGATTGAGTGTTGCATCAAGCCGGTTGACGGGTCAATTTTGCTAGGCTCGGAACAACAAACAAGTGATCAGCCGTGATTTAGAAAACAGTAACCTTCTTGCACCCTAGACGATCTGATGATGTTGAAGAAATTCACCCTGTCTGGCCTTCACCAATAGTGATGCCATTCCTGCAACTTCTGTACAAATTTAGCTTTGAACCGAGATCAAGTCGTTGACCGCCTGATAGAGTTTCCGCATCAGACAAACGATTTTTAACTCTTTTTTTAACACAGTTAAAAAAATATTTGGCCTGCACTTCAGAACACACTACCTCAAGTAGCATCAATTTTTAGTTTTTGTTAGTGTTTGACTAGCCAAATTAGACACCTGTTAACTTTTATTAACCATGTTCACGCTTTAGGCGAAAAATAATCGAGGCACGCTGAATGAAACTGCGGCATTTTTTAATATCGGTTTTCTCCGCGCTGGCTCTCGGGCCGCTTGCTTTACTTCTTCTTTGGCCTCAAAGCATGATCTTCAATACCGAAATCGACGAAGTTTACGACCGGCATTTGCTGATCGCTCAGAACCTAGCCGCAGCTTTAACCAGATATCATCGTGACTTGGTCACAACGTTCGAGCTTTTTGCGAACGACCCCGATCATTGGCAGATGATGGAGGGAACTTCGGATATTCTGGCTAACCTTTCATTCCAAAACATTTGCGTCGCCGACCTGTCGACGGGTGCGATAACCTCAAGTCTCGTCTTGCATGAAAATGCCTGCGCCAGTGCCATAAGCGAAGAACAGTTAAATTTTTTCAACACATTAGCGCGCCCAGACATTACGACCTTTAGCGAGGTAATGAACAATAAAAATGGGATAAACGTTATTCATTTGGTGCTCAAAAGCAGCAGTGAAATCGTCATAGGGACCATCGATACAAAGTACTTTCAAGATCTCGGAGCGGCTATTTCTTTTGGGGTCAAGGGACATGCAGCGATTGTAGATCACAACGGAAATGCGCTGAGCCACCCGCTACCCGAGTGGGTCGCAGAACGTAAAGACTTGTCTGAAATTTCCGCTGTCAAACGCATGATGAACGCCGAGACAGGCGTAGAACAGTTCTACTCACCTGCCTTAAAGGGAGATATGATCGCCGGTTTCGCATCCGTGGAACCCGTTGGATGGGGTGTAATGATCCCCCAACCTATAGCCGAACTGCAAACCAAAGCGGAAAATGCCATGAAGTCCGTTATCGTGGTTCTTCTATTTGGCATTGTGATCGCCCTGGGGCTTGCCGTTTGGATCAGCATTCTCGTCGCGCGCCCCTTGGAATGGGTCAACAATCAGACACAACGGGTAACTGATGGAGATCTTTCCCTTCAGCCGGAAATGGACAGTCGGTACTTTTTGCCAGTAGAATTCCAGTCCGTTCAACGCAACGTGCGTGAAATGATCGCGCGTCTCTATGAGAGCGCGGGAAAGGTAAACCGCCTGGCCTATCTTGACCCCCTAACGGGTATCGCAAATCGAGCATCCTTCCAACGCAAACTGCGAGCCTCGACTGGAGGGCGCGATGGGCTTGAAATTGGGACATTGTTATTCATCGATTTGGACCGTTTTAAAGAAATAAACGATTCATATGGCCACGACTTAGGAGATGCCGCTCTCAAAGTCGTGGCAGAGAGAATTTGCGACGTTTGCCGCGTTTCACTTATAGAAAATGCAGCAATACAGCATGCGATGATGCAAAATATTCCCGATCGAAATTACTGCGCACGATTGGGGGGTGATGAATTCGCGGTATTCCTTCCCAACCAGAATGCGTCATGTGGCTATACGATGGCGCAAAACCTGATTGAATGTTTGAGCCAACCAATAAAACTTGGGTTGAACGAAGTTACGCTGGGAGCCAGTGTTGGCATCGCACAATACCCTGATCATGGCCAGAATGACAAAGATCTGCTGAAGGCGTCTGATCTGGCGATGTACGAAGCCAAGGCACTTGGAGAAGGACGCGCCTCTATTTTTGATCCTGATCTTCTTGTCCGCCAACAAGAACGCAATGATTTTGGTCTGGAGCTGCTAGACGCAATTACAAACGGCGAATTAACGCCGTATTTTCAACCGCAATTTCGCGCCCATGATCTGTCGCTGAGTGGTGTTGAGGGTTTAGTGCGTTGGGAGCATCCTGTTCGCGGTCTCCTTGGCCCGGACGAAATTTTACCCTTGGCGCAAGAACTTGGGGTAGTCGCGCGAGTCGACGAGATGATGTTCCAACGCTGTATTGAGACCGTATTGGAATTGCGCCAAAGGGGATTGGAAATCCCGAATCTCGCGGTAAACATATCGCTTGAGCGCCTGTTTTCTGAGACTCTTCTGCAGGATATTCAGGCCAACGGACCCCTGCCATTTGATTTGACGTTTGAGCTGCTTGAAACAATTTTCATGGACGATATTGGTGACAGAATGGCAAATGTTATCAAAAGCTTACATAATATCGGCGTGCGAATAGAAATGGATGACTTCGGGTCCGGCCACGCTTCCGTTATTGCTCTATTAAACCTGCAGCCAGACGCTTTGAAAATAGACCGTAGGTTGGTGGCCAAACTTTCAGAAGAGGAATTTGGAACAGTTTTGATACAGGCGATTGTCAATATGGGGCAAGGCGCCGGTATCAAGATAACCGCGGAAGGCGTTGAAACAAATAAGCAATTGCAGATACTTCGCTCTATCGGGTGCGACACATTGCAAGGATATCAATTAGGCTATCCAATGGTTGCCGAAGACTTATTTGAAGCCCTGACGAAAAGAAACGTCAAAGCTGAGCTAGAGACAGGGTAGGTCCCCGTTTCCCGCCGCACACGATATTCGGACGTTGTTCGCGGTAAATACGCAAATTATCTATGCAGGGCGATATACTTGTCGCAGTGATCAGATCACACATCATCCATGTTTCTTGTCCAAAGTGAATTGCAACTGATCGATTGCGAGATATCACAGTGTACGGCCCACCATCTCTCAGCTTGCCGTTGAAGCTCTCTGAGGTGCCCCTAGATTTGTAGACGGTTTGCTTGGTAATTTTGGAACCAATGAGAGACGGATATGAACAAGGGACTACGGTTTACGGACGAGTTCAAACAGGACGCTGTGGCGCAGGTTGTTGAGCGTAGATATGCGGTC
>JBDWVP010000030.1:0-137826 GCA_039983935.1 Roseobacter sp. | reverse complement strand
GACCACATTCAGCATTGGGCAACCTGACGCCGATGGAATTCTTGCAGAGAAAGGACATGGACAAGATGGCTGCCTAGCGCCAAAGATCTAACCCCAAGGACTCCGCGCAAAGCTGGAGGGAACTTGGGGCGCAGGTCACATTGAAAAACAAGCTGACTCGATCACTTAATACTTAGATCGAGCTCAGCTAGGTAAACGGCCGACGGTGGCCGCTTAGGCACAGTTAGCACTGCAAGGTAAAAATTGCATTTCCCAACGGTCGCTCAGAGAAGCTGCGATTAATCAAAATTATTTGCCTGAGTGGTCTCAATTACAGCCCACCGAAAAATGGACCCTATCACAAAACCTAGGAATCCAACTGGCCAACCCCCTCAGGGGATACTATGCCAATTGGACTTTTTTCACTTTACTACATCGTTTCTTGCGTGGGATTAGCTGGCTTCTTCTAGCACCGGCTCTGCTTTAGGAAACACTTTAGTCAAATCCAAAATACGCACCACAGTTTCCTCAATCATGGCAAGATTACTCACAAAAGCATTATCCCCACTCGTGGCTGTTTCGGGCGGCGTTTGCAAATCCTCATCCGTCAACATGACGATGTCAGAGACTGCATCGACAACGAGCCCAATGGGTGCGTCGTTCACCTCTGCAACGATGATAACATTGCGTTCATTTATGGTTTCTTCAGACAATCCTAAGCGCGATGCGAGATTCAACAATGGGAGCAATACCCCACGCAGGTTAATGACTCCTAAAATGGCTTTAGGTGAGTCTGGAAGAGATGATGGTGCAGTCCAAGCCCGAATTTCGCGTATCGCAGAGATTGCTACGGCGTATTCCTGACCACTGACACTAAAAGACAGGAATTCCATTATGTCGCTGTTTTTAGAATTTTCTTCTTGGCTCATACTAATATCTCCAATGCGATGTATCGAAACTTTTCGCTCACTTACGTTTACTACTCGACGACCTGATTCTGAGGCGTAGACGAAATGGTTTCCAAGCGATGTGAGCTTACACACGAAACTATTTAACATTTTATGAGCAAACATATTACACTCGGCAGCGCTGGCGAAAACATGTGCTTTTTTGAAGATATTAGGCCAAAGATCATTGACATGCGCCCTTAGACATCACGCTTCATGACTTGCTATTTTCCGGCTGGCAATGGTTCAATCAAAGATGGCCCACAAGATCGGTTGGAATTGACGGCACGATCAACCCGATACATTTCGCACGAAATATTGGATACAGAATTCATCAGAACAGCCGCACCATGACCGGCCTCCCCTAACCAGAGCGGCCAATTGTCAGGATGCAAAACCACCGGCATCCTGTGGTGAATACGACTCATCTTCTCATCTGCCGCTGTCGTTACCACCGCACAGGTCTTTACCGTTTCCCCGTTCGGATCCGTCCAATCCTGCCAGATGGCGGCCAGAACCAGAGGCGCTGCATCAGCTGCATAAATGTACCACGGATCGCGGGATCCATCAGATGCCTTGGTCCATTCGTAGTATCCAGACACCACAACCAAACATCTGCGGGATCTCACCGCAGCGCGAAATGCTGGTTTTTTAGCAATTGTTTCACTGCGGGCATTGATCAAGAGCGGGCCGTCTTTTGACTTGTCATACCAATGTGGCAAGAGCCCCCAACGCATGGCCACCAGCCGACGGGGTTGCCCATGTGCACGCCCGGTCACAACATGAATGCTTGTCGTCGGGCAAACGTTGTAATTCGGTACATCTGGCAAATTATTGTCAGGTTGCGCGTTAAACAACTGCGCCATGGCATCATTGGGCAGGGTAATAGAAAATCGTCCACACATGCTCTGAGAATACCGCCGCGACCAGGGCTGCGCCAGCCCAGAAAGAACGCCCCGCAAAACTCGGGAGCCAAGCAATTTATTAAAACTAATCTATTATTTTTCGGTGGTACGGCCGTCTCAATAGGGTGAGCCAACACCATTTGTATCTATATATTCTGCCGCGGCATCTTGGTCGATATCCGCACCGGAGTGGCTGAGAACGAGAATTTCAGTCACCCCTGCGGCGGCTAGTTCATCGACTTCGCCCCACACAGCCTCGACCAGATCAGAAAATCACCCTATCTTCAGGTGAACCCAGTTCATTCGTGTCGTGTGGGATCAAACCATTCAGGACCAGTTTTCGCAACCAACCCTTCTTGGGTGACATCCGCATTAGGCATCAAAACAGGGCAGGCTAGCGCATCCATAAAACAACGCAGAACTTTCGGACCATCGTCAAATTCGTGATTGCCCATGGTCATTGTATTATCCGCAGGATTGTTCATCATCTCGCACGCCAAGACGCCGTTGTAATACGTATAGGATAACGCCTCCCTAAATTGCCCTCCCATCCACCAGAATGGATTTATTGCTGCGCGCACTGGCCTCAGAAACCGCGCTGATTAAACGAATGAAATCGCCGAAATACTTGCCATCTGCCTTATCTTCAGCGGGGCAATTGCTATCATACTTGCCGCTCGGCTCAAACCACGCCAAGAAGTCATCGGTATGCAGGATCCCCAACACATAACCGGCCGACGACATGCGTGTTGAAAATACTTATGCTGCCGTAGCAGACACACGACACGTCAATTGCGCTGTGCCTCTTGACCAAACAACTGGCGCAGGGCATCAGACAGCCTATGATAATCCTGAAGATATTCCGAAAAAATGAGTGGGACGTTTTGCAGCAAAACGGCAGCACCAAAGGTGCCCCGATTGATGTCGCAGATGGATATGTCCATTTTTCAACACAAGAACAGGCGGCAGAAACAGCCAGCAAACATTTTGCTGGTGAAGCTGACCTAATGTTGCTGGCGGTCGAAACCGGCCAATTGGGAAGCGATCTTAAATGGGAAGTTTCTCGTGCTGATCAACTGTTCCCTCATCTATACCGGGATTTAAAATTGGACGATGTTTTATGGGCGCAGCCTTTACCGTTGATCGATGGCGTCCATCAATTTCCGGCTGGATTATGAAGAACCTCGCGGAACAAATCGGGCTTCGCCTGCTGCATCGCTTGGATGCCGAAAAAGCGCATGGTCTGGCCCTGAAAGCGGTAAACCTCGGGTTAAACATACAACCCGGACCTCTGACATCTGATCGATTACGGACCAAAATGGCTGGTTTGACATTTGATAACCCTATTGGTCTTGCTGCTGGGTTCGATAAGAACGCCGAGGCGATTGACTCGCTTTCCCAATCAGGTGTCGGCTTTATTGAAGTCGGCGCCGCTACCCCCCTGCCCCAACCGGGAAACCCTAAACCACGCCTGTTCCGCCTGAGCCAAGACCAAGCGGCGATCAATCGCTTTGGATTTAATAACGATGGCATGGAAACCATTGCTGCCCGGCTTGCAAAAGCTAAAGCCGCAATTCCGGTCGGCATAAACCTGGGCGCAAACAAAACAAGCCAGGACAGATCAGCCGATTTTGCAAAAGTCATGGCGCATTTGGGCCCACATGTCGATTTCGCAACGGTCAATGTGTCCTCTCCAAACACAGAAAAACTGCGCGAATTACAAGGAGCCGAGGCCCTTGCTGCGCTGCTTGATGGCGTGATGCGCGTCCGCGAAAAGACGCCCGTTTTCTTAAAAATCGCACCCGATCTAAGCGAAGCCGATCTAAGCGAAATCGCTGCAATTGCTCAAAATGCGGGCGTCGATGCCATTATTGCGACCAATACGACATTAGATAGAACAGGCTTGAAGAGTGCTGATAAATCCCAAGTTGGTGGCCTGTCTGGTCAACCACTGTTTGAAAAATCCACCCGGGTTCTTGCCAAACTCTCAACACTGACTGACATCCCGTTGGTCGGTGTCGGCGGGATTTCCAGCGGTGCGCAAGCCTATGCAAAAATACGGGCGGGTGCCTCTGTGGTGCAGCTCTATACAGCTTTGGTCTTTGGTGGGCTGTCTCTGGCCACAAAAATCACCCGGGATTTGGATGATTTACTGGCCCGCGATGGATTTCAAAACATAGAAGAAGCCCGTGCAACCGGGCGTGACGATTGGCTGTAACGTGGCTTGAATGTCCCATTTGAGCGCACAATTTGTGTTATTCTTGTTCACCGATTTGACGTTCCAGCGCCGGGTATCGCGCGCCCAAGGTCAGCCCTCGTGCAACAAAAGACACCAATAACGCCAGCCAGAGCCCGTGATTGCCAAAGATGGGCAAAAGGATAAAAATCGCTAGCCAATAGGTTGCAAAACTCAGCGCCATCATATTGCGCATGTCTTTGCTGCGCGTGGCGCCAATGAAAATGCCATCCAACATCCACGCAGCACACCCCAGCAACGGCGCCACGATCATATAGGGCAAAAATTCGCGTGCGACCTGCTGCACGTCAACATCTTTCGCCATCAGGTCAATAATCCACCCGCCTGAAAACGCAAAACCAGCGGCCATACACAGACAGACAATCATCCCCCAGATAGACGTCACCAAGGCGCTGCGACGCACATGTGCACGATCTCCCCGACCAACGGCACGTGCAATCAGAGTTTCAGCGGCGAAGGCAAAGCCATCCATCGCATAGGCCGTAATATACATAAACTGTACCAGCACCTCATTTGCGGCAAGGGTGACATCCCCGAACCGCGCACCGATGAAAACGAACGAAGAAAAAATGATCATCAACATGGCGGAACGCAACAGAATATCAGTGTTTAGAAGCGCCATTCGGATCAGCTTGGCACGATCAAAGATGCGCGCCCAGTCGCGCCAATCAGGGTGCAAGAACGCGCGGCGACAGAACCACAGCCCCACCATGGCCCCAGTGATCTCGGCAATCACTGTCGCTATGGCAACCCCGGGAACGCCCCACTCGAACACCAAAACAAACAGCAGATCGAGCAGGATATTCACGCCGTTCATCGTCAACTGAACCCAGAAAACGCCTGCGGTGCGTTCCATCGCAACCAACCAACCGGTCAGTGCAAAAACGGCAATGGCTGCCGGTGCGGTCCATATGCGGATGGTCAGGTATTGTCGGGTTAAATCTTCAACTTCCGGGCTGGCTGGAGCCAACTGCAATGCGCTCCAAAAAATGAGCGGTTGGAGGATCACTAAGAAGACTCCCCCGGCGAGAGCGACAACAAGAGCCCGGGTCAGCCATGCGGACACTTCCGCCATATCCCCTGCGCCTTCGGCCTGCCCGACCAGCCCCACGGTGCCCATCCGCAAAAACCCAAAAATCCAGTAGATTGTCGACAAAATAATGGCCCCCAAAGCCACCGCCCCAATTGGTGCAGCTTCGCCCAATTGGCCGACAACGCCCACATCCACCGCACCCAAAATTGGGACCGTCGCATTGGACAGCACAATAGGCAGAGCGATTTTCAGAACACGACGGTGACTGATTTGGTCGCGCGCCGTTACCGCCGCCTCACCCTCAATCACGCTCGCCAGGCATTAAAAAATGTCCTGTCGCTTGAGCAAAAAGGCGATCTCGGTTGTCCTGCCAAGCCTCAACATAGACACTGGCATAACGGCGGCCGGATCGAACGATGCGCGCGCGCGCATAGGCATCCCTGGGCAAGCCAGATCTCAGGTAATCAGTTGAGATATCAATTGTTTTTGGCAACCTCGGCATACCGCCTGCTGCAAGGCCAGCGGCATCGATTGCGCCAGATTCGATGTCCTCCCACAGATAGGTCCAACTCAGCGTGATGATCGCAGTAACCTCGAGAAAGGCGGCCGTAACACCACCATGTATCGCCGGAATGAGGGGATTACC
The DNA here is from genome assembly GCA_039983935.1 of Roseobacter sp. Classification (GTDB taxonomy): domain Bacteria; phylum Pseudomonadota; class Alphaproteobacteria; order Rhodobacterales; family Rhodobacteraceae; genus Roseobacter. The sequence continues at coordinate 132,059 of JBDWVP010000030.1, read as the reverse complement.
GATCAATTTAGGCTCAAACGGTAAAATACCTGTCAACTCATCCCCACGCCGTTCAAATTCGATTCCCAGAAACTGAATATATGGGACACCATCTACAAGCGCTCTCAACGTGGCATCACGGCGTTGCTTTACAACTTGAACCGGTTCTGGTGCGCGGCGAGGTTCTCTCATTTTGAACCCTCCACCGTGAACGCGCCGGTTGCCGCCGCGACAGGGTTCTCGCTGTCTTCGTCACAGGCTGTCGCGCGCACAAAAGCAACGGTCCGTGTAACGTGATAACACACCGCATGCGCCCGAATCCTTTGGCCTGGCTGTGCCGCGCGCATGTAGTCAATTCGCAAATCGATGGTGGCTGTTCCGCCTAGATTATCAGGGTGTGACATAACTGCTGCGCCACAGCAGGTGTCCATCAGGGCAGAAACCGCCCCCCCGTGAATAACTCCCGTTTTAGGGTCTCCAACAAGCTTTTTATCATAAGGCATATCTATCGTTGCTGAACCTGCGCTCATGTCGGCAAGTTGCATTCCCAGCGCCTTACTATGCGGAATAGCTTCTATAAATTGCCTCGCAATCGTGTCTTTGTCTGCCATATTCGATCCCGCATCCTGTAAAATGGATTCTCCCCTTTATCATCGCAGTCCGTACATAAGAGCAAGTGTGACTGTTGCGCTTCGTTTCGTTGCACCTTAGCGTGGCACGTAAGGAGGCCGCATTCATGACATCGGATCGCTTAACATTCAAAGAAATGTGTGAAACCTTCGACGTAACACCCCGCACCCTGCGATATTACGAATACATCGAACTTTTACAGCCCGATCGCGAAGGCCGGTCAAGGTTTTACGGGTCGCGCGAAAGGGCCCGGATGAAGCTGATCCTACGCGGGCGCAAATTCGGTTTCCAGTTGGAAGACATTCGGCAATGGCTGTTGATCTATGAACACGAAGGCACTGATGTCCAAATGCGTAAATGGATCACTTTGGCTGACAAGCAACTGAGCCAATTAGCGAAAGAACGCACCCAGTTGGACGAAGCAATCGAAGAACTCAGCAAACTCAGGAATGACACGGCCGCTGTCGTTGAAGATTAAACACTTTCAAAATTTGTACGGCGACAGACAATAAAGACTCAGCCGATCTGCTTGAAGTGTGGAGTTTTTGAACACTTTCACCTCTGATCTGGCCAAAACCACCCAGCGCAGTGCGGTCGGCCTTTTCCCCGTCAAGGGCCGCGTGTCGGTTTACGTGAGCAGATTTTCTCACCTTATCGAGAGCATTCACAAAGTGACGCAACGTCCAAGTTACGTAAAGCACCGAACCTATTGTAGCAAGGTGAACAACAATTACCTGACCCTCATTACGATGATGAGAGATAAGACTGATGACAAAAGATATTATGACCATACGCGAGATGTGCGATACCTTTGATGTCACACCACGCACTTTGCGTTTTTACGAAGCCAAAGAGCTGCTATTTCCGATACGCCAAAATCAAAGACGTCTGTTCACGCGTCGAGATCGCGCCCGTTTGAAGTTGATCCTGCGCGGTAAGCGATTTGGGTTTAGTCTGGAAGAAATTCGCCAGTTGCTTGATCTTTACGACATGGGCGACCAGCAACAGACCCAGCTTACACGCTCGGTTGAGGTCGCACGCGAACGTTTGGATGACCTTGTGGCGCGTCGCGACCAATTGGACGACGCCATCAAAGAGCTTTCAGAACAACTTAAGTGGGGTGAGGATATGATCGCCTCAATGAGCAAAAAGCAGGACGCCGCTCAGTAAGACCGCCAAACGACACTCATTCAGGGAGAAAATCATGCCAAGCTACACAGCGCCCACCAAAGATATGCAGTTCATTTTGCACGATGTTTTAAAAGTGACTGACCAATCCATTCCTGGATATGAAGATTTGGATGCAGATTTTACCTCTGCCATTCTAGAAGAAGCTGGCAAACTGACATCAGCGGTTCTTGCCCCCTTGAACGTCATTGGCGACACCGAGGGCTGTCAATTAGAAAACGGCGTTGTCCGAACGCCAGCTGGCTTTAAGGCTGCATTCGACGAAGTTCGCGCGGGGGGCTGGCCCGGGCTTGACATGCCGGAACAATATGGTGGCCAAAATATGCCGTGGGTCCTCGGCAGCGCCGTTGGAGAGATGTTTTCGTCGGCAAACATGGCTTTCACCATGTATCAAGGTCTGACACATGGCGCTGCATCCGCCATTCTGGTGCACGGAACAGAAGCCCAGAAGAGTCAATATTTGCCAAAGATGGTCTCCTGTGAGTGGACAGGCACAATGAATTTGACCGAGTCTCATTGCGGCACTGATCTCGGCTTGATGCGCACAAAAGCCGAACCACAAGACGATGGCAGCTACAAAGTGACCGGTGAAAAGATTTTCATTTCGGCCGGTGAGCACGATATGTCAGACAACATCATTCATCTGGTTTTGGCCAAGATTCCCGGTGGACCAGATGGCATCAAAGGCGTTTCATTGTTCATCGTCCCGAAATTTATTGTGAAAGACGACGGTTCCCTGGGAGAGCGGAATGGCGTTGCCGTGGGTAACATCGAAGAGAAGATGGGAATCCACGGCAACTCCACTTGCGTCATGAACTATGACGGAGCAACGGGTTATCTCTTGGGCGAAGAGCACAAGGGGATGCGCGCGATGTTCACGATGATGAACGAGGCGCGCCTTGGTGTCGGAATGCAAGGTCTGTCACAGGCTGAAGTCGCCTACCAGAACGCGCTGGCATACGCCAAAGACCGTCTTCAAGGGCGTGATGTGACCGGCGCTAAAAACCCCGAAGGCCCGGCCGATCCTCTGATTGTGCATCCTGACATCAGACGGTCTTTGATGGACCAAAAGAGTTTCGCAGAAGGGGCGCGCGCCTTTGTGCTTTGGGGATCGACGCTTCTTGATGCCGCCCATCGGTCGCAAGACAAAGCCGCTGACGGGCTTGTGTCCCTGCTAACACCAGTCATCAAGGGTTTTCTGACGGACCAAGGTTATGACATGACGGTCAAGGCCCAACAGGTCTATGGCGGGCATGGTTACATTGAAGAATGGGGCATGTCGCAATTCACACGAGACGCCCGTATTGCGATGATCTACGAAGGCGCAAATGGTGTGCAAGCATTGGATCTTGTTGGTCGAAAACTTGCACAGGATGGCGGAAAACACGTCATGGCCTTCTTTGACATTGTCAAAAACTTCATCAAGGAAAATTCTGGTCAAGACGCAGATTTCGATGAGGCTTTTCTCGAGCCGTTAAAAAGCGCTTCTAAGGATCTGCAAGCAGCCGGAATGTATTTCATGCAGCACGGTATGAAAAATCCAAACAATGCTCTGTCCGGCTCTCATGACTTTATGCATATGTTTGGTCATGTCTGCCTCGCTTTAATGTGGGCAAAAATGGGCAAATCGGCAAAAGATGCCTTAAATTCAGGCACTTCTGATACTGAATTCCACGAGACAAAGTTGGCAACCGGACGGTACTATATGGCACGGCAGTTGCCCGCGACAGCCCTACACCTAAAACGCATCCAGTCTGGTGCTGACACCGTTATGGCTTTGGAGGCGGCTAATTTTTGACGGCAAGGGCGGGTCCGCTCCTGTTCCTTGCCAGCTGACAAGGAATTTTCAATGCGCAAGCGTTCCAATACGACCCGCCCCTTTACCATCGCTGTGACGCAAACAGGTTACCGCAGACTAAAACGTCTGGCAGATGACGAAACCCTCGCAGTTGCCGACGTTTTGTCATTCGTTTTTGAGAACTTCGACGAGATAATCGATGACGGTGCGTTTCAAGAAAATATGCGGCAGTTTAAATTTACCCTGCAAGATTGAAAACGACGTCTAAAGAAACTGACATGGGATACCGATGACACAAACAGCCTCTTCATGGATGACAGACGAACATCAAATGATCGCTGACATGACGGCGCAGTTCATTTCAAACGAATGGGCCCCCCTATTTGAGAAATGGCGCAAACAGGGGCAGATGGATCGTGAAACCTGGCAACAGGCCGGTGCTTTAGGTTTGCTGTGCCCGTCTATCCCGGAGGTATACGGAGGTGCTGGTGGCGACTTCGGCCACGAAGCGGCGATCCTGATTGAGGCTGCGCGCGGAAATCTGGCCAGTTGGGGACATGGCATTCATTCCGGCATAGTCGCCCACTACGTTCTAGCCTACGGGACAGAAGAACAAAAAAACCGTTGGCTTCCTAAAATGGTTTCCGGTGAATTTGTTGGCGCCTTGGCCATGACCGAACCCTCAACCGGATCTGATGTGCAAAATATCCGAACCAAAGCGATGCACCAGGGTAATTCCTACAGGCTTTCCGGACAAAAAACCTTTATCACCAATGGTCAACACGCGAACTTGATTGTGGTTGCGGCAAAAACGGATCCGAGTGCCGGATCTAAAGGCATCTCGCTGGTTGTGGTTGAAACCGACGATGCAGCCGGTTTCACACGCGGTCGCAACCTGGAAAAGATTGGCTTGGATGCTTCGGACACATCAGAGCTGTTCTTTGATGACGTTGAGATATCCCCTGAAAACATTCTTGGTGGCCAAGAAGGTCAGGGTTTTTATCAAATGATGCAGCAACTACCACAGGAACGTCTGATTATTGCCTGCGGCGCTGTCGGTGCCATGGAGGGTGCAATAAGCCGCACGATCGCGTATTGCAAAGAACGCGAGGCTTTTGGCGGGCCGCTTACCCAATTTCAGAACACGCGTTTCAAGCTGGCTGAATGCCAAACCAAAACGACCATCGCGCGCGCCTTTTTAGATGAATGCATGCGAGAACACCTAAGTGGCGCGCTGAGCGTCGAAAAAGCCGCAATGGCCAAGTATTGGCTAACCGATACACAGGGTGAGGTACTGGATGATTGCGTACAACTCCACGGCGGTTACGGTTTCATGCAAGAATACGACATCGCCCAAATGTGGACCGACGCCAGAGTGCAGCGCATTTACGGCGGAACAAATGAAATTATGAAAGAACTCATCGCCCGCTCTTTGTGAACGCGCCGATGTTACAGCCTTGGGAGGGCAAGCGACATGACGATAAAACTCTACTGCTTTGGTGAAAGTGGGAACGCGTATAAGGCCGCATTGGCGCTGGAGCTATCGGGTCTTGACTGGCAGGCGATCAAGGTTGATTTTTTTAATGGAGAAACACGTACGCCTGAATTTCGCGAGACCGTGAACGAAATGGGCGAAGCCCCAGTCATGGTAGACGGCGATGTAAAATTGACGCAATCCGGTGTCATTCAGGATTATGTCTCCGAGAAATCCGGGAAATTCGGCGGCAGTAATCCAACAGAAAGACGTGAAATTCTTAGATGGATTTTGTGGGACAATCACAAACTCAGCTCAACTGCGGGCATGACACGCTTTTTGATGAACTTCCTGCCACAAGACAAGCGCCCCGCAGAAGTCATCGCCTTTCATCAAGGGCGTCTTCAAGCCGCTTATGCCGTTTTAAATGCCCATCTTGAGGGCCGCGACTGGTTGGTTGGCGACGGCCTGACAAACGCCGATCTCAGCTGCTGTGGGTATCTATATTACCCGGAACCGTTTGGGTTTGAGCGTCAGAATTGGCCAAACATTGACGCATGGCTCGAACGCTTGTCGCACACACCGGGCTGGAAAGCTCCCTATGATCTGATGCCCGGCTCCCCCGCTGATCGCATGTGAATGACTGTGCCCAGCGCGGCACAAGAAGGAGACTAAAATGACCGAAGCCTATATTTATGACGCATTGCGCAGCCCTCGTGGCAAAGGCCGCAAAGATGGCAGCTTACATGAAGTGAGCGCCCTGCGCCTGTCCTCACAAACGTTGAATGCCGTAAAGGAACGCAACAACCTTGAGGGTCACGCTGTCGAAGACGTGATCTGGGGAAATGTGACGCAGGTGATGGAACAGGGCGGCTGTCTGGCGCGCTCAGCCGTGCTGGCATCTGATCTGGACGAACGCATTCCAGGTCTTGCGATCAATCGGTTTTGCGCCTCTGGGATGGAAGCGGTGAATCTTGCGGCAAATCAGGTCAAAGGTGGTGCAGGTTCGGCCTACATCGCTGGCGGTGTTGAAATGATGGGGCGCGTTGCCATGGGCAGTGATGGCGCGGCCATTGCCGTTGATCCAACGCTCGCCATGGAAAAATATTTTGTACCTCAAGGCATCAGCGCAGACATCATCGCAACTGAATATGGTTTTAGCCGCGATGATGCAGATCAATTGGCAGTGAGATCACAACAACGGGCTAAAAAGGCGTGGGACGAAGGACGGTTTGCCAATTCTGTGATCGACATTAAGGATCAAAATGGTCTCAGCATTCTGGATCATGATGAATACATGCGGCCGCAAACGGATATGCAAAGCCTCGGTGCTTTGAACCCCGCGTTTAAAGCCATGGGAGAGGTCATGCCCGGTTTTGATAAAGTCGCTATCATGAAGTATCCCCACCTAGAACGCATCAACCATATCCACCACGCGGGCAATTCTTCGGGCATTGTTGACGGTGCAGCAGCGGTATTGATTGGCAACAAAGAGTTTGGCGAAAAATATGGTCTAAAACCCCGTGCCCGCATCCGCGCCACAGCCAAAATCGGAACCGACCCAACAATCATGCTCACGGGCCCGGTGCCTGTGACCCAAAAAATTCTGGCCGACAATGGCATGGATATCAAAGACATCGATCTGTTCGAGGTCAACGAAGCATTTGCTTCGGTGGTTCTGCGGTTCATGCAAGCCTTTGATGTTGATGATGCAAAGGTCAACGTGAATGGCGGATCAATTGCAATGGGTCACCCTTTGGGCGCCACCGGCGCGATGATCATTGGGACCTTGTTGGATGAACTTGAACGCGCTGACAAAGAAGTCGGCTTGGCGACGCTGTGCATTGCGTCTGGTATGGGTGCGGCGACGATCATTGAACGGGTTTAACCCGCCCGATATCGCACGACGCGCACACCATCCGGCACGCTGATCCAAACACAGGGATCGAAAATAAACTGCTGAAATCGCAGCCCTTACCGGGAGAGACCTAAATGACTGACTTTAACATGACCAAAGATGCAGACAGCATCGCGACCATCACCTGGGACGTCCAGAACAAATCAATGAACGTGATGTCCTATGAAGGGCTGGAGCAGTTGGGTGCTCTGATGGATGAGGCAATCGCGGATAACGCGGTAAAAGGTATTATCCTGACATCTGGCAAGGATGGATCCTTTGCTGGGGGAATGGATTTGAATCTCATCGCAAAGATGAAGGCCGACGCAGGGGATGAACCTGCAAAGGGGTTGTTTGATGGCGTCATGGCCATGCATCATCTCTTGCGCAAAATCGAACGTGCGGGCATGGATCCCAAGACCCTCAAGGGTGGCAAACCCATTGCATGTGTCCTGCCGGGCACAGCACTGGGTATTGGGTTGGAACTGCCTTTGTCATGTCACCGGATTTTTGCCGCAAACAATCCTAAGGCTAAAATCGGTTTACCTGAAATTATGGTCGGTATTTTCCCCGGTGCAGGCGGTACAACGCGACTGGTGCGCAAAATGGGCGCAATGGCAGCGTCTCCTTTCTTGCTCGAAGGCAAATTAGTTGCGCCCGCTGCCGCCAAATCCGCAGGTTTGATTGACGACGTTTCAGACGATCCAATGGCAGCAGCGCGCAGTTGGGTCTTAGGTGCAAAAGACGCCGATCTGGTAAAACCATGGGATGCGAAAGGATATAAGATGCCGGGCGGGGCCCCCTATCATCCCGCAGGCTTTATGACGTTTGTCGGTGCCTCAGCGATGGTGAACGGTAAAACCCAAGGCGTATACCCCGCTGCAAAAGCCTTGCTTTCCGCGGTCTATGAAGGCGCACTCGTGCCTTTTGATACCGCTCTGAAAATAGAAGCGCGCTGGTTCACATCTGTCTTGATGAACCCTTCCTCGGAGGCGATGATCCGCTCTTTGTTTATCAACAAGGAAGCTTTGGAAAAGGGCGCTGTGCGTCCTGATGATGTGGCCGATCAACGTGTTCGCAAACTCGGTGTTCTAGGGGCGGGGATGATGGGCGCAGGGATATCCCTGGTCTCGGCACAAGCAGGCATCGAAGTTGTCTTGATCGATCAGACACAGGAAGCCGCAGATAAGGGCAAAGCATACACAGCCGCTTATGCTGACAAAGGCATCACACGCAAAAAAACGACGCCCGAGAAAAAAGAACAACTGCTGAACCTGATTACGGCGACAACCGACCTGAAGGCGCTGAGCGAATGTGATCTGATTATCGAGGCCGTGTTCGAAGATCCAAAAATCAAGGCCGAGATGACAGCAAAAGTCGAAGCTGTCATTCCTGAGGATTGCATCTTTGCCTCCAATACCTCCACTTTGCCGATCACCGAATTGGCCAAAGCCTCCAGCCGCCCGGAACAATTTATCGGCATTCATTTTTTCTCACCTGTCGAGAAAATGCTGTTGGTAGAGATCATCAAAGGAAAAGGCACTGGTGAGCGCGCCGTCGCAAAAGCGTTGGATTACGTGCGCCAAATCCGCAAGACACCGATAGTCGTAAACGACGCGCGGTTTTTCTATGCCAATCGCTGCATCATTCCTTACATCAACGAAGGCATCCGGATGGTCGCAGAAGGCGTTGAACCGGCCTTGATCGAGAATGCAGCAAAACTCGTCGGTATGCCCTTGGGGCCGTTACAGCTCGTCGATGAAACCTCCATCGATCTTGGTGCAAAGATCGCCAGAGCCACCAAAGCTGCGATGGGTACAGATTATCCTGATGACGCAGTTGATGAGGTGATATTCTGGATGGAAAAAGAGGGTCGTCTTGGGCGGAAATCTGCCGCGGGGTTTTACGCCTATGACGAAAAAGGCAAACGTCAGGGGGTGTGGGATGGGCTATCAGCCCAATATGCGACCACAGAGGATCAACCAGACCTGATTGATGTGCAACATCGGCTATTATTTTCCCAGACATTAGAAGCAGTCCGCGCGTTAGAAGAAGGCGTGTTGATGGACATCCGCGAAGGCGATGTCGGCGCGATTCTGGGATGGGGATTTGCCCCATGGTCGGGCGGACCATTGAGCTGGTTTGACATGTTGGGTTCGGCCTATGCCTCGGAACGTTGTGATCAGCTGAGCGCGCAATTCGGCACACGTTTTTCCTGCCCGGATTTACTGCGCGAAATGGCGGCCAAGAACCAGAGCTTTTATGGTCGGTTTGCCAAGAAACCCAAAGCCGCCTGACACACGCAGGATTTCTAGACATTCAAAGGGGCCATTGGCCCCTTTTTTCATACATTTCTATTCATGATTGTAATCTCAAACAAACGCCGCGGTGCGTCTTTAATTGTCTTACAATTCCCTTTCAAAATTCTACGAATCCAATATCGTGCGTCCGCAGCGCGCATGACGCGCAAAAGAGGATCAGGGGGAGAGACACTATGGGTTGGATGCAAGACGAAACCGGGTTGGAAAAATGCACCGCCAATCATGTGGCGTTGACCCCGTTATCCCACCTCAGACGCGCAAATGATGTTTTTGCTTCACACACTGCGATCGTTTATGGTCCTCTGCGCCGAACCTACAGCGAACACTATACACGCTGCACTCAATTGGCGTCAGCTCTGAACCAACACGGCATCATCTCGGGAGATGTGGTCGCGACATTGCTGCCAAACGTACCCGCTCAGGTGGAGGCGCATTTTGGCGTCCCCGCATGCGGAGCGGTGTTAAATACAATCAACACCAGACTGGACGTCGACACCGTTCGCTACATTTTGGAACACGGCGGCGCAAAGGTAGTGTTGGTTGACGCGCAATTTCTGCCTCTCGCCGAAGAGGCCAGCGTGGATTTGGATGTCCGTCCTTTATTGATCGAGGTTGTCGACGATCAGGCTGATTTCCCGGCCTCAGGCCGCCACAAAACCTACGAAGACTTCATCGGCGGAGGCGATATCTCTTTTGATTGGATCATGCCGCAGGATGAATGGGAAAGTTTGGCGCTGAACTACACCTCCGGCACGACAGGACGCCCCAAAGGGGTCGTGTATCATCACCGCGGTGCCTATTTGATGACGATGGGCACGATCGTCAGCTGGCGCATGGTGCTCCACCCAACGTTTATGCAAATTGTGCCGCTGTTCCATTGCAATGGCTGGAACCACGCATGGATGATGCCATTGATCGGCGGGACGCTGGTCTGTTGTCGAGACATTTCAGCGCGCGCGATCTATGATGCCATTGCGATTGAAAAAGTCACCCATTTGGGGGGGGCTCCCATCGTGTTAAACATGTTGGTGAACACAGATGATCAGGAACGCCGGCGCTTTGATCACATCGTCGAAGTCTTTACAGCGGGTGCCCCGCCCGCGCCAGCGACACTTTCTAAAATTGAGGCACTGGGGTTCAATGTGACGCAGGTTTACGGCCTGACAGAGACTTATGGCCACGTCACAGAATGTTTGTGGAAAGCAGACTGGAACGAGTATGACACCAAAACCAAAGCCTCTATAAAAGCGCAACAAGGTGTGCTTTTCCCAATGATGGAAGATATCAGGGTCATGGATCAAAGTATGTCACCCATCAGGCGAGATGCACGTGAACAGGGAGAAATTATGATCCGTGGAAACGCTGTCATGAAAGGGTATTACAAAAACCCCCAAGCCACAAAAGACGCCTTTGATGGCGGGTATTTTCATTCCGGTGACATCGCGGTCCAACATGACAACGGATACATTCAAATCGCGGATCGCGCAAAGGACATCATTATATCCGGCGGAGAGAATATCTCATCTGTCGAGATAGAGGGTGTTTTAATGGAACACGACGACGTCATGCTTGCCGCTGTCGTGGCAAAACAAGATGACAAATGGGGGGAAGTGCCCTGTGCCTTTGTCGAGCTTAAACCCGATGCCACTGTGGATGCCGATGGGTTGATCTCTTTTTCTCGCCAGACGCTCGCGGGCTTCAAAAGCCCAAAGCTGGTGATTTTCCAGGAATTACCGAAAACATCTACTGGCAAAATCCAAAAATTCGCCTTGCGTGACCTCGCCAAAACCCTGTGAATTACCATGATTTACCCAAGCCGGCTGTCTGAGGACCCGACGGCCATTGCCCGTCTGACGCGGCTCCTGCTAGTATGCCGACAAATAACCCCGAGCAGCCCATCCAAAAATGACGGCCTTAACAAAATACGCACGGATTGAGGCCAGCGCCTTATGGCGACCTTCGCCCGATGAACAGCGGCGTGAGGTGATTATTTCTATCGGCGACGCAACCTTGATGATCTCGGATATGCGTGATCAGGCACTGACCCACTGGTCCCTGGCTGCGGTGCAACGCAGCAATCCCGACAAAAGACCCGCGATTTTCCACCCCGATGGCGATCCCGGCGAAACGTTGGAACTCGCCGAAGACGAAGCGGAAATGATCGACGCGATTGAAAAACTGCGCCGCGCCGTGGAACGCACACGCCCCCGTCCGGGGAGAGTGCGTTGGGTCGGCATGACCGCGTCGCTTGCCGTTGTTGCCGCGCTTGCAATCTTTTGGCTGCCCGGTGCCTTGGTCTCGCATACTGTAGCGGTCGTTCCCGCGGTCAAGCGAGCGGAAATTGGCACAGCGTTGCTCCAACGCATTGAACGTATGACCGGCCCTGCCTGCGCCGAACCTGTCGGCATCAAAGCACTGCAAAATTTGCGCGCACGTCTTGGCAGCGGTGCCCTCAAGATCATGCCCGGGACCGTTTCAACCAGTCTGCATCTACCTGGCGGATTTATCTTGCTGGATCGCGCGCTTGTCGAAGATTTTGAAGAACCAGACGTCGTTGCAGGCTATACACTGGCAGAAATGGCACGGGCATCCGGTTCAGATCCCCTGAGCGACATGTTGTCCAGCATAGGAACGCTCGCCAGCTTTCAACTTCTCACTACCGGCAGCCTCAAAAGTGATACTCTCGATATATACGCGCGCCAATTGCTGACACAGGCGCGCGATTTCCCGCCTGATGCACCGCTCCTTGATGCCTTTGAAAAACGCTCCGTGCGCAGCACACCCTATGCCTACGCCCGTGATGTTACCGGCGAAACGGTCCTGCCGCTGATCGAGGGGGACCCAATGTTGGGTGGCAATTCCATTCCGCTGTTGAGTGACGCCGACTGGTTAAGACTGCAAAGCATTTGCGGCGGCTGACAGAGACCGCAAACCTTTCGCACCAACCGTTACAAATGCCCTTGATTATTTGGTCCCAAACATCCGATCGCCTGCATCGCCCAACCCCGGCACGATATAGCCAAGATCGTTCAGTTTTGTATCGACTGATGCCGTCACAATCGGCACATCCGGATGCGCTTCTTTCATCCGCTTGATGCCTTCGGGGGCCGCTAGAAGACACAGAAAGCGGATATTTGTCGCACCAGCTTCCTTCAACAGATCAATCGCTGCGACGGATGAATTGCCTGTCGCCAGCATCGGATCAACTGCAATGACCAAGCGATCGCCCAACGCTTCCGGCACCTTAAAATAATACTGAACCGGCTTTAACGTTTCCTCATCCCGATAAAGGCCAACAAAACCGACACGGGCAGAAGGGATCAGTTCCAAAACCCCGTCAAGCAGGCCATTCCCAGCCCGCAAAATTGAAATCAGCGCGAGTTTCTTCCCCGCCAGCGCCGGGGCATCCATCGATTGCATTGGCGTTTCAATTTTCTTGGTGGTCATCGGCAACCCGCGTGTCACCTCATATGCCAACAGTTGGCTGATCTCGCGCAACAATTGCCGGAAAACCGCCGTGGGGGTTTCTTTGTCACGCATGATGGTCAGTTTATGCTGGACCAATGGATGGTTAACAACGGTCAGATGGTCGGACATTGGCTCTTCCTTACATTTTCACATTCTCTTTACGTCCACACCCTGTCGCCCGCAAGGTCGGTTCATCAAGGTTTGGCCACCCCAAGATGATCCGCAATAATTGCAGCGACATCTGTAAAACCGATTTGCCCCAACGCGCCGTTTTTAAGACCAGAAATCAATACCGGCACACGTTCGCGCGTATGATCCGTCCCATGCCATGTTGGATCATTCCCATGGTCTGCCGTCACCACGAGAATATCGTCATGGTTCAGCGCATCAATCACTGTGCCGATTTCCCGGTCGAACCATTCGAGCGCGCGTGCGTAGCCTGCAACATCCCGTCGATGGCCAAATTCGCTGTCGAATTCGACAAAATTGGCGAATGTCAGACTGCCGTCCGGTGCGGATTGAACCAGCGATTTTAGGTGGTCCATTAGCACCATGTCGGCGCCCTTAAACACCTGATCGATCCCCTGCATGGAAAAGATGTCGCCTATTTTTCCGACTGCGAACACTTCTCTGCCTGCATCCTGCACCCAATTCGTCACAACGGGCGCGGGAGGAGTGATGGCGTAGTCGCGCCGGTTCGCAGTGCGCCGGAAATCGTTCTCTGACGTGCCAATAAAGGGACGCGCGATCACTCTACCGACTTTCATATCATGCAACATCGGTGCGAGGTTCTCACAGAGGTCTAAAAGACGGTCCAACCCGAAGTGGACCTCATGTGCGGCGATCTGGCAGACGGAATCTGCAGAGGTATAAATGATTGGAGACCCGGATCTGATGTGTTCGTTACCGTGTTCTTTGATAATCGCAGTGCCTGACGCATGGCAATTCCCCAAAACATTACCGCATCCAGCCAATTCACAAACCCGGGCGATGATCTGTTGTGGCATGGAATTTTGCAAATCGGTGAAATGATGCCAGGCCCACGGTACAGGTAGCCCCGCCAGCTCCCAATGTCCTGATGGGGTATCCTTGCCGGCGGAAATCTCCGTCGCCGCGCCCCAAGCACCGGTTGGGACGCAGTCCAGCCCCGGTGCGACGGTGCCACTGGCCAGCTTTACAGCAGCCCCCAATCCCAATCTGTCAAGATTAGGCAAACGCAACGGTCCGTCGCGCCCGGTGGAGGCCTGCCCTGCGGCACAAGCCTGCGCGATATGAGCAAGGGTATTCGCCCCTGTATCCGGTATGCCAGCGTTGTAGAATTTATGTGCGTCCGGTGCGCCACCGATGCCAACAGAATCCATCACAACTAAAAACGCGCGTGTCATCAGCCAATCCTGTCTCGGATCAAAGGCGATACAAAAGGCGCCTCCCCGTCTGAAACTGTAATTGCTTTGCGAATGGTCGCCAAAGCACGATCAGCCACATCCGAACGCGCCGCGTGCACAACGGCCAAAGGCTGGCCTTTTTGGATTGGTTGCCCCAGACGCACAACCTGTCCGATCCCCACCGCTGGATCAACCAGATCTGTTTCGATCCGACGCCCGCCCCCAAGCGCGACCACGGCAAGTCCAAGCGCTTCGCCGTCTATGGCCGTCACGATCCCCGTGTCACGCGCACTCGCCTCGCGGATAACTGTTGCTTCCGGTAGAAACCGCCGCCAGTTTTCAACAAACTGAATTGGCCCACCCATACCCGCAATCATGCGCCCAAAGGTTTCTGCTGCGCGTCCGTCTTGCACGGCCGCTAAAATCGCACGTTCCCCGGAGTTCACATCCGCCGCGAGGCCCCCGCTAAACAGCAAAACACCACCCAAGGCTGCCGTGATATCAAGAAGCGACCCGGTGCTGGACTCAGTCAGCACATCCATCACATCAGCAACTTCTAATGCGTTTCCGAGGCTGGGTGCAAGCGGCTGATCCATGTCACTGATGACAGCTGTGGTTTTGCATCCGGCCGCATTGGCCGTATTCACCAGAGCAGTTGCCAGTTCACGCGCGGCTTGGATGTCTTTCATAAAGGCACCGCTGCCAACCTTCACATCAAGCACCAAGGCATCTAGACCACTGGCCAATTTCTTGGACAGGATAGAGGCCGTGATCAAATCCAGACTGTCCACAGTCGATGTGACGTCGCGCACAGCATAAAGCTGTTTATCAGCAGGTGCGATGTTTGCACTGGCACCAACAATAGCACATCCGACATCCGCTACGAGGTTACGAAAACGATTTTCCTCCAATTGCGTAACAAGGCCCGGAATTGCATCAAGTTTATCAAGCGTGCCGCCTGTATGCCCCAGTCCACGCCCTGAGATCATCGGCACATAGGCCCCGCAAGCTGCCAATGCCGGTGCTAGAATCAGTGAAACACAATCACCAACGCCGCCGGTTGAATGTTTATCCAAGACCGGGCCGTTCAGGTCCCAAGTCAGAACCTGCCCGCTGTCCCGCATGGCCAATGTCAACGCGACCCTTTCTGCGTCACTTAAACCCTGCGCACAGACCCCCATCGCAAAGGCCCCCGCCTGCGCACTGCTCATTGTGCCGTCAGCCAAGGCCGCGGCGACCCAAGTCATATCCGCATCAGAAAGAGGTTTTCCATGTCGCAGCAACGCGAGAATTGATCTGGCGTCGGTCATTTCAGTCTTCCATATGTGCTGCGTTAAAAACCCCGGGCAACAAATCAGCCACGCACATTTTCTGTTCTATGCCTTGCGTCGTGGCCATCGTAACCACCACATCTTTTTCGGAAAATTCTGCCAGTTTTTGCCGACATCCCCCACACGGCGTGACCGGCATCGGAGAGCCTGCAACGACATAAGCTTCGACAATTTCCCTCTCGCCAGCCGCGACCATTGCCGCGATTGCGCCGGCCTCTGCGCATGTCCCTTCCGGGTAGGCAACATTTTCGACATTGCACCCGACATAGATGTTGCCAGCTTTGGTCCGGATCGCAGCACCTACTTTGAAGTTAGAATAGGGTGCATGTGCATTTTCCCGAACTGCAATTGCGGCCTCTTTCAATGACATAGATTTCTTTCCACTGGATGGTTTTATCGTTTACCGTGTCGTTCTGCTTCCGACAATGCAAGCTCTTAGGCCGCTAACCCATGGTCGTTTTAAACGCCCCGGGCAATGAAACTTCCAAAAGTTCCAAATCCTCGGTCATATCGCAATAGCGTACCCGCATGTGCGGCGGCACCACGAATGCATCCCCTGCCTCGAGCGAATGTGCAGGTTGCCCGTCGCCTTCGAGCACCATGCCACCCGACATCACAAACGTAAAAAGGATATCACTGTCATGCGCGCTCCAAACCGTACCGCTATTGTCGGGGCGCACCACGTGAACGCCAGCGACATTTTGGGTATTTCGGGCGATCGTGGTGTCCCGGCTTATAAAACCGGGGATCCGGAATGGCGCCCAATCAGCACCCTCATGTTTATGATGCACGAACCGCTGTCCCTGAAAATCACGGGCAGGATTAGCGGGGCCATTCGGCAAGATCATATCATGATCAATGGTTGTTGTGTGTTCAGCAGGCACGCCGATCTCTATGACTTCGATGTTATCTGAGGCATACAGAACCCGATGGCGAATTTCCGGTGGCTGGATCACACAGTTTCCAGCATGCAAACGAAATGGCTCGCCCTGATCTTCGTAGACGAGATCGACCCACCCTTTGTAACAGAAAATCAGCTGAAAACCCACTGTATGGTAGTGCACCATGTCCGGCACAGGGCCGCCATCAGGGATACGTATATGGCTGGCGATGATCGACCCACCCAAACGATCCGGGATGAGGTCACGGTAGTGCATTCCAGCCCGCCCGATCACCCAAGGCGCTTGATCCGCCAGACGGCGGACCACAAAACTATGGATTGTCCGCGGCATAACCAACGGCTCTTGCAACGGAACGATTTCGATCCGCGTTCCATTAGGCGCGACCAGAGACGTCTCCCCATTAGCAAACGTCGCAGGATCTTGCGTCAAAATCCTTAGTGTCGCGGTGTTTTCCGGAATTCCTTTTTCAATCCGTAGCCGCAACCCATGACCGCTAAATACCGCCACAGATGGGTCATCCGCTGGATAGATCGTATCCATCCGCATTCCCAGAACTTTTGTGTAAAATGGGATGTCATCCCGCAACTCATTCGTGGACAGCAATATTTCGGCTCGGGTGTCAGTCATCGGTGGCTCCCTTCCAGCACGCTACGATCGCTAGGATAGCGCAAACCGGGATAAACACTTCTCCGACTTCTTCCATCAAGGAGGCCAGCGCCCCGGTTTTTCTTGTAATCACAATGCCAAACTCTATCAGCTTGCGCCCGAGACCATCGATCGTTTTGGTAAAACATACCAAAGCACCAGCCAACACCGCAAACCATGGCCACAATCGCCCGGCACGCATTTCCTTCCAGACCACAGGACCACCGACCACCACCGCTCTCAAAATTACAAAGACAGCAAAGAGCGCCACCAATCCTGCGATCAATTTCGTGCTCAAAGAGCTATCACCACTATACAGCCGCAGTGACAGAACACCTGATTGTGTAAAGGCTTTATCGAAATCCATTTCGCGCATGGCAAATAAGATCATAATAGCAGGAATGTGGAACAATCGGCTCCAATCTTGACGCGGAGCATTCAAAAAGAAAACAACGGCTGCAACGCCATACAAAACGGCCGACACATTCTCTAATCCACCGCCCTCGCGTTTGAAGGACGCCCCTTGCGCAAAAAACACCATATCAACTGCAACAAAAGCAACGATCAGCGCAAGGCATCCAAAAAATACCATGGTCAGATTTACGGAAGTTTCTTTGGACTGAGGCCCAACGTTTTCTTGCATCATTTATTTTCTACATTGTTTTTGGGGTCGCATTTGCTTGCGCGATCTTTAAGCTGCAACGCGAGATTGTAAACATCTGCTGTACTCTAACGATATGCTCACTTACACACGACCGACAGGCAAACGACACGATAGTTTAATGCTAAACTATTTTTCAAATGAGGAGATTTGAATTGTCCGACACACCGAATTTGCGGCAGGCCGCGCTGGACTATCACGAGTTCCCCAAGCCCGGAAAGCTCGAGATTCGAGCAACTAAACCGCTTGCAAATGGTCGCGATCTAGCCCGAGCCTATTCGCCGGGTGTTGCCGAAGCCTGCCTAGAAATCAAGGCAGATCCAGCTGCGGCGGCGCGCTACACATCGCGCGGCAATTTGGTTGCGGTCGTCACCAACGGCACTGCAGTTCTAGGCTTGGGCAACATTGGCGCCTTGGCCTCCAAACCGGTGATGGAAGGCAAGGCCGTTCTATTCAAGAAATTTGCCAGCATCGACTGTTTCGACATCGAAGTAGATCAATCAGATCCAGAAAAACTGGCTGAGATCGTCTGTGCATTGGAACCCAGCTTTGGTGCCATCAACCTAGAAGACATCAAGGCACCGGATTGTTTTACAGTTGAACGAATTTGCCGCGAACGTATGAACATCCCCGTATTTCATGACGATCAGCACGGGACGGCCATTGTCGTTGGTGCCGCGGCAAGAAATGCCCTGCAAGTCGCTGGCAAAAAATTTGAAGATATTAAAATCGTCTCAACGGGCGGCGGTGCCGCCGGTATTGCCTGTCTAAACATGCTGTTAAAATTGGGCGTGAAACGCGAAAACGTCTGGCTGTGTGATATTCATGGATTGGTCTATCAGGGGCGAGATGTGGATATGAATCCCATTAAGTCAGAATTCGCGCAGGACTCGGATTTGCGAACGTTGGACGATGTAATCGATGACGCTGATATGTTTCTGGGCCTGTCCGGTCCGGGCGTTCTAAAACCCGAAATGGTTCAGCGCATGACCAATCGGCCCATTATATTTGCGCTTGCAAACCCAACACCCGAAATATTGCCTGACGTTGTGCGTCAAGTCGCTCCGGATGCCATCGTTGCCACAGGGCGTTCGGATTTTCCAAACCAAGTAAACAACGTGCTGTGTTTCCCTTTCATCTTTCGCGGTGCGTTGGATGTCGGAGCTACGACCATCAACGACGCAATGGAACTCGCCTGTATCGAGGGCATCGCTGAATTGGCACGCGCAACCACATCTGCAGAAGCTGCCGCTGCATATAAAGGCGAAGAGATGACTTTTGGGCCAGATTATTTGATCCCAAAACCATTTGACCCGCGGCTTGTCAGCATTGTTTCTTCTGCCGTGGCCCGCGCGGCAATGGAAACTGGTGTTGCCACTCGTCCGATCAAAGATCTCGACGCTTATCGTGAAACGCTTGACAGTTCGGTTTTCAAATCTGCACTTTTAATGCGCCCGGTCTTTCACGCCGCGCGGGCCGTCCCCCGCAGGATCGTCTTTGCCGAAGGAGAGGACGAACGCGTTTTGCGCGCCAGTCAGGCAATGCTGGAAGAAACAACCGAGCGCCCCATTCTGATCGGGCGGCCAGATGTTATGGAAATGCGCATTGAAAAAGCTGGATTGACGATCAAACTTGGCGATGACGTTGATTTTGTAAATCCTGAAAATGATCCTCGCTACAGAGATTACTGGGAAACATTTCACGAGTTACGCGCGCGACAAGGTGTAACGCCGGATCTTTCCCGCGCCATCATGCGTACTAACACGACAGCCATTGGCGCTGTCATGGTCCACCGTCAAGAAGCAGATTGTCTGATTTGCGGCACCTTTGGTGCTTTTAGCTGGCACATGAATTACATCGAACAAGTATTGGGGCGTGAAAGCCTGCATCCCGTTGGTGCCCTGTCTATGATGATCCTCGAAGATGGGCCGCTGTTTATCGCTGATACCCAAGTTCACGGTCACCCAACCCCAATGGAAATTTCTGAAATCGCCATTGGGGCGGCACGTCACGTGCGCCGTTTTGGGATCGAACCCAAAATCGCGCTTTGTTCGCAATCCCAATTTGGCAACAAAGGCGAAGGCACTGGTGGCCGTTTACGCGCAGCGATTGAATTGCTCGACGCCGGAAACCATGATTTTTGTTATGAAGGTGAAATGAACGTAGATACCGCTCTGGATCATGATCTGCGCGCCCGTATCTTACCGAATAACAGAATGCAGGGAGCCGCAAATGTTCTTATTTTCGCCCATGCGGATGCGGCATCTGGTGTACGCAACATATTGAAGATGAAAGGTAATGGTCTCGAAGTTGGGCCTATCTTGATGGGCATGGGGAACAAAGCGCACATCGTGCCACCCTCTATCACTGCACGTGGCCTTTTGAATATGGCCGCGATTGCCGGGACACCTGTTACCCAATATAGCTAGTTTGATACATGGGCTTTTGGGGCGTCACGCGCCCCTGGCCTTTTGCATACCCCAACTTGCACTATATTAAGACTGTTGGAGTCGCCGAAAGGACATTCGATGAATTTTAAACATGTGATTTTATTTAGCGCCGCCTGTGTAAGTGGGTGTGCAACTGTATCCAGTCAATCATCGCGTGACATTATTGTGGACGGGCAATCCTATGAGCTACGCACCAGCGTGATAGAGGGATCAAAGGGTCCCTTTGAACGGTCGCAGGTGAAGGTGAACAACAAAATGTATATTTGTTTGCCCGACAGCAAAGGCGATTGCGAAGCCGCTGTACGTCAAGGGCGCGATGAGAGCAATAGACGTGGGTAAACGCCACCGTTAACGACACTTCTTGCAAGCTCAACTGCGGCAAACGTCTAGGGTGCATATTGCGGTTCAACGGTACTGAAATGGGTAGACTAAGAGGCAAACAATCGGGTTGATACCATCAGGGAAACCCTATTTGGGGAGACGTGAATTCAGTCCTCTGACGTAGATGTCATCATGCTTTACCGCGATGCAATCAGGTCGTTTTATCGTTTGCATCGCAATGATGATTTTAAGATAACTGTCTCGTTGCCGTATTTGTGGGTATTGGGGTTTGGCTCATTGTGCAGCCTGTACTCCTGTTTATCGCATTTTTCTCCATGCCATTTGGCGCGCTAAGGTGTTGGATTCTGGGTTTGATCTTTAGAGCCGGCTTACGCCCAACAAGCACCCTCATTCTGGGATTACCTTTAAAAGACGCTCCATCCGCAGCCAAATTCTCACCAAAAGCACCTGCGTAAATGCGTGTTTTCTGTGTCTCAACGATTGAGATAACGAACACAGCTTAGATTCTGTGAAAAACGGTCCCTCCGCATCAAATTTGCAAACTCCAAAAAACTTTGCTCATTTTTGCTAATACCCCAAAGGTTTGCAAAATTTTCCCGGAGAATTTGAAGGTTTGGCGAACCTTTTTGTCGCAGGAAGCATTCTGGTCGCAACGAAAACCTTGCTGGAGAACTCAGCCCTGCGTAACACCATTAGGAGATTTTGGAGGAGGATCGTTCATGGCATACGAAGAGCTATATAAGGCTTCTATTGAGGACCCAGAGACATTCTGGATGCAAGCGGCAAACGCCATTGATTGGGATCGTCCCCCAAGCCAAGCTCTCTTTGAACGCGGCGACCACCTCTATGAATGGTACGCCGACGCATTGGTCAACGGGTGTTACAATGCAGTTGATCGCCACGTGCTCTCAGGTCGAGGAGAACAAGTCGCGATCATTCATGACAGCCCAGTAACACAGTCAAAGTCAACACTTACATACGCTGAACTGCAAACCCGTGTTGCGTCCCTTGCGGGTGCCTTGGTTGCGCAAGGTGTTGGAAAAGGTGATCGTGTCATCATTTATATGCCGATGGTTCCGGAAGCGCTGGAAGCCATGCTGGCCTGTGCACGGATCGGCGCTATCCATTCCGTGGTTTTTGGCGGTTTTGCCGCAAATGAGCTGGCGGTTCGCATCGATGATTGCCAACCAAAAGCAATTCTGGCCGCGTCCTGCGGGATCGAGCCGGGGCGGGTTGTTCAGTACAAACCCTTGCTGGATGATGCCATTGAGATGGCCGAACACAAGCCGAAGGCATGTTTTATCCTGCAAAGAGAGCAAGAAATTGCAACCTTAACACCCGGTCGAGATCTGGACTGGCATGCCGCACAAGAAAGCGCCAAGCCTGCAGATTGTCTACCAGTTGAGGGAAATCATCCTGCCTATATTCTGTATACCTCTGGTACCACAGGGGCCCCCAAAGGTGTCGTCAGACCAACTGCGGGGCATCTCGTTGCGCTGAACTGGACCATGAAGAACATTTATAATGTTGATCCGGGTGATGTATTTTGGGCCGCATCTGACGTGGGTTGGGTCGTGGGTCATAGTTACATTTGCTATGGGCCGCTGATACATGGCAACACCACTGTCGTGTTCGAAGGCAAACCCATAGGCACGCCAGATGCAGGGACATTCTGGCGTGTTATCCAAGACCACAACGTCCGCAGCTTTTTCACCGCTCCAACCGCGATCCGAGCTGTAAAACGCGAAGATCCAAGAGGGCTGGAACGCCAAAAATACGACCTGACCGGTCTACGCGCGCTCTATCTCGCCGGAGAACGGGCTGATCCGGACACGATCGAGTGGGCCGCTGACCTGTTAGGTGTCCCGGTTTACGATCATTGGTGGCAGACAGAGACAGGCTGGACGATTGCCGGAAACCCAGCGGGGCTGGAAGCACTCCCGGTCAAGATCGGCTCACCCACTGTGGCGATGCCCGGTTATGACGTTCAAATTCTGGATGAGGCCGGCCACCCGATGCCAGCTGATACGCTGGGCGCAATCGCCATCAAGTTGCCGTTGCCGCCGGGCACCTTACCCACGTTATGGAATGCGACGGATCGTTATAAACAGAGCTACCTAACGGCCTTTCCCGGCTATTATGAAACCGGGGATGCGGGCATGATTGATGAGGACGGGTATTTATACATCATGGCCCGCACCGATGACGTCATCAACGTCGCGGGGCATCGTCTTTCAACGGGGGCGATGGAAGAGGTACTGGCCAGCCATCCCGACGTTGCCGAATGCGCAGTTGTCGGTGTCTCTGATCGATTGAAAGGGCAATCCCCATTAGGCATGGTATGTCTGAACAAGGGCGTCCATCGACCACACAAGGAAATCACCGCCGAATGCGTTCAACTGATCCGAGACAAAATTGGACCGGTTGCGGCATTCAAAAACGCTTTGGTGGTCGAGCGGTTGCCAAAGACACGGTCCGGAAAGATTCTACGTGGGATAATGGTCAAAATTGCGGATGGCGAAAGCTTTAAACCGCCTGCGACAATCGACGATCCCACAATTTTAGACGAAATCCGCGATGCGTTGCGCGCAATAGGGTATGCACAAGTGTAAACCGAAACAGACCGGTTCACTCTGGGGTGGGATTTAACCCAGCTCAGGTGAATTGTTCGTTTATCAACCGTTCCTCCAGGCCATGGCCCGGATTAAACAGGATGCGGTGTTCGACGGTCGGTTCAGACCTAATTTCGACCGACGTAACCCCCATGACGGATTGCGCATCAGCTTCGGCCATAACCGGGCGTTTTTCGGGTTCCAGAACATCAAAACGTACCGTCGCATCTTTCGGCAACAAAGCCCCGCGCCAGCGCCGCGGCCGAAAGGCGCTCATCGCCGTCAGCGCAAGAACTTCTGACCCAATCGGCAGTATTGGCCCATGCGCGGAATAATTATACGCTGTAGAGCCTGCTGGCGTGCTTAACAGGGCACCATCACACACCAATTCCTGCATCCTTAGTCGCTTATCAATGGTGATTTTGAGTTTTGCCGCCTGCGGCCCGGCGCGCAGCAGTGATACTTCGTTGATCGCCAATGCATGGCTAATCGATCCATCCGTTCGGGTTGCGGCCATACTCAATGGATTGATGACAGCCTCCTCCGCCGACTCTAGGCGTGCGGGAAGATCGCTCTCGACATACGTATTCATCAAAAATCCGATCGTGCCTCGGTTCATTCCATATACAGGCGCGGCAAGCTTTTGCGTCGCATGGAGCGTTTGCAACATGAAACCATCACCTCCGAGCGCGACAATAACATCTGCGTCCTCGGGCGTGACATTCCCATAACGGGTGATCAACGCGGCCCGGGCAGTCTGTGCCACATCCGCGCTGCTTGCGGTAAATGCGATTTTGCTGGACATGCAGGTTTCCGATCGGGGTCTTTGTGACACGAAACAAGCACAGTTCATTAAGATTTGCCAGTGGCTGCGCATCGATTCAAACCTTTGTACGATTGCACCCCATCAAGGCCCGACGTAATAAGACGCACAATTCGCACCAAGCGTCGCTTTACTGCCTTTCCGGAACCGCAAGTTTCCGATAGGAAACGTGACGCACCGTATATTCTCAAGGGAGATCCCCATGAACGCCCCACACCGCGCACCCGGCTTTTTCACTCAGTCTCTGTCCCAGAGCGATCCGGAGCTTTTCGGATCAATCGAAAAAGAGCTCGGACGTCAGCGCGACGAAATAGAATTGATTGCCTCAGAAAACATCGTCTCTGCAGCAGTACTTGAGGCGCAAGGGTCAATCATGACCAACAAATACGCCGAAGGATATCCGGGGCGGCGCTACTATGGCGGGTGCCAATTCGTCGATATCGCCGAAAACCTGGCCATCGAACGGGCGCGCGAGCTCTTTGATTGCGCATTCGCGAATGTGCAGCCAAATTCCGGGTCTCAAGCGAACCAAGGTGTTTTCCAAGCGCTTTTACAGCCGGGCGACACAATCCTCGGCATGTCATTGGATGCAGGCGGGCACCTGACACATGGCGCACGCCCGAACCAGTCAGGCAAATGGTTCAACGCCGTGCAATATGGTGTGCGCCGTCAAGACAACCTGCTTGATTATGATCAAGTCGAAGCTTTGGCAAAAGAGCATCAGCCGAAAATGATCATTGCGGGTGGTTCCGCCATTCCCCGCCAAATCGATTTTGCCAAGATGCGCGAAATCGCCGATATGGTTGGTGCATATCTTCATGTCGATATGGCCCATTTTGCCGGGCTTGTTGCGGCGGGTGAACATCCCTCGCCCTTTCCACATGCCCATGTTGCCACCACAACAACACATAAAACCCTGCGCGGCCCACGCGGCGGGATGATCCTGACAAATGACGAAGCATTGGCCAAGAAATTTAACTCGTCCATCTTTCCGGGCATCCAAGGCGGCCCGCTTATGCATGTGATCGCGGCGAAAGCTGTGGCCTTTGGTGAGGCGTTGCGTCCTGAGTTTAAAGATTACATTCAACAGGTTGTCACCAATGCGCAGGCCTTGTCGGATCAATTGATCAAAGGTGGGTTAGATACCGTCACCCACGGTACAGACACACATGTTGTGCTGGTTGATCTACGACCCAAAAACGTTAAAGGGAACGCAACCGAAAAGGCCCTTGGACGCGCGCACATCACCTGCAACAAAAACGGCGTGCCCTTTGACCCGGAAAAACCGATGGTCACATCGGGCATTCGTCTGGGCAGCCCGGCAGGCACAACACGCGGCTTCGGAGAGGAAGAATTCCGCAAGATCGCTGATTGGATCATCGAAGTGGTTGATGGATTGGCCGCAAATGGCGAAGAAGACAACCAAGTGGTAGAGGCAAAAGTCAAAGCAGAAGTTGCAGAGCTCTGCGCACGTTTCCCAATGTACCCGAACCTCTGAGCCCCCCGTTAAACTCCGCCGCATTGGTTTTCTAGCGGCGGAGATTACCCGGCAGGTAAAATCCCCCAACAACAGACAATGCAGCGCTGGAATTTCCACGCAAATTCCGGTAGCGCATGCATATGTTGAGCTACAATGAATTTGGCGATGTTGATGCCCCCGCAGTGATGATCGTGCACGGCCTTTATGGGTCGGGCCGCAATTGGGGCGTCATTGCAAAGCGATTGTCGGATCAGTTCCGTGTTTATACGATCGATTTGCGCAACCATGGGTACAGCCCGCGCACCACAACCCACAGCTATCCTGAGATGGCCACAGATATTGCCGAACTGATCACTCATATTGGGGGGCCAATGCAGCTTGTTGGACACTCAATGGGCGGCAAGGCTGTGATGGCTTTGGGCTTGTCCCAGCCGCAAACCCTGACGCGCGCCGTGATCGCAGACATCGCGCCCGTCACGTATACCCACAGCCAGATGCCCTATATCCATGCCATGAAAGCTGTGGATCTTTCGCAAGTATCGCGCCGCTCTGAAGCCGAATCTCAACTGGCCGCATTGGGTGTCGAACCCGCGTTATGCAGTTTTTTCACCCAATCTTTGGACGTGGCCGAGAAAAAATGGCGTCTAAACCTCGACACATTAGAAGCGGAAATGGACAAGATCATTGGATTTCCGGAATTGCCTGGCACCTTTGAAAAACCGATGCTCTTTCTGTCCGGGGATCAATCGGATTACGTGCAGGCACAGCACCGAGACACGATCAAATCCCTGTTTCCTGCGGCGCGCTTTGCAAAACTGAAAAACGCGGGCCATTGGCTGCATGCGGAGCAACCCCGCGCATTCGAAGCCGCATTGCGTAGTTTTCTGCAAGGCTAAAAAAGAATCGCTCGACGCGTTGTCATTTCACGTCGATTGTTGGCTTTTTGCAGCGTCTCCGCTCTGTTTTTGTGAAACCAAACGACAATTCCGCAGACGGATAGAGACTCATTCTCTATATTCTCCGAGGCTTGGCCACCCGTGCCTCATTGCCCCTTGCACCTGTGCGCGCGATGCCTATAACGCAGGACAATTTGGACACTCCGGTGGTGTTCAAAATTGAAGGGGGCCGCGCATGCCAAAGAGAACCGATATCAATTCCATCATGATCATTGGCGCGGGGCCTATCGTAATTGGGCAGGCCTGCGAATTTGACTATTCTGGTACTCAGGCCTGTAAAGCGCTGAAAGAAGAAGGCTACCGGGTCATTCTGGTGAATTCCAATCCGGCCACCATCATGACGGACCCGGAACTGGCCGATGCGACCTATATTGAACCCATCACCCCAGAGATGGTCGCCAAGATCATCGAAAAAGAACGCCCAGACGCCGTGCTGCCGACAATGGGTGGCCAGACAGGCCTAAACACGTCACTCGCGCTTGAGGAAATGGGCGTGCTGGAGAAATTTGGCGTCGAGATGATCGGCGCCAAACGGGACGCCATCGAGATGGCCGAAGACCGCAAATTATTCCGCGAAGCAATGGACCGGCTGGGCATCGAAAATCCCAAAGCAGCCATCGTGACCGCGCCAAAAGACGCCAACGGCAAGAAAGATCTGAACGAAGGGGTTCGGATTGCGCTGGAAACCATAGAGGAAGTCGGTCTGCCAGCGATCATTCGCCCCGCCTTTACGATGGGTGGTACGGGCGGTGGTGTCGCTTATAATCGCGATGACTACGAAGCCATCTGCCGCTCAGGCATGGATGCATCGCCCGTGGGCCAGATTCTTGTCGATGAAAGCCTGCTGGGCTGGAAAGAATACGAAATGGAAGTCGTGCGCGACACGGCCGACAACGCAATCATCGTTTGTTCCATCGAAAACGTCGATCCCATGGGCGTCCATACAGGCGACTCCATCACCGTCGCCCCCGCTCTGACGCTGACCGACAAAGAATACCAAATCATGCGCAACCACTCCATCGCGGTGCTGCGCGAAATAGGTGTGGAAACCGGCGGTTCCAATGTGCAATGGGCTGTGAACCCGGCGGACGGTCGCATGGTTGTCATTGAAATGAACCCGCGCGTCAGCCGCTCCTCTGCTTTGGCGTCAAAGGCAACGGGCTTTCCAATCGCTAAAATCGCCGCCAAATTGGCGGTTGGATATACGCTGGACGAGCTTGATAATGACATCACCAAAGTCACGCCAGCCAGCTTTGAACCCACAATCGATTATGTGGTCACAAAAATCCCAAAATTCGCTTTTGAAAAATTCCCCGGGTCGGAACCATACCTGACGACGGCAATGAAATCCGTCGGCGAAGCAATGTCGATCGGACGCACAATCCACGAGTCGCTGCAAAAAGCACTGGCTTCGATGGAAGAAGGTCTGACCGGTTTCAATGAAATCGACATCCCCGGCGTCGGCGTCGGACATTGGGAAGAAACCGGCGCCAACCACGCCGCGATCATCAAAGCGATCAGCCGTCAAACACCGGAAAGATTGCGCACGATTGCGCAGGCCATGCGGCACGGATTGAGCGATGACGAAATCCACAGTGTCACGATGTTTGACCCGTGGTTCCTCGCCCGCATTCGCGAAATCATCCAGACCGAGCGTGCCCTGTTAAATGACGGCTTGCCCGAGGATGAAAAAGGGTTGCGCCATCTCAAAATGCTTGGGTTTACAGATGCACGTCTGGGCGAGTTGACCGATCAAGATGAAGCCAGTGTGCGCCAGACCCGCCTAAAGCTTGGGGTTACGGCTGTATTTAAGCGCATCGATACCTGTGCTGCTGAATTCGAAGCTCAGACGCCGTATATGTATTCCACCTACGAATCCCCTGTGTTTGGCGAAGTCGAATGCGAAGCACGACCAACGGATCGCAAGAAAGTTGTGATCCTTGGCGGCGGTCCAAACCGCATCGGGCAAGGGATCGAGTTTGATTATTGCTGTTGTCATGCTTGCTACGCGCTGACCGACGCTGGCTATGAAACCATCATGGTGAACTGCAACCCGGAAACAGTTTCAACTGACTATGACACCTCAGATCGTCTCTATTTTGAGCCTCTGACCTTTGAACATGTGTTGGAGATTCTGCGCGTCGAGCAGGAAAACGGAACCTTGCATGGTGTGATCGTGCAATTTGGCGGTCAGACCCCACTCAAGCTGGCAAATGCGCTGGAAGATGCAGGCATACCGATCCTTGGGACCACACCTGATGCCATTGATCTGGCCGAAGATCGTGAACGTTTCCAAAAGCTGGTTCAGGATCTTGGGCTGAAACAACCGAACAATGGCATTGCGCATTCTGATGCAGAAGCCTTGGAAATCGCGGCCGAAATCGGCTTTCCGCTGGTGATCCGCCCATCTTACGTCTTGGGGGGTCGTGCGATGGAAATCGTACGGGATCAGCCAAGCCTTGAACGCTATATTTCGGAAGCCGTTGTTGTGTCAGGTGACAGCCCGGTGTTGCTGGACAGCTATCTGGCGGGCGCGGTCGAATTAGATGTTGATGCGCTGTGTGACGGGACGGATGTACATGTCGCGGGCGTGATGCAGCACATCGAGGAAGCCGGGGTGCACTCAGGCGATAGCGCATGTTCGCTGCCACCTTACTCCTTGTCGCGCGAGATTATCGCTGAGGTCGAAGAACAGACACATGCGCTCGCCAAAGCACTCAACGTCGTTGGCCTGATGAACATTCAGTTTGCGATCAAAGACGGTGACATCTATTTGATCGAAGTGAACCCCAGAGCCTCGCGCACAGTGCCGTTTGTGGCCAAAGCGACTGACTCTGCGATTGCCTCGATTGCGGCACGGATTATGGCCGGTGAGAAACTGTCAAATTTCCCTCTGCGCGCACCCTATGATAGTGATGCCGCTTACGAGGATGTTCTGCCATTGGGCGATCCAATGACCCTTGCAGATCCGCATATGCCATGGTTCTCAGTCAAAGAAGCTGTGCTGCCTTTTGCGCGCTTCCCTGGGGTGGATACCATTCTTGGGCCAGAAATGCGTTCAACCGGCGAGGTCATGGGATGGGATCGCGATTTCCCCCGTGCCTTCCTAAAGGCCCAGATGGGGGCCGGTATGGTCCTGCCGTCACAGGGGTGCGCCTTTGTCTCGATCAAAAACGCGGACAAAACCGACGATATGCTCTCTTGTGCCCGCATCCTTCTGGAGCAGGGTTTTACGCTGGTCGCTACGCGCGGAACCGCAAGTTGGCTTTCAGATCACGGGATGGCCTGCACGGTGGTGAACAAAGTCTACGAAGGGCGGCCCGATATTACAGATATGATGAAAGACGAAGCAATTCATCTGGTCATGAACACGACAGAGGGCACGCAAGCGGTCGACGATTCAAAATCCATTCGGTCCATCGCGCTTTATGACAAAATCCCCTATTTCACGACAGCAGCAGCCAGCTATGCGGCAGCACTTGCCATTCAAGCACAGGCCGAGGGTGATGTTGGTGTGAAAGCACTTCAGGGTTAAAACAAGCATACGAGACACGGGTGGATCACCGCGCAGAGCCTATTTGGCCTTGCAACGTCCCTCTTACCGCCCCCAACTCAGGTCAGACTGTCTTGTCCGCGAAATGACGCACTGAACTATGTGCGTTTTCACAGTAGATGTGTCAGCCGCACGGGGCTGGTTGTTCTTCGTTGCCCTTACATTGTGAAAAATAAGCCGCAAGAGTATGGTGGGCGTAGCGCATAGAGAGGTGATCATGCGACTTATTGTTTTTATCGCGCTACCGTTCTGTTTGACTGCCTGTTCTTCGGCAGTCATCACGCCCCAGCCGTCTACTCTGCCTTTTCTAGACGGCCCCTATCCGGCGGCTGGTGACTTATGTCGGCGATTAGGTGAAGCGCCGGAAACAGCGGACTATCTGGACCATACTGCAGATCTTATCGCCTGCCCGTCTGACACGCCCAATCTAAGTGACTTCATCGATCAAAGCGGTGCCGAGAGAGCGTTTAAGCAAGACGGCTATGTTATTCTCTCAGTGCCACGCGGCATTTGATCACGCCTCAAACTCGCCTTCGACGCTGCGTCACATGAGCATCTCCAACTTGACCCTAGGACACCTTTCCGGTGACAACAGCACAAGGAAAAAGGGGAAAATAGTGTACATTCCAGCCATCACAGGAACCGGAGTTTTCACACCGGAACAGGTCATTTCCAATGCCGAATTGGTGGCGGCCTTTAATGGTTATGTTGACCGCTACAACGCTGAAAACGCCACAGCTATATCGCAGGGTGAATTGAACGCCAAAGAATATTCCTCCGAAGAATTCATCCTCAAAGCTTCGGGGATCAAGCAACGCCATGTCATTGACAAAACAGGCGTTTTAGATCCAAAAATCATGCACCCGCTGCTACACCAACGTGAAGATGATGCACCTTCTCTGATGGCTAAAATGGGGGTTGATGCAGCTCAAAAAGCGCTCGCGCAGGCGGGAAAATCGGCAGATGATGTAGATCTGGTGATTTGTGCTGCTTCCAACATGGAACGCGCCTATCCGGCCATTGCCATAGAAATCCAAAACCTTTTGGGCGCAGGTGGCTTTGCTTTTGATATGAATGTCGCATGTTCCTCGGCAACATTTGGCATCCAAGCGGCCGCAGATATGTTGCGTGCAGGCAGCATTCGCAGCGCACTTGTGGTCAATCCAGAAATTTGCTCGGCCCATCTGGAATGGCGGGACCGCGATTGCCATTTCATTTTTGGAGATGTCGCAACAGCATGCCTGATCGAACGAAACGAAGACGCAAGTGGCCCCTATTTTGAGGTAAAATCCACACGTTGCGCGACTGATTTTTCCAATAACATCCGGAACAACAACGGATTTCTGCGCCGTTCCCGCCCTTCTGGAACAACTGACCGCAGAGACATGCAATTCATGCAAAATGGACGCAAAGTGTTCAAAGAGGTCTTGCCACTGGTTTCAGATCACATCGCGTCACACTTGAAGGACGCTGCCGTGCCAGCCAGCACCCTAAAGCGCCTTTGGCTTCATCAGGCGAACAAATCCATGAATGATTTCATCGGACGCAAGGTATTGGGTCGCATACCCGACCCCGCAGAACAGCCCAATATCCTGCAAGACTATGCCAACACGTCCTCAGCGGGCTCGATCATTGCGTTTTCAAAGTTCTCAGATGACATGACACAGGGCGATACCGGGCTGATCTGCTCTTTCGGGGCTGGTTACTCGGTTGGATCTGTTCTCCTTGAAAAGCACGTTTGAGGTTTTTCACGCGCCTCCGTGATCATTTTCCAAATGTAGCTTCATATCGATCAAAACCTGTTGCAGCATCGTCGTCTCTTTCAAAAGGCGTTTGGCTTCGTTCACCGTAATTTTCCCGTCTTCCATCGATTGTTGATATTCCCCCATCAACATCGCGAACCTCTGGCTCAGCGCGATAACATCCGAATTTACACCGCCAGGTCGATCCTGATTCGGGCGACGTTCATCATATTGAAGAGACGAGCCAGAGAGTTCAGCCAATGCCCCCGTCACATGCGGGTAATTCGCGGCCTGTTCCAATAAGGCCACCGCTTCAATCGGCATGAAGCGATCAGCGTGCTCATCATAGTCAGAATAGTAACGTCCAAGCGTTGCCTTAGACTTTCCTGTTATTTCACAGGCACTTTCAATTCCGACGTCTTTGACCAAGGCTTCGGTATGTTTTTTTAGATATCTGCCGACAGCCGACATGGCAGCCCCCCTCGTTCAATTTCGATCACGTTTCTCCATTGGAAAACATGCAGTGTTTACCCATTAATCAGATGTTGGGGAAATGTCATTTATAAAAGCGCTCCCACCTGTTGGGGGATGACGAGTATCCGGCGACCCCCGCGCCGGTTTTGGTTTAGGACCTAACCGTGTTCTGCTGATTGGGGATCGGTAGGCTAGTGAATGCTGGCAGTCGCGCGGTAGTCCTTGTTTTAATCAGATGGTTGCAGGCAGGCGCGCTGCATCCTATCACTCCGCATGGCCAAACTCTATTACCATTACTCAACCATGAACGCAGGCAAATCGACGGTTCTGCTGCAGGCCGCCCATAACTACAAAGAACGGGGCATGGTTCCGTATTTGTTGACCGCGCGTTTTGATGATCGGGCCGGAAAGGGCCGCATCGCCTCCCGTATTGGCATCGCAGAGGTCGCAGATACATTTGACAACCACGATGATCTGTTTGGAATGGTTAGTACGCAAATCGAAGCCGGTCCTATCGCCTGCATCTTTGTCGACGAGGCGCAATTTTTAACTGAAACGCAGGTTTGGCAATTGGCGCAGGTCGTCGATGATCTGGGCGTCCCTGTCATGTGTTTCGGTTTACGGGTCGATTTTCGCGGCAAGCTCCTTCCTGGTTCGGCAACGCTTTTGGCCCTGGCTGATGAGATGCGCGAAGTCCGCACGATTTGTCATTGCGGCAAAAAGGCGACCATGGTTATTCGCCAAGACACAGACGGCAACGTCTTGAAAGACGGCGCGCAGGTTCAAATCGGCGGGAACGAGACCTATGTTTCCTTATGCCGGCGACATTGGCGTGAAGCCGTTGGTGATTATTGAAGCCTCAGACAGCGTTGGGTAAGGGTTTGTCCGCAAAAAACGCCTTTAGATTGTCCACGCTCATCCTCCCCATGTCTTCGCGCACTTCCAAAGCAGCTGTCCCAAGGTGAGGTAACAGAGCGACGTTTTCCATCGCAATTAGCTCAGGGGGCACAGTGGGTTCAAACTCGTAGACGTCCAGCCCAGCGCCCGCGATCTGACCGTTCTGCAATGCGGCTATCAAGGCGGCTTCCTCGACAACATTGCCGCGCGCGATATTGACCAAATGCGCGTGTGAAGGCATGGCAGCCAGCACCTGGGCATCGATCAAATGGTGGGTCTCTGCCCCGCCCGGAACGGCAACAACCAGCACGTCAACATCCTGAGCGAGTGCGGTCAGGCTTTCCTTGCGCGCAGCCTCAAAAGCGAGATCCTTGGGTGAGCGACTATGGTAGGCGACTTTCATGCCAAATCCAAAGTGGCACCGGCGCGCAATTGCTTGACCAATTCGGCCCATGCCAACGATTCCAACAGTCTTTCCACTCAAATGCATGCCAAGAAGCTGCGTCGGATGCCAGCCTTCCCATGACCCACTGCGCAACATCCTCTCCCCCTCGCCCGCACGGCGCGCACTCATCAACATCAGGCACATCGCGGTATCTGCGGTCGCATCTGTCACGGCACCCGGCGTATTGCTAACCGCAATGCCTGCTGCTTGGGCCGCTTCAACATCAATGTGATTATATCCCACACCAAAATTCGCCAGCACCTTGCAACGTGCGTCGGGAACATCCGCAAAAATATCGGCCGTAAACATATCTCCCAGCGTTGGCACAACACCATCGTAATGTTGCAAGGCATGTCGCATTTCATCTGCACTCAAAGGAGTTGTGATCTCTCGCACGGTCAGATCGAAAATCGCACGCGCAGCCACCTGAACGCTGTCCGGCAGGGGCCGCGTCATAAAAACTTTAGTCAATGCATTCGCCCTCCCAGGGGCACGTTGTGATCCGGGCTTAACAACACAACATCCCCCTGCTCATCCGGCAAGCCCAGCACCAGAACTTCGGACATAAACGGGCCGATTTGACGCGGTGGAAAATTCACAACCGCCACGACTTGTTTGCCGACAAGCGCCTCGGGCGTGTAATGCGCTGTCACCTGCGCCGACGTTTTTCTTTCTCCGATCTCCCCCCCAAAATCGATCCACATTTTGATCGCTGGTTTTCGCGCTTCGGGAAAGGGTTCTGCACGCGTCACGACGCCAGTGCGCACATCTACTTTTAGAAAATCATCAAACGAAATATCATCCATTGGCTAGTTCCCGTGATCTGTCTGATGCTGCTTTTACCGCTCGCTCTAACAAGGCGGGAAAGCCATTTTCATCATCCATCAAGACCTCTAATGCGGCCTGCGTCGTGCCATTGGGAGAAGTAACATTGACGCGCAATTGACTAGGGCTTTCATCTGAGGAAAGCGCCAATGCACCAGCACCCGCAACCGTCGCCTTGGCTAATAACAAGGACGTCTGCGCATCCAGACCTTGTTTTTCGCCCGCGGCCGCCATCGTTTCAATCATATGAAACACATAAGCAGGCCCCGAGCCACTCACCCCCGTTACCGCATCTATTTGCGCTTCATCTGTGACGCGAACAACAACGCCCACTGCGCCCAACAATGCCTCGGCTTCTGCCAAAGCGGATTCGCTGGCATTTTCATTGCCAACGATCGCTGTGATCCCCTGCGAGATCGCGGCTGGCGTGTTCGGCATGGCGCGAATGATCGGTGTCTTTGCGCCCAATATCTCTTGGAAATACCCCAAAGTGATGCCCGCAGCGACGCTAATAAAAAGCGTGTCGCCATTCCCCATTGCCTGGAGGACAGGCAAGGCTTCGGTCATCATCTGTGGTTTGACCGCGACCAGCACAATCGCTGGCGACTTGGGCAGATCGGTGTTCAAATGAACCCCTGCAGATTGTAGCCATTGTGACGGCTTGGGATCGACGACCCAGACAGAGGACGTCGGCAATCCTTGCGCAAGCCAGCCCGCCAGCATTGCCGATCCCATTTTGCCGCATCCCAGCAGGACAAGACCGTCCGTTGCAGTTCTGCTGTCTTTCATGAAATGCCCTCCGAATGTTCAGTACTCGGAGGGAAGTGTTACGCGCGTCCGTAAGCCTCTGCAATGGCGACCTGCAGTGCTTGTTTAGGAGTCTCATTCCCCCAGACAAGCAATTGCATCGCAGGGTAGTAGCGCTCAGCACTCATCACCGCCGCGCTGATCATCGTATCGATCTGTTCCGCACTTGCAATATTACCGCCAGCAAGCACCAAACCATAGCGATAAACCATTAGTTTCTGTTCATCCCAAAACGTAAAGGCACCGGCCCAGCATTGGTCGTTGATGTGGTTTAACAACTCGAACAATTCCGCACGTTTGTGTTCTGGCGGCTCCATGTCGAACGTGCAAACCATGCGCAGCGTTTCATCATATGCTGACCAAGCGAGGGTCAGGGAATAGGTACGCCACTGTCCCTCTACTGCCATCGCGATCTGCTCGTCAGAAATTCTGTCGAAATCCCAATCATGATGGGTCGCCAGATGTTCTACGATGTCGATGGGGTGAATGTCGTCTTCCAGATACTGCTCGGACAAGGCCATTGTGTCACCTCTTTTTTTCGCCCTAGCGCCGAAGACCTTTCATAGCCCCCAAAGCTAGGTGCTTTCTCTAGAGAACGGGGCGATCCCCCATGTCTCTACTAGATATGGTGGGCTGTCGTGCCGTCTCTGGCAACCCCTATTCTTGGGGTAAGACACAATAAGTTGTGGATAGCTTGAATTTTGACCCTAATCGTTGTCGTTCGTTAATAAATCAAGGCGATAAATGGCAGCTGTAAACCATTCCTTTACCTCTGAAAGGCGCAAGCAGCTGAAATTAGAAGCCCTCAGGCCGACTCACAAATTATCACTGCGATCTACAGGGGTGATTAGTCTTTGGCCTCAAGCGCATCGAGCCGCGCTTTTAGCGCTTCGTTTTCTTCGCGCGCTTTTTGCGCCATGGCGCGTACTGCGTCGAATTCTTCGCGCGTCACAAAATCACGATCCGCCAACCAACGGTCCATCATACCGCTCAACGCTGTTTCCGCTTCGGTCCGAGCGCCCTGAGCGACCCCCATGGCATTGGTCATCAGCTGCGAAATGTCGTCAAAAATCTTGTTGCGCGTTTGCATGTGCTTTCTCCGCTATCCGTTATCGTTATATGGACCCGCGCGCACCTGTCTGCAAGGTTGACTTACCAGTTAAGGCAAGGGCATGCATGCGACATGAACGCGCTGATCCCCTTCCCCGATATTAAACCTGAAATCTTTTCCATCTCGCTTTTTGGAATGGAACTGGCGCTGCGCTGGTATGCGCTTGCCTATATTGTCGGCATTCTCATTGGCTGGCGACTGGCGGTTCTCACCGTCAATACCCCGCGCCTTTGGCCCAATCAACGCCCCGCCCTGAACGCAGCACAAATCGAAGACCTTTTGACGTGGATTATATTCGGCGTTATTTTAGGCGGGCGCCTTGGATATGTTCTATTTTACCAGCCTCTATACTATGCCCAGAATCCAAGCGAGATTCTGGCAGTCTGGCAAGGTGGCATGGCTTTTCACGGCGGGTTGCTCGGTGTGGTACTGGCTGGCTTCATCTTTACATGGCGCCACAAGATCACCCGATTGGGGGCCGCCGACCTTATGGCGCTTTGCGTGCCGGCTGGTTTGCTTCTTGGCCGTTTGGCCAACTTCATCAACGCAGAACTCTGGGGACGCGCGACCGATGTACCATGGGG
Organism: Roseobacter sp.; assembly: GCA_039983935.1. Classification (GTDB taxonomy): domain Bacteria; phylum Pseudomonadota; class Alphaproteobacteria; order Rhodobacterales; family Rhodobacteraceae; genus Roseobacter. The sequence continues at coordinate 95,279 of JBDWVP010000030.1, read as the reverse complement.
GGTCGCCTTTCCCGGTGCCGCCGCGCAATATTGTCCTGATGTCCTAGGGGTTTGCGCGCGCCATCCCTCACAGCTCTACGAAGCAGGCCTTGAAGGCTTGGTGTTAGGCGGTCTCTTAATTTGGCTCGCATGGCGACGAGATGCGCTCAAAACACCCGGAATGATTGCCGGAACGTTCTTTGCAGGATACGGTATTTCGAGGTTTTTTGTAGAGTTCTTCCGCCAACCTGATGCCCAGTTTGTTTCCGAGGGGAATCCACTTGGTCTTGCTTGGCATATGAACGGATGGGGATTGACCATGGGACAAAATCTCTCGACACCTATGATCTTTCTGGGGCTCTGGCTTATCATCCAAAGCCAACGACGCGCATGACACTGACCAAACAAATTGCCGCCCGTATTGCCTCAGATGGTCCCATCGCCGTTGCGACATATATGTCCGAGTGCCTGTTCCATCCAACATTGGGGTACTATTCCACGCAAGAACCCTTTGGTCGTGGTGGAGACTTTGTGACGGCACCGGAAATGAGCCAGATGTTTGGTGAATTGATCGGCCTCTGTTTGGCGCAAGCCTGGATCGATCAGGGTCATCCGCCTCGTTTTACGCTTGCAGAATTGGGCCCGGGACGAGGCACTTTAATGGCAGACGTGTTGCGCGCAACCAAGGCCGTCGACGGTTTTGCGCAGGCCGCAGACATTATCATGATCGAAGCCTCGGACCGCCTGACAGCCGTTCAAAAACAGACCCTTTCCGATACCGATGCACGGTGGGTGGAGGACGTCGATGGCCTGCCAGATCAGCCGCTGTACGCCATTGCAAATGAATTTTTCGATGCACTTCCGATCCGTCAGTTCCTACGCGCAGGATCAGGCTGGCGGGAACGTCAGATCGGGTTGAGCGATCAAAAACTGGCCTTCGGCTTGGGTCCAGTTGCGCCTCATGCGCGCTTAGAACATCGATTGGCGGACACTAAAGACGGCGATTTGGTAGAATATGCTCCAGCTTTGTCGCAAATTTCGGCATCGTTGGGCCTTAAGATCGACACATATGGTGGTGCGGGGATTATCGTTGATTATGGTGATTGGCGCAGCACTGGTGATACCTTGCAGGCTGTTCAAAATCATGCGTTTTCAGACGTGTTGTCCGATGCCGGTTCAGCTGATCTGACAGCACATGTCGATTTTGAAGCCATCGCGCAAGCGGCTCCTTGCGCGCATACTCGATTGACACCCCAGGGCATATTTTTGGAACGTCTCGGCATCACCCAACGCGCGCAACTTCTGGGTAAAAACTTGACCGGTGAAGCCTTGCAGCAGCACATCCAAGCACATCGGCGCTTGACGCATCCAGAAGAAATGGGAACTCTGTTCAAAGTACTCGGCCTTTTCCCAACAGGAAAAGCAGCACCTGCAGGACTTGAGATATGACCTTAGAAATCCTGACCGCTGACAGTTTGGCCCCGGTTCGCCATGGTTTTTTCACCCGGCGCGGCGGGGCATCCTCTGGCGTTTTTGCTGGATTGAATTGTGGGTTTGGCAGCACGGATCAACGTGAAATTGTTGCAATCAACCGCGCACGGGTTTCCGAAGCGCTTGGGCTTACAAATGACGATTTGGTTAGCGTCCATCAAGTCCATTCCAACCAAGCGTTATGTGTCGATTCCCCTCTTCAAATTTCCACAAAGGCCGACGCGCTCGTGACGGCAACGCCCGGACTAGCCCTTTCGGTTTTATCCGCTGACTGTCAGCCGGTTTTGTTTTCGGACGGCAACGCAGGGGTCATAGGTGCGGCCCACGCCGGTTGGAGAGGTGCGCTCGACGGCATTTTGGAAGCGACGATTGACGCGATGGAAACGCTTGGTGCCAACCGTGGCGACATAAACGCCGTTATTGGCCCTTGCATTTCACAAGCTGCCTACGAAGTGGGCCCAGAGTTTTTTGACAGCTTTATTCAGGAAGACACAGAATACAGCCGCTTTTTTGCCAATGGGATAGACGGCCGCATGCAATTTGATTTACCCGGTTTTGGTCTATTCAAACTTCGCAGCGCAGGCATTGGATATGCAGAATGGACAGGTCATTGTACCTATTCAGATCCCGAGCGGTTTTATTCGTACCGCCGCACAACCCATGCAAGTGAGGCCGATTACGGACGGCTCATCGCAGCGATCCGGCTATGATGTAACCCGCATTCGAAATGCGGCAGAAAACCATCCGTCAGTATTCAGATGAAAGTGCTCTTTCCTCTAAACTTTCTTTGAGACCATTGGGATAGAGCTCCAAATTCCCGACATCCAATTCCGTCAATTTATACCAACGGGCGACGCATTTTTCACCGTTGTCCTCGAAATACTCAATGGGATCGTGGCCATTGTATGCGCCGTCTGGAAAGGTCACATTCGAGACAAACGTGATTTCATGCCCAATTTCGCCATGGTGGGTATAGATATTCTCTAAAACGATAGGCTCACCAATCACATGGATCGGCACATTTAGTTCTTCATCAAACTCACGAACAAGCGCCTCGCGCCAGGTTTCACCAAATTCCAACTTACCACCCAAAGGCCTGACGCCTTTCACAGTGCCGTCATCAAGATAAATTTCGCTCGCCAGCAAACGCCCGGCGCGCCAGACGAGTCCGAGGGCTTTTACCTCTATGGTCTGCTGAGGTCGCCAAACAGTCATCTATCATACCTTTCAATCAAAATCGCCAAAGCCAACCGACATTCCACAAGAAACCGAACACATGCGCGAATCGCAATGATGCCCGCGAGGTACCAAATCGTGCTACCTAACTCGATGATTGGAAACAAATCAAAGTCTATAGTCTGATTGCCTTTCGATATTGGACAATATGTCCGAATTTTTGACAGACTATTGCCCATGACCGTAATCTGAGCGGGCGAAATATTAAAACTGAACCGAGTTTGATTTTCGCGATGATCGGTGGGGACCGGCGCAAACAAGACGATTGAAAAGGGTCCTTATGCCTCTCCCCCTTCCAGCCAAAAACAATGGTTCAGTGCAACCATCGTTCCAGACACAAACAAACGACCCAGGACAAAACAGGTATGGGGCACAAGACGCAGTTAGTACCCGGCACGCGGAAATCAGCGCATTGATGGAAGATGGCCGCATTGTCATCGGCCAACGGAAAATCCCAACATTGCCAGTTTTTGACGATGCCTTTGCGGCCTTTGCACAGGGCACACTCTTTAAGACTAGAAACGGTTTTACCGCCGTTGAGGATCTTCAGCCCGGGGACTGTCTTGCTACAGTTACAAGACATTTCGAACAGGTGCTTTGGATAGGGTCAGCACCTTTTGCGCCAACGTCTAACGGAACCCGCCTGCATCTGACGAGGTTCATGGCAGATAGCTTCGGCATGAACCGACCCGAAAGCTTTGTCAGCCTCGGCCCAGCGGCGCGTTTGGTTCTCCCGCCACCTGAAAGATCAATGGACGGCCCATCAAACCAATGCGTTACCCCCGCACGCAAATATCAAGATGGTGTGAACATCATCAAAGTCGTACCGCAAACACCCGTGAGATTGTTTCATCTTGGCTTGCGTACCCACACGGCAATCATCGCGAATGGATTACCTGTTGAAAGCTATCATCCCGGACCGATGCCCAACACGCACCAATCGCAAATCCTACGCGACGGGTTCTTGTCCTTATTTCCGCACATCAGCGCATTAACAGATTTCGGCGCAATGAACTTCATCCGCCAAGCGAACCACTTGCATCCCGGAGTTGAATAGCCTCGCCTCAGGCCGATGTGGCCAACCGCTGTTCGAGCACGTCAAAAGGGACGCCCGGTTCATCTTTTGCACAGCGGATAACCAAGGACGTCTTGACGCTCTCAACATTCGGTGTCGTCAACAGTTCGCCGGTCAAAAATCGTTGGAAACTAGAAAGATCCGGTGCCGCGCATTTGATGATAAAATCAACTTCACCGTTCAACATGTGGCATTCCCGCACCAAGGGCCATTCACGACAACGATCTTCAAATGCTGTCAAATCGACCTCGGCTTGGCTGGCGAGGCCCACCATGGCAAAGACCTGCACTTCGAACCCTAGTTCGCGTGCATTCACTTCCGCGTGAAACCCTTTGATGAAACCTGCATCTTCAAGCGTACGGACTCGTCGCAAACAAGGAGGCGCCGAAATACCGACACGTCGCGCCAGTTCGACGTTCGTCATACGGCCATCGGCTTGCAATTCCGCGAGTATTTTACGATCTATTGAGTCGAGCCGCATTTTCGAGAATATCTCCCACTTTTTCGTTTGTTATAACTGTTAGCATATCATACGCAATAATATTGCACGATAGCGCAATTTTCTTTCTCTGTACCGCTCCGGGTGAGAAATCACAATAAAAACCCGACTCGCATTGAAGGGGTTTAAGCTCGTCCATCACCCCTATATATCGTGTCGCGCTGCTTTTTGATCAGATTGGGGATTCTAATGGGCGACACACGGCAAACACGCGTTTTAATCATCGGCTCAGGCCCAGCGGGATACACCGCCGGAGTCTATGCCAGCCGAGCCATGCTCGAACCCATTCTTGTTCAAGGTATTGAGCCCGGTGGTCAGCTGACGACAACCACAGAAGTTGAAAACTGGCCGGGTGACAGCGAAGTGCAAGGCCCCGATTTGATGATCCGCATGCAAGAGCATGCAAAGGCGATGGGCACCGAGATCATTGGCGACATCATCACTGATTTAAATCTGGACAAACGCCCCTTCATCGCCAGAGGGGACAGTGGAACGACCTATGTTGCGGATGCAGTCATTCTGGCAACCGGTGCGCGCGCAAAGTGGCTGGGTCTTCCTTCTGAAGAAAAGTTCAAGGGATTTGGTGTCTCGGCCTGCGCCACCTGCGATGGTTTTTTCTACAGAGGACAAGAAATTGTCGTGATCGGTGGTGGCAATACTGCCGTCGAGGAAGCCCTGTTTCTGACTAATTTCGCGTCCAAAGTAACACTCATTCACCGCCGAGACGAACTCCGGGCGGAAAAAATCCTGATTGATCGCCTGATGAAAAACCCCAAAATTGAACCTTTGTGGTTTCATGAATTGGACGAAGTTGTCGGCACGGAAAACCCGCTGGGCGTAGAGGCCGTGCGCGTCAAAAACACGCAAACAGGTGATGTCACTGAAATTCCCGCCAAGGGCGTCTTTGTCGCAATTGGTCACGCGCCTTCCAACGAACTGGTCAAAGATGTGTTGGAAACCCATATGGGCGGGTATGTCGTAACGAAACCCGACAGCACAGAAACCTCTATTCCCGGTGTCTTTGCCGCGGGGGATCTGACGGATCATAAATATCGTCAAGCCGTCACCTCCGCAGGCATGGGATGCATGGCTGCCCTAGAAGCGGAACGTTTTCTTGCCGAACACGGCGCAGACACTGCCCTGAGCAACGATATCGAAGCCGCCGAATAGACGTTTTCACCTGACGCAGCCGCAACATCCCTATCTCTTGGGTGTTGCGTGCGTACGGTGGGTTAACATGCCTCACATCCTGCTGATGGATAACGCTTGAAGTGCCTGTTGTTGGCACCTGGTTTTCACCGTTTCAAGCGAGGCCCTCATGCCAACCAAAGCCGCTCTGGCCCACATCCCCGGTCCCCCAAAACCCGCTTTCATCGATCATACGCTGACCATCGCGAACGACAGTTATGGGACGCAGCAACAGTACATGCGTCAATATGGACCAGTCTACAAAACCAAAATGCTGGGCGTTTGGCGCGTTAATCTCTGTGGTCCAGAAGCCCTAGAATACGTGCTGCTCGACAAGGAAAAGATCTTTTCCTCTGCAGGTGGATGGGATGCACTAGAACGCATCTACCCCGGCGGGCTGATTTTACAGGATTTTGATGGCCATCGTCAAAATCGCCGCATCATGATGGCCGCCTTTCGTGCGACGGCTATTCGCGATTATCGCATGCGAATGGCTGGCATTATGCAGGAATTGGTCGCGTCTTGGCCCGAGGATACGCCATTCGATTTTTATAGCGCGATCAAAAACCTGACATTACGTATGGGCGGTGCTGTCTTTATGGGACTGCCACTAGACGGTGATCTGGCGAAGAAAATCAACCGGGCTATCACCAATGAAATTCGCGCCTCGGTCACCCCGATCCGCAAAGCCATCCCGTTCACACCCATGTGGCACGGGATTCGCGGACGAGATTTCTTGCGTGAAACATTCCGCTCAATGATTGCCGAACGGCGCGAAACGGGTGGTGAAGATTTTTTCACCCAGATGTGTTTGGCCAAGGATGACGAGGGCAAAGGCTGGAGCGAAGATGAAATCCTCAATCAATTCAATCTTCTTATCATGGCCGCGCATGACACAACCGCCACATCGCTGACGGTCATGATGGCCGCGTTGGGGACACATCCAGAATGGCAAGAGCGGCTCAGAACAGAAGTCGCGAGCCTTGGGGACAGTGAACTGAACGAAGACGCCTTGGGGCAGATGACAGAAACCGACAAAGTTTTTCGAGAGGCGCTTCGGTTGGTACCCCCGGTGCCATTCATTCCGCGTAAAGCCACCCGTGATTTCCATTGGAAGGGTTTTGACATTCCAGCAGGTACTTCTCTATCGCTCAACCCCGGTGTGACCATGCTCTCGCCGGAACTTTTCACCAATCCCGAGCGTTTTGACCCGGATAGATTCTCACCCGAACGCGCCGAAGATCGGACACATCGTTTTGCATGGTCGCCCTTTGGTGGTGGCGCTCATAAATGTTTAGGCATGCATTTCGCAACGATGCAGGTGAAACTTTTTATGGCGACACTATTAAGGAACAGACGCGTGATCTTGCCGAAAGGCGCGCCGGAATGGCATCGCATGCCGATCCCCAAACCCAAAGGTGGCCTGCCCATTCTTTTGCCACGTCAGTAAAACAACAAAGGCCGCAGAATTCCTGCGGCCCCATCACCTTTTTACACGGCGCATCTAGTGGACGGCAACCGGTGCATAATCATTTTGGCGCGCCAACTGGAAAGCCAATTTGCGATCCGCAACCAAAGCAAGTTGTTGGCCTTCGCTGTCGTGAACGGCGTAAAGCTGTTCCAGACCATCCACCTTGCCCTGCACTTCCGTCGGTAAATCGTTCACATCAACAGCTTTGACATACACGATACGGTTTTCGTTTGGCTCCGCTTCGAATGATTCTTGCATGTTCTTACCCCTTTTTGATTGTGATTGTCTGAACGACTGTTTGCGGTTTCTCGCGACTCAAATCGACATGTAACAGTCCGTTTTCCATAATCGCTTCGCCGACATCGACGCCATCAGCCAGAACGAAACTTCGCTGAAATTGTCGCGCTGCAATCCCACGATGCAAAAACATTCGTCCCTCGGCTTCTTCGTTTTGGCGGCCACGAATGACAAGCTGGCGATCTTCTACGGTAATTGACAGATCATTCTCTGCAAACCCGGCGACCGCCAACGTTATACGGTAGGAATAGTCAGAGGTCTGTTCGATATTGAAAGGCGGATACCCTTCATTGCCAGATTTAGCGGCCCGTTCCAGCAGTCGTTCAAGCTGTTCAAACCCCAACATATGGGGGTAAGAGGCCAGAGTCATCTTGGTCATGCGACACGTCCTTATTCATCAAGCGACAGTCAGTATACGGGCCCCTGTCGGCGACCCACTAATGTAAATATGGGGAGCCAAACGCATCAACGCAAGGGCTATGCGCTCAAAGCCCAATCCATTATGGTAACGCTACCTGAAACTGCGGAATCACCCAAATATGAATGCGCCTACTGATCTATCGATGAAAACGGATGATGTTTTGCGGGTCGAACTCGCCGTTTTTCAGCAGGAACATCGGGATTTGGATGATTCTATTCATGCTCTGTCCGAGAAAGGGACAGCGGATCAATTGACGCTGCAACGCCTGAAAAAGCGAAAACTACGTCTAAAGGATATCATTGCGCAAATCGAAGACAGATTGACCCCGGATATCATCGCCTAACAGCCCAGCCATCCATTGCGCATGAGACGCGGTTGATTATAGTGCCGCTCTCCTGAGATCAGGCTGAAGGGGCCCGAAAACATGACAACTCCCAGTGTTGGTATCATTATGGGCAGCCAATCGGACTGGCCAACGATGCAAGAAGCTGCCGGCATTCTTGTCGAGCTTGGTATCGAATATGAAAAGCGTATCGTATCTGCCCATCGAACACCGGATCGGCTTTGGGACTATGGGGTAAATGCGGCCAGCCGTGGCTTGCAAGTGATTATCGCCGGTGCGGGCGGTGCGGCCCACCTGCCCGGAATGATGGCCTCCAAAACGCGGATTCCGGTGATTGGCGTTCCCATCCAAACCAGAGCTTTGTCAGGCGTGGATTCGCTATATTCTATCGTTCAAATGCCCCGCGGCTATCCCGTTGCTACGATGGCGATTGGGGCAGCAGGAGCCTCGAATGCCGGATTGATGGCAGCAGGCATTCTGGCATTACAGGATCCCCAATTAGCCGCACGTCTCGAAGACTGGCGAGCCGCCTTATCCGCATCGATCCCAGAGGTACCCACCGATGTCTAGTCCACTGCCGACAGGGTCAACCATAGGTATTCTGGGCGGCGGACAATTGGGCCGCATGCTATCAGTTGCCGCCTCTCGCCTCGGCTTCAAGTGTCATATTTTTGACCCCGGAGCAGAGCCGCCTGCGGGTCAAACAGCACATCGCGTCACAACCGCTCGTTATGACGACACTCAGGCCTTAATCGACTTTGCGCAAAGCGTAGAGGTGGTCACCTATGAATTCGAGAACATTCCGACTGCGGCGTTGGACACATTGGAAGAAGTCGTTCCGATCAGACCTGGGCGCGAAGCGTTAAGGATCAGCCAAGACCGCCTAATTGAAAAAGAATACTTGCAAAGCCTTGGTTTACAAGTCGCTCCCTTTGCGGATGTATCAACGGCAGATGCAATGGCGCGCGCGCTGGAAACCGTCGGTGCCCCTTCTATTTTGAAAACACGCCGCTTTGGGTACGACGGCAAAGGGCAAGCACGGTTAAAAACCGCAGACGATGCATCATCTGCACTGTCAGATATGGCAGATCAACCCGCGATCCTGGAGGGTTTTGTTGATTTCAGCCACGAAGTCTCCGTCATCGCGGCGCGTAGCGTGTCCGGTGAAGTCGCCTGTTTTGATCCCGGCGAAAATATACACCGAAATGGCATCCTACACACAACAACAGTGCCTGCACGCCTCAGCCCGGCCCAGCGCACAGATGCCGTTCTGATCGCTGCAAATATTTTGAACGCGCTGGATTACGTAGGCGTTCTTGGCGTTGAAATTTTTGTGACGCCTAAAGGTTTGATCGTGAATGAAATTGCCCCACGCGTTCACAATTCGGGCCACTGGACACAAAACGGATGCGCCGTTGACCAATTCGAACAGCACATTCGCGCTGTGGCGGGCTGGCCTTTGGGCAACGGCACGCGCCATAGTGATGTCACAATGGAAAACCTGATTGGGAGTGACATGGATCGTGTTCCCGACATCGCACGCGACCCAAAAGCGGCGCTACATCTCTATGGGAAAGCAGAGGTTAAGAACGGGCGCAAGATGGGCCATGTCAACCGTGTAACTGGGTGATGGTCTATCCGGCAAAAAACCTGTCTGCGATATCACCTGACATATAGCTAAACCGCCCCTTAACCATCGTCGCGGCCACACGTTCCGTTTTGCGATCAATAATCACAATATCCGCACGTTTTCCTGGCGACAGCACCCCCCTGTCTGTAAACCCTAAGGCCGCAGCAGGCCCGGATGAGACGAGATGCCATGCCTCTGCCAGAGAGACGATCCCGGTTTTTTCCAGCATAAGCGCTGCGCGCCGCGGACTGGGATAATGGTAATCAGATGCGATCGCATCGCACAACCCTAACGTAATGAGATCAATCGCGCTGATATTGCCCTTGTGTGATCCCCCGCGGACAACGTTTGGGGCGCCCAATACAACAGTGTCGCCCTGCGCCCGGGTCGCTTCTGCGGCTTCCAATGTTTCCGGGAACTCAGCAACATGAACACCTCGGCCGTGCCACTTTTCCCGCCCGTGAGATGTTGCGTCATCATGACTGCCCAAGCGAACATTCAAATCAGCCAGTTTCTTACAAAGAATATCCAGCGCTGCTGGGACGTTTTCGGATTGGGCATGCATGTCCATCATCATTCGAAAATGTACGTCGGGGTTGCGGCCTGCTTTCAACGCCTGTCCAACCATCCGCGGTGGTTGCTTGCCTTGTGCGAGGCGCGCGTGGGGCAAGTGATCGTTAAACACCACATATTCCACACCCCACTCAGTAACCAAATGAGGGATGCGATCGTACATCTCCAGCATATGTATTTCCAGCCGAAGCTGAGGTTTCAAGTCGGTGACCAGTTGAGGGGCAGTGTCACGCAATGCACAAAATACCTGATCGGCAAATTCAAACCCCCGCAATCCGCCTTCCCAACTCACAAATTGCGCAAGCATTGCCGTTGTGATCCCATTGGCAGCGAGTTCCGCTTCGGAAGCGACAAGACCTTCGGCCATTTGCTTCATTGCCCCACGACGCGGCGCAAGGTGACGTTCAAATCCGTCACCATGAGGGTCGATAATGCCCGGTAAAACCAAAAAACCTGACAGGTCTATTTCTCGCGTTGGGCGCGTATCAGCAATGAGACCGTCAACGATGCTAATGCCTTCCTGATGCAGGACGTCAGCTTGTAAAATATCTGCGCCAATTAATCTTAGGTCAGTCACTTGACGCCTCCCTTCCTGGCAAACAGCTACCATTCGAACATCCGATTTGGTCCAAAACCGCATCGAGTAAGGTCAAGTCATGATCAAATTCACCTGTTTGGAGGAAGGCAACAACCTGCGCAATAACGCGCGGATTATTCATCATAAATGTATGGGTGACAGGCAAAACAATGTGGTCGTTCATGCCTGATACCCGTGTCGAATAGACCGCAACCTTCCCATCATCAGGTCCCGGCAACAAAGATGAGAAATAGGGATTCAGCGATTGGTCGCCAGCAATTACTCCTAAGTCGAAGTCGACCGCTGGTAAACTTCTGGGTAAATCATGCCGCCCAGTCCCAAGCTGAGCACCGGCAGGCCCATTGATCCAGTCAAACGCCTCGATGTCATCCAGTGTATCGACGATCTCGCTGCCTTGATTTGGCGGTGCCAACATGACCGCCCGACCAATTCTATCCGCTCCGACGTCCTTTGCCCACTGGCGCAGCAAAATCCCCCCCATGGAATGCGTAACGAAATCAACGCGCTCGACAGGACCGCAGGCTTGGACGGCATCCGGCAAAGTACGGGCAACCAATTCAGCCACAGGCGCCTCAGTGGAGGGATATCCCGGACGCACGACAAAAAACCCCTCCGCTTCCAACGCGGCTTCCATAAGCGCGAACGAAAGTTCAGTGCGCGCCAGACCATGCAATAGAACGACACAACGTGCTTGCACTGGTAAAGCCGCCGAAGACAGCGCAAGAATTGCCAGTATGGTAAGGATGGAGCGTTTCATAAAATGTGAGATAGGACTTATGACAGCAGACCGAAAGTGCGACGTAACGAAGTTTGAGAGAGAAAAATAGAAATGTCGTTAAAAACACCTCGAATAGCGGTACGAGCGGTCATCCTCTGCCAGGAAAAGTTATTATTGGTAAATGCTTGGCCAAACGAGCGCAGTGATTTATTCTGCGCGCCAGGCGGCGGCGTAGACCTCGGTTCGTCTTTGCCGGACAACCTTATACGAGAAGTTCTCGAAGAAACGGGTCTTGTGATTAGGGTGGGTAAGCCGTGCCTCGTCAATGAATTTCATGATCCCAAAAGCGGTTTCCATCAGGTGGAAATATTTTTTCGCTGCACAGTCGATGGAAACACTGAAATTGATCCATTGTGGCAAGATCCCGAAAACGTCGTCACGCATCATGTTTGGGCCACCCAAGATATGTTGGCGCGCTTGCGGATCAAACCCGGCAGTCTCGGTGATGTCGCTTTTGGCGACACCGCCATTATCACGTATGATCCTCTGGAAGAGATTGTTTTGTGACGGCCAGACTAATGCCCACAATGACCAAAGTAGCTGCCGCAAAAACCGGGAGCGTAACGCTCTCTCCCAGCAAAATTGCCCCTAAGAAGATAGCAATGATCGGCACTGACAATTGAACAACAGCTGCAACACTGCGCTGGAGGTCAGGAAGCACTTTGTACCATAAGGCATAGCCCAATCCTGACGTCAGCGCCCCGCAAATAACCGCCAGAGATACTCCCGTCATTGTTACCTTTTCAACAAAGGGCAGGGTCAATAGCGCTAGAATAGGGAGACAAATGGCGAAGTTTGCCGCCGTATCCCCCAAGGGATTTTCGGCATTTTTGCCCGACAATGTATAAACGGCCCATCCGACACCAGCCACAACCATTAACAGCGTCGCAGATACACTTCCCAAGGCATCGGATGCCGTGTCTGGCCATAGAGCAATGATGAGGCCGACGAAAGCAACACCGGCTCCTATGAATTGACGGTTCGTTGGTTGAGCTCCTGTGAATACACTGTAGCCGAACATAATTATCTGAACGACCCCGAATAATATCAACGCTCCAAGTCCGGCATCAAGGCTGACGTAGGCGAGGGAAAAACCGATGATGTAGACCGCTAAACTAACCGAGCCAACAATGCGCCCACGCGCCCGCCATGTAATCCGTTTTCCGTTTACCGACAGGAGGCAAAACAAGAAAATCGCACCTGCAAGAACCCTTAGCAGGCCAAAACTGATGGGATCTATATATCCAGGTTCGATGGCCATCCTCGTTAGGATAGAATTCGAAGCGAATGCAGCCATCGTGCACGCAGTGATGAGAAACAGTTTCATGCAAAGCCCATAACGCTAACAGTAACCTTGGCCAAGTCACGTTCACATTATTAAAAGATGCAGTCGTGAAATCATGGCGAGTAGGACTGCGAACAACGCTGCCACGGTCCGTTCTAATGCGGAAAATTGAAGTTGATCAAACCTCGCGAATTTTGCTGTCTTTCCATTTTAACTTTTTGCAAATTTGAAATTGCCTCCGACAGAGATTGCGGCGTGATACATTCTTTTCGCCAAAACAGATCGCAGCCTAATACCGTTGCGCAATCTTTGACGGAAGGATTAAACGACTCTGTCATCATGATGATACCTGCCGATTCACCACTGTTACGTAACAACTTTAGGGCCTCTAAACCACTCTCTCCTGGCAATCTGTAATCCAAAATTATGACGTCAAAGGAAACCTCAGTCAGCGCGGCCTCCATTTCGGACACGGTTTGTATCTCAGTCAGTTCTACCGACAAACCACTTTGAGAACAAAGTCGCCGGACACGCGCACGTTCGAAACGACAATCATCAAGAACCAAAATTTGGAGCGGCATCGTATGCCCAGTTTCAAAGGATAATTCGACTATAGAATTAGAGTTTGAGTTCATTGAAACGGTCTTTCTAAAAATTAATTTTGTAACGAATTAAGCGCCGCTGATTTCTTCGTCCTAGGCATAGACACTTCAATAGTGGTACCTTGGCCATTCAATCCGGAACAGACGACAATTTGACCTTGATAAAACTGAACAATTTTTCGAACGATCGCTAATCCCATGCCGCTGCCTTCAACTTCATCGCGTGGTTTTAATGTCGTCATTGCAGCGAATATCCGCTCGCGATACTGCGAAGGAATTCCGGGACCATCATCTTGAACGCGCAAAATTGCGTGATTGCTTAAGTTAGCTAATGTAACCAGGATTTCACCGGAAGATTTATCGTGGTGTTTGATCGCGTTCGAAAGCAGTTGAGTGAGCAACGTCAGAATGTCACGCGCGCCCATCGGAAGGGTGTCACATGATAGTTCAGTCCTAACGCTGAACCCAACCGGGATACGCAATTGCTCGAGAATGTCTCCAAGCGCGTCGTCAACGCCAATTGGCTCCTCGTCCGCCAAACGTCCTACACGAGAAAACGTCAAAAGATCCACAAGCATGCGGTCAAGACGGCCTGTATGATTGTTCATCAATTCAATGCTTTCGGCAACGGAACCTTCCGCCTTGATCCCTGCCTGCGACAAGTCTTCTTTGATCCATTGGGGGAGCTCAATCAATGCTCGAACAGAGTTCCGCACGTCATGACTAATTAAGTAAACGAAATCATCAAGCTCCGACGTTGAGGCTTGCATGTCCAAGTGGAAAACGTCGGACGTATCACAGCAGGTGTCGAGATTATAGCTCATGTTTTCATATCTCATGTCAGGGGTCGTAGTGACCTAACATGCTGTTTTGAAGACACGGTTAACGCCTCTCGGAAAACTCTCAACACAGAAAAATAAAAAGTTGTTTTTCTTCTTTCGACAACTGTTCGTAAATTCGTTTGCTATATCTCCATGGTCAACCATTCCGCCGCGTTTTTCGTCGTAAATTGATTGCGTTCGGGTTCCGCAGGATGACCCAAAGAGATGAAATTGAATATGCAGGCAGCCACATTTTTATTGGTAGACGACGATGCGGTAGGAATCGTTGCCGTGAAACGCGCGTTGAGGAACCTCAAAATTTCGAACGAAACATTGGTTGCCAATGATGGAAGAAAAGCGCTGGAGATCCTTGAAGCAGCAGTTGCGCAAGCAGGCGGCAATCTACCGCCGTTCATCATCACTTTAGATATGCATATGCCGCGCATGAATGGTGCAGAGTTTCTTGTAGAAATTGCGAAACATCCGGTGCTTAAATCTGCAATTGTCCTTGCGTTCGACTCAGACCCGTTCGAGACAAAAGTATGCAGCACGAAAGAACACCTGATCGCTGGTCGCCTTTGCAAAGACAACACAAAATCGACACTGGGGTCTAGCCTCGAGGGCCTAGAGCAACGATCAACGCTGTTGGAATACAGCGTTTAGATTTCAAAATCCTTAGCAATATCTACCAGACAACCAAACCTTAAGAATCTTCAAAATCGACATGAAAAAAAAGGCGCCCAAAGGCGCCCTTTTCTCGGTAATGCTTGAAAGCAATTACACCATGCCGCCCATGCCGCCCATGTCGGGCATGCCGCCACCAGCTGCTGGGGCGCCGTCTTTGGCAGGCTTGTCAGCAACCATTGCTTCGGTTGTGATAAGCAGTCCCGCAACAGAAGCCGCGTCTTGCAGAGCTGTACGAACAACTTTGGCCGGGTCGATGACGCCAAACTTGAACATGTCGCCATATTCTTCGGTCTGTGCGTTGAAACCAAACGACGCGTCGCTGCTTTCGCGGATTTTGCCCGCAACGACGGATCCATCTACACCGGAGTTCTCAGCGATCTGACGCAGCGGCGCTTCAATTGCCTTGCGAACGATGTTGATACCAACGCCTTGGTCACTGTTTGCACCTTCCAGGCCGTCCAAAGACTTGCCAGCTTGGATAAGAGCAACACCGCCACCCACAACGATACCTTCTTGTACCGCAGCACGTGTCGCGTTCAGCGCGTCATCAACACGATCTTTGCGCTCTTTCACTTCGATTTCTGACATGCCGCCAACGCGGATCACAGCAACACCACCCGCCAGTTTGGCAACGCGTTCTTGCAGTTTTTCACGATCATAGTCAGAGGTTGTTTCTTCGATCTGAGTACGGATCTGGGAAACGCGCGCTTCGATTTCGGCTTTCTCGCCAGCACCATCAACGATTGTTGTTTCGTCTTTAGTGATTTGGATTTTCTTAGCAGAACCGAGCATGTCCATTGTAACGGACTCAAGCTTCATGCCGAGATCTTCGGAAATGACTTGGCCACCTGTCAGAACCGCAATGTCTTGCAGCATCGCTTTACGGCGATCACCAAAACCTGGCGCTTTTACAGCAGCGATTTTCAATCCGCCACGCAGCTTGTTGACAACCAGAGTCGCCAGCGCTTCGCCTTCAACGTCTTCAGCAATGATGAGAAGCGGTTTTTGCGACTGAATGACCTGCTCAAGCAGCGGCACCATTGGCTGCAAAGAAGAAAGCTTCTTCTCGTGCAACAGCACAATACAATCTTCCAGCTCTGTAGTCATTTTGTCAGAATTTGTGACAAAATATGGTGACAGGTAACCGCGGTCGAACTGCATACCTTCGACAACGTCTGTTTCTGTTTCCAGACCTTTGTTTTCTTCGACGGTGATAACACCTTCGTTTCCAACTTTTTGCATCGCGTCTGCGATTTGCTGACCAATGTCAGCTTCGCCGTTTGCAGAGATCGTACCGACCTGTGCAACTTCCGCGCTGTCGTTGACTTCGCGTGACGCCGCTTTGATCGCGTCAACAACGTTTGTTGTCGCCAAATCGATACCGCGCTTAAGGTCCATCGGGTTCATGCCTGCGGCAACCGATTTCATACCTTCTTTTACGATCGCTTGTGCCAGCACAGTTGCGGTCGTTGTTCCGTCACCAGCTTCATCATTAGTCCGGGAAGCAACTTCCTTGACCATCTGAGCGCCCATGTTTTCGAACTTGTCTTCAAGCTCGATCTCTTTTGCCACGGAAACACCATCTTTTGTGATGCGCGGCGCGCCAAAAGATTTGTCCAAGACAACGTTACGGCCTTTCGGGCCAAGTGTAACTTTAACCGCGTCGGCCAGGATGTTTACACCCTTCAGCATACGGTTGCGGGCATCGGTGTCGAATTTGACGTCCTTAGCAGCCATGTTTTATTCTCCTTTAGAGGATTAATGTGTAAGCGTTTATGAGGTCAGAGCAGCCCTGAGGCTTACTCGATGATCCCCATGATGTCGCTTTCTTTCATCATCAGCATTTCTTCGCCTTCGACGGTAACTTCTGTGCCGGACCATTTGCCGAACAGAATTTTGTCGCCAGCTTTGACTGCCATTGCGATCAGCTCGCCGCTGTCCTTACGTGCGCCTTCGCCGCAAGCAACAACTTCACCCTCGGAGGGCTTTTCTTTTGCGCTTTCCGGAATAATCAATCCGCCAGCAGTTTTCTCTTCGCTTTCTGTGCGCTTTACAAGCACCCGGTCATGAAGCGGTTTCAATGCCATCTTTGTAGCTCCTTAAGGCTCAAAGTTACTCCCAAAAGAGACCCGGCCAAAGTGCCAGCGCCCCCTATTAGCACTCATCTCTCTCGAGTGCTAACGACGCATAGCTAGGCATCACCCTCGCAGGTGTCAACAGGATAGAATACAAAAAATCTAGGTATTCCGAACGATCACACGTGGCTTTCAAATCGATCAATTGGTTAACGCCCCAGAACGGTGGATGCATCTGCAGCGGCCTGCGCCCCGTCCGGCGTGAGGCCATAGACGCCCACCGCGACCTTTTCAAACCAACCGTAGTAATTGTCACGCATAAGTCGCGTGGCTTTTTCAACCCCAGTGGCTTTTGCGACGTCGGCACCACGGGTTGCACCAACCTCAAACAAATAGAGCGCGATTTTGACAGCATCCTGGCGATACGCCGTCACAAGGCCCTGCCGAGCCTGCCCGCCGGTGTTTGGATCTCCGACGCGTCGGTTAAACTCCCCCACCAAAGCAAACTGACGTTTCTTTGATTTGCGGGGCTGAAAAGGCCCAGGATCGCAATACACAGAAACAGAACCATCGCCAAGACGCACCGTCATCAGCCCGATCCCCAGTCGGCGCGCGAGCATAACCGATTGCTTAACAGATTTTACGAATCGTTTTCCGCTGCGATGCTCTACCGCGATGTAAACATCATCTGTTACGCTTTGACGTGCGACAGCTTGGTGGAAAAGCGCCAACGACAAAGACAATTTTAGTTCAATAACAACGGGTGGCTCACCACCGCGCATAGCGACGACATCCGCAGCGCCCACTTCGGATTTGACGACATACCCGCGATCCTCAAATAGTGCTTTGATTGCAGGGTAAAGATCAGCCTCACGTTTTGCCGTCATCCGCACTCTGTCCTAAGTCAAAAACCGACAAAAATGATATCATCGCCCACGGTCGAAACCATCGCCTTACCCCGGACCTGTGACAAAGGACCCTAAAGTGTGAGCCTTGGGGTGACAGACCCGGCGCGCATGCTATAAGGCGCGAAAATAACGCAATTTGCAAACGGAATACGATATGACAACCCTTGTTTTTGGCCACAAATCCCCGGACACGGACAGCACCGGTTCTCCGATCATCTGGTCGTGGTATCTGAATGAAATCAAAGGTGTTTCTGCCAAGCCCGCCTTGCTGGGCGAACCAAATACCGAGGCCCTCTTTGTTTTAGAGCGCTGGTCGTTAGACAAGCCGGAAATCATTTCTGAGCTTGCTGGCAATACGCCTGTTGTCATCGTGGATACCAACAACCCGGCCGAATTGCCTGCAAACATCAACGATGCAGACATCGTCCAGATCATCGACCACCACAAACTGGTTGGTGGCCTGGAAACAAAAGGCCCGATCGATATTCGGATAGAACCGCTGGCCTGCACCGCAACAATCATGCGCAAGATGATTGGCGATGACATGGCGAAAATGCCCGAGGGCGTAAAAGGCGCAATGTTGTCATGCATTCTGTCCGACACGTTAGAATTCCGCAGCCCGACAACCACTGACGAAGACACTGCAATTGCCCATGAACTGGCAAAAGATCTAGGTGTGGATGTTGCGGCCTATGCAGCCGATATGTTTGCTGCCAAATCAGACGTTTCGTCCTTTTCCGAAGCTGAATTGTTGCGGATGGACAGCAAGGAATACGCTGTTGATGGAAAACAGTTCAGAGTTTCTGTGTTGGAAACCACGTCGCCCACTCAGGTCTTGGATCGCAAAGACGCCTTAATGGCCGCGATGCCGGGTGTTGCCACTGAAGACGGCGCGGACCAAGTACTGTTGTTTGTCGTCGATATCTTGAACGAAGAAGCGACCTTATTGGTGCCAAATGACTTGGTGAAATCTGTCGCTGAAAAGAGCTTTGGCGCTGCAGTCGCGGGCGATTCTGTGGTTCTTCCTGGCATCATGAGCCGCAAAAAGCAGATTATTCCGAACCTCAAAGCCTGATTCGCTAACGGTTTCAAACCTAACAAAGTGCGGCCCTTTGATTTTCGAAGGGCTGCGCATCTTTCGACAAGACCATATGCAATTGCGTTGTGACTACGCCATAGGTTGGCCACTGCGACACGTTGATTTTCCATACTTCGTCATTGGCCCGCAAGCGATCCAGCCCGCGTCCAAAGTAAAAAGTACAGAGCCGCAAACCCATTCCTGACGTCCAGCGAGGCACACATGACCCAGATCATAAAAACGCTTTCCGAAATTTCCCAAAATTACGATGCCTTGTTTGTCGACCTATGGGGCTGCGTTCATAATGGCGTCGCAGCCCTACCAGATGCTGTCTCAGCCCTGCAAACCTACAGAAAATCCGGCGGTAAGGTTGTTCTGGTGACGAACTCGCCCCGGCCGCGTTCTGGTGTTGAGCAGCAGTTGAAGCACTTTGGCGTCGCGGAAGATTGCTGGGATACAATCGCGACATCTGGGGACAGTGCGCGGTCTGCAATGTATCTTGGCATTGTCGGCCAAAAAGTCTGGCATATCGGCGCGCCTCAGGAAAAGAAGTTCTTTGAGCCACCCGCTTTGCTGGAAACCCCGCTGAGGATCGAACGCGTTGAGCTTGATCACGCCGATGGTATTGTTTGCACCGGGCCGTTTGACTCTCTGGCCAGCCCTGATGTGATGCGACCACAATTTTTGTTGGCCAAACACCGCGGATTAAAACTGCTTTGTGCAAACCCCGACATTATCGTTGATCGCGGTGAAACGCGGGAATGGTGCGCTGGCGCCTTGGCTAAATTATATACGGAAATGGGTGGAGAAAGCCTGTATTTCGGCAAGCCTCACCCGCCCATTTACGATCTGGCACGGCGGCGATTGACAGAAATGGGAGCTGATGTCGCAGACAACCGCATCCTTGCCATTGGTGACGGCGTGTTGACCGACATTGCCGGCGCAATGGGCGAAGATATCGACTCTCTATTCATCTCCGGTGGATTGGCGGCATCGGAAACAAAGACAAGGCATCAACCCGACGCTCAAGCGCTGGAAACCTACCTGAGCAAAGAAGGTTCAAGCCCGTTATTTACGATCGGATACCTGCGCTAGAGAATTCCCCTTGCATTTCGCGCTTGCAGCGTAATAATATTTCAAAAAATTCATTCATTCCGGTTTTAAATTACCAGGAGAATCGCCATGTTGGACAATCTACCACGCGGAACGATCTGCATTGAAGACATCGAAATGGGCATGTCGCGGCATCTTACTAAGGTGGTCACGGATGAAGACATTGAAATGTTTGCTCAGATATCGACCGATCGAAATCCGGTGCACTTGGACGACGATTATGCGCGCGACACGATCTTCGAAGGACGTATTGCACACGGGATGTTGACCGCCGGATTGATTTCCGCCGTCATTGGAGAACAATTGCCCGGCCACGGTACGGTTTATCTGGGTCAGTCCCTGAAATTCCTGGCACCTGTTCGACCTGGCGATCTGGTCCACGCCCAAGTAACGGTAAGCGAGATCGAACCGGCCAAGCGCCGCGTCAAGATGAATTGCCACTGCTCTGTGGACGGAAAGAAGGTTCTGATCGGCGAAGCAACCGTCCTGGCCCCATCGCGAAAGTTCGACTAGGCGATTTTCCCATTCCCCACTGCTTGCGTGTCTTCTCTGACGACGCTACGCAGGGGTATGAAAATACTGCGAGACTATCAGTTTGTTGAACCCGGTGACCGTGGCGCCAGCGCGGCCATTGGGAATTTTGATGGCGTACATCTGGGGCATCAATCCGTGATAAAGCTGGCGCGTGACGTTTCGCCGAACGCACCCGTCGGCGTGCTGACCTTTGATCCGCATCCACGCGCCTATTTTGCTCCCAGCGCGCCACCCTTTCAATTGATGAGTCGGGAAGCACGTGCAAGCCGCCTCGAGAAGCTCGGGGTAGATGTTCTGTTTGAACTAAATTTCAACGCCGCCCTCGCGGCCCTCTCGCCAGAAGATTTCGCCACGCGGGTCATCGCCCAAGGGTTTGGACTTTCACATGTTCTCGTTGGTGCTGATTTTTGTTTTGGCAAAGGACGCGTTGGCACTGCGGATGATCTGCGCAAATTCGGTGACGATCTGGGGTTCGGGGTCACGATCGCCCCGCTGATGGAGCAGGCCGACATCACGGTGTCCTCGACCGCCATTCGGGACGCGCTGAGCACTGGTAATCCGCGCACGGCGGCAGATATGTTGGGACACTGGCATCGCATCGAAGGGCCGGTAATCGGCGGTGAACAACGCGGTCGCGAACTCGGATACCCGACAGCCAATATGTCGATTGATAGGCTGCACCCTCCGGCATTTGGCGTCTATGCTGTGCTGGTAGATGTTCTGGAAGGCCCGCATCAAGGCAGTTATACTGGTGTCGCCTCTATGGGTGTCCGCCCGATGTTTGGCGAAAACCGCCCCAACCTAGAAACCTTCATTTTTGATTTTTCAGGCGACATCTACGACACACCTCTCTCTGTGGCGCTGGTCGAATACCTACGGCCCGAGGAAAAATTTAATGGGTTACCCGCGCTTATTTCTCAAATGGACGCGGATAGCCTGCGCGCACGCGATATTTTGGCCGCCCTATGAAAGACCCTATTAATCGGCACGGGCTGAAAGACAGATTTTGGGAGCGCAAGCCCCTCTCCAAAATGTCTGACAAAGAATGGGAAGCTCTGTGTGACGGGTGTGGAAAGTGCTGTTTGAACAAATTGGAAGACGAAGAAACACAGGAAGTCGCGCTGACCCGCGTTGCCTGCCGTCTGCTGGACGACGACACCTGCCAATGTGCACATTATCAGAACCGTCACCAATTTGTTCCCGATTGTATTGTTTTACGACCGGATAATCTGGAAACCCATGCCTATTGGATGCCTGAAACCTGTGCCTATCGCTTGTTGTGGCAAGGCAATCCCCTGCCCGACTGGCACCCGTTGATTTCACGGGATGCAGAATCCGTACATGACGCGGGTGTTTCTGTGCGCGGCATTACGGTCAGCGAATTTGATATCCCCGAAGAAGAGTGGGAAGAATATTTAATCGAGGAGCCTTCCTAAATGTATCTGGCATCTGACAATTCCGGCCCTGCACATCCGCAAGTGATGGAACACGTTTTGGCGGCAAACACTGGCCATGCGATGCCTTACGGGGCAGATCCGATCATGGACACGGTACGCGCAACGCTCCGTGAGATTTTTGAAGCACCAGATGCCGCTGTGTATCTGGTCGCGACAGGAACCGCCGCGAACGCATTGGCGTTAGGGTGTTATTGCAGCCCATGGGAAACGGTTTTCTGTTCGCCCGTCGCACATATACATGAAGATGAATGTAACGCACCAGAGTTCTATACAGGGGGTGCAAAACTGACCCTTGTACCCGGGCAGGACAAGATGATGCCCGAGACCCTCGGCAAAATAATCGCAAATGAGGAAGCCCGTGGTGTTCATGGCCCCCAACGCGGCCCCGTTTCTATCACCCAAGTCACCGAACGTGGGCGTGTCTATTCGCTTGCTGAGTTGCGCGCGTTAACGGACGTCGCCAAGGCACATGCGCTCGCGGTGCATCTTGACGGGGCGCGGTTTGCAAATGCTGCTGTTGCCCTTGACTGCACAGCAGCTGAAATGACCTGGAAGTCAGGCGTAGATGTTGTGAGCTTTGGTGGGACGAAAAACGGATGTATGGGCGTTGAGGCCGTTATCTTTTTTGATCCAGAAAAAGCTTGGGAATTCGAGCTTCGCCGCAAAAGAGGTGGGCATTTGTTTTCCAAACACCGATACCTGTCTGCGCAAATGCAAGGGTATCTAAAAGACGGATTGTGGCTCAGAACAGCTCAGCAAGCCAATGCCACCTGTGCCTATCTCGCCGAAGGTTTGCGGGAAAAAGGTGCGGGTTTTCTTCTCCCACCAGAGGCAAACATGATTTTCGCGACGTTCCCGCGTCACATTCACCAGAAGTTGCATGGCGCAGGGGCGAAATATTACATCTGGGAAGGATCGCTCGAGGGAGATGACCCATCCGAACCCCTTGCGGCACGACTGGTCTGTGATTGGTCACTGTCTACAGAACAAATCGATCTATTTCTCAGTCATTTCTAAAAAATCGACCATGATCCCTGCCACAATACCAGGGTGAGTCAAAGGAGCCATATGCGCGGCACCTTTGACGACAGATCGCTGCGCGTTTGGCAGACGTTTCAATAAACCGCTGTTGATAGTCCTCACGATATCGGGGCTTTGCTCACCTTCGAGCAATAACGTCGGAATATCTAACTCTTCGCATCTGCCCGCTGCTAAAAGCCTTGCATGATCATCAACGATCGATGTTTTTTGCTTCAAAACCACATGTATACGGTCGATCATGTACCGCCGCACCTGATGGGATAAGGTTTCCCACTGGCGTCCGTCGCCCCATTCTTTATGGAACAACCGCGCGGCGCGCTCCCTATCACCATCCAGCATAGCGGCATGGCACGGTGCCTCGGTTTCGACGTGTTGCGCATAACCGATTGGGTCGTCCTCCTTTGCGACCGCAAAGAAAACCGGCTCGATCAAACACAAACTGCGCACTTTTTCCGGGTGTTCCAACGCCAATCGCAACGCAACCGTTGCCCCGAAAGAATGCCCAACCAGATCGACCGGAGACGTCATAAAGGGCAGCGCAAGCGACACGCTGGCATCTTGGATATCTGTGGTTGCGTCCAATAGGTTGTTCTGTCCGTGGTGGGGCAGATCATAGGCCATTACGGTGAAATCCTGCGGCAGCTCTCGCGCTACAGATTGCCAAGCACCCGCATGCGCCAATGTGCAGTGAATGGCCAGCAAGACACGCGGGCCATTCCCAAATTGACGCCCTGATGGGATTTTAGTTTCCGCCATCAACTACCCGACAAAAAATCGTCCAGTTCGTCAATCCGGTCTTGACCCCAGAAACGTTGATCCTGGTCAGTAATGTAAAACGGCGAACCAAACACACCCCGTTTTACAGCCTCTTCCAGATTGGCTGCATAAACTTCCGCCCCTTCCAGCAAGCCACTATTTGCAAGCGAAGGATCAAACCCCGCCTCAACCAAGGCTGCCCGAATGACGTCCTCTTCGGCGATATTTTTGTCCTCGGCCCAGCAAGCACGCAAGATGGCATGGATCAACTTACCTAAATCCCCTCCCCCCGCATTTTGTGCCGCGATAATCGCATAGGAAGATGGCGCGGAGTTAGTCGGCCAATGCGCCGGTTTTAGATTGAAAGGCAATCCGAGCGCTTTGGCCTGCCGCACAAGATCCAAACCGCGATACTCGACGCGGCTAATGTGTCGGTCTTTTGGCGGCGTTCCGCCCGTGCGCGCAAAAAGAGCCATGATATCGAGCGGCTTGTACGTGACAGTCGCGCCGTGTTTAGCTGCAACTTCCTCTGCTCGAATTCCGGCCAAATACGCGTATGGCGAGAGGGTTGAAAAAAACAGATCTATATGTGCCAATTTGAGGCTCCTTTGGGGTGTCTGAGTTCTTTGCCGATTGGTAAGGGCGTGTTAGGGAATGTCAACTTCACGAATCTGTCACATTCTTCCCGCTGCTCCCGGAACCTCTCCCATGTCAAATTTTCAAGAACCCAAACTGATCTCAGGCAATGCCAACATGCCCCTCGCCAAGGGCATCGCCCGGCGCATGTCCATGCATCGTGGAAAACAGGTCGGATTGGTAGATGCCCGCGTCGAACGTTTCAACGACGGTGAGATCTTTGTCGAAGTCTTTGAGAACGTACGGGGGGAAGACATGTATATTCTTCAACCCACATCGAATCCGGCCAACGACAACTTGATGGAACTGCTGATTATGGCTGATGCGTTGCGGCGTTCCTCAGCGGCGCGCGTGACAGCTGTTTTGCCGTATTTTGGATATGCCCGCCAAGACCGCCGGACCAAAGCGCGCACACCCATCACAGCCAAGCTGGTTGCAAATATGTTGGTCGGAACCGGCATTGAACGCGTTTTGACGATGGATCTGCACGCCGCCCAAATTCAGGGTTTCTTTGATATCCCGGTCGACAACCTATACGCATCGCCTATTTTTGCGCTGGACATAAAATCAGAATTCAAAGGCCGTATGGATGAGCTGATGATCGTATCACCCGACGTTGGTGGTGTGGCACGTGCGCGGGAGCTTGCAAAACGGATCAACTCTCCCTTGGCCATCGTGGACAAACGGCGGGAAAAAGCGGGCGAAGTCGCAGAAATGACAGTCATCGGGGATGTGACGGGGAAAACCTGTCTCATCGTGGACGATATGTGTGACACGGCCGGAACGCTTTGTAAGGCCGCAGAAGTTTTACTCGATAACGGCGCAAAAGAAGTTCACTCCTATATTACGCACGGCGTCATGTCGGGCCCTGCTGTAGAACGTGTTACGAATTCTGTGATGAAGTCATTGGTGATCACCGATACCATCGCGCCAACCGCATCTGTTCAAGCAGCACCAAACATCCGGATCGTCCCAACAGCGCCCGTCTTTGCCCAAGCGATCCTGAACATTTGGAACGGAACTTCGGTTTCTTCGCTTTTCGAAGCCGATACCCTAAGCCCGATCTATGACGGCATGTACGCTGCTGAATAGGCCAAAAACGGCCCGCCCTCAGTAGGTCGTCGGTTTATTCGCGAACTTTTCTTCGTATTGCCTTTGGAGAACCTCGAGCCGTGGTTCCCAAGGGTATCTGCTGTCTTCAAGCGTCTGGGACCAAAAAAGCACCCCGCCATAGCGCCATGGGTCGAGTACGATACCTTCTTCCAAGGAGTCGCCACGTTTGCTGATGATCGCGCTGCTGTGGACGATGCGAAATTCTGTCCCTTCGGCAATGCCCCTATGAACTTGCAAGGTTTTAAAACCCTCCTCGTTCAAACGGGCTTCGATATCTTCAGCCCAGTGCACGCAGATGCCACGCTCGCGAAATCCATTATTCACCTTTGCATTGTGAATAATCGGGTGGTCTGTGATGTTGTATTCTTCCGCCAATTGTAACGAATAGGTATAGGCAATGTGCGCCGCGCGTTCTGCCTCTTCCGGATCGACCTCTGTGCCAAGGTTTTTAATCTCAAGCGCCAACATATCGATATCATTTTTTGTGACTTCTTTTGGCGCTTGAGCGCAAGCTGACAAAATTGCAACCACGCCAAGAGAAAGAAAAAGTTTGTAAAATTTAGACACGCGACACCTCATCTCTTCTAACCGGTCCTAGCCCATGATGCTTAATACAGCAATGGCGTTGAAACGGGCCATCTAATTGAAAACGGCCAGAACGTAACCTTTAAGTCGCATTCTACCATTCAGCTCCTGACTTTTCCCACCCTATTGCGATTGTCCCAATCTGGTATGTTTCATAGAAAGAACTCGATTTACCCACCCTCATCGTCGGAACGACGGTCCCGGATGTCGGTTATTTCCTGTACCTAAGGCCTATTGGTAACATCGGGCATTCGGTCTGCCGATCTGCAAACCTCTGCAATACCGGCAGAGGTTTATTTGGGCTGCTTGCAACTGCTTTTGTTGTGAAATTGTTCTTAGAAAACGCGCCCTCATACGAAGGATTGGCTTTGTCACCAAAAGCCACTCTGCCTGCTTGGTATGTCATACGGGTCGCCATTGTTTTGATAACTTTATTGACCGTCCTGAGTGTTCCGTCGCTTTCCATTTGTGTGTTGATAGTTCAATCCACAATAGATGTTATCGCGGGGTCATGGATCGGCTTTCTGACATATCCAATTGCCCTTAAAATCGGAATATTCTCTGCCCTAACAAGGGGGGTTAAAGACCCTTGAGGTTTTCCAAAGCAAAACAGAAACGTTCAACTTTGGAGAGGTAAAAGATGGTCCCCAACGGCGAAGGGCCCCACCGATAGTGAGGCCCTCGATTAATTTTTTTTTCCGCTACTTACAGCGTGATGTGATCGCCCACAGCCACCATATCGGCGAGCAATTTTGCAGCATCATCGACAGGACCTGGTTCGTTTTCAAACACTTCTTTCGCATTCGCGAGTGCTTCTTCCGCTTCCGTCACCATCGCATCGTGATCCGCTTTGGTAACGTCAGATTTTGGGATTGCACGTTCAGCAAGCACAGATATTCCGCGCGCACTGATTTCGGCAAACCCTCCGGTTACAACGTACTCGGACGTCCCATCTGGACCTTCGGTGACCAACAGGCCGGGGCGCAATGTGGTGATGGTCGGCGCATGGTCGGCCATCGCTGTCATATCGCCATCAGCACCAGGAATCTGCACTGCCGTCACCTGCACAGAGGCAAGCAGACGCTCAGGCGAGACGAGGTCGAATTGGACTGTATCTGCCATGCTTGAGGCTCCTTAAGCGGCGTCGGCTGCCATTTTTTCAGCTTTCGCTTTTACTTCTTCGATGCCACCTACCATGTAGAATGCACCTTCAGGCAGGTGGTCATATTCACCAGCCACAACAGCTTTGAAGGATTCGATGGTTTCGGTCAGCGGCACCTGAACACCGTCAGAGCCTGTAAAGACTTTGGCAACGTCAAACGGTTGGCTGAGGAAACGTTGAATTTTCCGGGCACGGGCCACGGTCAACTTATCTTCTTCCGACAATTCATCCATCCCGAGGATCGCGATGATATCTTGCAGCGATTTGTAGCGTTGCAGGATACCCTGCACTTCACGGGCAACGTTGTAATGTTCGTCACCAAGGACCTGTGGATCCATCAAACGTGAAGTGGAATCGAGCGGGTCAACCGCAGGGTAGATACCCAATTCCGAAATCGCACGAGACAGAACCGTTGTCGCATCAAGGTGCGCAAAGGATGTCGCCGGCGCCGGGTCAGTAAGGTCATCCGCAGGCACGTAGACCGCTTGAACCGATGTGATCGAACCCGCCTTGGTGGATGTAATACGTTCCTGCATCGCACCCATGTCGGTGGCCAGTGTTGGCTGGTAGCCCACAGCAGAAGGAATACGGCCCAAGAGAGCGGACACTTCGGAACCGGCTTGTGTAAAGCGGAAGATGTTGTCCACGAAGAACAGAACGTCGGTACCGGATTGGTCGCGGAACTGTTCGGCCAGGGTCAGACCTGTCAAAGCAACACGCATACGCGCACCTGGAGGCTCGTTCATCTGACCGTAAACCAAAGCCACTTTGGACTCTGTCAGATTGTCAGGCACGATAACGGAAGATTCGATCATCTCGTGGTAAAGGTCGTTTCCTTCACGCGTCCGCTCACCAACACCAGCAAACACAGAGAAGCCCGCGTGCACTTTAGCGATGTTATTGATCAATTCCATGATGAGAACAGTTTTACCCACACCCGCACCACCGAAGAGGCCAATTTTACCACCTTTGGCGTAGGGTGCCAAAAGGTCGATCACTTTGATGCCTGTTTCCAGAACTTCGGATGTTGTTGATTGTGCCGCGAATTCTGGCGCGTCTTGGTGGATGGAACGCTTTTCTTCGGCGTTCACCGGACCTTTTTCGTCAACCGGCTCACCGACAACGTTCATGATCCGACCCAGAGTCGCATTCCCAACCGGAATAGAAATCGGGCCGTCTGTGTCAGATACGCTCTGACCGCGCACCAAACCTTCGGTGGCGTCCATCGCGATGGCACGCACGGTATTTTCGCCAAGGTGCTGAGCAACCTCAAGCACCAGACGGTTACCGTTATTGTCTGTTTCCAGCGCGTTCAGAATCTCCGGCAGGTGATCCTCGAACTGAACGTCAACGACCGCGCCGATGACCTGTGTAATTTTGCCGACTGCATTTGCCATGTCGTTTCTCCGATTTGTTCTACAGCGCTTCCGCGCCGGAAATGATTTCGATCAGCTCGTTGGTGATGACGGCCTGACGTGACCGGTTGTATTCGATTGTCAGGTTGTCGATCATCTCGCCAGCATTGCGTGTCGCGTTATCCATCGCTGACATCCGCGCCCCTTGTTCTGACGCACCATTTTCCAGCAGTGCTGAGAAAATTTGTGTCGCCACACCACGGGGCAGAAGATCGGCGAGGATCGCTTCTTCATCTGGCTCGTAGTCAAAGAGAGTGGATGCTTCGTCGCCTTCTTGCGCGTCAAAACTTGCTGGAATGATCTGTTGAGCTGTCGGAATTTGGCTGACGACATTTACGAACTTCGCATAGAAAATCGTGGCGACGTCAAATTCGCCTGCGTCAAACCGGCTTAGAACATCTTTGGCAATCCCTTGCGCATCGACGTATCCAATACGTTTGACTTCTGACAGATCAACGTGGCCGACGAAAAACTCGCCAAGGTCACGTTTCAGCTGATCACGTCCTTTTTTACCAACGGTCAGAACTTTTACATCCTTGCCTTCGCCTTTCAACTTTTGCGCATGGGCACGCGCCAGCTTGGCGATGTTGGTGTTAAAGCCGCCGCACAAACCCCGCTCTGAGGTCATCGCGATGAGCAACTGCACCTTGTCCGACCCGGTGCCGGACAGCAGTTTTGGTGCAGAATCAGATCCACCCACGGAGGACGCCAACCCAGCCATCACGGCGTTAAAGCGTTCTGTGTAAGGGCGTGACTGTTCGGCAGCTTCCTGCGCGCGGCGAAGTTTCGCCGCGGCAACCATTTGCATGGCCTTGGTGATCTTGCGGGTCGATTTGACCGACGCGATCCTGTTTTTCAGGTCCTTGAGGTTAGGCATTGCCTTGTCTCCCCTTAGGCGAAGTCAGAGGCGAATTCGCTGATCGCAGCTTTCAGCTTGTCGGCAGCATCACCCTTGATTTTCGGATCTTCGTTGGTGATCCAATCAAGGACATCGCTGTGCTTGGTACGCATGTGGTTCAGCAAAGCTGTCTCAAAGCGGCCCACTTCTTTGACATCAACTTTATCAAGGAAACCGTTTGTACCGGCAAAGATTACACAGACGATTTCTGCGTTGGTCAATGGCGAGTACTGTGCCTGTTTCATCAGCTCTGTCAGACGCGCACCACGTGCCAGCAATTGCTGTGTGGAGGCATCAAGGTCGGAACCAAACTGAGCAAACGCCGCCATCTCACGATATTGCGCCAGCGACAGTTTAACCGGACCAGCTACGGAAGACATCGCCGATGTTTGCGCCGATGAACCAACACGTGAAACCGACAAACCGGTGTTCACAGCAGGGCGGATACCTTGGTAGAACAGTTCCGTTTCGAGGAAGATCTGGCCATCGGTGATCGAAATAACGTTCGTTGGAATAAACGCGGAAACGTCACCCCCTTGCGTTTCGATGATCGGCAGAGCTGTAAGTGAACCGTTTCCAGCATCATCACCCAACTTCGCGGAACGCTCAAGCAAACGGGAGTGGAGATAAAAAACGTCACCAGGATACGCTTCACGTCCTGGTGGGCGGCGCAAAAGCAATGACATTTGACGATAAGACACCGCTTGCTTGGACAGATCATCATAAACGATCAAAGCGTGACGGCCGTTGTCGCGGAAATGTTCCGCCATGGATGTCGCTGCGTAAGGTGCCAGGAACTGCATTGGCGCAGGCTCTGACGCAGTTGCTGCCACAACGATTGAATAGTTGATCGCGCCGGTTTCTTCGAGCTTTTTAACCAGCTGCGCAACGGTGGAGCGTTTTTGACCGATTGCAACATAGACGCAATACAGTTTTTTGCCTTCGTCATCACCAGCTGCATCGTTGTAGGATTTCTGGTTCAGGATCGCGTCCAGAGCAACAGCAGTTTTACCTGTTTGGCGGTCACCAATGATCAATTCGCGCTGACCACGCCCGATTGGGATCATGGAGTCAACAGCTTTCAGGCCGGTTGCCATTGGTTCATGAACGGATTTACGCGGGATAATGCCCGGCGCTTTCACGTCAGCAACAGAAGACCCGGATGCCTTGATCGGGCCCTTGCCATCGATCGGATTACCAAGACCATCGACAACGCGGCCCAAAAGCTCATCACCTGTTGGAACGGAAACGATGGAATTTGTGCGTTTGACAGTGTCGCCTTCTTTGATGTCGCGGTCCGACCCAAAAATAACCACACCAACGTTGTCCGCCTCGAGGTTCAACGCCATGCCCTGAATGCCACCAGGGAATTCAACCATTTCACCGGCCTGCACGTTGTCCAGACCATAGACGCGCGCAATACCGTCACCGACGGAAAGCACACGGCCAACTTCGGCCACTTCAGCTTCTTGACCGAAATTTTTAATCTGGTCTTTTAGGATCGCAGAAATTTCTGCTGCTTGGATACCCATTTATCCGACCTCTTTCATTACATTCTGGAGGGAATTCAGCTTCGAGCGGATCGACGTATCGATCATGCGCGAACCAACTTTAACAACGAGACCGCCGATGAGGCTTTCATCAACGGTCGCATTCAGTGTGACGGTTTTACCCGTGGATGCTTTGAGCGTTTTCGCCAGCTTCTCAGCCTGCGTTTTTGTCAAGGCCTTGGCAGAAACGACGTCGGCTGTAACTTCGCCTTTGTCTTCTGCAATGAGATCGCGTAAATTCGACATTAATTGCGGCACGACGAAGAGACGTCTTTTTTGCGCCATCAGCGTCAGGGTGTTGCCCATCGTGCTGCTGAGGCCCATTTTGGTTGCCAATGCGGAAACCGCAGCTGCCTGTTCTTCGCGCGAGTAGATCGGTGAGCTCACCAACGCGCGCAAATCTTCACTGTCTGAGATCGCACTTTGCAGCGCATTGATATCACTCTCGAGGGCGGCTACCGCCTTCTCGTCTTTGGCGATCTCATAGACTGCTGTCGCATAGCGCGCAGCAATACTTGTGGAAATCGAAGCTGGTTCTGACACGTCCACCCTTCCG
The DNA here is from genome assembly GCA_039983935.1 of Roseobacter sp. Lineage (GTDB taxonomy): Bacteria > Pseudomonadota > Alphaproteobacteria > Rhodobacterales > Rhodobacteraceae > Roseobacter. The sequence continues at coordinate 63,428 of JBDWVP010000030.1, read as the reverse complement.
ATGTTCTTGTCTCAATCAGGCGAACACTTCCGCGTGATTGAGGGAGTTTGAGCGGTGCCGGGAACCCAACACCGAGGAAATCAGCGGTGATGTAGCAGAGCTACTGCAACCTCGCAACATGTGTTAGCGTTGGGGATAAATTGACGTTTCTTCATGTTTTCAATCACTTGAGTAAAGTGCGACGGTTTGGCCCCACAAAAAAATGAAAAATTGTCGTTCGCCAAGGCGATTTAGGCGATTCTACAGTGTCAAAATTGGACAAAATTACACCGAAATCGCATATCCCGTCTGCGCAGGATGACTACACCGGTTTGGCGGATGGGTTCAGAACACTTACCGGTTGAACCCTGCGATAGGGCCTCACCTTACCCTTTGGCGGATAAACGAGCTTTGTTGCCTCGACCATAAAAGCGCCGCTCGCCAGAAAACTTGGCATTCCACGACCCATTTTTTCCAGAGCCGGGCCAGATTTCATCCACAATCTTTTTGCCGATGGGACTTGGTACAGCGCTCCTAAATGCCTTTCGGGCAGGAATTGATGTTTGCGCAACTGGGTTTCCAATTGGCCCGACGAATAAGGCCTGCCATATCCAAAAGGCGTTCTATCACGGCGTGCCCATAAGCCAGCACGGTTTGGCACAATAAAGAGCGCTCGCCCCCCCGGCCCCAGCACCCGCCAGCATTCCTCAAGCAAATCCGAAACCCTCTCGGACGTTTCCAATCCATGCAATAACACCAATTTATCAACATGCCCGGTTTCAATTGGCCAAAGCGTTTCTTCGGTCAGCACAGAAACATTCGGCATGTTGGGTGGCCAGGGCATAACACCCTGCGGACCCGGCATTAACGCCATGACACGGCGGGCGTCTTTGAGGAAGGGGCGCAGCAAGGGCGCAGCAAATCCGAAACCAACCACGGTTTGGCCTTTTGCTTCAGGCCATATCTCCAGCATACGATTTCGCAACGAATACTGGGCGGCGCGCCCCAAAGCGCTCCGATAATAAAAATTTCGCAAATCCTGCACGTCCAGATGCATTGCAGTCCGCCTCGCGATAGGTCAGTGTTTAGCCTAGTGTTGCAAAGCTTTTGGGAAATGGCCATGCCCGTTGAAATCGTTACGATCCCCTGTCTGTCCGACAATTATGCTTATCTGATACATGATAAGGCCTCTGGAGAAACCGCGCTGGTTGATATTCCAGAAGCTGATCCGATTTTAACGACCCTGACTGAGCGCGGATGGCGACTGAGCGAAATATGGATCACGCACCATCACGACGATCATGTTCAGGGGTTGGATGCCATCTTAGAAAAATTCCCCGCAACCATTCGCGGGGCAAGTGCGGACGCGCATCGACTGCCTAAATTGGATTCGAGCTTAGGAAATAACGACAGGTTTTCATTTGCAGGTCACGACATCCACGTCTTGGATGTATCAGGGCATACCATTGGACATATCGCCTATCATATGGAGAGTGCGCACGCCGTATTTACGGCAGATAGCCTGATGGCCTTGGGGTGTGGTCGATTGTTTGAAGGCTCCGCCAGTCAGATGTGGTCATCCTTATGCAAACTAGCAGCGTTGCCCGAAAAGACAGTAATTTATTCAGGTCATGAATATACCGCAGCCAATGCTAGGTTTGCGTTAACCATTGATCCGCATAATCCTGATCTTATATTCCGTGCAGAACAGATTTCCGCAGCACGTGCCAACGGACGTCCCACTGTACCTTCACGCCTGTCGCTTGAGCTGGAAACAAATCCGTTTTTGCGTGCAGCAAACCCTGATATACGAGCGCATTTAGATATGAAAACAGCATCCGACGCCGAGGTCTTCGCGGAAATCCGTGCCCGCAAAGATTCATTTTAACCGCCTAAGGCATAACCACGTCCGGCCTGTTCACGCGATTTGTGACAGAAAAAATAAAGAAAAAACTTGAAGCCGGGCTTCGATCAACCAAACTCTAATACTATGAGGCTATGGTTGGATGACGGGCTGATATCGCTCAGTACCGCCACTGACCCCGATCAGAAGGAGCACTTGCCGTGCCTTCATTTTCGACCACACTGGAACAAGCAATCCATTCGGCTTTGGCCTTGGCTAACGCACGACGTCATGAATTTGCAACGCTTGAGCATCTGTTACTGGCTCTCATTGACGAACCTGACGCGTCGCGCGTGATGAAGGCGTGCAGCGTCGATGTCGATGATTTACGCAAAACGCTCATCGAGTTCGTCGATGAAGACCTTAGCAATCTGGTCACAGACGTCGACGGATCCGAAGCAGTACCAACGGCTGCATTTCAGCGGGTAATACAGCGCGCCGCTATTCACGTACAATCCTCAGGTAGAACAGAAGTAACCGGTGCGAATGTACTGGTCGCAATTTTCGCCGAACGGGAAAGCAATGCGGCCTACTTCTTACAAGAGCAGGATATGACCCGCTACGATGCGGTCAATTTCATCGCGCATGGCGTCGCCAAAGATCCAGCCTATGGTGAGCAACGCCCTGTTTCTGGTGCTCCAGAAGTCGAAGAAGAAGCGCAAGGAGTGACTGAAGGCGAGAAAAAAGAAAGCGCACTGGAAAAATACTGCGTCGATCTGAACGCTAAATCGCGTGAAGGCGATATCGATCCCCTAATAGGGCGCGATTCTGAGGTCGAACGATGCATTCAAGTTCTATGTCGTCGTCGCAAAAACAACCCACTGTTGGTGGGCGATCCAGGTGTCGGAAAAACTGCCATCGCAGAAGGATTGGCGCGCAAAATCGTCGCAGGCGAAACGCCGGAAATTCTGGCTGAAGCTACGATTTACTCTCTGGACATGGGCGCATTGCTTGCTGGAACACGGTATCGCGGCGATTTCGAAGAACGTCTCAAGGCAGTTGTGTCCGAACTAGAAGAACACAAAGATGCTGTCTTGTTTATAGACGAGATTCACACTGTCATTGGCGCCGGAGCGACGTCAGGCGGGGCAATGGATGCGTCGAACTTGCTCAAGCCCGCTCTTGCGGGTGGTAAATTGCGCACCATGGGGTCAACAACCTATAAAGAGTTTAGGCAACATTTTGAAAAAGACCGCGCCCTGAGCCGTCGGTTCCAAAAAATTGACGTAAGCGAACCTTCCGTTGAAGATGCCGTGAAGATTCTACGGGGCTTGAAACCCTATTTCGAGGATCATCATTCCGTCAAATATACTGCTGACGCAATCAAAACCTCCGTTGAGCTGGCCTCACGCTACATTAACGATCGCAAGCTTCCTGACAGCGCGATTGACGTTATTGATGAGGCTGGCGCGGCACAACACTTGGTCGTTGCAGCAAAACGTCGCAAAACAATTGGAACGAAAGAAATCGAAAATGTGGTCGCAAAAATTGCCCGCATTCCACCGAAAAATGTCTCCAAAGATGACGCTGAGGTCCTGAAAGATCTCGAAGGATCACTGAAACGGGTCGTATTTGGACAGGACAAAGCCATCGATGCGCTTGCCTCAGCCATAAAGCTTGCGCGGGCAGGGCTACGTGAACCAGAAAAACCGATCGGCAACTACCTGTTCGCAGGTCCCACTGGCGTTGGTAAGACCGAAGTTGCAAAACAACTTGCAGATACTCTTGGGGTCGAATTGCTCCGTTTTGACATGTCCGAGTACATGGAAAAGCATGCCGTTTCACGTCTGATTGGCGCTCCTCCCGGATATGTTGGTTTTGATCAGGGTGGAATGCTGACAGATGGCGTTGATCAACATCCCCATTGCGTCCTACTTTTAGACGAAATGGAAAAAGCGCATCCAGATGTCTACAATATTCTGTTGCAGGTTATGGATCACGGTAAACTCACGGATCACAATGGACGCACTGTGGATTTCAGAAACGTTGTTCTGATAATGACATCTAACGCTGGCGCTGCAGAACTGGCAAAAGAAGCCATTGGCTTTGGCCGTGAGCGTCGTGAAGGTGAAGATACGGCGGCAATCGAGCGCACATTTACGCCGGAGTTCCGGAATCGCCTGGATGCGGTCATTAGTTTTGCGCCGCTGCCGAAAGAAGTCATTCTTAGGGTTGTTGAAAAATTTGTTTTGCAGCTTGAAGCCCAACTCATGGATCGCAATGTCACCATTGAACTAACCAAACCTGCTGCTGAATGGTTGGCCGAGAAAGGGTACGACAGCAAAATGGGCGCAAGGCCATTGGGCCGTGTCATCCAGGAGCATATCAAAAAACCATTGGCCGAAGAACTTCTGTTTGGCAAATTGGCCAAGGGTGGTGTCGTCCGCGTTGGCATCAAGGCGGGGGAAATTGATTTAAAAGTCGAAGGGCCAGACAACCCAAGGCTCTCGGGAGACAAGCCTCCCCTATTGACGGCCGAATAAGCAGTTACCACTATCTAAAAGAGCCCGCGTTGCATTAGCAACGCGGGCTCTTTTGTTCGTCCGGTACTGGTTCCCACTCCGCAAAAAGACACCAAACCGGTCTATTGCGGTCAGTGCAGCTCGCATTCTTTTAATGAGAAACCAACAATTGGATCTCCTACATCATTTTTCGGTAAACTTGAGCTCGATCCTACGGTTTTGAGCCCGTGCTTCCGGCGTGCTTTCATTGGCAACGGGCTGGTATTGGCCAAATCCGTTTGCAGCTAATCTGTCTGGTGGTATCCCCAGTTGCTCAGACATGTAACGAACCACTGAAAGCGCGCGCGCTTGGCTTAGTTCCCAGTTATCTGCAAAACGTCCGGCTCCAGAGAGGGGCAAATCATCCGTGTGCCCATCCACGCGGATGATCCAATCAATTTCTGGGGGGATTTCACCGGCGACACCCGAAATAATCTCAGCAACTTTCCCAACTTCTTGTTGCCCCTCTAAAGATAAATCCGCTCGTGCTGTTTCGAAGAGAACTTCTGAAGAGAACACAAACCGATCCCCCTCGATGCGCACCCCGGCCTGATTGCCCAAGAGGTCGCGTAATCGGCCAAAAAATTCTGATCTAAATTGCTCTAGGTTCTTCGTCTCGGCGCTCAATCGTTCTGCCTCGGCTTCCAAAACCGCGGCTTCTGCTTCCAGGCGTGTCCGTTCCGCCTCTTCCAACTGCGCGCGCCGTCGTTCCTCGGTAGCCACGCGAGCTAACGCAGTATTCAATTCTGACCCCAAGGACTGTAACTGAACTTGCTGCGCGTCATCACGTTCTTTTGCATCATCCAACAAAGCCTGCAGGCTTCCTAACTGAGACCGTAAAGCAGCAACTTGTTGATTCAACAATTCGGCCTGTCGTTGCGCCTGCGTGCTTATTTGCTCTTGATCGATCAATGCATCTTTCGCTTGGTCTAACAGAGCGGCACGCCTTTGCGCCTGCGTTGTCGTATTTTGCGCCAGAATTTCAGCCGCGCGCTGCGCTGCCAATGCAGAGGCCAGCTGCTCTCGTAAAGCGGCCGATCTATCGGCTGCATCATCCGAAACTGCTTGGGCTTGCGCCTCTGCTGCTGCACGGGCCGCGGCCTGCAGCGCAGCAGTGGACTGAGCTTCATCCAATTCCGCTAGAATCTCAGTCAAACGTTCCGCCATGATGTCTTGTTCGATTTCCAGCGCCGCAAGATTCTCCTGCGCGGTCACCCCCTTTTGGACACCGTCTTCTAAAACCCCTATTTTCAACAGAGCTGCTGCCAAAGCGTTATCCAGATCCGACTCGGCTGCGCGTGCTGCGGCTAACAAAGTCAGTATATCTTCGGCCTCTTGACGTTGACGCTCCAATGCCAATGTCATGCTCGTGAGCTCAACGTCTGCTGCCTGAAGGCGGGCACGCAATAACTCTGCGGCTGCCGCTTCCGCCAAACGGGCTACCTCTTCTTCCCCAAGCGCTGTTTGGCTCTCATCCAATGCACGGCTCAGGCTTTGGATTTCATCCCCACGAGCAGCATTTTCGGCTTCTAGATTCGCAACTAACGCATCAAGCGCTTCTCGCCTGGCCGCTGCAAGTCGCGCTGCTTCCGCTTGTAAATCAATCTCCGAGCGGGAAGCGGCCAAGGCTAGGTTTAAAGTGTCGCGTTCGCTGACAAGCTCTTGTTGCTCCGTTTCCAATGCGCTGTTCACCTCTTCCAGTGCAGTTATCGCGCCGAAAGCTTCATCTCTTTGGGCGATCAACCCAGCCACCTGCGCTTCAAAACTGGTAATTCTGGATTGGGCAATATTCATGGCGGTAGCCTGTGCATTCCGCGTGAGCGTCAAGGCCGCTACTTGTGCTTCTGCTTGCGACAGGGTCGTGCCGAGTTCGCCGACACGATCTTCGAGACGTTCGTTGTTTCGCTCTTCGATACCCAATGCTTGCGCCAGCGCTGCAACCTCGCCGGCTAGTTGATTTAACTCCGTTTCTTGCCCAGTGATCCGTTCCGTTAAGACAAATTGCACAACCATAAAAATCGTCAGCACAAACATCAAAACCAGTAATAGACCGGTCATCGCATCGACAAAGCCGGGCCAGATCGAAGCCTGAAACCGAGTTCCTGTGCGACGCGACAGCGCCATTAGCCGTCTCCGGGTGGGATTGTGTTGCCAGTTGCCGCCGTGTTGCGCGTCTTAAGCACATCCGTCAAACGATTAATGTCCATCCGCAACTCAGCGACGCTCTCTTGGCGTCCTGCCGACATCTCTTCTAGGATACGCAACATTTGAACGTCGATCGAGCGTAATCGCATACGGCTTTCAGCATCGATGCCCTCGCCATGCCCTTGTGTTTCGATCAATGAAATCAAACGTTCCTGTCCAGCAGCAACCCGTTCCAACGCGGCACTTGCAGGATCAGCACCCTCCATCCGTTGGGTCATCTTTTCAATGGAAGTTGCTAGCCCTCCCAGCGTGGCATTCACTTCGCTGCGCCCCTCGTCGGCATGCATAAACATGCGCTGGAGAACGTCCATTTGTTCCGCCATATGATCCACGACACCAGCCATAACATTCTGATCACTGCTTGCGTCATCTCCTGTGGTAAATCCTACACGAGTGATCGAGCTGAGCCATTCTTCGAGTTCACGGTAAAACCGGTTCTGTCCGTGGCCGGCAAAGAGTTCGAGCAGTCCAACAATCAGCGATCCCGCCAAGCCCAACAGAGAGGATGCGAAAGCCACGCCCATACCGCCCAATTGCGCCTCTAAACCAGTCATGAGGCGATTAAAGACTTCGACACCGCCCTCACCATCCTGTGGAGCGAGGCTGCGGATCGTGTCCACAACTGCGGGTACCGTCGTCGCCAACCCGTAAAAGGTCCCCAGAAGGCCTAAAAAGATCAGCATATTTACAATGTAACGCGTAATTTCACGCGCTTCATCAATTCGGGTGGCGACAGAATCCAAAATGGAGCGTGTCGAAGACGCACCCACTTGCATACGTGCACCGCGTTGGCGCAAAAGTGTCGCCAACGGTGCCAAAAGTAACGGAGGTTTAACACGGCTGTCCAATGTATCCGTGATAAATCGTTCGATCCAGCGCACCGACCCTATCAACTGAAAGACTTGATAGAAACAGGCCAAAACGCCGATCCCAAAGACAAAAATGATGAAACCATTCAAGTATGGATTGGCCTGAAACACCGGTAAAACGCGAGGTAACGCAAGGAAGCCGCCGAAACCGGACAGCGCCAATACAATCAACATCAACGAAATTTGCCTTACAGGCTGAGAAAAGACTGGCCTTGTCTCAAGGTCTGGTAACGCCATCGGTTTCCGATCCTGACCGTTATTGTTCTGCTCTGGCAGTATTTTACGCAGAAAATCCTACCAAGCGTCAAAGATTTATGAAGTAATTGCACGAACCCGCTGACTTAGCCACTCAATATCTGGGTCATGCAAGCCGATTTGCGCCAAATGTTGCGCTGTATTGAAGAGATATTCCGTATTCGGCCCCATTCCACCGACCGCCTGCGCAATAATTTGCGCCTGCTCCTCCAGTGGAAGCCCACCGCAATACTGTACGTGATCAGCGCTGATCACATAGACGACAGAGTTCACGCGTCTGCCGTCTTTTAAGTCAATCTTCAATTCACGCTCAACATAAGCCGACGAAATCAGTTCGCGTTCCCGCAAATATGCCAAGGTTTGCGCTTCAGTGCCTGCTTTAACCCGAAGCGCAACCCCTTCGCAGGCATGCGCTGGCTCTTCATCCAGAGCCAGAACCAAGCCGGGTTTTGCCTCGCTCCCCCGGTGATGGATCGAGCGCATGCAGAAAGATCTCGCATACCCCGGCAGGGTTGCAATGATTTGTTCAGAAACCTCAAAACCGGGGTTCCACAACAGGCTTCCGTACCCAAATACCCACATTGTCATTAAACTGGTTCTCCTTGGCTGCATTGCGTAAACCTCAATTCACAACAGAACGGAAGAGGACAAATATGCGACGATTGATATGGTTGGTGATCCTCTGCGCGGTTTTATGGGGAGCTTGGTGGTTCTTTGCAGCCACGACCGTTCAAATGGGCATTTTAAAGTGGTTTGAGCACCAAAGATCTCTGGGTTGGCAAGCTGAAGTCGCCAGGGTCGACAAAAGTGGGTTTCCCTTAAATCTCAATCTGCGTTTGGCCGAACCCGCGCTGGCAGATCCGCGGTCAGGCGTTGCCTTTTCAACCCGCGTTTTGGACGTAAATGCGCCGGCGTGGTGGCCCGGATATGCAAGCATCCTCTTTCCTCAGGACGAAATGATTTTGGCGAGCCCGCTGGAACGCAAAACCATAACAGCCACGCAGGCACGTGCCGATTTACGTCTGCACCCAGGGTTTGCACTGGAATTAGAAGAACTGGCGTTGACGTCTGAGGGTTGGCTTGTCTCGTCCCCGGAAGGCTCCTTAATGGGCGCTCAGGGCCTGTCGCTTAAAATGACACAATCCGAGACGTCCAAGGGAACTTATGCTTTTACCTTAACCGCCCCCGGTTTTCGCCTCGGTGACGTGGCCCGGCGCAATCTGCGCATCCCTGATGATTGGCCGATTTTTTTCGACAATCTGCAAATCGATATGACCGTCTTGTTTGATCGCCCCTTTGATCGATCAACAGTAGAAACCGCACGGCCGCAACCACGCCATATTGACCTAAACCTCGCAGAAATTACATGGGGCGGCCTATTGCTACGAGGCGCTGCGGATTTGGCCGTCGCCTCTGGTGGTATCTTGTCAGGAGACGTCACATTGCAAGCCAGAAATTGGCGGGAGATGATCGCACTGGCCGAGACGACAGGGGTTTTGCCGCCTTCAATCCGCGCTCAGGCTGAAAACATTCTTGCCGCACTCGCCCAAGGAAGCGGGAACCCCGACACCTTAGACGTCACGCTATCCCTGCGTGATGGAAGCGTCTTTTTAGGTTTCTTCCCCTTGGGCTCTGCGCCACGTTTGGTCTTGCGTTAGCGGCAATAGGGCCCGCTGCGATAGCGTGCGGTATCAAAATGGAAGTGATCAACGTGGAAGCGATCGGAGTTTGGCCCTAAAACTGTTCCGAACGGGCCACATGCACCTTTGTGCAACAGCCGCATCGCCTGTGCTGTATCTTTTCCGTTCCATCCGTTTCGGACCGTAATGAGGGACCCGTCTTGCAACCGGACGGCCGAAATATCAATCGCGCGCCCCTTGCTATGTTCGGACAAGCGCGCACCCGCACGATTGTTACGGGTACGACACGAATAATGCGCCGCAACGCGGAGCTGTTTGAGACCCCCACCTTTGCGAGACAATGCAGGTTTGGCTGTCGTATCAACCCAGGACTTCAGTGCTTGCGCCGTGGTGCAATCTAATACTGCGGGTTGGCTCAGGGTTATCCCTGACACGGAGCGCACGCGCACCGCGTTCTGAATACCACAACCGGTTCGTTCCCCGGTGACGCGCCCCGCGATATCCCCCTGAATATCGAGATCGCCGCAAACAGCACCTTTTTGTCGGAGCCGTTCTTGCGCCCGCGCAATGCGCCGAAATTTACGCGGACGTAACTTTGGGCGGAGAGAAACCTTCATACCATTCACGTTCAAAGTAGCAGGCACGGCGGCATTGGGCACTGATTGCGTTGCGGCTCCCTTGGATGTTTTTTCCGGTGGCCTGAGCGACGCATCGGGTGCGGCGAAAACCGGGCTTGATAGCACCAGTATGATAGCGAACCAGAACCTCACGACGAGGAAGTGCTTCGACCGAAATCTGGCGCATCCGTATCTTGACCTGCTTCGATAATGCCTCGGCGAATTGCACGGGTGCGGGTGAAATAGTCGTGCAGATGGTCTCCATCGCCGGTCCGGATCGCGCGCTGCAGGGCAAAGAGTTCCTCGGTGAAACGGCCCAAAATTTCAAGCGTTGCATCTTTATTGGTTAGAAAAACATCCCGCCACATCGTCGGATCGCTTGCAGCAATGCGGGTGAAATCACGAAAACCAGCGGCAGAGTATTCAATCACTTCACTGTCCGTCACACGTCCAAGATCATCGGCCACACCCACCATCGTATAGGCAATCAAGTGAGGCGCGTGGCTTGTGACCGCAAGAACCAAATCGTGATGCCCGGCGTCCATTTCCTGAACATTGCTGCCCAGCCCTTCCCACAGCTCTCGCAGTCGCGCAACCGCCGTCAGATCACTGCCGGAAACCGGGACCAACAGGCACCATCGATTATCGAAAAGCTCTGCGAAACCCGCTTCGGGGCCCGAATGCTCTGTCCCAGCGAGCGGATGGCCGGGAATAAAATGTACATCCTGCGGCAAATGCGGGTGAACATTATCGATCACGTCGCGCTTCACAGAACCAACATCCGTCACCGTTGCACCGGGTTTCAAATAGGGTGCAATATCCGCAGCAATCTGTCCCATGACGCCAACTGGCACACATAAAACAACTAAATCGGCGCCCTCAACCGCCTCGGCCGCCGTGTCGCATACTTGATCGCACAGCCCGATACGGCGCGCGGTATCGCGTGTTTCCTGTGATCTGGCATAACCAGCCACCTCGCCTGCCAGCCCTTTGCGTTTCATCGCCCAAAACATCGACGATGCGATAAGACCTAACCCAATTAAGGCGACACGTTTGTAAACGACACTCATTTTATCCCCTTAAACCCCGCCATTGCATCTAGCACCCGGCTCACATCTTTTGCAGTTCCAACTGTAATCCGTAACGCTTCGGGGAAGCCGTACCCCTTGACCAAACGAACCAGAATACCGGCGGATTTCAGATGGGCATCTGCCGCCAAAGCTTCTGTTTCATCCGCAAATCGGGCCAGGACAAAATTAGCATGACTGGGGTCACAAGCGATTCCGTACTGACGCAACCCCTCCATCAACCGCACGCGCTGCTCGGCGTTTTCCTTTAGGCATGTCTCAACGAAATCTCGATCTCGCAAAGCGGCTTCCGCTCCAGCCAAAGCCACAGAAGAAAGATTAAACGGCCCTCTTACGCGGTTCAGCACATCAATCACATGTTGGGAGGCATAGGCCCACCCAACGCGCAACCCGCCAAGACCATAGAGTTTTGATAAGGTACGCGTCATCACAACATTCGGGTAAGCCTGGACCAGAGCAGCCCCCCCATCATAGTCCGTTTGAAATTCAGCATAGGCACCATCCAGAATCAGCAAACAATCTGCAGGCACAGATTTCGCAAGGCGCTCCACTTCCTGTGTTTCCAGGGCAGTCCCGGTCGGGTTGGCTGGGTTTGCAATATAGATGAGACGCGTTTTATCCGAGATCTTTTCGAGGATGGCGTCCACATCGACCTTGCGGTCTTTTTCTGGGCTCACAACGGGTGTTGCACCAACGGACAAAGCAAATATCCGATACATTGAGAAACCATGTTCCGGGTAAAGGACATCATCCCCCGGCCCAGCAAAAGCCATCGCCAAAAGCGTCAGCAGCTCATCTGAACCAACCCCACAAATGACTTGTCCGACGTCCAGCCCGTGAATTTCGGCAATCGTGGCACGCAAGGTTGCATGATCCGTCGAGGGGTAGCGATGTAAAGACAATGCAGCATCAGCAACGGCAGCCGACGCTTTTGGGCTGCACCCCATTGGGTTTTCGTTCGAGCTCAGCTTCAAGGGGTTGGTTTGACCCTGAATTTTTGAAGCACCGCCCTGATAGAGCGATATTTCCATGATTCCGGGCTGCACGGGGATTGTCGTTGTCATATAGCCATCTCCTGTCGCGCGGAACTTATACACAGGCGCGTGGCTGCGCCACCACCAAGTCGTGGTCGCAATGCCAAAATACACCATCCATCCACAATTCGAGTGATCCTGGTAGCCGCACCAGAACAATTTGCGATAGTATCTCGAGAACACTGAGAAACCAGCAGAGCAGATCGGCTACAGCATGACAAACAAAACATCTGGCACGCTGTACCGAGCAGATATCGACGGCCTCAGAGCGCTCGCCGTCGTTCCCATCGTTCTTTTTCACATGGGGGTGGGCGCTATATCAGGCGGGTTTGTTGGTGTTGACGTCTTCTTTGTTATCAGTGGCTATCTGATCACATCTTTATTGCTGCGCGACTTGGAAGACGGTCGATTCTCTTTTCTCGCTTTCTACGTAAAACGAATTCGACGTTTAGGACCGGCGCTTCTGGTCACGCTCTTACTAACACTTGCAGTCGGGCGGTTCGTTTTGGCCCCTGAGCATCTCGAGTTACTGGCTGAATCGTCCCTTGCCTCTCTGTTATCTGTTTCGAATATTCTTTTTTGGTTGGAAGCTGGATATTTTGACGCCGAAGCAATCTATAAGCCGCTTTTACACACATGGTCACTGGGTGTTGAAGAGCAGTTCTATTTCATCTGGCCAGCTCTTTTGCTGCTTGCTTGGCGGTTAGGACGCGCAGGCATACAAGTTATCCTTGCTCTTTTAGCATTAGCAAGCCTGCTATGCGCAGAGTATTTTTTAGCGGCTCACCCTGAAACAGTTTTCTTTCTGGCTCCATTCAGAATTTTTGAATTTTCATTCGGCGCCAGTCTGGCTGTCATGACCATATGGCCAGAGGCGAGTGCAAAAATGCGCTCCGGAATATCCGTTTTAGGCTTGGCCCTTATTTTAGGCACCATGTTTCTGTTTGACAAAAGCACCCGCTTCCCGGGCCTCCACGCCCTCGTGCCATGTCTTGGCGCCGCTCTCCTTATTTGGGCCGGACCTGAGGCATGGTTTAATCGGATTTTGGCACAAAACCTGTTCGTTTACATTGGGCGTATCAGTTACTCGCTCTATTTGGTTCATTGGCCTGTCGTTGTTTATTACACGTATCTCTATGAGTTACCTCAGTCGCCGTTAGAGATCAGTCTTCTTACCACCGGTGTCGTTTTGCTCGCATGCGCGATGTATTTCGGGGTTGAGCAACCTTGTCGAAAAAGAACTTTCAAAACGGACCCGCCAAAGTTCGCAATCGGGACACGCCAATTGCTGTTTTCTGTCGGTGGTTTAGCTGCGCTGATTTTCGGGTACAGCATCGTTATTGATCGTCAGGATGGCATGAAAGATCGCCTGCCAGCGGATTTACAGGCTCTCAATCGCGCTGTTTCGGACGGCCGTGGCGCACGCATAAAGGGCATAAGAACCGGGCAATGCCATTTTTCCAAAATGTCACTACCAGAGTATCTTTCTGCATTCGATGAGTGCTTACCCGATCACCGCGAAAATATGATTGTGGTTTTAGGGGATAGTCATGCAGCTGACATTTGGTTTGCGATGGATACATATTTTCCTCACCGCAACGTGGTTCAACTGACAGCAGCAGGATGCGCATTTGGCCGTGACATGCAAAGGGGATCTCCTTGCAGCGATTTTATTGCACACGCCTCCGCATGGATTGAAACAAATAGGGGCAGGATCGACAGTATTATCTACTCGCAACGGTCGGCAAATCTGATGGAAGGAGTTCCAGAGGAGAGTTTAAGCTCTCTTCAGTTGAAGCCAAACGCAATCGGACAGGTCTATAGAGAATTAATCGCATTAGCAGATGAAAACACTAAAGTCTTTTACTGGGGCCCCCGCCCCGAGTTCCACCCTCGCATACAAATCGCTCTCGCGACAACATGGTCACAGGATGAACTGATCGCAAAATACCACGCGATGGACATGACGGCCTTTGCAGATCTAGATCAATTTCTTGACCGCACTTTTAACAATTCTTCGGTTCAATACCTTTCCAGTTACAATGTTCTCTGCGCTCCGGACTGTGATTTCATGACACAAGATCACCAACCAATTATTGTTGATTACGGCCATTGGTCACCTGCCGGCGGCACGGAAATGTTGCACCGTATGATGGAGAAATACCCCGATCTCGACACTCTAGGTGTGCCAAAATAACAACCCGCAGCATTGATGTTGCCGTTGAAGCAGCTCCCTTTGCCGGGGCGGCACAGAACAAGAAACGCAAAAAGCCGCGCAAATTCCTGCGCGGCTTTCTTATTGGATCGAGAAAAACCTTAGTTTTTCGCGTAGAATTCGACGACCAGGTTTGGCTCCATAACGACCGGATATGGTACATCGCCCAGAGCAGGTGTGCGCACGAAGGTCGCGCTCATTTTGGAATGATCCGCTTCGATGTAATCAGGTACATCACGCTCAGGCAATTGTGTCGCCTCAATCAATGCAGTCATCTGCTTGGAGCGGTCACGCACCTCGATGACATCGCCCTCTTTAACACGATAAGACGGGATGTTGACGATTTTGCCGTTCACGCGAACATGTTTGTGGTTCACAAACTGACGCGCAGCAAAAACAGTCGGTACGAATTTGCAACGATATACAATGGCGTCCAAACGACGCTCAAGCAAACCAATCAAATTTTCACCTGTATCGCCTTTTACACGCTCAGCTTCTGCGTATATGCGGCGGAATTGTTTTTCAGTCAGATCGCCGTAGTAACCTTTCAGTTTCTGCTTGGCACGCAACTGGATACCGAAGTCAGAAATTTTGCCCTTGCGGCGCTGACCATGCTGGCCAGGGCCATATTCGCGGCGATTAACGGGCGATTTGGGGCGGCCCCAAATGTTTTCGCCCATACGGCGGTCAATTTTGTGTTTGGCAGACGTGCGTTTTGTCACGGCTGTTCTCCTTCTTTAGATGCGCCCGGTGATGGGCATGAAGGGCGTTGTCCTTTGGCCTAGGGCCCGACAGGCATCCCCTTGCAGGGGCCACCAACACCAATGAAGCCGCGCTTATACTGCGCCACCCGGCAGTGTCAACTGCCCCATCGCTGCAACCGGCGCATGCCGATGGCAAGTAACCAAATGATCGTTCACCATGCCGACAGCTTCCATAAAAGCATAGACGATAGTTGGGCCACAAAATTTAAACCCTTCGGCCTTGAGATCCTTGGAAATTTGCGCAGAGAGAGGTGTTTTGGGTGGGACGTCGGATTGCACCGCGAAATTGTTTTGCAAAGGTCTCCCATCCACATATTTCCATAGAAATTGGTCAAAACCTTCACGCGTTTCTATTTCTTGCCAAACTCGCGCGTTGGAAATAGCCGCTTCTATCTTACCTCTGTGCCGGATGATCCCGGGGTCATTCAACAGCACCGCAATTTGCTCATCTCCCCACTCGGCAATAACGTCTGGGTCAAAACCAGCAAATGCACTTCGAAAGTTCTCACGTTTCTTCAAAATCGTGATCCAACTCAGACCCGCCTGAAACCCGTCGAGAATCAATTTTTCCCACAGCGCCCGACTATTGTATTCTGGCACCCCCCAATCTGTATCATGGTAGTCTAAATAGATCTGTTCTGGCCCGGCCCATCCACAACGTTCCATTCAGTTTTATTCCTTTTATTTCAATAAGTTGCAATACTTCCATCACGACTAAAATTAGAACAAAATGGGAATATTAACGCGTCCTTAGCATATAGAGAGTCACTGTGGCATCACCAAACAGCGCGAGGATCACAATGACCGGAAGAAAAAATCGCATGATGGCCGACATTGCGCCTGGAGGAGACAACCCTCTCAACTTCGCCCTGACCTCCAGGGACCAAAAAACAATCGACATGGTCGCCGCAGCAATTCGGCACAAACAAGTTCTTTTGGCCTTTCAGCCGGTGATGCAAGCACGCGATTTAAACAAGGTCGCGTTCCACGAAGGCTTAATACGTGTCTTGGACGAGACAGGCCGGGTGATTCCCGCCGGCGTTTTTATGGATACCATTGAAAACTCAGAACTTGGACGAGAACTCGACACCCTGGCTCTGGCCAAAGGCTTGCGGGCTCTTCACGAAAACCCGGAACTTCGACTGTCGATCAATATGTCTGCAAGGTCGGTAGGCTATCAACCTTGGAATCGAACTTTAGACCGCTGGCTAAAAAAGAATGAAATGATCGGCGAACGTCTCATTCTGGAAATTACCGAGAGTTCTGCCCTGATGGTTCCAGAGCTTGTTGTCGACTTTATGGACAGATTGCAAATGAAGGGCATCTGCTTTGCAATGGACGACTTCGGAGCCGGGTATACTGCACTGCGTTACTTCAAAGACTTTTGTTTCGATGTCATCAAAATCGATGGCCAATTTATCCAAGGAATTTCGAAAGACGCCGACAATCGCGCAATGACGGCGGCCCTGATTTCCATTGCCAAGCATTTTGACATGATGACGGTCGCGGAGTTCGTAGAAAACAAAGAAGATGCAGAAGTCTTGGTTGAGCTCGGTGTGGATTGCCTCCAAGGCTTCCACTTTGCGGCAGCAACAACGCGCCCTACTTGGATGCGAGACACGGATTTGAGTAAGGCTGTATAGCCAACAAACGGTCTTTGCCTTTGCGGTGCTGTGTCACAGAAAAGGGCGGTTGCCGCTATTTTGACGATGCGTTAACAGTTGCCCGTATCGATGATAAGGCCCGTTCGTGTCAGTCATACGCACGTTTGGTCTTGTCACCAACTGGCAAAGGACCAAACCATCATGACGAACGTCGTAATCGCTTCCGCCGCAAGGACTGCCGTAGGCAGCTTTGGCGGATCTTTCGCAACTACTCCAGCGCATGATCTTGGCGCTGCCATGCTCAAAGAAGTTGTACTGCGAGCTGGTGTGGACGCCTCCGAAGTTTCGGAAACAATTCTAGGTCAAGTACTTACGGCGGCTCAAGGACAAAACCCTGCCCGTCAGGCCCATATAAATGCAGGCCTGCCGCAGGAATCCTCAGCATGGTCAATCAACCAAGTCTGTGGCTCCGGTTTGCGCGCTGTTGCACTGGCTGCTCAACACATCCAACTTGGCGACGCGTCGATTGTTGCAGCTGGTGGACAAGAAAACATGACGCTGTCCCCACATGCCGCCCCCCTACGTGCCGGCCATAAAATGGGTGACATGAAATACATCGACACTATGATTCGTGACGGACTGTGGGATGCATTCAATGGGTATCACATGGGTCAAACTGCCGAGAACGTCGCTGAAAAGTGGCAGATCAGCCGTGATCAACAAGACGAATTTGCAGTTGCGTCTCAAAACAAAGCTGAGGCTGCACAGAATGCTGGAAAATTCGACGATGAGATTTTCGCCTACACAATCAAGACACGTAAGGGCGACATTGTAGTAGATAAAGATGAGTATATTCGCCATGGTGCCACGATCGCTGCCATGCAAAAGCTTCGCCCGGCCTTCACAAAAGATGGATCAGTGACCGCCGCAAATGCATCAGGCCTGAATGATGGCGCAGCTGGTGCCTTGATGATGTCTGCTGATGAGGCTGAAAAACGTGGCATAGAGCCTTTGGCCCGCATTGCCAGCTATGCAACCGTCGGATTAGACCCATCGATCATGGGCGCTGGTCCAATTTTCGCAAGCCGCAAAGCTCTGGAAAAAGCCGGATGGAAAGCCGAAGATTTAGATCTTGTAGAAGCAAACGAAGCTTTTGCGGCACAAGCATGCGCTGTAAACAAAGACATGGGCTGGAACCCGGACGTCGTAAACGTGAATGGTGGCGCGATCGCCATTGGACACCCGATTGGCGCATCCGGAGCGCGTATCTTGAACACATTGTTGTTTGAAATGAAGCGACGCGACGCGAAGAAAGGCCTTGCAACCCTTTGCATTGGCGGTGGCATGGGCGTCGCCATGTGCCTTGAGCGGCCTTAAGTTTAACGCAGGCGGTGCTGATTGCGCCGCCTGCTTTATTACTTAAGCAAAGGCAAAAGCGACCTCTGCGGCGCATAAAATTGTCAAATAAAAGCATTGAATTCGAATACAGAAGGAAACTAAATTATGACCCGTGTTGCACTTGTTACCGGAGGCAGCCGCGGAATCGGCGCCGCTATCTCCACCGCATTGAAGGACGCTGGGTATTCAGTGGCCGCAACTTACGCTGGGAATGACGAAGCTGCTGCAAAATTCACTTCAGAAACAGGTATCAAAACCTATAAGTGGAACGTCGCCAGCTATGAGGAAAGCAAAAACGGCATAGCTGAGGTCGAGGCAGACCTTGGGCCCGTCGACATCGTCGTCGCAAACGCTGGGATAACGCGCGATGCTCCTTTCCACAAAATGACCCCCGAACAATGGAGCGAAGTCGTCGATACAAATTTGACCGGCGTGTTCAACACAGTGCACCCCGTTTGGTCCGGCATGCGCGAACGTAAATTCGGTCGAGTGATCGTAATTAGCTCGATAAACGGACAAAAAGGTCAGTTTGCTCAAGTAAACTATGCCGCGACAAAAGCTGGTGACCTAGGTATCGTTAAGTCCTTGGCCCAAGAAGGCGCGCGCGCAGGTATTACTGCCAATGCAATCTGCCCAGGCTACATCGCAACTGAAATGGTCATGGCCATCCCTGAGAAAGTGCGCGACAGCATCGTTGCAGGCATTCCAGCGGGCCGCCTGGGTGAACCCGAGGAAATTGCGCGCTGCGTAACGTTCCTGGCGTCTGATGACTCTGGCTTTATCAACGGGTCAACCATTTCAGCGAATGGTGCGCAATTTTTCGTCTGATTAAGTCACTTCTAGATCAACAAAGGGGCGGCTCACAGGAGCCGGCCCTTCTTCGTTTCCCGTAAGAACGCTGCAGTCGTTCAGCGGGAATTCGAGATTGGAAACAACCAACGCCATACATCGCGAAGGACTTGGCTGCGTTCCTGGTGGGCGCGCTGCATCGCATCGCGCGCGTTTTGGGTGATCGGTGCTTCTATCATGCCATTTCCTTTGCGCTAAGCATCAGTGGTTTTGAACTGAACCCTGTGTCGCATTTAAGTTGGCCATTCGACAAACGAGACTTTCCAACCCTTCAGACAAGATATACTTATGTGATATGACCGACCGACTCCCGCCACTGACAGCGCTACGCGCTTTTGATGCTGCAGCACGGCACATGTCTTTTGCCAACGCGGCAGAAGAACTGTCCGTAACGCCTGCCGCTCTTAGCTTTCAGATAAAGTCACTGGAAGAACACTTGGGCACTCCGGTTTTTCGCAGACTAAACCGAGCTGTCGAACTCACCGAAGCCGGTAAGAGTCTAGCGCCAGGTGTCGCGGACGGGTTTCAAACGCTGACTTCCGCGTGGCGTATGGCGAAACGTTCTATGAATGAGCAAACATTGACCATCACGGCTGGCCCCGCATTTACGGCGAAATGGTTAGCCCCACGCCTGTATGATTTTGCCCAAAGCCATCCGGAAATCGAGTTGAGGTTTTCCGCATCCCTTAGGAGGGTCGACGTTGCCCGTGATGCTGTCGATGTGGCAATCCGCTTTGGAACGCATCCCGAGCAAGATCTTTGGCATATGCCATTTGTCGAAGAATGGGTTGCTCCCGTAATGACACCCGAATTAGCCCGTCGTTATCCGACACCAGAAAGCCTCATCAACGCGCCACTTGTCCATGACAACTCTATGGATTTTTTAACACCGCGTTGTGATTGGGAAGCTTGGTTCCACGCCATGGGCATCGATTACGCCCCCAGTCATGGACCACAATTCAGCCAGGCCGATCATGCAATTGATGCCGCATTGGCCGGTGTGGGCGTCGTATTGGGCCGCCGCGCATTGGTTGTAAAAGATATCCATGACGGTCGTTTAAAACTGCCATTTAGAAAAGCCCTGCTTGCAGGTGCTCGTTTTCGCTTCCTTTGCCCGAAAGGCACGGAAGAACGCCCGCAAATTCGCGCATTTCGTGACTGGATGCTGACTGAGATTGAGAAAACCGCCTATATCACGGACGAAATGGAAATAATCCCACATCATTAGCGAGACGCAGGGGCGGCGCTTTTCGCAAGCGCGCGCCCAAAAAGTTCTGAAGGTTAACTCGACAGCCGGGTAATTTCTTCTTTAAGTCTGAGCTTTTGTTTTTTGAGGTCGGCAATCTCGAAATTGTCGGTACTCGGTGCACGCTGCGCTGCCTCTACGGCATCACTTAGGGATTCATGTTTTCTCTTCAGTTGTTCCACATGTGCATAAACGCTCATTCAGTCCTCCTTTTAAGTCGGTTGTGCCGTCAACTTGAACACATCACGTGATTCAAGTCACGCCGCACCCGCATTATGCACAAGAAATGGATTAATGAACGGTTAATTTAAGGCGTAAAATTCAGCAACGCGCCGTCTCGTAAGGCGGCTTTTACCCGTGGAACATAACTGTCGCCATCTTTTTCATGTTGCGCGCCTTCATGCAGGACTAACGGAGCATGAAGCTGGAAAGCTCCTCTTCCGTTCTTGCGACCCCTTACAATCACCAGCTCGGCGGTACGCCCCATACGTGGTGCAAGAGGTAAAACCTCAATACTGCCTAAACATCTACTCATTGCGCCCAGAATTTCCGGCAAGCGTTCGACACGATGGATGAAATGCGCATATCCCTTAGGTGCCAAGCGTTTAGCGGCAATTTTTACCCAATCCGTTAGAGGGGTGTTTTCGCCTAACGCCGTCTCTCTGCCTTTGTCCGTGGCAACATGGCCTGCTGTTCGGTCATAATATGGGGGGTTTGCGACGACATGGTCAAATTGCTTTTGCCGAAGGTCGAACGGGAGGTCGGCAATATCAGCTTGAATGACATCCATCCCCGCCCCAGCGTTTTGTCGCGCCAACTCGGCATATTCTTGCTGTATTTCAACACCGGTCAGATCAAGACCGGGCACCCGAGCAGCGAGACAAAGTGAAGCAGCCCCAACGCCGCACCCTAAATCAAGCACGCGCTCACCGGGTTGCGCAAAAATCGTCGCTGCAAGCAGAACAGAATCAACACCTGCGCGATACCCGTTCTTAGGTTGAAAAAGATACAGTCTCCCACCCAGAAACGCGTCTTTGGTAAGGGCGTCGTTCATAAACCGAGCGGGATATCGTTATCGCTCATCACTTTTGTCGCAACAAAGTGATCGCCCGTGCGCACCATAAGCCGTCTGGGGAAGATTCCGATGCCTCCTTCGAGAATGCTCATGTTTACGTCCATTTCAAAGCAGTCTATATCCTCTCCCTTAAGGAGTGCAGTAGCAAAGGCTATGATGGTCGGATCGGTGCTGCGCAAAAGTTCCTTCATATCAGGGATGTAAGGGCAAGCCGGTAGCGATGTCGAGCCTTGCAAACGGGAAGTTGATGTCGAACAGCGAAAAATCACAAAAACCGCACGACCGTATGGCCGATTTTTTGCAAGACGATATGGCAGCGGTGAATACCCTGATCCGGGAACGAATGGCGTCTCAACACGCGCCGCGCATCCCTGAGGTGACTGCCCATTTGGTGGATGCGGGGGGAAAACGTCTACGCCCGATGTTGACCTTGGCTGCGGCTAAACTTTGCGGTTATCAAGGTGACTACCACATCAATCTGGCCGCAACTGTGGAATTTATCCACACGGCGACATTGCTTCATGACGATGTTGTAGATGAAAGCGGACAGCGCAGAGGTCGCCCGACCGCCAATTTGCTTTGGGACAATAAATCATCCGTTTTGGTTGGGGATTATTTATTTTCACGCAGCTTTCAGTTGATGGTTGAAACGGGGTCTCTGCGGGTTCTGGACATATTGTCGAACGCTTCTGCGACGATTGCAGAGGGCGAAGTGTTGCAGTTGACAGCCAGTCAGGACCTGAGGACCACAGAAGAAACCTACCTGCAGGTCGTACGCGGCAAAACGGCTGCTCTTTTTTCTGCAGCGACCGAGGTTGGCGGTGTGATTGCGGACGCCCCTGAGGAAGCAGTCAAAGCATTGTACACCTACGGCGACGCATTGGGTATTGCGTTCCAAATCGTCGATGATCTGCTGGATTTTCAAGGCGATGTCGGCGTCATCGGCAAAAATGTCGGCGATGATTTCCGCGAAAGAAAATTAACGATGCCGCTGATCAAGGCAATCGCGAAGGCAGATACGGAGGAGTATGCCTTTTGGGTGCGTACAATCCAGAAAGGCCAACAAGTGGATGGCGATCTTGAGCATGCCATCGCATTGCTTCACAGGCACGCCGCTCTGATTGATACGGGCCAGGTCGCTCGTACGCAGGCTGAACGTGCCAAAGACGCGTTGGCCCCGCTACCGGATCATGCCGTGACAGAAATGTTGAGAGATCTTGCAGATTATGTTGTGGAGCGCCTCAAGTAATACGGGCTGATGCGGGTTTGGTTTGCGAGCCCAACACGGCGGCCTTCACCCACCAGTTAGGATGTGAGCGACGCAAACCTTCTGCGGCAATTTGTGCAGCATGGCGGGTTTCAAAGAGACCAAAACACGTCGCCCCTGAACCAGACATACGCGCCAACATACAGCCGGGATCAGAGGCGAGAACACGTTTCACAGTGTCAATCGCTGGCGCCAGACGCAGGGCAGGTTCTTCGAGATCATTGCGTTGCGACATCAAAAACCGAACGAAATCCAACATAGAAGAAAAACGTGGCATCTGATCTGGCATCCGTGCGTTGTGTGGCGTTTGTAACGCTTTGAACACATCAGGTGTTGCGACTTCACGTCGTGGATTGACCAAAACAGCATAGACTTCAGGGAGCGCGACCAAGGGGTCAATCATATCTCCGATCCCGGATACTCGCGCCGTCTGGGATGCTACGCACATTGGGATATCCGCCCCCAGAAACACTAAATCTGTCAGTGTTGGCAGCGGTTCGTGCGACACAATTTGGGATGCGCTTTGCAACGCCTTAAAACCACGAAAGGCGGCTGCCGCGTCTGCTGATCCTCCGCCAATGCCGGATGCTGTCGGCAAATTCTTTATCAGCGTCACATTCGCGGCTGTGGCCTTCGCGAACATAGAACCCACCTTGCATATCAGGTTGCTATCGTCGGCTGGAACACCTGCGGCTTCTGGTCCTTCAACAGAAAAACCGTCCAATTCACCTGCATTCAAAACGAGATCATCACCGACATCCGCAAACGCGACAACGCTGTCCAGCAAATGGTAGCCATCATCCCGCCTGCCCGTCACATGCAATGTCAGATTGATTTTGGCAGGCGCAAACACATGACAGACAACAGGATCAGACATGTTGCCCGGATCACTCGTTGGCGATTTTCAACGGTGGTGCGCCTTCTTCTTCGAGAACCGCATCAAGCCCCGTTTCCAGCTTACGCCGGATGCGATCTGGGTCGACATCTTCCGGGCTTTCGGCTTGATCACTGAACGACAGCGCACGAGACCACTGAAACTCTGCTTCGCGATACCGCCCAACGGCCCAATAGACATCACCAAGATGATCATTCACAACAGGATCGATCGCAAGCAGCTCTACCGCGCGTTCCATATGTGGCACGGCCTGATCGTATTTTCCCAGCCGATAGAGAGCCCAGCCAAGCGAATCGATAATATATCCGCTGTCCGGACTTGCGGCGACAGCCTGTTCGATCATCTCAAGGGCTTCATCAAGTTTGACTTGTTTCTCAACAAGCGAGTATCCCAGATAGTTCAAAACCTGTGGCTGGCTTGGATTCAGCGCGAGGGCGGCACGAAAATCCGCCTCTGCATTTTCCCAATTCCCCAAACGCTCGTTGGAAATCGCGCGAGCATAAAGAAGGAACCAACTGGACGCGCCTGTTTCCTCAGCGATGACCAATGCGCGATCATAGGCCGTGATAGCCTCGGCAAACCTGTCTTGCTGACGCATCGCATCGCCAAGCGCGGATTGCACCGTTGCCAGATCTCCATGGCTGCGTGCCAATTGCTCTAAAACTTCGACACCTGCATCAGTATTTCCGGAACGACGCAACGCTGCGGCTCTTCCCAGTTCTGCGGCATGATAGGCAGGGTCATCCGCCGGCACTTCTTTAAGAACGGCGATGGCGCTATCGTACTGCTCCAGGGTCTCGAACAATTCTGCGGTCAGCAAAATGGCATCGACATGATCTGGCCGCAGGTCGAGGGCGACTTGAGAATAGAGCAGCGTGTATTCAGGGCCCGTTTCACCGCGCAGCGCTGCTGCAACACTAAAGAACACCTCGGCAAACCCATCCTGAACAGAATTTACATGGGTAAACGGCAGTGGTTCATCGAGTGCGAGCGCTGCGATCACTGCATCGATTTCAGGATCAGTTGCCCCCGAAAACATAGCCTGCAAAAGAGCAAGCGCCTCATCTTCGCGCTCCAACTGTGAGAGAATTTCGACCCGCGCCAATACGCCACGCCGGGTTTGCAACACACTACGGGTCGCATCGGATGCGAAAATTTCTTCTGCGCCTTCAAAATCTCCGACAGAGGCCAAAGCCATCGCTTTTTGGTATAGGGCGAACGCCTGCAAGGCTTGCTCGCTTGCAATTTTGTCAAATCGCGCCAAAGCATCTTTTACGTCACCAGCACCCATCAACGCCCAAGCTTCGACCAATCCATCGACAAGCGGGCCAATGCCGCGCCCTTCGCTTTCGGGCCCAACCAGAGAGTCAAATTCGCCCCGTTTAATCAGATCGGCAATAAGGACAAGCTGCGCAATCTGGCTGACCTGTCCTGCCGATTCCATCGCCATGGCAATCGGTATCGCCCGATCCAGCCGCCCGATCGCCAATTGCGACACGACAGCGCTGTCCATCAAAGCCACGTTCGACGGGTCGCGGGCCAAGGCTTGCGTGAAATAGGACGCGGCTTGCGAAAAGTCATTTTGAACAGCCGCCGATCTGGCCGCCAAATAGGGACCAGCAATGGATTGCGCACTGAGCGGCGCACTCGCGGCGACAAAGAAACCCAAAACGGCCAACGGAGTCATTATTCTGCGCAACACGGTCTTTTAACCCTCTTTTTTCTGCCTCAACGTGTAGGCTATCAGGTTCGACCGTGGGCGCAATGGCCCCGGTAGGAACCATCCATCACGACCCGCAAACAAGACCGTTATTAGCCTATAATCCGACGTCTGACCCTACATATTCGGGTAATTTGGCCCGTCCCCGCCTTGCGGCGTCGTCCAGACAATATTTTGAGCTGGGTCTTTGATATCACAGGTTTTACAATGCACGCAGTTTTGGAAATTAATCACAAAACGCGTGTCTTTACCTTCCTCTTCAACAAACTCATACACCCCAGCCGGACAATAACGCGCGGAAGGCCCGGCAAAAGCGGGTAGATTTGACGAAACAGGCACGTCCGGATCCTTGAGCGTAAGATGCGCTGGCTGGCTTTCTTCGTGATTCGTGAAAGAGAATGCAACGTTGGTCAAACGATCAAACGACAACCTTCCGTCAGGTTTGGGATAATCGATAGGCTGATGGTTCGCGGCAAGCTCGGTCGCTTCGGCGTCGGATTTTCCATGTGATAAGGTCCCAAGAATAGAAAAGCCAAAGCTGTTTGCCCACATGTCCACACCACCCAAGGCCAAGCTCGCAAGCATGCCGCTTTTGGACCATAGTGGCTTCACGTTACGTACTTTTTTCAGATCAGTCCCGATGGCACCGCCACGCACTTCGGTTTCGTATTCGGTCAGTTCGTCGCCAGAGCGTCCACTGGAAATCGCCTGCATGGCCGCTTCTGCCGCAGCTTTACCCGACAACATGGCATTGTGGTTGCCCTTAATGCGCGGAACGTTGACCATCCCAACAGAACAGCCGAGCAACGCAACACCGGGCGCAACCATTTTAGGCATGGATTGATACCCACCCTCGCTGATGGCGCGGGCCCCATAAGCGATCCGCTTACCACCTTCCAACAGGTTCTCCACCATCGGGTGATGTTTGAACCGCTGGAATTCCATATAGGGAAACAAATGTGGGTTTTTATAGTTCAGATGGACAACAAACCCGACATACACTTGATTGTTTTCAAGATGATAAATGAAGGACCCGCCCCCAGCATTGCTGCCCAAGGGCCACCCCATGGTATGGGTCACTGTACCTTCTTTATGTTTGGCCGGGTCGATTTCCCAAATTTCTTTCATGCCAAGGCCAAATTTTTGAGGTTCGTGGCCTGCAGCGAGATCAAATTTTTCGATAACCTGTTTCGAAAGCGAGCCGCGCACACCTTCGGACAGAAACACATATTTCCCCAACAGCTCCATGCCGGGTTCATAGGCATCACCATGCGTGCCGTCCGCATTCTTGCCGAATTCACCCGCAACAACGCCTTTTACCTGCCCATTTTCGCCATAAACCAGCTCAGAACAGGACATGCCGGGAAAGATTTCCACACCCATTTCCTCGGCTTGTTCAGCCATCCAACGACACACATTCCCCATCGATACGATGTAGTTCCCGTGATTGTGCATCAACGGTGGCATCGGAAAATTTGGAATGCGTATTTTCCCCGCCTCCCCCAGTACATAAAAATTGTCTTCTTTGACCGGAACGTTCAAAGGCGCGCCTTTTTCTTTCCAATCTGGAATAAGCGCATCCAAACCGCATGGATCAAGCACAGCGCCAGATAGAATGTGTGCCCCGACTTCGGATCCTTTTTCCAAAACGACAACATTGCAATCGGCGTCCAGCTGCTTCAGTCGGATCGCAGCAGAGAGCCCGGCTGGCCCTGCTCCAACAATAACGACATCGTATTCCATTGCTTCACGTTGTGTGTCGGTCATGAATGTTCTCCCTAGTCAAACGCCAAGCGCGCCTCGCGCATTTGTATTTCCTGATTTGGCTAAACTACGGCGCGGTTCAATGCAATCACGACCCCGCGTCCAAAACCAATTTCCGTTCCTATCGTGCAAGCAAGCACCTTCGGTATGCAAAAAACCTAATCAGGAATATCCCCTCGCAAAAACCTCGGGCCAGGGCCTTTTTCAAAAATGCGATCTTTTGGGTTGTATAATGCACAGCTCTTGAGGCTAAGACAGCCACATCCGATGCAGCTGTCCAAACGATCCCCAAGTTGTTTCATTTGGTCAATCTTGGCATCCAATGCGGCGCGAAACGAAACCCCGATGCGCGCCCAATCCGCCTTGGTCGGCGTCCGCCCATTTGGCAACCGATCCAGTTCAGACTTGATCTGAGGCAGGGTGAACCCAAACTGCTGCGCTGCCATCACAAAACTAAGTCGCCTCAAGTCTGAACGTGCAAAACGCCGCTGCCCCCCGGAATTCCGCCAGGGATGTACCAACCCCTGTGCTTCATAATGCCGAATTGCTGATACGGCCAGACCCGTGCGTTGTGACAGTGCGCCAATCGTCATTCCCTCATTCAGTGCCATACAAAAAAACCTCTTGACCTAAAGTTAACTTGAGGAATTACAGTAACTCGTGTGCAAGAAGATACGAAAGGAAAAACGATGACTGCAATGCTTGAACACACAAATTTCACCGTCAGTGATGTCGCAAAAACCACCGACTGGATGACAAAAGTCTTTGATTGGAAGGTACGCTGGCAGGGACCGTCCATTGATGGCGGACATACTGTCCACATCGGCACGGATACACATTACTTGGCCCTTTATCAGTCTGCGCACGTGATACATGCGAAAACCAACACCCATGTTACAAAGGGCGGGATGAATCACATTGCGATGGTTGTAGAAGACATCGCCGATGTAGAAAAACGGGTAAAGGCATCCGGTTTTACGCCACATAACCACGACGATTATGAACCGGGCAAACGGTTTTATTTTCGCGATCACGACGAGATCGAATTTGAAGTCGTTCAATATGACTAAGTTTCTTTCTGTCGACTGAATTAACCGGCGACCTCAAGCCAATGGCGCGACTGCCCTCTTGCAATCCCCCCCGCGTTTGGGTCAGGTAGTTAGCATTCGACACCAGCGGCCCCCGGTTTGCCCGGCGGGCCGCGTCAATTCTTGGATGACGCCAATGGAAAAGATACCAATGACCCGTAAGGGGCACGCTGATCTGGAAACAGAGCTGAAGCACCTGAAATCCGTAGAACGCCCCGCGATCATTAAGGCAATCGCCGAAGCGCGCGAGCATGGCGATTTGTCCGAAAACGCGGAGTACCATTCCGCCCGTGAAAAACAGTCATTCATTGAGGGACGCATCAAGGAACTCGAAGGCACGCTTGGGTTGGCCGAGGTTATTGATCCTTCAAAAATGTCAGGCACGATTAAATTCGGCGCTACCGTGAGCCTTGTTGACGAAGACACAGATGAAGAGAAAACTTGGCAGATTGTCGGGGAACAAGAAGCAAGCATCGAGAAGGGCCTTCTGAACATCAAATCCCCAATTGCGCGCGCATTGATCGGCAAAGACGAAGGGGACAGTGTAGAAGTGCGCACGCCGGGTGGATTGAAATCCTACGAGGTTTTGAAGATCGTCTATGTCTAACAGGACACATTGACATGAACGACACATCAGAAGATCTGGACACGGCCCCGGCACAATCTCGCCCGACGTCTCTTGGGATATATGACCGTCCAAAAACGGAAACAATCACGAATATCGAGATCATCGCGATGTGCGTTTCGGCAGTCTGGATCATAGGTATTGCTGTCTTCTTTTTGTTTTCTGTTGACGATGCAGAAGGGAGCAGCGCCAATGATCTGCGTACCCTGATGACCATCATTGCGATTTTTATGCCGCTAGGTATGATTTGGGTCGCGGCGACGGCGGCACGTGCATCCAGAGTGATGAGCGAAGAAAGTCAACGTTTACAAGCCTCTATCGATGCAATTCGTCAATCTTACATCGCCCAATCGCAAGGGGCAGCCGTCGGGGTGGAGCCTTCGTCTGTGGCACGAAAATTGGATGAAATTGCAGCGGTCACACGTAAAACTGAAACAGTACTGGCCACATTTTCAACGCGGCGCGACGCGCCTCAGCCACAACATCCCCAACAGGCTTCCCCTGTTGGCGTGGATGATCAGCCTGCGTTGGCGTTGGGAACTCAGGCTGAAGATTTCGCTGAACCTGTTGATACCATTGATTTCATTCGCGCTTTGAATTTTCCTGAAACCGCAGAAGATCAACGCGGTTTTCAATCCCTGAGGCGTGCCCTGAAGGATCGAGCATCTGCGCAACTTATTCAGGCTGCTCAGGACATTTTGACCCTCCTCAGTCAAGATGGAATTTACATGGATGACTTGATCCCTGATCGCGCCAGGCCCGAAATCTGGCGGCTGTTCGGCCAAGGTCTGCGTGGCAGGCCCATCGCAGCCTTGGGCGGCATTCGGGATCGATCGTCCCTGGCCCTGACCGCTGGGCGCATGAAACAAGACCCGATTTTTCGGGACGCGGCGCATCACTTTCTTAGGTTGTTTGACAAAACTTTTGCAGAGTTTGAACCCCGGGCTACCGATGGCGAGATCGCGTCTCTGGCTGAAACACGCACGGCACGCGCCTTTATGTTGCTTGGGCGCGTTGCAGGAACTTTCGACTAGGCCCCTCAGAGGCCAAAACTGGAAAACGGGATGTAGCGCACTGGGACGCCGGGGGTAACAGTTGTGGCTTCATGGGGCAGCTCCACCAACCCGTCAGCCCAAGACAGCCCTGAAATTCGACCTGACCCTTCAGAGGCAAAGATTTCAACCTGCCCCTGATGCATCCGGGCGCGTAAAAACTCGGTTCGACCGGGCTTTTTTGACTTGGCAAAGGCCGCCGGCACCATGAAACCTTGTGGCTCAGACCAGTTTTCTCCGGACAATTGCGCCATCGCTGGACGGGCGAAAATCAACGTGCACACCATCGCGGCAACCGGGTTCCCCGGCAGACCAAAAACTGGTTTACCTCTCCATACCCCCAACGCCAAAGGGCGGCCCGGCTTTACCGCAATGCGCCATAGGCTCATGGACCCAGTTTCGCTTAGCAAGGCCGATACGTGATCTTCATCCCCTGCGGATGCGCCACCACTCGTGAGGATGACGTCAGCCTGATCGCTTGCACGGTTCAGCGCCGCGGCTAATGCTGGGCGATCATCGGGTACGATTCCGACGTCAACAGTTTCATGCCCAAACCTGCGCAACATGTCCAAAAGCATCGGTCGATTTGCATCAAAAATCTGACCGTCCTGTGCAACAGAACCGATCTCGACCAATTCGGCGCCAGTTGAAACAACTGCAACCCGCAATGGCCGGTGCACCATTACTTTGCGCACGCCAGTTGCAGACAAGAGCGCCAACTCGGGCGCATAAATTTTTTGCCCCCGCGCCACTGCAACTTGCCCTGTGATGATATCTTCGCCCGCCTGACGCGTGTTAGCCCCTTGTTTGAGCGGGCCACGAAAAGAAATTGCACCAGCGTTCAGCGTTACGTCTTCCTGCAAAACCACAGTGTCCACACCATGCGGCAAAGCGGCACCTGTCAGCACACGCACCGCATGATCCTTGGGCAAAACACGCGGCGCATCTCCGGCTGCCGCGCGGTGCTGTGCAAGGGGCAGACTGTGGACCCCTTCGCCACGCCCTCCTTCAAAACCGTATCCGTCAACAGCGGTATTCGGCAAAGGCGGATTGCTGCGTTGCGCCAAGATATCCTCTGCCGTGACATGTCCGGCAGCCTGAAGTACCGGCAGCTCGATGATGTCAGTCATCGACGGCAAACGATCTCGCAGGTTCTTCAGCGCATCCGTCACAGGTGCCCAATCAACCCCGGGCGGCAAAGCAAAACAGCTGTTGTTCAGACGTGGGGGCAATTGGGCAGCACGATGCAACATGTCCTCATGTCCTAATCCAAAAATCCAGCCTTCCTCGGATGCGTCAACCTCCAAGATTTCCGCCATCTCATCAGGCGACAGTGCAGAGACAGTCCGCGCCACCTCTGTGACTTGCCACGCGTCCCTTACATGCCCTTCCGGGGTACTTTTCACCATCAACGATGGCCAAATTTCTACAAATGCAACATCGCTGTCTAGTTGTTCGAACGGCCAAACATGCGCATTAAAACGTCGACGCAACCGCGACAAAACTGGCAAGCCCATCAGTGTCTGCGATCCGACCGCACCTGCACCGCCCAATTGCCAACAGGTGAAAGTGCCTTGTGCCTGAACTTCTACAGCGCGGCGTTCTCGAAACGGGTTGTGATAGTCCGCTTGGGTGCGCGGCAACCCCTTGATATCGCGATTGAGCGCATTGAACCAAAAGGGGCCTTTCCCCGCAC
Source organism: Roseobacter sp. (assembly GCA_039983935.1). GTDB lineage: Bacteria > Pseudomonadota > Alphaproteobacteria > Rhodobacterales > Rhodobacteraceae > Roseobacter. Next base: position 32,079 of record JBDWVP010000030.1, on the reverse strand, counting down.
CCCATTTAAGGTTGATCTGCGCGGCGATATCAAATCGGTTGTTTTGCCGAGGAGCATCTTCAATTTCCGCCTCCAACCATTCCCAAAGAGCGAAAGGAGACACGCTGCCCGTGATTTTCTCAGCAAAACCTGCTGGGTAACCGAATTGGAAATCAAACCCAAGCAAAACGCGCCTGCCAGCCTGGCGTTCAATTTCGATAGAACCTGCAATCCATTCTTCGGCAACCAATCGGTTGCGTAAGTAAACAGGTTCTTGCGTTCGTCCATCCCGCGCGATGCAAGCCCAAATTGCATCCTGCCTTGGTGTTGGCCCTGTGTCATTTCCGCCCGACCAATCGACCATCACGATGGTGTCAAATGGTTTCACAGACCAACCTCGGTGAGAATAAAATCGGCAATGGCTACGGTGTCATTCAGATCAAAAACCAAACGATCCGTTGTCAGAGGTGTATCGCTGGCAATGGCCGTGATCGTGGGGTCGTCTTTCGCAATCAATGAGTTCCCCGTTTCAGAACGGAAAGCTTCTATTTTAGCATGTTTGTCACGTTTGTAGCCTTCAATCAGAACCAGATCGACAGGCGACAATCTGGCAAGGAGGTCTTCTAGTGAGGGTTCTGCTGTCTCGCGCAGTTCATGCATCAACGCAACTCTCTTGCGAGACGCCAACAACACCTCAGTCGCGCCAGCCGTTCGATGGCGGTAGCTGTCTTTGCCAGGATGATCGACGTCAAAAACGTGATGCGCATGTTTGACAGTAGATACAGACAAGCCTCTGCTGCAAATTTCCGCAACCAGACGTTCCATTAGCCCGGTTTTTCCGGCATTTTTCCAACCGACAACTCCGTATAATTTCATAGGAATGTCTCTGCCTGGGCAAGATCTTGTGGGGTGTTTACATTAAAAAACGGATCAAACGTGACAATGGGGAAGACTGCTTCGCGTCCTCCGTGCCGCTCTGTCCATAAGACGACTTTGCGCAAGCCCCCTTGCAACGCGGCACGCAGATCGTCGCGCAAACTAACCGGCCATAGGCCAAAAGTCGGGTGCCGAACCGTCCCACGCGTTGGGTCAGGGGTCGCAGCCAAGACAACCGGGTGCGTCATGCCTTCGCTTGCCAACAGCAATTGCGGCACAAGATCAGCGGGGAAAAACGGAGTATCGGCCGCAGCGGTCACGATCGTGTCGGCCCCCTGTTCCGCCGCCCAATCCAATCCAGCCAGTACCCCTGCCAATGGCCCGACATACCCAGCAATACTGTCAGGCAAGATCGGCAACCCGATATGTGTAAATCGTGTTGAATCCCCATTGGCGTTTAAGGCCAACCCGGCGACTTGTGGGTCTAGCCGCGAAATCACCTGCGATAGCAACGTCCCTCGCCCTAGAGGCAGCAATCCCTTGTCGCCACCGCCCATTCGAGTCGCTAAACCACCCGCGAGGATTACGCCCAATGGTTGTTTCATACGCCCGCCTTGCGCCCGATCCGGCGCGGCTCATCCTGCACCTGAGACGGGTCAGCATCGCGCAGCAAGCGGTCTTCACCGCTCAGGCAGATAAAACGTCGTCCTTTCATGCGACCGATCAGCGTCAAGCCGACTTCTTGCGCGATTTCGACGCCCCAAGCCGTAAAACCGGACCGGGAAGCCAATACCGGAATCCCCATCATTGCGGTTTTAATCACCATCTCGGACGTCAAGCGCCCGGTTGTGTACAGCACCTTATCCGCTGCGGGAATCTTTTCAGACAACATCCATCCCGCGATTTTATCGACCGCATTATGCCGTCCAACGTCTTCCATATAGACCAACGGCCGATCCTGATGGCACAAGACTGTCCCATGAATGGCCCCCGCTTCGAGATACAGCGACGGGGTGCGGTTTATTTTTGCGCTTAGCGAATAGAGCCAAGACGTTCGCACCTGGGTTGTCGGCAAAGAGACCCCCTGCAAGCCTTCCATCATATCCCCAAACACCGTGCCAACAGCACAACCGCTGGTACGGGTTTTTTTACGCATTTTTTCTTCGTAATCAGTTTTTCGAGTGGTCCGCACGATCACCGTTTCGAGCTCTTCATCATACTCAACCGCAGTGATTTCGTCAGTTTCACCAATCATGCCCTGATTGCGCAAAAACCCGAGCGCTAAATAATCCGGGTAATCACCGATGGTCATCGCCGTAACGACTTCCTGCGCATTCAGGAAAATTGTCAGCGGGCGTTCTTCGACCACATTCGTGCTGACAAGTGCGCCCGTATGATCTGTTCCAGAAACTGCTCTGGTCAAACCAGCAGTCTGTGGGTCAGGTGCAATCAGGTAGCCATCCGTACTTTTCAACCTTGCCAATTGCATCCCCCTCATCGCTGCGATACCTCTTCACTGAACTGTATAAAGCATCCGATGCCCTTCACCACACCCAAATCACATGCAACAGGATCGGCCTTTTGGCGTGGAGCCAAGGACGGCACTCCGTTTGTGTTTGTCGTGGGCCCGTTCGCAGTTCTATTTGGCGTTCTGGCCACCGAAGCTGGATTGAATGTATTGGAAACATTGCTTTTCTCTGTCGTTGTCGTAGCCGGGGCCGCACAATTCACCGCCCTTCAATTGATGACCGAAGAAGCCCCGACCCTCATTGTACTTGCTTCGGCACTCGCCGTTAATTTGCGCATGGCGATGTATTCAGCATCCCTGACACCTTATCTAGGTGCGGCCCCTTTTTGGCAACGTGCGTTTATCGCCTACTTTACGCTTGATCAGTCCTATGCCTGCTCGATTGTTGAATATGAAAAAAGACCAAAATTATCCATCAAGGAACGCGTTGCTTATTTCTTTGGCTCCGTCGCGCCGGTTGCACCGGCTTGGTATGGGTGCACCTTGATCGGCGCGATGATTGGTGCCGAAGTCCCTGAGACATGGGCGCTGGATTTTGCGCTGCCCATAACGTTTCTTGCCTTAGTCACGCCAATGTTGCGCACAATGCCTCATCTCGTAGCGGCCTTTGTTTCCATCCTTGTCAGCTTGTTGGCTGCGGGTTTGCCCTATTCGCTGGGGCTTCTTGTTGCGGGCGTTTTAGCGATGATGGCTGGCGCACAGGCAGAACTGTATTTTGACAAAAAGATGGGTAAGGTATGATCGAGAGCGGTCAACTTTGGATTGTGATCCTAGGGCTTGGGCTGGGCAGCTTTTTGCTACGATTTGCCTTTCTGGGGCTCGTGGGCAGTCGCGAAATGCCTGCATGGTTTTTGCGTCACCTCAGATACACCGCCGTGGCGATCTTGCCAGCCCTGGTCGCACCACAAGTGGTCTGGCCCGCGGCAACGGCAGGTGAACTGGACCCGGCTCGCCTGTTAGCCGCATTGGTTACTTTGAGCGTTGGGCTGATCACCCGAAACGTTTTCGCCGCAATTTTCTCGGGAGCGGTGACGTTGTACGCCATGCTTTATTTTTTAGGATAAAGGGTTTTAGGCGTCGATGGGTGTAATGCCGTCCAATACGTCGCCAGCATCATTTTCATACAATAGGTCCGTAGAGACATCGGGCCGTCGCGCAATTTGATCCATCAGTTTGACGGGGAAAAAGGTGACGTCGATATCTTCGAACCCCGGCACCTGACGCAAAATCGACGATGTCGAATTGGCACAAAACGCCGCGCCCACCGCTCCGTTGGATTGAACCAATTGCAAGGCATGCTCTGCTTGTGCTGGGGTTACTTCGATTGTTTGAGAAACAACGTGATATGCACTGCGCGCATGCGCGCTTTTGTAGGACGATATCCAAGCTGGCGTGATGCCGTAGAACACATCGCCTCGTTCCACCAGCGTTTCATGCCGAAACGAACCGGCAGGATCAAACAGCACCTGTTGGCTGCCCGAGACAATCAATGCCGTATGCCCACCGGACCCGGTTCGATTGTTCACCACTGTAATCAGAGTTAGTTTCGGCGCGCCACCAGCCACATATGCCACCGCAGCGATTTCTTCTGGGCTGGCATCATCCGATGAAAGCGGCGCACAGGCCGCTAGCGAGATCGACAGAATCACCGCAAGGAGTATTTTCACACAGCTTTTCACCTTACGGTGACATCAAGTAATGAAAATTGCCATCCAGACGACCAGAACAATGAGAAAAATTGCCACTTTTGTGACGAAGCTCATAAAACCATTAAAGGTTTTTTCTTGTACTTCGATGTCCATTTCGCCGTGTTTGTGATCAGCCATTGTCGCAGCCCTTTTGTACTATGCGTCGCACCTTCGCTCAGCCCTACTGTATTCGAACACGCATGTCACGCTGATGCCAATAAAATTCCGCGTTTTTTCCACTGTACCGCGCAATGCTTAAATATATCAGCACAGTCTGGGAATTGTTCGGGCAATGTCGAGACAACTTATTTAGACTCCTTAAACTTTTGACCCAACTACGCGCGATACAACGATCTGTGTGTTGCTTTACCCCTTGCGGCAATAGACCCAAGCGCCATCACCGCGACGGCTTCGGGTCGCAAGACCTGACTGATACAAATGACTGAGATGCGCGACCGCTTCGACCAAGGCCAGACCGTATTCAGCCTCGCCGATCGATCTTTTGTACAACGGTGCAAAGCACTCTGCGGCTGCTTTTGGATCGTCAATATAGGCGAGCGCACGCGCTAAGGCACCATGATGGTTTTCAATGAGCTGACGCATCCGCACAGGCAGCCCTGTAAAAGGCAACTTATGCCCCCCCAAAACCAAATGATCCTGTCGCGCCAAATCTGCAAAACGTTCACAGGACTCCAGCCACCCTGCAACCGGGTCAGCCATAGGTTCAGTGGCATAAACTCCAATATTCGGACTGATGGAGGATAAAATTTGATCCCCCGCAATCACCAGATTGTCGTCTCGGCTCCAAAAGGTCGCTTGTTCAGGCGCATGCCCATTCCCGGTGTGAACATCCCATGTGCGCCCCCCCATTTCTATTTGGTCGCCTTGTTCTATTCGAGTAAATCCAAGCGGCATCGGGTCGACAACATCAGCATAATTAAACGGACGTTCATTGCGCCGTTTTTCCAACATTTCGCCCGCCATTCCAGCGCTTTTGTAAAAGGCAATCGTCTGGGGTGTCGGCACCTCTTGTTCGTCCAACTGCAACATGCGCGCAAACAGCCAGGCGGTGCGTGTGGTCACCAGTTCGGTGTCAAACTCGGACTGGAACCATCCGGCCAACCCGATGTGATCCGGGTGATGATGCGTGACGATAACGCGTCGGATCGGCTTACCCTTTAGCGGGCCGGAAATTAGGCTCCGCCAAAGGCGCTTGCTGCGCTTTGAAGAAAATCCTGTGTCAACGATCGTCCAACAATCACCGTCATCCAAGGCATAGACGTTCACGTGATCCAGCTTCATAGGCAGGGGCAAACGCATCCATAAAACGCCTCGTGCCACCTCGATTGCTGCGCCTTCGCCAGGCGGTGTGTCCCACGGGTAGCGCAACCCTTCGATTGGCTGGTCTTTCATTATGCGACCAACTCCTCTGGACTTAGCGTGAACAAATCATCCGATCCGGCTTGCGCCTGCACCAATAACCCGGTGTGTTCTGGCAGCAACCGCAGAATGTAGAACCGTGCAAGAGCCAAGCGGGCGGGATCCACCCCGGCAAGTGCCGCCTTGAGATGCAAATACCCGCCCATCACACGGGCAAAGCCCTTAAGGTACGGAACAGCTCCTGCAAAACGCATGTTCATATCCTTTTGGGACACCATCCATTCGGTGCACTCCCGCAGGCTTTCGCTCGCTTGCCACACGGGTTCTGCGAGTTCGGGTACACTGCCCCGGGCGATTTCTGCGTAGGCTTCGATTTCGTCCAGCAACTGATAGGCGGCGTCGCCCCCATCCATCATCTTGCGGCCCACCAAATCCATCGCCTGAATGCCATTGGTGCCTTCATAGATCGCTGTAACACGCACGTCTCGGCTAAATTGCGCTGCTCCTGTTTCTTCGATGAACCCCATGCCGCCGTGGACTTGGACGCCGATCTCAGACACGGACATGCCGGTTTCTGTACCAAACACCTTGGCGATGGGCGTCAAAAGCGCGGCGCGCGCAGTCCAATCGCTGTTGCCCGTGGCCTGCGCCATGTCAAGCGCAACTGCGCAACTCAAATCTATCCCACGGGCGGCAAATACTTCGGCTTTCATTGTCGTCAACATACGACGAACATCCGCATGATCTATAATAGTGCCTGTTGCATGTGCTGGCGGTGACGTGCGGCCCTGCTTGCGTTCCAGAGCAAAAGAAAGCGCATGCTGATACGCCGCCTCAGCAACTCCGACGCCTTGCCCACCAACCCCCAGCCTTGCGTTGTTCATCATCGTGAACATGGCCGCCATGCCACCTTGTTCTTTTCCGACAAGCCACCCCTGAGCAGCATCAAATTGCATAACGGCAGTGGGTGATCCATGCATTCCCATCTTGTGTTCCAAGCTGACCACGGCGACATCATTTCTAGCCCCCAGCGATCCATCCGAGTTTGGGATGAACTTTGGCACCATAAACAGGCTGATTCCTTTGGTACCCGCCGGTGCGCCGGGCAAGCGGGCAAGCACCAGATGGCATACGTTTTGTGCCACATCATGATCCCCCCAGCTGATATAGATTTTTTGCCCGCTAACCGCATAGCTGCCATCAGAACGAAGTTCAGCCCGTGTAGACAAGGCCCCAACATCCGACCCCGCTTGAGGCTCAGTCAGATTCATTGTTCCCGTCCATTCACCTGAAATCAATTTAGGCAAATAGAGCGCCTTCATCTCGTCACTGGCATGGTGTTCCAAAGCTTCGATCTGACCCTGGCTCATCAGCGGAGCCAATTGGAGCGACAGACATGCGCCACTCATCATTTCGTTCACCGAACTAGAGACAGAAACGGGCAATCCCATTCCACCAAAATCAGGATCCGCTGACATTCCGACCCAGCCACCTTCGGCGATTGCCTGAAAGCCTGCGTCAAACCCCGGGGATGTGCGTACCACACCGTTTTCCAAATAGGCCGGGTGAAGATCTCCTGCCCGTTGTAAGGGAGCCAACACCTCGTCGCAGAGTTTACCTGCTTCTGTCAAAATGGCCATGGTCAAATCTTTTGTTGTTTCGCCAAAGCGGTCAGTGCCACGCACTGCGTCAAAACCGACGATATTTTCGAGTATGAATGAAAACTCATCAACGGGGGATTTATATGGCATTGGGTGGTCTCCCTGGGGGCATTGCAGTGACTTGGCAAGCGGCAGTTCAGCTTATAAGGCTGTTTTTGAGAATGGGCTTGATCGGCCAGCACAGCAACCGAAACGCGACGTCACGGAATTCCATGAGCACTTCCTTACCAATGATCTTGTCTAATGTATCGGCAGGGATTGAAAGCGCCGCGGCGATATTGTCAAGTGGCGGGCTTGTCGCTTTTCCTACCGAAACTGTTTACGGTCTGGGCGCGGATGCCCGAAATGGCGAAGCCGTTGCATCGGTTTTTGAAGCAAAAGGGCGGCCCACCTTCAACCCCCTGATTGTTCATGTCCCCGACGTCACAAGCGCACAAAAATTCGGGCATTGGACTCCTCAGGCAGAAACATTGGCCACAGCCTTCTGGCCGGGACCGCTTACTCTCGTTTTGCCATTGCGAGAGGGGCATGGCTTGTCGTCGCTTGTCACGGCGGGTTTGGACAGCGTGGCGATCCGTGTGCCGGCCCACCCGACTGCACAAGCGATTTTAGCTGCTTTCGGAGGACCAGTAGCGGCCCCGTCGGCGAACCCTTCAGGACGTATCAGCCCCACCAGCGCCGACCATGTGGTGCAGGGGCTTGGTCAAAAGGTGGCGGCCATACTGGATGACGGCCCTTGCTTGGTCGGGCTGGAGAGCACCATCGTTGGATTAAACGGACCAGCAACCTTGTTACGTGCAGGCGGCGTCACCAGTGAAGATATTGAGGGCGTTTTAGGTGCGCCTTTACATGCGGCGACCGACAGCAAAATTTCCGCGCCGGGGCAAATGCTGTCCCACTATGCGCCGGTTGAAAAAGTAAGATTAAACGCAACGCAAGCCAGACAAAGTGAGGTTTTCCTTGGGTTCGGAGATATGGATTGTGACATCAACCTGTCTCGGCACGCCGATTTAAAAGAAGCCGCCGCAAACTTATTTGAGCATCTGCATGTCTTGGACCGCCTCGGGCAACCAATCGCTGTGGCCCCAATCCCGCGATCAGGTTTAGGTCTCGCAATCAACGATCGGCTCACCCGTGCGGCCGCACCAAAAGCTTAGCTATCTGAAAAATCAGGCCCGGCCGGCCGTCGCAGAAAGGGTCAATGGATCAACTCCGAGACTCTCTAGTGCAGCAGCCCATTTATGTGCCGCTGGGACTTGGAAGATAAGCTGTGTCGCGCTTTCCGCGGTCAGCCACCCATTTTGCGCGATTTCGTTTTCAAGTTGATCTGGTCCCCACCCAGCATATCCCAACATCATGAGCGCACGGTCAGGCCCCTTGCCCAATGCGATTTCCTCAAGAATATCAAGCGTCGCAGTCATCCCAAATCCGCCCGGAACCACAAGTGTATTCAGGCTGGATGCATAGTCATCAGAATGCAGGACAAAACCACGGCCCGTCTCGACAGGGCCACCGTAATGCACGGTCATATCCCGGGCAGTATCCGATCCGGTTATGTCGAGTTGATCCAATACGTCACTCATACGGATATCGGTGCTGGGCTTATTAATGATCAGACCCATCGCGCCTTTGTCTGAATGGGCGCAAATGACAATAACCGCATGTTCGAACCGCGTATCTCCCATGCACGGCATCGCGATCAGCAGTTTACCCTCGAGTTGCAAAGCGCATCCTTTGAATTTGACATCGTCCTCGTGCAAGGATGCCGTGCACAAGGTTATGGCGCAAGGCCAATCATGGAACGAAACATGTCTGACTGGAACGTTACTTGGCATTTTCCGCCTGTTATCGCATAGAAAGCCTATGAAATATCTATTTTGCGCTGCTGCTTTTTCCTGCTTTGCCGTCTCGGCCGCACAAGCTCAGGACACATTCGAATTTCCCGACGTCTCGGGAGAAGTACTGAGCGGTTGGAACCGCGCAGACGGGAAGCGTGTCGCGGCATTGCGATTGACCTTGGATCCGGGCTGGAAAACCTATTGGCGTGCGCCTGGTGATGCAGGTATTCCGCCAAGATTTGACTGGTCAGGATCAGAAAATCTAGACTCTGTCGAGGTTGTCTGGCCAACGCCGTCCGTCTTTGATCAAAGCGGTTTGCGTTCAGTCGGATACGAAAACGTGGTCGTCATTCCGTTAAACATCCAACCTACGCGCGAAGGTGCCACAGTGCATCTGAAAGCTGACATGGAGTTGGGCATCTGTTCTGATATTTGCATCCCATATGAGCTGTCTTTTGATGCAGAGCTTAGTGACCAAAACACGTCTCCAACGCCGGTTATTGTGGCCGCTTTGGCCCAACAACCTTATAGCGCATCCGAAAGCGGAGTGCGGGCAGTTGAATGCGCGATCAGCCCAACATCAGATGGCCTCCAGATCGAAGCAAGAGTGACCATGCCGTCTGCTGGCGCTCCGGAATATGTGGTAATTGAACCCGGCCCCGGTGAAATTTGGGTCAGCGAGGCGAAAACCAAGCGCCACGGCAGCGACCTTGTTGCGACCTCTGAAATGGTCAACATCAACGGCGGCCCAATTGCTCTGGACCGCTCAGCCATTCGGATCACCGTGCTTGGCAGCGATCATGCAGTAGACATTCGCGGCTGTACCTCTGAATAAGATTAGACGGATTTTGGCCCTCGCAGCGCCGTCGCAAAGATAAGATAGGCACACAGTGTCAAAATCGCTGAACCTGCAATGAATACAGCAAGCGCCGCTGTCATTGGCGCCGCCCCTGCCAACATCGGAAGCGCCGCCGAAATTGGATCCGGCAGCACGCCTTGCCAAATCACCCAGCCCAAAGTTGTGCCAGCCAATGCCAAAACGCTGGCCGACAGGCCGGCAAATCCGAGGCGCATCGCCAATACTGGCGCTCGGACTGCCCGGCACATGGCCAGAACTTGGCGCGAGAAATCATGCTGAACCGCCATGAGGGCCGGCACAATCAGCAACACCAATAGCATCCCAAAGCCTAAACCGTAGACCAATGTGATGACAGTCGGTTTGAGAAATTGCGCTTGGCGGCTGGTCTCATTCAGCAGCGGCATCATCCCAAGCACAGTGGTCAGGGTTGTTAACATCACCGGACGCAACCGGTCTGCAGTTCCGTCAATGATTGAGGGAATAAGGCCTCTTTCTTCGGCGTATTCGTCGATGGTCGTCACAAGAACGATGGAATCATTGATAATAATCCCTGTCATCCCCAGCAAGCCAACAACCGTAAACATACTTAGCGGAATATCATGGACCCAATGCCCATAGATCGTTCCCACCAGACCAAAGGGAATGATCACCATCACAACAATTGGCCGGGACCAACTGGCAAAAATCCATGCCAAGACCAGGTAAATACCTGCCATACAAAGGATGAAGCCCGACATGGCGTCGCGCAGAAACGTGTTTTCTTGTTCTGATTGGCCTGCCAGATGCCACTCCACCTGATGAGTTGCGGCAATCGTCGGTAAAATCGCCTCCCTGAGGGTTTCATCTATCAGGCTCGCGCGCGCCGGGTCATCTTCAGAGATGTCCCCCGTCACTGAGACAACCCGAACGCCATTTTCGCGACGAATTGTGCTAAACCCTAACTGGCGTTTTACACTCACGATGTCCGCCAAAGGAACATAAACGCCATTTGGGCTGCGCATTTGTGTGCGTTCCAGAAAATCAGCCGTAAGCTCGCCCGTCGGCAATTCCACTCTGATGTCTGCACTGCGCGAACCGACCGGATAGGTTGCCGCTTCGATGCCGCCCAAACGATCGCGTAAACTGCGCCCTAAATCGTCTATACGAAAGCCCAACGCTTGACCCTGCGCGGTCAAATCCAAGATCAATTCTTCTTTGTCGTAATTTAACGTATCCTGTAACCCGCTGACTTCGGGGTATTCGAGGAGCGCATCCTGGAGGGCGAGACTGGCCAGCTTCAGGCTCTCCGTTTCCGCACCAAAGAACCGCACATTCAAAGCGTCGCTTTCAGGCCCGGACCGCCGCCCTCTGAAACTCACGATTTCCGCCAGAGGGTGGCTGACGACGTTTTTTTGTAGATCGGCCAAGAAAGCAAAGCTGGAATAGGGTCGTTCTTCGGCATCAATCAGTTCGATTGAAATGCCCCCCAACAAGTCATTATCACGTTCACCTATCCCTTTTAAACCGGGCCAGTTGGTGCCACCAACCAAGGTCATCGCATAATCAATTGGATTGCGCCCGTATTTCTCTTCGTATTCTGCGCCCAGATCTTCTGCCGCTCTTTGCATCTCTTGCATCATTTCGATCGAATCCGCACGGGTTGCCCCTTCGATCATGGCAAAGTTGCCGGTCACGGACCCCCGTTCAGGCGCGTTGAAAAAGCGCCATTGAACGTCACCCTTGATAAAGAGTGCCGCTTGGCTGGCCAATATGACCAGCGCGCCTGCAAGAACAGCATAGCGCGCCGCAATCACGCCTGCGATAAAGGGGCGAAATAGTTTTTCGCGTACGACATTAAACCCACGATTGACCTGTCGACTGGGCCAATCATACCAGCGTTCTTTCGCTTTGGCAGCTAGAGCATGTGCCATGTGGTTCGGCAAAATAAGGAAACATTCGATCAGGGAGGCCGCCAGGACAGCAATGACCGTCAATGGTATATCTTGAATAAGAGAACCAAAACGTCCGCCGATCGAGACCAGCCCGAAAAAAGCAATGATCGTTGTCAGCGTCGCGGCGAAAACTGGCATAGCCATGCGCCGGGCCGCGTTTTCTGCCGCCTGCATGGGGGCTTCGTTGAAATGACGGGCACGGTGATCCGCATGTTCACCCACCACAATGGCATCATCAACAACAATACCCAACGTGATAATCAGGCCAAACAGCGAGATCATATTCAACGTCAACCCGCCGACATACATGATAGAAATAGCCGCCAGCATTGCGACTGGGATGCCAGCGGCAACCCACAATGCGGTGCGGGCATTGAGAAACAAAAAGAGTAAAGCAACCACCAAGCCCAAGCCCATGATCCCGTTGTCGATCAGAATATTAAGGCGGCTGGAAATCGCTTCGGCGCGGGATCGGATCAAGTCGATCTTCACGCCTTCGGGCAGGGTCAATGCGAGCTCTTCGATAACCGTTTCGGTCGCCCGCTGGATCGCAATTGCATCGCCATCCGTCGAGCGTTGCACACTGATGCTCACGGCTGGGTTTCCATCAACGTAAAAGCTGCGTTCACGTCCAGGGCCTTCACGCATGACATCAGCAACATCGCCAATTTTTAGCTTTGATCCATCAGGATTCGACCTCAGCACAATGTCACTAATCTGCTCTGGATCGCGCCGTTCTGATCCAGCACGTACACGGGTATTTGCTCTGGAAACCTCCCCCGCAGGATCTGTCGCGACCTCGCTTTCAATTGCCGCTGCAATTTCAGACATCGTTAAATCATGGGCAATCAGATCCATGGAAGCCACTTCGACCCTGATCCGCGGCGCAACAACACCGCTGATCGTTGTGCGTGTCACCCCAACCGCAAAAAGGTTTGCAACAAGTTCGTCAGCAAAATTTCCGAGCTGCTCGTGACTAACGGGTCCGGTAATTACAGCAGTCGTGACACCGTCCCAACGGGCCGACCAGCGGACTTTGGGATCATCCGCATCATCAGGGTAGTCCGTAATCGCATCCACCGCATTTTGAACATCCGCCACGGCACGGGACATGTCCCAATCCGCCTGAAAATCCAACGAAATCGATCCAGACCCTTGTTTGGCGGTGGCCACTGATCCTTCGACTCCATCAATGACCAGCAAGGTCGGTTCGAGCAACTGAATAATTGCGCGATCAATGTCATCAGCCCCGGCACCATCCCAGGCCGCACTGACTGTGATGTTCTCATTGACCACGTCGGGAAAAAATTGAGTGCGCATTTTGGGTACCGCAGCCAAACCCAATACAAGGATCAGAAGCACCAAAAGATTTGCGAGCGTTTGGTGACGCGTGAAATAGGACAGAAGACCGCTTGCGGCACCGGGTGTTTTGCGGACCATGGTTTATCCTCCCATTCTGTTTTCGATACGCGCAACCACGCGAGCGGAAACCTGTGGCTCAGCGAGCTGAGATAGCACGCGCGCACGCGCTTCTTCGGGCATTTCGGCATCTTTTGTGACAAAGGCGACCAGTTTGTCGCGGCGTTCTTTTGACAATTCCACCAATCCCGGCCCCGGGGCGTTTTGTGCTTGGGTTGCGCCTTCTCGGACGGGGCGCACAGCTATACCCGCTCCGAGCAAAGGAGACAGTTGTCGCACAACCTCACGCCCTTCAAGCCCGAGACCTCGCACCAAAACATCATTTCCTTGTCGGCGCACAAGCTCGACAGGTAACGCCTCAAGACGGTCGGCGCCGCTTAGAACAAGGACATAACCATCGCCATCAAATGCAGATGCGGGCAAACGCACCACATTTGCCACGGCAGGTTCCTGAACCCGGACAGTCACAAAATCGCCCGGCCGAAACCCGGGCCCTGCGTCCAACTGAGCAAAAACCAGACGTCCGCTCTGCCCTTCGCCTGCTGCGGCGTTTACCCGGCTTAGTCTTCCCTGCGCCGATAGATCTGCACCGGCAGCATCCAGCCTCACCCGCACGGGCGAAGCAACGAGATCGCCATGTTCATCTAAGAGGCGGGCATATTGAGCGGTGGAGACACGAAACGAAACTTCTAGATCACTGGGATCTATCAAATCCGCAAGTCTTTCATTTGGCGTGATCAAACCGCCTTCGACAACATTCGTATCGCTCAATGTACCGTTGAAAGGCGCTGTAATCGACGTATCATTCAGGTCGCGTTCCGCATCCGCAACCGCAATGTGTGCACGATCAAGGCGCGTGGCAGCCTGATCGATGCGCGCTTCGGCCTGCGTCACAGCTTGCCTGCGGGTGATCACAACAGCCTGCGCGGCGGCGGCGGCCAATTCGGCAGTTTCTGCCGACGCGGCCGACCCGACACCACGTTTGACCAAATCAACCTGACGCGCAAACGCCTGCTCTCGCAGTTCTGCCTGTTGTGCAGCGGCACCTTCATCCTGCTTGGCCAAATCCAAACCGCGATCGGCATCTCTGACTTCGGCCTCGGCATCCGCTAAATCTGCGCGCAATCGTTCAAGTTCAGATTGTAAATCCGCTGGATCGATGGAGATGAGCAACTCTCCTGCGGAAACAGTACCGCCGTCTTCGAAAGATCGTGCCAGTGCCACAACGCGCCCGCCCACAGCGGCGCGCAGCTCCAACGTCCGACGAGACGCTATTTCACCGAATGTTTCGAGCACCGGTTCCTCGGTGCGGGCTTGCGCCGTCACCAGTTTAACAACAAATACCCGTTCCCGAGGGGCTGGCGCGGGGCGTTCATTGTCGAGGCGTACTTGGACCGCGCCGCCGACCAGTTGCGCTGCGTAGATTAACAACCCAAGCGTCACTGAGGTCAGAAAAAAACCGATCATGCTTTGCCGCAAAAATCGCATAACGTCGAAATCCCCAAATGATACCATATGATATGGCGTAACCTAGCATTGAACCAGAAAATACCAGTTCTATCACTTTAACGTTCCCGAGGGTTATTTCCGTCGCTGGTGTTCGTCTAATCTGGGTAAAATTTCAACAAAGTTACAAGGACGGTGCCGGTAGTCCAATTGTTTGGCCAAAATTTCGTCCCATGCATCCTTGCACGCACCAGGGCTACCGGGCAAAGCAAACAGATATGTGCCCCCTGCAACCCCACCAGTTGCACGGCTTTGAACAGCGCTTGTGCCAATCTTGTTCATAGAAACGATCGTGAACACCGTGCCAAAGGCATCAATTTCTTTTTCATAGACATCACGGTGTGCCTCCACGGTCACATCCCGCCCCGTCAACCCTGTCCCACCTGTCGAAATAACAACGTCGATACTGTCATCATCACACCATCCGCGCAGTTGCTGCGCGATTTGTGAGCGTTCATCTGGCAGCAGGCGCCGGTCAGCCAACTCATGTCCCGCCTTGAGCAATCTATCCACCAACACATCGCCCGATTTATCCTGCTGCAGGTCCCGCGTGTCTGAAACAGTCAGGATCGCAATCCGAACCGGAATGAATTTTTGCGTCTCATCTATGCGGCTCATGTCAGCCTCTCTCCATAAGTGCGATGCGCATCGCCAACGCCGTAAAAATCCCCGCTGTGAGCACATTCAACGCGCGAGCGTGTCGTGCCAACCTTTGGCTGAATGTTCCCACGCCCATCCCCACGATCCCATTGATGGCCAAACCACCCACACCAACGATCGCGCCAAAAACAAAGAACTGAAACAGTATAGGGCCAGCATCTGGCCGCACAAACTGCGGAATAAACGCCAAAATGAACAGGATAACTTTGGGGTTCGTCAAATTGACCAGCAGTCCGTTTTTAAACGCCTGTGAAGACCGCACGCGCGGCGTTTCAAAATTAGGCGGCGTCGCTGTGAGAGACTGGTAGGCGAGCCATAGCAAATAGGCCACCCCAGCCCAGCGGATGACGTCAAAGGCAACAGGTGAATTGGCAAGCAACGCGCTCAGCCCAGCGCCGGCAATCACCGCGTGAATCAGACTCCCAACGGCGATACCCGCACTTGCCATCCAGGCCGCACGGGGGCCAAAACGTAGCCCCTGCCCGATGCAGAACATCATATCGGCCCCCGGCGTTAGGTTGAGCGCCAAGGCCATCGGCACAAAGGCAGCCAGCGTAAACGGATCAATCATTTTTCAAACGCGCCTGTATGCTAAGCAAATCGGCCCATGCTTCTTTCTTTACAGCTGGATTTCGCAGCAAATATGCAGGGTGGAACATCGGCATTGTCGGAATACCTGCAATCTCAGACCAGCTGCCCCGCAATCTGGAAATCCCCTTTTTCCCCATGAGCGCCTGCGTCGCAATATTGCCCGTCAATACGATAACTTTTGGCTGCGCCAAAGCGATGTGACGCAGCACGAAGGGACGCATCATAGCAATTTCATCGGGGCTGGGATCCCGGTTTTGTGGGGGCCGCCAGGGCAGAACATTGGTGATATAAACCGGATGCTCTGCATGGTCTCGGCCCATATCTATGGCTGCAAGCATTCGATCCAGCAATTGGCCAGCGCGCCCGACAAAAGGACGGCCCGCGATATCTTCTTCTCGACCCGGTGCTTCACCAACGATCATCACCTTGGCGCCTGCGACACCGTCGCCAAACACCAAAGAGCGCGCACCACGCTTGAGCTCACAATGATCAAAACCCGCTAAGGCGTTGCGCAGATCACCGAGAGTCTGCGCATTCTGTGCTGCTACGTTCGCCTCTTGAACAGGATCAACGGCAGCGGGCTGGGCCACCAATGGCGTTTCTTTGGCGGTCTTAGATGGTACTGTTTTTTCTGGAATTTGATAGCGATCAATGGGCGCGTCGCAGATTGCCTCTGTGGCCCCCAGTTCAATTTGCCAATCCAGCAATGCCAGCGCGTGGTGAAAATGCGATGATTCCATTGTCATAGTTTAAGCCCCTGAGGCGGTGAGCGAAACCGCCACTTGCATCAACGCCCTCAGCATCTTGCCGAGCCTGCTGCCCCCGCCTATAAGGTGCGAAATCTCCGAAGGTTTCCGCCCATGACGTTTCCGCACCGCCATCTGCTTGGTATCGAAGCCCTACGCCCCGAAGAAATCGTTTCTTTGCTGGACCTTGCCGATACCTACGCCGCGCTAAACCGCCAACCTGACAAGCATACAGATGCCTTGGCCGGGTTAACGCAAATCAACATGTTTTTTGAAAACTCTACCCGCACCCAAGCCAGTTTTGAAATTGCTGGCAAACGTTTGGGCGCGGATGTCATGAACATGGCCATGCAGGCAAGCTCTGTCAAAAAGGGCGAGACCCTGATCGACACGGCTTTGACGCTGAATGCAATGCATCCTGATCTGCTTGTGGTACGCCACCCCCATTCGGGCGCGGTTGATCTGCTTGCGCAAAAAGTCAATTGCGCCGTTTTAAATGCAGGCGACGGACGCCACGAACACCCGACCCAAGCGCTTTTGGATGCGCTGACGATCCGCCGCGCAAAAGGCAGATTACACCGGTTATCAATCGCAATTTGCGGCGACATCGCGCACAGCCGCGTCGCCCGTTCCAACATCATGCTTCTGGGCAAGATGGAAAACCGTCTTCGCCTGATCGGACCACCGACGCTGATGCCATCTGGTATTTCGGAATTTGGCGTCGAAGTCTTTGACAACATGCAAGAAGGCCTTAAAGACGTTGATGTGGTCATGATGTTGCGCTTGCAAAAAGAACGCATGGATGGTGGGTTTATCCCCAGCGAACGCGAATATTACCACCGCTTTGGCCTTGATGAAGAAAAACTATCCCATGCCAAGCCCGACGCGATTGTGATGCATCCGGGGCCGATGAACCGTGGCGTGGAAATCGATGGAACACTTGCAGACGATATCAATCGTTCCGTTATTCAGGACCAAGTCGAGATGGGCGTTGCGGTCAGAATGGCAACGATGGATTTGCTGGCTCGTAATTTACGACAACACCGGGAACTGACATGAACGCTGCCTTCAATGTTGCTGCAAACGAACACGGCGTGGCCCGGGTTTTTTCGTTGTCTATGGATGCGTCGGAAGCCGATGCATTAAAAACAAACACCGCTGTTGAGGGGGCGCACACCCCACAAGCCCGCGCGCTTGGTGTCGATGTTTTAAACGCCGGCCATATCGAAATTTTTCCAATCGCTGATCTTGGTGACATGTCGCTGTGTGATTATTTGATTGAAGGTGGCGGCATCCAACGCGATGCCATTGAACCAGATCGCCTAAAGCTGGCCAATCTGGAGGGCTGGATAATGATCGTTTACTCTGGTGCCTTTGACGGACGGGCTCAGCACATTACACCTCTGGCAGAGTTGACCCTAATTGGCACCTATCCTCAAGACGGCACAGATTGGAGCACACCAGTGGATCTGAGCACCCCATCCGCGCATCCAACACCTGAAAACGCCCCCGAAACGCCTGTCAGAAAACGTCCATCAGATGCGGCAATGTCCGGTCGTATCGCAACGGTGGCCCTTTTGGTGGCCTTCGCAGTTGTCGGTCTAATGTTCTGGGTAGGAAGCTGACAAAAATGAGAGATGTAAACCTAATAAACGCGCGCCTGATTGACCCTGAAACCGCACAAATCACGACGGGCGGTTTACAATTAAAGAACGGCAAGATTGCCCAAGTGCTCGATAAGGATGCCCGCCCGGATGGTCCAACAGTCGATTGTGGCTTGAAGTATCTAGCACCCGGTATTGTCGATATCGGTGTCAAAGTCTGCGAACCCGGTGAGCGCCACAAAGAAAGCTACCGCTCGGCAGGATTGGCCGCCGCAGCGGGGGGCGTGACAACGATGGTGACACGACCGGACACAACCCCCGCGATTGACAGCCCCGAAACATTGGAGTTTGTGACCCGACGCGCGAATGAGGCAGCCCCTGTCAATGTCCTGCCAATGGCCGCATTGACCAAAGGCCGCGACGGGCGTGAAATGACCGAGATCGGGTTTTTGATGGATGCAGGCGCAGTTGCCTTTACCGACTGCGACAGGGTTATCACAAACACCAAGGTTTTATCGCGCGCCCTCACCTATGCAACATCGCTGCGCGCCTTGGTCATCTCGCACCCTCAGGATCCTGGGCTGAGCAAGGGGGCAGCTGCGACATCTGGTAAATTTGCCTCTCTGCGCGGCCTGCCAGCAGTTTCGCCTATGGCGGAACGCATGGGGTTGGACCGCGACATCGCCTTGGTGGAAATGACCAAAGCACGTTATCACGCGGATCAAATCACCTGTGCCCGTGCCCTTCCCGCCCTGGAACGCGCTAAAAACAACGGTTTGAACGTCACTGGCGGCACATCAATACATCACCTGACCCTCAATGCGTTGGATGTCGCAGACTACCGGACGTTCTTTAAACTCAAACCCCCTTTGAGGGACGAGACCGACCGACTTGCAGTTGCTGATGCCGTGAATTCCGGTCTGATCGACATCATTTCTTCGATGCACACTCCTCAGGACGAAGAGAGCAAACGTCTGCCTTTTGAGGAGGCTGCTTCTGGCGCTGTCGCTTTGGAAACATTGATGCCCGCCGCCATGCGGTTGTATCACAGCGGCCTGATCGATCTGCCCACGCTCTGGCGTGCTATGTCTTTGAATCCGGCAAAACGGTTGGGATTAGACAGTGGGCGTCTTGCTGTTGGGGCGCCTGCGGATCTCGTTCTGTTTGATCCGGATGCCCCATTTGTAATGGACCGCTCAACGCTGAAATCCAAATCTCGCAATACACCTTTTGACGGCGCGCGTATGCAGGGTAAGGTTCTCGCAACCTATGTTGCCGGACGCTGCATTTACGAGAGGTCCTGATGCCAGTCATCGAAAACTCACTCTCCGTCATCGCTCTATGGGCGATGATTGGCTATTTGCTGGGCTCAATCCCATTTGGCATGATTTTGGCAAAAATCATGGGCTTGGGTAATTTACGCAACATTGGTTCTGGCAATATCGGCGCGACCAATGTCTTGCGCACCGGCAACAAACTCGCAGCCGCGCTGACCTTGCTTTTGGACGGGGGAAAAGGCGCTGTTGCGGTTCTGGCGGCGCGTACGATAGGCGGTGAAGACTTGGCACAAATTGCCGGTTTGGCTGCAATGCTCGGCCATTGTTATCCAATCTGGTTGCGGTTTGCTGGCGGAAAAGGGGTCGCAACCTTCTTGGGTATTGCGCTCGCGCTATCCTTTCCCATTGGCATCGGTTGTTGTCTTGCATGGCTCGTAGGGGCCTTCACTACTCGAATTTCGTCTATGGGCGCTCTTGTTTCATCTGTTGCATCTGTGCCGATCGCTTTTGTTCTTGGAGCAGGACACATTGTAATGCTCTGCCTTGCACTCACTGCGCTGATCTTTTGGCGGCATCGGGCAAATATCGCCCGGGTTACCGCGGGAACTGAACCGAAAATCGGTCAAAAGTAGAACTATCCTTGCAATGGCGATTAAACCGCGCAGGCCCGCCCGACGGCGATCACTGAACCAAGCGGAGGTCTGTGGCCTCTTTCTTGCAACGCGCCGTAGACAATAGACACGGCCAAAAGAACGCCAGCGGCCTTAAACTTCAGTCACTAAACCCGTTGCACGAACATCGCTGCCATGCCACTTCTGTCGTATGACACTATCTCTCACGACCCTTGATGGGACACCCGCCAGCCGCTTGGCCTTTGGGACTATGCAATTTGGAGGCCGCGCAGATGCCATCGCTTCACGCGCGATGTTTGATGCTTGTATCCAAGCGGGCATAACCCATTTTGATACCGCCAACCTCTACACAGGTGGACAGTCAGAAAAGTTACTCGGCAGTTTCATTCGCGACCGCCGCGATACAGTGTTGCTCGCGACAAAAGTTGCTTATGCGGGTGGGGCGGGCAAGGAAAACATCCTGAAGTCCTTTGATGTGTCACGCCAGCGTTTAAACGTAGACGTTGCCGATATCCTGTATCTACATAGATATGATCCGGACACTGATCTGCATGAGACACTGGAATGTCTCGCCGAACTTAAAAATGCAGGAAAAATCCGGTATGTTGGCTTGTCAAATTGTGCAGCGTGGCAAGCGGTCAAAATGATCGGCGTTGCCGCCAAGTTTGGGATCAACGTGGACGTTATTCAGCCGATGTACAATCTGGTCAAGCGACAGGCCGAAGTCGAAATTCTTCCGATGTGCGCGGATATGGGCGTGGCTTGCGTCCCGTATTCGCCTTTAGGTGGTGGGCTGTTAACCGGTAAATATATCAATGGCGGTCAGGGCCGTTTGACCGAAGATGATCGGTACGCCGCGCGATACAGTCCAGATTGGATGCATAGGACAGCGCAAAACCTTGGGAAAGTCGCCGCCGAAATAGAATGTGACCCCGCCACACTTGCCGTTGCATGGGCAGCAGCGCATCACACAAGCCCCATGCCCATTATCTCTGCCCGTTCAGTTGAGCAGTTGATCCCTTCTCTGGCAGCCATGACATTTGAAATGACGGATGAGATATATGCCAAAGTGACAGCACTCAGCCCAACACCACCTCCGGCAACCGACCGGATCGAAGAACAACTGTGACAGATATTCTCGTTATTGGGGGCGGAATTGCCGGGGTGTCTGTGGCCGCGCGGCTGTCAAAGGATGCCAATGTTACCGTGCTCGAAGCAGAACCTGCGCTTGGTTACCATGCGTCTGGACGGTCTGCGGCGGTACACGAACCCTCATATGGTGCGCCAAGTGTGCAGGCGTTAAGCCATTCCAGTTTGGAATACTTAACGGAACATGACGACGGTTACCTTAGCCCACGTGGTTTGCTTCTTGTGGCCACGGCACAACAAGAAAAAGCCTTTCGCGCGGATTTGTCCGACATGGGCTTGGATGAGATCAGCGCGCAGGACGCGTTGAATTTTGTGCCAACTCTCAATCCACAAACACTCCGTTTCGCAGGGTTTCATGCAAAAGCTCAGGACATCGATGCTGATCGCCTCCTGCAAGGTTTCGCCAGAGAAACCCGCAAAAACGGCGCGCAGATCAAAATAAATCAACGCGTTAGCGCTATTCACTTAGAAAACACACGGTGGCACGTGACGACTCAAGACGCCAGTTATTCAGCGGACTTGTTGATCAACGCGGCTGGCGCATGGGCTGACGGTATCGCAACGATGGCGGGCTTGCCGCCAATCGGCATTACGCCATACCGGCGCTCGATAGCGCGGGTCCCAGCCCCCCAAGGGCATGATGTAGGGCGCTGGCCATTAATGTTTGGCGTCAACGAAAGCTGGTATGCCAAGCCTGACGCCGGTTTTCTGCTGGTGTCGCCAGCCGACCAAGACCCGACCGAGCCTCACGACGCATGGGCGGAGGACATCACACTTGCCCAAGGCATTGCGCGATATGAGGAAATGGTCACCAGCACTGTCACACGGCTTCAATCAAGTTGGGCAGGCTTGCGCAGTTTCGCACCAGACAGAACACTGGTTTTGGGTCCCGATCCAGAAAACGCTGCATTTATCTGGTGTGCTGGGCAGGGCGGTTATGGCATTCAAACCTCACCGGCAGCGTCAAAATTTGTCGCGGATCTGGTAACCGACCGCCCCCCAGAACTGGCATCGGATATTGCACGCCAACTGACACCCGACAGGTTGCGATGACAGCAAACATTCCAGCCACGGCCAGTGTCGCAAATTCGTTAGGCGCGCGCAAATTGCACGCCCCGGCAGCTGCCAGAAACGTAGACACCCTATGCGAACTATTGCGCGTCCATGCCCCAACGCAGGGTCATGCACTCGAAATCGCCAGCGGGACAGGTCAACATGTGATCGCCTTTGCACGTGCCTGTCCCAGTTTGATTTGGCATCCATCCGACGTCGCACCAGATCGTCTGGCCAGCATTGACGCCTATCGCACCATCGAAGGGGTGGCAAACATCGAGCCACCGGTTGAACTGGATGTTACTCAACCCGGCTGGGAAAACGCCCAAAGCGGCAAAGATTTGATCATACTTGTCAATCTCTTGCACCTGATCACTACCCCGGCCATGCAGTGCTGTATCACCGGTGCAATTTCAGCACTATGTGACGGCGGAACTCTCATTCTGTATGGACCCTTCATGCGCAATGGGCAGCTGACCAGTTCTGGTGATGCCCGTTTCCATGCCGACATAACGCAAGCCAACCCCGCGCTTGGATATAAAGACAACCGCGACGTCGAAAATTGGCTCAGGCAGGCGGGCGCAACTGACGTCAGATGCTTTGAGATGCCCGCAAACAACCTTGCCTTTGTTGCGACACGTTAGCCATCCTGTCGGATACGCGCATTTGTTGGGTCATAAGGGCTATCCTCAACGATCTCTGCATCCCACAACTGGTTGAGGATTTTCACCTTGAGTTTCGTCCCCGGCACGGCAAGATCGGGCGTCACATACCCCATGCCGATGGACTTGCCAAAGGCAACAGAATACCCGCCCGAGGTCAAACGTCCGACACGCGTCTCACCGTGATAGAGCACTTCGCGCCCCCAAGGATCCGCATCCTCTGGCCCGTCAATCAGGAAGGTCACACATTTGGAACGAACGCCAGTTTCTTCCAGCTTGGCCTTGCCATGAAACTCTTTGCTCAGATCGATAAAGCGTGGCAGGTCCGCCTCCAACGGCGTGGCATCTCGACCTAATTCCGTCCCAAAGGCACGATAGGATTTTTCCTGCCGGAGCCAGTTTTGCGCGCGTGCTCCGACCAACTTCATCCCATGTTTTTCGCCTGCCTTTTCCAACAGGTCAAAAAGGTAATTCTGCATCTCAATGGGGTGATGCAACTCCCATCCTAGCTCTCCGGTATAGGCAACACGAATGGCGCGCACCGGACACATGCCCAGCTCTATATTACGCATGCTCAGCCAAGGGAATCGTTTGTTGGACAGGACCGTTGCCGCATCTGCATCTTTGACAACCTCGTTCAAAATATCGCGGGCGTTTGGCCCGGCAAGCGCAAAGACCCCCCATTGCGTGGTGACGTCATGGCATTCGGTATAACCGAATTCGGGCGATTTATCCTCGATGGCTTTGCGCAGATAATCTGCATCATAGGCCGTCCAAGCCCCTGCAGAAACGAGATAATATTCATTTTCTGCCAGCCGAACGATTGTATATTCAGTTCTGGTCGTGCCATTCCCTGTCAGCGCATAAGTCAGGTTAATTCGTCCGATCTTGGGCAATTTGTTGCAGGTGAACCAATCCAGAAACTGTGTCGCACCGGGCCCTTTGACCAGATGTTTGGTAAAGGCAGTGGCGTCAATCAAACCGGCGGTTTCGCGCACGGCTTTTGCTTCCTGAACGGCGTGTTCCCACCAGCCCCCGCGACGAAATGATCGGCTGTCATGGTCGTTAAACCCTTGTGGCGCATAGTAATTGGGGCGTTCCCAACCGTTCACCCAGCCAAATTGCGCGCCGCGTGACGCTTGCCGATCATATGCCGGTGACGTACGCAGTGGTCGCGCCGCAGGACGTTCTTCATCCGGGTGATGAAGAATATAAACATGTTCGTAACACTCTTCGTTCTTGCGGGCGGCAAACTCCGTGGTCATCCAATCGCCGTAGCGCTTAGGATCAAGGCTCGCCATGTCGATCTCTGCTTCGCCCTCGACCATCATTTGTGCGAGATAATAGCCGGTGCCACCTGCCGCGGTGATGCCAAAGGAAAAGCCTTCTGCCAGCCACATGTTCCGCAAGCCCGGCGCGGGGCCAACCAAGGGATTCCCATCAGGTGTATAGCAAATCGGACCATTGAAATCGTCTTTCAGGCCACTTTCCTCACAAGAAGGAATCCGGTGGATCATGGCGAGGTATTGTTCTTCGATCCGTTCCAGATCAAGCTGAAACAGATCCGCGCGGAAGCTGTCAGGCACACCATATTCAAACCGGGCTGGTGCGTTTTTCTCATAAACACCCAAAATCCAACCACCGCGTTCTTCTCGCACATAAGATTGCGCATCAGCGTCGCGAATGACCGGATGTTCATCCTGTCCCTCTGCGCGGAATTTCACCAAATCCGGGTCTTGATCCATCACGATAAATTGGTGTTCCACAGGGATCGCCGGGATCTTGATATCGAGCATTTTTGCCGTGCGTTGCGCGTGGTTGCCCGAGGCCGTGACGACATGTTCCGCCGTTATGACAATCTGTTCGTCGGATGGTACAAGATTGCCGCCTTTCTCGACCATCTTTGTTGCGGTCACTTCCCAATGGGTCCCGGTCCAGTGAAACGCATCTGCTTGCCATTTGCGTTCAATCATCACCCCACGCTGGCGGGCACCCTTGGCCATCGCCATCGTCACATCAGCCGGATTAATGTACCCATCCGTATGATGATATAATGCACCCTTGAGATCTTCGGTGCGAATAAGCGGCCATTTTGCCTTGATCTCATCTGGGGTCAGCCATTGATAGGGAACGCCGCAGGTCTCGGCCGTTGACGCATATAGCATATATTCGTCCATGCGCTCTTGGGTTTGAGCCATGCGCAAATTGCCCACAACAGCAAACCCAGCGTTTAGACCGGTTTCTTCTTCCAAGGTTTTATAAAAACGAATTGAATAATCATGGATGTGGGTCGTTGCATAAGACATGTTGAAATATGGCAAGAGTCCTGCCGCATGCCATGTCGACCCGGACGTCAGTTCATCCCGTTCCAACAGCATAACATCATCCCAACCCGCGCGTGCGAGATGATAAGCGATAGAGGTCCCAACAGCCCCCCCACCGACAACAAGAGCTTTGACCTGAGTTTTCATTCCCTGCGACTCCTTCGTGCGGATCTCGCAACAGGTTTAGCGGCTCGTCAAAAACCGCGCAAAACACGCCCGACCGGAAATCGCGGGAAAGCGACATCCCAGTCAGAGGAATATCAGAGAATTTTACCCGGGTTGAGGATATTCTGAGGATCAAGGGCCGACTTGATACTGGCCATGAATTCCGTCGCGGCACCGAGCTCCTTTTCAAGGTACGGCATTTTCCCCTGCCCGATACCATGTTCTCCTGTGCAGGTGCCATCCATGGAAATCGCCAGTTCATTCAACCAACTGACAAAAGCTGACGCCTGCGCAACTTCCTCGGCGTTGGATAGATCAACCAACGGGCTGACATGGAAATTGCCATCCCCGGCGTGCCCAACAATTGGGGCGATCAAGCCAACCTCAGCAGCACGTGCCTGGGCCATGGAAACGCATTCCGCCAACCGCGAGATTGGAACGCAAACATCTGTCGCGATCCCATCAGATCCCGGACGATACTGTAACATCGCCCAATAGGCATCATGACGGGCCTTCCATAACTTATTGCGCTCTTCCGTCGACGTCGTCGCTTGATACCCGGTGCCGCCAAAATCTTCGGATATTTCCCCAAACAAGCTTGCCTGTTCGATCACGCCTGCTTCTGTTCCATGAAATTCTAGCAAAAGGAGGGGCGTTTCCGGCAGCCCTAAATGCGAATATCCATTGATCGCCTTGACCATGACGTCGTCCAGCAGTTCGATGCGCGCGACTGGTAGCCCAAATTGGATGACAGATATGACAGTTTGGCAGGCGTCATCAACCGTCGGAAACGAGCATCTGGCAGAACTGATCCCTTCGGGGATACCCTGCAATTTCAACGTGATTTCCGTAATAATACATAACGTTCCCTCAGACCCGACCAGCAGACGGGTCATATCATACCCGGCAGATGTTTTGCGGGCGCGCCCACCCGTGCGGATCACCCGGCCATCCGCCATGACAGCCTCTAGGGACAAGACGTTATCTTTCATCGTTCCGTATCGGACAGCATTTGTTCCCGAAGCATTCGTCGATGTCATGCCCCCCAAAGAAGCATTCGCGCCTGGGTCGATTGGAAAAAACAGTCCCTTATCGCGTAGAGACGTATTCAGGTCTTCGCGGGTGACGCCTGGCTGGACGCGACAATCCAGATCTCCTTCATTCACTTCCAGAACTTTGTCCATTTGGCTCAAATCGATGCAAATGCCGCCGGCTGGAGCATTCACATGACCTTCCAGCGAGGTTCCCGTGCCGTAGGCAATCACCGGCACTTGGTACTCCGCGCAGGTCTTGACAACCTGCACGACTTCTTGTGTGGAGCGCGCAAAAACCACCGCATCCGGCGGTTGATTTTCTATCCAAGTGGTCGTGTGACCATGCTGTTCTCGGATAGCCTGCCCCGTTTGGCACCGTTCGCCAAAGTGTTGGTTCAGCACCCCAATAACGGTTGCGATGCCGTCTTCATTGCGCGGCAAGTCAGCGGGTTTAACCATGCATGTTCTCCACAAACAGTTGTTATTGCCCCAGCACGATGCCTTCACGGCGCGGGTCTGCGCCGCCTTGCAACATAGGGCCGATGGCAATGGCGTGTAATCCAGACGTCAAGCCGCGCGCGCCGACTTCAAACCCCATGTCAGTCAAAGGGTCAATAAGCGCTTCGGCAGAACTGCCTTCCTCGACATCATATTTACCGAAACGGTTTACGGCATGAGGGACTGATACGGCCTGTTGCACGTTCATTCCCCAGTCAAATTGCGCGATAATGCTTTCGGCAACATATCCGATGATACGGCTACCGCCCGGGCTGCCAATGGCCAAAACGGGCGCACCGTCTTTCATAACAATCGTCGGGGCCATTGAAGAGCGCGGACGTTTACCCGGCGCCACCCGGTTTGCAATTGGAACACCGTCGCGATGGCTGCGAAAAGAAAAATCAGTGAGTTCGTTGTTCAACAAAAACCCTCTGACCATCAATCGGCTGCCAAAGCCGTTTTCAATTGTCGTTGTCATAGACGCGACATTGCCTGCCGAATCCACGATGACAAAATGCGAAGTGGAGGGCAATTCAATCGACGCATCATCCGCCCAGTTCAACGCGTGATCAAAGGTTGGCGTGCCCGGTGCAACCTCGGCCAATGCAGACGGTCCAGCCAGCAGCGCCGCGCGTTCTGCCAGATAGGCCGGATCGACCAAACCCTGCGCGGGCACCGGCACATAATCACTATCCGCCATGTAACGACCCCGGTCGGCGAACGCCAAACGCGATGCATCCCCGATCAATCGGCGCACTTCAGGGTCATTTGGCCCAGCGCTAAGGTCATAACCATCCAGCATCCCTAAAATTTGGCCAACTGTCAGTGCCCCCGACGAAGGCGGCCCCATGCCACAGACATCGTGCGCGCGATAGGTTGCACATACGGGCGCGCGTTCCTTTACGGCGTAAACGCTCAGATCTAGGGTGGAGAGCACCCCGGGGTTTCCGGGCGCGTTCTGAACGGTCGCCACAATGTCTTCTGCGATGGCGCCTGTGTAGAACGCGGTCACCCCTCCGGTCGCCATGCTGCGCAATGTGTCCGCATAATCAGGGTTTACCAGCGTCTGCCCGACCTGAAGGGGTTTCCCTTGCGGCATAAAATAGGCGGCAGTTGCCTCAAAACGGCTCAGACGCTCCTTGTCGCTTTCAATCAATCCGGCCAGTCGGGGCGACACTGCAAACCCGGCATCTGCAAGTTCGATCGCAGGCGTCAACAGATCCGCCCAAAGCAGATTACCCCATCTTTTATGGGCGACTTCCATCAAGGCAGGTGTCCCCGGCGTACCGACAGACAACCCGCCTACAACGGCATCAAAAAACGCAAGAGGTTCGCCATTTTCGTCCTGAAACAATCGCGGCGTCGCCGCCAATGGTGCAGTTTCACGCCCATCCAGCGTTGTCAGTGTTTTCGTTTCAGCGTCATAATAGACCAGAAACGCACCGCCTCCCAATCCAGACGACTGTGGTTCCACCAAACCTAACATTGCCTGCACCGCAACAAGCGCATCCGCAGCAGACCCCCCCTTGGCCAAAACGTCCGCACCAGCTTTAACGGCCCATGGGTTGGCTGCTGCCACCATCCAATTGGAGGCTTCGACCGGAACGCCTTGCGCTTTAGCGTCAAAGGCTTCAGCGAATACTGGGGAAATATCTGCGAATGCCCCTTGCGTTGCTGCTTCTGGTTGGACGGCGTCAGCTGCCTGTTGCGCAACAGCGCTCTGCCCAAAGATCAAAAATGCCGAGATAACAAGTCGTTTCATCTGATTTCCCTTTTTTGAGCCGTTCTGGCCTAAAGCATTGATGGGACCACCTGATCGGGTGGTCGGTGTCCGTCGTCGAACGTCTTGATATTGATAATTACTTTTTCACCCATCTCGATGCGCCCCTCACGGGTAGCTGACCCCATATGCGGCAAAAGCACAACATTGGTTAACTCACGCAAGCGTGGATTTATCTGGTTTCCATTTTCATACACATCCAACCCTGCGCCCGCGATTTCATTTGCGCGCAGCATTCGAGTCAATGCGTTTTCGTCAATAACATCCCCCCGCGAGGTGTTAATAATCACCGCTTCGGGTTTCATCAGTTTCAAACGACGGGCATTCAACAAATGAAACGTTGACGGGGTTGCCGGGCAATTCACGGAAACAACATCCATACGCGCGAGCATCTGATCGAGGCTTTCCCAATAGGTTGCGTTTAGCTCGGCTTCTGTTTCAGGGCGCAGTCTGCGTCGATTATGGTAATGCACCTGCATCCCAAAAACCGAAGCACGCCGTGCCACAGCTTGTCCGATACGCCCCATCCCCAAAATGCCCAAACGACGCCCACCAACACGTCCGCCCAAAAATGACGTGGGCGACCAGCCATCCCAGGCGTCGTCTTGCATCACACTCAGGCCTTCGGGGATTCGCCGCAGAACCGATAACATTAGGGCCATCGTCATATCTGCGGTATCATCCGTCAGCACACCGGGTGTGTTGGACACAAGAATGCCGCGCTGCCGGGCCGTCGCCACATCGATATGGTCCACACCGGCGCCGTAATTAGCGATGAGTTTGAGACGGTCCCCTGCTTGCGCAATCAAGGCAGAATCGATGTCGTCGCTCAGAGTCGGCACCAAGACATCCGCAGATTTCATCGCATCGGCCAATTCGGCACGCGTCATAGGTTTGGTCTCTGTACGCAGCTTGACATCAAAGAGTTCGCACAATCTGGTTTCCACCGTTTCCGGCAACCGTCGCGAAACAACAACACTTAGCTTGGGTTTGGACATTTTGATCTCCCCGGTCTTGGCGCAGTGCCGTTTTTTTGACATGGTGGCGGAACTGACGACGAGGCACAAGAACCTCGCGCAAGCAAATGGGCAAAATGCAGAAAACAGGCAATATATTTAAACGACTGATACATCTCGGCTGTGCCGGGCTCTTGGCATGTGTCGTTTTCACTCAGGGCGCGACAGCAAACCCGATCAAGGCAACGGCAACTGGCTCTGTCACGAACCTGCCACTGCCTCGGTATGTCTCGATGAAGGCTTCGGAAGGAAATGCAAGGCGAGGCCCCTCCCTAAGGCATCGCATTGACTGGGTGTTTAAACGACGCGACATGCCCTTGTTGATTACGGCAGAACACGGGCATTGGCGACGCGTTGAAGATCGCGACGGACTAGGGGGATGGGTCCACTATTCATTGTTATCTGGTGTTCGCACTGTCATCATTGAAGAAAACATGCTCAAAATGTACAATCGCCCAGATCCAGCCTCTCAGGTCAGCGCGGCCTTGGAAGCCGGTGTTATTGCGCGTCTAGGGAAATGCTCAACAGAATGGTGCCAGCTTAAATCGGGCGGGTATCGCGGCTGGGCACCCAAATCCAATCTTTGGGGCGTTTCTGAACAAGAACTCAGAGACTGACGCTTAGACATATCGCTGACTGCGTTACCAAAAGCTTGGATACATGTTCGTTGCCAACCCAAGATAGTTTTGAATGGGCAGACAGAAAAACCCATGCAGCGAATCGTCGATACCGACTCTGGCGATGGCAGTAAAATAAATGCGCCGATCATAACGCAATACCACGGCGTTTCTGTTTACGAATTTGGTTGAAATTGTGCCCCCCTAGAACCTTTAGAAAGCGCGTTTTAGGACGAAACAGCGCCCTTTCCAGGAGAAAAGATCTTATTTTAGAAATACTGCAACCGCATCATTTGGTTCAGGAGTGCTGTCCTGCGTTGCCAGCTTTGTTAAGCTACCCGAACAAGCCGAATTGATGGATTTATCACGCAGTATACAGTGCATTTTTTGGGTCTGAATAAATTTTGTCAAAAACGGGACTTGAACGTTGCCGCCCATAGCTCTAATTACCGCTTCAAGTTGGGATGTAGCCAAGTGGTAAGGCAACTGTTTTTGGTACAGTGTACCGTAGGTTCGAATCCTACCATCCCAGCCAAACACTTCAATTGTGCCGTCCGGTATGAATCGCAACTTGTCCGGCGAGAAACGCAACTTTTGTCGGGTAAGAGTGCAACTTTGCGCATGGTTATCAGATTTTCGGGCGTCTTGAATGGTTCGGGGTGGCTCAGCGTGAGTTCTGAAAAGTCACTCCTGCAAGCCAGTTTAGAAACTGATAGCTCGGTTGGTAGAGCAACTGACTTTTGACCAGTAAGTTGACAGTGCGAAAGCTGATGGGGTGGATGGCTCCTGCTCCATGTCTTTGGACCATAATAGGGCCGATTTGGAGCATCAACTTGCAAATCCACCCATTTGGTTGGCTTTCAGTATCATCTTGATACTGAAAGCGAGATGACTGCTCGCTTTTGACTAGGCGGTTCAGGTCTAACCACAATGATCTCGAAACAACCTCGCTCCAAAATATTGTTTCTCGCGAATGCCGTTTGATATCAAAAAACTTCTTAAGTCTTCAACGGTTTTTGGCCAGCAGTTCCCAGTTTGGCTTCGTTGATGACGATCACATCAGGGGACCTGTGCTCGAAGGAATCAAATGGGTGTGCTCCTTGGGCAATGAATTCGTCAATCATGGCCTGTCGATCGGGTGAATTTCGCCAACTTCCCTCTGGAAATTCGAGCAATCGGCTTTGAGACACGGCCTCGTAGGCTACCGTCAGCGACCCGATCTGAAATTCTACCATTGTCGTGACGAGGGCTTCATCCGCATGTTCTGCATAAGTCCGCAGGACATGTTGGATAAGTGCCATGTCACCGTCTGATCGGCGTAGAAGCCGCTCAAGCGTTCGGAAGTTTACGACGTGCGTGGACTGGTCGCCAAAGAACATGCCCGAATTGTCAGACGTGATGACTAGAAAGTCGAGCTTCACCACAAATTCTTCGAAGTAAGGATGGCCCTCATTAGGTAGCAATTTCTGTCCGTCGTCAGGGTTATTGGAACCGATGCGGGCCTGAACTGATTAAGAGTTTGGCTCATCTGTTTGGTTTGTTTATGCGGCGCGTTGCCTGTGATGCAAGCATCGCGCTTCGAGTGTCTTTCGTTTGATCCTTTCGC
>JBDWVP010000029.1:0-63190 GCA_039983935.1 Roseobacter sp. | reverse complement strand
AATGGCAATCTTCGAATACATAAATGGGTTCTATAATCCGCGAAGACGCCATTCAGCACTGGGTTGAAAAAGCCCGGTCGCTTTCGAGCGAAAGGTGGCTTAAACGAGCACTTGGAGTGGCACAAAAGCGCGATAGGTCCACTCCGTCGCGGTAGTCGAAGCGTCCTCACGAGTGCTTTCGGCCAAGCCAGAATCTGGTAGCGCCTTACTTCCTCAGTACAAATCATTGTTATCTTACGTTGAAGAACTCGTATTTCGGCCCATTTGGCTATCTACGTGCAGGACCAACAAAGTCGAAAGCAGGAAAATGAACGTCAGTAACCTCCAAACCGGTTTCTCAAATTCAGCATCAGTTGTTACAAAAACGCCAATCTTGAATGAAGGAACAGTCGAGACAAAGCGAGAGGAAATTCTTGCATATTTTCACCAAACTTTTTCCCTGTATGAAAGCCTTTTCGCGTGTTTGGTAGATGATGACGCCTATTATGCCCGGGCGAACATGCTACGCCACCCTTTGATTTTCTACTATGGTCATACCGCGGTTTTCTACATCAACAAACTGAACGTTGCGAAGTTGATCAACGAACGGATTGATCCACATCTTGAATCCACGTTGGCTATCGGTGTGGACGAAATGTCATGGGACGACTTGAATGAGGCGCATTACGATTGGCCAACGCCAGCCAAAGTGAAGGCTTATCGCGACAAGACACGCGATATCGTAGACAACTTCATCAAGACGTATGATTTCACACTTCCCATCACATTCGACGACCCGATGTGGATCATCATGATGGGGATCGAGCATGAACGTATCCACCTTGAGACATCTGCCGTTCTGGTTCGTGAACTGCCGTTGGACAAAGTCAAACCGCACGCCGTCTGGAGTAACATCTGCACCGACGTCGGGACTGCCCCTATCAACGCGCTGATTGACGTGGACGGCGGGTCGATTGAATACGGTAAAGATAAATCCAATCCGCTTTATGGCTGGGACAACGAATTTGGCCATGCCGCGGCAGAGATCAAACCGTTTAAAGCGTCGAAATTTATCGTCTCAAACGCTGAATTTTTAGAGTTTGTGCAGGCCGACGGCTATCTCATCCGCAGCAATTGGGACGATGAAGGCTGGCACTGGGTTCAATACGCCAAAGCCGAACATCCTGTGTACTGGGTGAAAGACGGAACAGATTTCAAATACCGGTCGATGCTGAAAGTGATCGACATGCCATGGAATTGGCCCGCCGATCTGAACTACCTAGAAGCCAAAGCCTTTTGCAACTGGAAATCCGCGAAAACTGGCAAGAATATTCGCATGCCCACCGAGGCCGAATGGTATCATCTACGCAACCTAACCACAGACACTGATCAACCTTATTGGATCAAAGCGCCTGGCAACATCAATCTTGAATACGAAATGTCACCATGCCCTGTTGACCGCCACGAATTCAAAGGTGGTTTCTTTGATGTCATTGGCAACGTGTGGCAATGGACAGAAACCCCGATCGATGGGTTAGAAGGTTACAACGTCCATCCGATCTACGATGACTTTTCGTCCCCCACATTCGACGGCAAACACAATGTCTTTAAGGGCGGTTGCTGGATATCCACTGGAAACTATTCTATCAAAGATTCCCGTTACGCCTTCCGTCGTCATTTTTTCCAATACTCTGGCCTACGATATATCGAAGGCGAAGAAGTCGAGAACCCAGTTATGAATATCTACGAAACCGACGAACAGATCTCGCAATATATTGAATTCCATTACGGGGATGAACACTACGGAGTGAAGAATTTCCCTGTGGCCTGCATCGAGATGGTGTTGCCCCACACAAAAGGCATGACCACAGAACGTGCGTTGGACTTGGGCTGTGCCACTGGCCGGTCGTCCTTTGAGTTGGCCAAGACGTTTGATCATGTCGATGCGGTGGATTTTTCGGCCCGCTTTGTTGAGGCCCCGTCCACCCTACAAACAACCGGGTCGCAACGCTACGTTATCAGAACGCAAGGCGATCTGGTTGAATTCAAAGAGGTCAAGCTGGCCCAATTTGACGGTTATGAAGACATCAAAGACAATATTTCTTTCATGCAAGGTGACGCCTGCAACCTGACAGACAAATATACTGATTATGATCTGGTGTTCGCTGGAAACCTCATCGACCGCTTGTATTCGCCGCAAGATTTTCTGTCTTCAATCAAGGGGCGCATCCGCAAGGGCGGGTTGTTGGTTATCACCTCACCATACACTTGGATGGAAGATTTTACGCCAAAAGAAAATTGGCTTGGTGGTTACAAGGCTCAAACAGGTGAAAGCTATACAACATTGGAAGGCTTGGCCGACAACCTGGCACCGGAATTCGAATTGGTTGGTGAACCGCAGGACATCCCATTTGTGATCCGTGAAACTGCGCGGAAATTTCAGCATAGCGTTGCAGAGATGAGTATCTGGCGTAAATCAAAGTAGGCGCATGTATGCCAAATAAAGCGTGACCACCTGAGTTTTCTAGAACCGGGCGGCCTAGACTGACCGAAAAGCTGTCGTTCGCTTAGAATGCAGCTTCAGTCAGTCTGGGCTTAGTTTTTCGGCCGAAACGCATTTGGGATAGTTACATCCAAACTATCCTGTGTGGACACAGTTTCCTGAAACCTTTGTGACGTATGTGCCAGAAACCCCAAAGGCCTCAACCAACTTTGTTGCCTTGGCTCCAGACGCCGCGCAGCAGAGGCGTTTCACCGATTTTTCGAACACGCAGAACATCACCGCGCAAACCTGTTTTTAAAGCGCCACGGTCTTGCAACCGCACGGCACGCGCGGGGTTACTGGTCACTGTCGCAATGGCACGGGGCAGATCATTCCAAATATCTGCAAGGCGGAAGGCCGACAAAAGCAGCGCCGAGGGCACGTAGTCTGACGAGACAATGTCGAGAAGATCGGCTTGTGCGAGGGCCTCTGCCGCAACATTGCCGGAGTGGGATCCGCCGCGGATCAGGTTGGGTGCACCCATCATCACGGCAATGCCGTGGATGCGACAGGCGGCTGCGGCTTCAACCGTTGTGGGAAACTCAGCAAAACCCACGCCGTTCCCGGCTGAGGTTCCGACATGATCGGCCGTGGTATCATCATGGCTGGCCAGAACGGCACTCAGACGGCGGGCCTCTTGCACTGCACCCACCTCGTGCTTTGCCCCGAAGCGCTTTTGTAGCCCCAAAAGGCTCTCAACATGTTCGGCAAACTCGGCGTCGTTCATCCCGCGCTTCTTAGCGACATAGGTTTTCAGCGCGTTCAGATCGCGGAACTGGCGCTGGCCCGGGGTGTGGTCCATCAGGCTGACGATGCCGACCCTGTCTGACGCTCCGAACGCCGCCAATTCCTCAAGCAGCGTCTCTGAACAGATTTCTGCCCTGAGATGGAGGAAATGGCTGATCTTGAAATACCCTTGCGCGCGCGCTGCCAAGAGTTCATCCGCCAGCTTTCGGGCGTAGTCGATGTAGCGTCCCTTGCCGCTATGGATGGACCCCACCCGCATCGCGTCAAACACCGTCGTGATGCCAGTGGACGCCAGCTCTGCATCGTGCGCGATCAGGGCGGGCAAATGTGGCCAGTCCACCTCTGGGCGCGGTTCGATATGGCGTTCGACATTGTCTGTGTGCAGTTCGACAAGACCGGGAATAACGAGATCACCGGCACAATCCAGGGCACCGGTTGGGACATGATCCCCTTCGGTAATGTCACAAATGACGCCTTGTTCGATTGTTACCGCACCGGTGAGTACCTGATCTTCCAACACAAGCTGGGCATTGGCGAGACATAGGTTGCGTGACACATCGTTGTCACAAGCCTTTGTCATAGAGGACGTGGGAAAAGGGGAATTCATGTCATACTCTCGATTTGCAATTTACAATGTGCCGCCGGTAGGGCCCTTGGCCGTTTTCTGACGCTGATATCGCCAGACGATGTGCACGCTGTGGGCCGGGGTGCTGGGATCTGTGTGTGAGAGCTTGATCGGTTTCATCCCCCAGCTTCCGAGGCTGAACTCGCGCGCCGCCGCAAAGTGGGTTTGAACCCGTCGCAAGAGGCTGTGTTGGTACAACGGGGCTATCCTTACGTGGCGGCGGAGTTTGGGTTCCATATGACACTGGCGGCGCGGTTGCCGCAGGGTGACATCGCCGTATGGTCGGATGCTGTGCGGCGTCATTTGCCGGACCTGCCCCGCCTTTTTGTGCTGCATCAGATCGCTTTGTGCGGTGAGCGGGAAGGTGGCCGGTTTGAGGTGATCCATCGCTACAAACTTATCGGCTGAAGCAGTGCCGCCCCCTGGGCGATGGTCTGGGACAGCGGACCATCGTTTGAAAGGTTGATGACCTTCAACCCAGCCGGCAAGGGCTTGTCGGATTGGGCAAGGCGTTTGCTGATCTCTTCTTCCGTCTCACGGGCCCGCGCGGCAAGACGGTGCGCAAGCGTTTCCGGTTTCGCGGTAATGTTTAGAACGACGAGACGTGGAAAAATCTCGCCCGCTTGGTCCAGCGCCTTGCGGGAGAAATTGACGAGGCAATCCGTGCCGTTGCCAAGTTGGTCCTTGACGGTGATCGGAATGCCATAGTGCAGCCCATGCGCGCGCCAATACACCGCAAAAGCCCCATCTTCGACCATGGTGTCAAATTGCGTGACGCTCGCTGTGTCATAGTCTTCCCCGCCAAGATCGGGCGCACGGGTGATAACGCGGCGCACCAAATGCAAATTTGGGACGGTGCTGTGCATGCCTGCCATAACACTGTCTTTGCCTACACCCGATGGGCCGACAACTGCGATGAGGCGTCCCTCCGGTTTTGAGGTAAGCGTCATGCAGCCATTCCGGGGGTAAAGCGACCGACATCAATTTCACGGTCACAAACTCGGGTACGGGCCGCTTCATCATGAAAAATGCCAATGATGGCCGCACCCCGCGCCTTGGCGTCTTCGATCAAGGAGAGCACCACCTCGCGGTTCGCAGTGTCGAGGCTCGCGGTAGGTTCATCAAGCAACATCGCAGGGTAGGTATGGGCAAAACCACGGGCAATGTTCACACGCTGTTGCTCGCCGCCTGAGAAGGTTGTGGGGGACAAAGACCACAGCCGTTCGGGGATGTTTAATTGGGTCAGCAGCGCTGATGCGCGGTCCTGCGCGTCGTCTGCCGGTACTCCCAAAGCGCGCAGAGGCTCTGCAACCACATCGAGCGTTGGCACACGCGGCACCACGCGCAGGAACTGGCTAACATAGCCCAGCACATCACGGCGCAATTTGATGATGTCGCGCGGCTCAGACCGCACGATGTCCAAACCGCCAATACGAATTTCACCTGCCTGCGTCAGGTAATTCCCGTAGATCATCCGCATCAGCGTGGATTTACCGGCGCCCGAGGCCCCGGTGAGCGCTACGCATTCACTAGGGGCAACC
Source organism: Roseobacter sp. (assembly GCA_039983935.1). Classification (GTDB taxonomy): domain Bacteria; phylum Pseudomonadota; class Alphaproteobacteria; order Rhodobacterales; family Rhodobacteraceae; genus Roseobacter. Next base: position 57,756 of record JBDWVP010000029.1, on the reverse strand, counting down.
GTGAAGGACGCATCGCTGATCACTTCGATCACGGCACTTCCCTGATTGTGCAGGGTAAAGGTTTTGGAGACGTCTTTGAGTTCAATCATGGTTCATACCTGTAAAACGGAACTGACAAGAAGCTGGCTATAGGCGTGCTGCGGATCGTCCAGTACCTGATCTGTTAGGCCCGCCTCGACCACGCGGCCTGATTTCATGACCATCAGGCGGTCCGCCAGCAGGCGCACCACAGCCAGGTCATGGGTCACAATGATCGCCGACAGCCCCATGTCACGCACCAGACCGCGCAGTAGATCCAGAAGGCGTGCCTGAACCGAAACATCAAGACCGCCCGTGGGTTCATCCATGAACACAAGACGCGGGCCCGTCACGAGGTTGCGGGCGATCTGCAAGCGTTGCTGCATCCCGCCCGAGAAGGTAGTGGGTCGATCATCTACACGGGACGCATCAATCTCGACTCGGCCCAACCAGTCCGTGGCCTTCTCGCGGATGTCGCCGTAGTTGCGCTCGCCCACTGCCATCAACCGCTCGCCCACATTGCCACCCGCGCTGACGCCCATGCGCAGCCCGTCACGGGCGTGTTGGTGGACAAAGGCCCAATCGGTGCGACCGAGCATCCGCCGCTCCGGCTCTGACATGGTAATTGTGTCGCGCGGGCCGTCGGTGCGGGTGTCAAACACCACCTGTCCCGCATCGGGGCTCAGATGTCCTGCCATGCAATTGAGCAAGGTGGATTTGCCTGACCCGCTTTCGCCAACGATCCCCATAACCTCACCGGGATACAGGTCAAAAGAAACATCGGCGCAACCGATATGCGCACCATATCGCTTGGTGATGCCCTGAACGGAAAGCAAAGGTGTCATGCTGCGTCCTTTCCTTTGTGGCCCGCTGCCTGGCGCGCTTCGCAATAATCGGTGTCAGAGCAGACAAACATCCGCCCACCTAAGTCGTCGATGATCAACTCATCCAGATAGCTGTCTGTCGCACCGCACATTCCGCAGGGGTGATCTGCTTTGGAGGCTTCGAACGGATGATCCTCAAAGTCGAGGCTGACCACTTGGGTATAAGGGGGCAGCGCGTAAATACGTTGCTCGCGCCCCGCGCCAAAAAGCTGGATTGCGGCCATATCACCCAGTTTGGGGTTGTCGAATTTGGGGATCGGCGAGGGATCCATCACATAGCGTCCTTCGACCTTGACCGGATAGGCGTAAGAGGTGGCGATATGACCGTGGCGGCTGATATCTTCGTAAAGTTTCACATGCATCAGTCCATACTCTTCAAGGCTGTGCATCTTACGTGTCTCGCTTTCACGGGGTTCAAGAAAGCGCAGCGGTTCCGGGATCGGCACCTGATAGACAAGGATCTGACCCTCGTGCAGCGGCTCTTCGGGGATGCGGTGCCGGGTCTGAATCACGGTGGCATCACTTGTCGCAGTGGTCGTCGCAACTCCAGCGGTGCGTTGAAAAAAAGTCCGTATTGAAACCGCGTTTGTGGTGTCATCGGCCCCTTGGTCGATCACTTTGAACGTGTCCTTGGGCGTCAGCACCGCAGCCGACACCTGCACGCCGCCTGTTCCCCAGCCATAGGGCATTGGCATCTCGCGAGAGGCGAAAGGGACCTGATAGCCGGGAATGGCAAGCCCCTTAAGGATTGCACGGCGGATCATGCGCTTGGTTTGTTCGTCCAAGTAGGCGAAGTTGTACTCGGTCATTCCGCTGCCTCCTGCATCTGTTGCGCACCCGCTTCGCGACGGAGCTTGCGCACCAGTTCCAATTCAGACTGAAAATCGACGTAATGGGGCAGTTTGATATGCTCTAGGAATCCCGTCGCCTGAATGTTGTCGGCGTGATACAAAACGAATTCTGCGTCCTGTGCGGGTGCCCCAACGTTATCCTCGCCTAATTCTTCCCAGCGTAGCGCGCGATCGACCAAGGCCATGGAGATTGCCTTGCGCTCGGTCTGGCCAAAGACCAGCCCGTACCCGCGGGTAAACTGTGGCGGCTGGGTTTTCGAACCCGTGAATTGGTTGACGGTTTCGCATTCGGTCAGGACCACTTCTCCGATCTCGACGGCAAATCCCAGTTCGGGGATGTCCATCTCAACCTGCACCGACCCGATCCGCAGCTCGCCCACAAAGGCATGGTTGCGCCCGTAACCGCGCTGCGTGGAGTAGGCGAGGCCAAGGGTAAAACCTTCGTCCGCGCGGGTCAGCGCTTGCAGGCGCAGGGCGCGGTCGGCGGGCATTTCCAGCGGTTCGCGGGTCAGGTCTGGGGGCGGTGTTTCGTCATGGGGGGCCTCTTCGATCAGCCCTTCGCGGTTCAGGAATTCGGTGACATGCGGGACAGTGCCCGTCTTGGCGTCACGAGATGGAGCCTTGGGCACCTCGCCATCAGCGGCCAGTTTGAAATCCAGCAAACGGTGCGTGTAGTCAAATGTTGGGCCCAGGACCTGCCCGCCGGGTAAATCCTTGAAGGTGGCCGAGATGCGCCTGTCACAGGCCATCGCGCCAGTATCGACAGGCTCGGACGCACCAAAGCGCGGCAGCGTGGTGCGATAGGCGCGAATGAGGAAGATCGCTTCGATCAGATCGCCACGTGCCTGCTTGATTGCAAGTGCCGCAAGGTCCGGATCATAAAGCGACCCTTCGGCCATGACGCGATTAACGGCAAGACTTAGCTGCTCGCGGATTTGCGCAATGCTGAGCTCTGCGACATCCGTGTTACCGCGGCGTTCTTCGGCGAGCCAGGCATGGGCATTCTTGATTGCCCGCTCTCCGCCTTTGACTGCTACATACATGTCAGGATGCTCCTGCTTGCGCTATCGCTTCGCTACTTGAGCGCGAGACTTCGGTTGATCGGGGCAAAGCAGCGAGGCGTTCGCCACAAGTGAAAATGAAATCCAGCCCTAACGGGAACAGGGTTCGGTTGGCCTGAAACGCTTCTACTTCTGGTAAGGAAAGCGTTGCCTGATCCTTGATGCCGGGACCCGACAGAGTTGCGCCGGAGGTGGTAAGCTCGGAACATTCGACGATGAGTGTGGCCGAGCGGTCAGGGTACGCGGACGTGCCGATCGGGTAGACCGCGAGCGGCGCGAGCGCGTCCCACTTGCCAACCGCAAACATACAATGCGTGGGGCCAACAAAAGGAGCACCTGTGTGAAAGGCCAGCCACGCGCGTGCCGCTTCGAAATCCATATCGCCAGCCAGATAAACCGGTGTTTCCGTATCGCAGAGCGTCAGCAGAACGGCGCCCATCGCGGGTGACAGCGGGGCAGGGGGGGCTGCCCCGTGGATATCCTGAATGGTGCCGGGACGCGCCATGGCCTCCATCACACTGCGAAAGGCGTGGGCTGACTGGGTGGCTGGATCGGCAAAACCGCCGGACAGGGTGTTTGCCTGCATCAGTCTTCTCCTCGGGTCATGGTAAAGAAATCAACCTTTGTCGCGGCAGCCTTGGCCGCGCGGGCGGCTTTTAGGGTGGCCATTTCTGCTTCCAGAGGCTCAAGGACCGCCGCGCGCAGCCTGCTCGCCATTGCAGTCTGCATAAGCGCATCTACGAGAGCGGCAGCTTCGGCATCTGCTTTGCGACGCCCTTGAATGTAGCTGTGCCCGACTTCGCCAGTTTCCAACGTCAAGGCGCAACGGGTTATCGTCATCTCGCCCAGATTGAAGGGTGCGCCAGTGGCACCAGCGCGCGCGCGGACCATCGTGCTGCCAATTTCCGGCGCACGCAGCCACGTAAAGGCAGGGCGCGATGTTTCAGCATCCAATAGTGCGGCCACACGGCCTCCGGGCGCTTTAGCCAGCAGACCCATCCACGCCTTGCGGGGATTATTTTCGCTCACAGTGTCTTTCATCTCGACAACTTGTCTCTTTACTATACAACTATACATATCCTATCATATTGATGTCCTCATGACAGAAGATTTTTGTGAAATTTGCGTGACAGTTCTGACAAAACCCCGATCTGGAAGGCCATCGCTAACGCATTGCGCAGCGATTTGGCCGAAGAGCGCTATAATCCCGGTGACAAGCTGCCAACCGAGGCAGCACTGGCAGACCGCTTTGGCGTGAACCGTCACACAGTACGCCACGGGATTTCTGTATTGGTCGAGGAAGGGCTGGTGCGCACCCGTCGCGGTGCAGGGGCCTTTGTTGCGGCCACGCCGACCGACTATCCGATTGGCAGTCGGGTGCGTTTCCACGAAAATCTGATCGCCGCAGGTCGCAGACCCGAAAAACGCATGCTGGCGTTGGACGAGCGTGCAGCGACGGTTGGCGAAGCTCAGGCGTTGCAGATCGAGGCGGGCGATCCGGTTTGTGTCTATCATGGGCTGTCATTGGCAGATGGCCAGCCGATTGCCGTATTTGAAAGCCTGTTTCCACTGGCGCGCCTTGTCGGGATCACCGCTGCACTGAAGGAAACAAGCAGCGTCACACAAGCTTTGAGTGTTGTAGGCATCGATGACTACACGCGTGCCTCAACCCGCCTAACGGCAGTCCGTGCCACGGCAACCCACGCGCTGCTGTTGCATGTTGCCGAAGGTGATCCGCTGTTGAGATCCTCGAGTGTAAATCATTGCGAGGGCGCGCTTCCCGTAGAATACGGTCGCACCTGGTTTGCAGGTGACCGGGTAACGCTGACACTTGAAACGTGAGGCTTGCTCACCAGCGCAGTACCTATAACGGAGCTAGCTGGCCGATGCCGGTGGAACGTCTGATTGGTCTTAAAGCTGTCGACGTCAGTATGGCGTGTTACAAAACCGCCACTTTCTAGATATCCCTAGTCCATATGTTTGTGACTTATGGAAACACTGATCTCCAACCTCCTGTGGACACTTGGCAATCTCCAACGGCTGGCACTGTTTTGGCTGCTAATGTGCCGCTATCCCAATTGCGTTCCGGCGACAGAATTGGCGCAGGCGCTTGGACGAAAGCCGAATACTTCGTTGACCTATGTGAACGCGCTGATGCAAGCCGGTTTGATCAGCCACATGCGTGTGGGCACATCCTAACGCTACGCAATCGACATGGAAACCACCCTCGAGACCATCGATTACTTTCTGCACGACTGTCGCGGTGGAGGCCTGAGATTTGCGCCTCAAACGCCTATTCGGCAGGCACGAAACTTGACTCGAACTGAATTTGGTTGCACTCGAGGTGCTGGAACAGAAGGGCGTGATGTATCAGTTCTGTGTTTCAAGAACATTTCTGAGATCTAAAGGGCGGATGTCCCTAATTTTGTCTTCACTATCTGCAATCAGGCGACCAATGAAAAACGCCCCTCGTGGCCCGGCAAGCCCACGGGCGCGCATTGGGGGGTGCTAAATCCGGTGAAGGTTGGTGGTTGCTGATGCAGCAATGGGTCTTACCTTTCACCATGCCTACGGCGCGCTGCGGAACCGCATGATCGCCCTTTTAGCTCTGTCCCTTGCTTGGTCGGATCGGTTGTCTTTGCAAAAAGTTGTCGACGGGAATGGGCAATCCACCGATGAAGGGTAACCGATATGACTGCCTACGCACTCAACGGCTTCGGTCGGATCGGAAAGCCAGCTTTGAAGTTCTTGCTGGATCGGGGGGGTAAAAATTGCACGGATCAATGACGCGGTGGGTGATCCCGAGATGTATGCCCATCTGTTTGTGTTCGACACGGTCCATGGCCGCCAGAAAACCAATTTCGCCCATGATGAGGGTCGCGTGAGGATTGAGGGCCAGCGTCTGCCGATCATTAGCACCCGGAACACCGCCGCGCTGCCGCTCGAGGGTGACTTCCCGGAAACTGCGGCCCTGTGCAAATTCGCCATCATGGTCTCGCGCCCGTTGGATCGGGTAACGCCGGCCGGTTACCTTCTCGATTATCTTGATAACTGCCTGGCCCAAGCGTGATTGTGCCGATTTGCCATGGGAAAGCTGAGAATAGTCGCGTCTACCCATCTGCTTTTGCCCTTAGGATAAGACTGCCATTTCCAAGCGGGGCGACAACTTTGTAACATCTGATGTCAGACCATGCCCTCGTGACGCTCCAAAAATTCCTCTGCGCGCAGGTCGCGAAAATCATCAAGCGCGCTGCGCAGGCGTGCGTGCGGCCAATCCCACCATGCAAGCTCGATAAGCCTGTCAACAATCCGCGGTTCAAAACGAGGACGCATCGGGACAGCGGGGATGCCTGCCACGATCATGTAGCGAGGCACATCCTTTGTCACAATTGCACCGCCTGCGATAACTGCCCCATGGCCGATGTTCACTTCGGGCCGGACCAGCGCGCCATGGCCAAGCCATGTATCATGTCCAATCACCGTGCGACGGCTGCGCCTGTGGGCGAACCAAGCGTTATCGTGATGTGCATCTTCGAAATAATCGGCTGAACGATAGTGAAAATGATGCAGGCTCGCTTTTTCCATCGGGTGATCTGTGGCGCCGATCCGCACGAAGGCTGCAATGTTCGAGAATTTGCCCACGGAGGCATTGGCAATGTCGGCAAACCGGTCGCAGTATGAATAGTCATCCATATGGGAATGCGCCAAGCGGCTACCTCGGCCAATTTCCACATACTGTCCGAATGTTGTATCTGTGATCTCGCAATCGGGATGAATAAAGGGGACATCCGGGTTCAATCTGGTCGTACTCAAAACGCAGGCTCCTCGCCGGTCCAGCGAAAGAACTTGCCGGTTCGCTCAAGCGTGAGGCCTTCTGCTAAAGCGATATTCCCTGCCGAGACCCGATTTTTGTCCGTGGTCGGTCTGTCCGGCCGGTGAAGACCTGTGTGCGTGATGACAGGATCACCCGTTTGGTGAAGTGCGGTGATCAGAATGCGTGCCATCAGGTTTTGCGCCCGATCAGCTTGCCGCGCAGCCAGCCTGAAAACCAATCCATGAACATCACCATCGCGATGATCAGGACAATATAATATGCAACCTCCTCCCAGTCTTTCTGGGTCTGGATCGCTTGTGTCAGCATGAGGCCGATACCACCGCCCGTGATCGCGCCGATGATGGTGGCAGAGCGGGTGTTGGATTCAAGGAAGTAAAGGATTTGGGCCAGAAGCACCGGAACAATCTGCGGTATGACGCCAAAACGGTAGCGCTGCAGCGGCTTGGCGCCAGTCGAGGCGACGCCCTCGATTTGCTTTTGATCCACGTTTTCCAAAGCCTCCGAGAAGATTTTGCCAAAGGTACCGGTATCCGTGATCAGGATTGCTAATGCACCAGTAAGCGGGCCGGGGCCAAAGGCGCGGGCCAGGACCACCGTCCAGATCAGCGCATCGACACCGCGCACGAAATCGAACAGGCGGCGGGTGGTCACGCGCACCAGCATCAACGGCGAGAACCGTTTGGCTGCTAGAAAGCCCAATGGCAGGGCGATGATGGCTGCCCCCATCGTTCCAAGGAAGGCCATCAGGATCGTCTCGCCAATGGCCCACGCCACATCCTTGTGCCGCCACATGGCGTTGTTCCACCAATCGGACACTGCGCCAGTGATATTGCCGCGCGCAGGGTCGATCTGGTCGCCAAATAGGATCGTGCCCAAGGAGTGTCCGTAGTAGGGGCTATCGAGCGTGAACCAGAACAGCTCCCATCCGGGGAAATAATTGAACACCTCGGTCCGAGCGCCCGTCAAGGTAATGCGGCCTTCGGGCGTGGTGATGCCCACGCGGCGGTCCGAGGCAGAAATCCAATCGGGTAGATCATCGGGCAGGTTGGTCGTGACGGTGCGCCCCTCTGCCTGCGTCTCGATCAGTTGGAAGCCGGGAATTTCGATCTCGGTCCGGTTTTCTGGCAGATATCGCACGATATGCGCGCGCCCCAGATCGATGGTGATAGCATTATCGCCGGTCACCCAATCAGGGCGCTGTCCGGCGGGGTAGCGGCCCTTGCGTTCGCCTTCGACGGCATAGGTCACATCTCCGGATCGATTGTCCCGGGTCACATGCACCTTGTGGGACCAGCTGTCGGAAGCCAGCGTCACGGCGTTTTCCATATTGGCGCGTCCGGCAAGACCAGGCAGGTCAAACGCAAAGAAGATATAGACGAAATAAACTGCGATGACCGCCGGGATGCCAAAGCCAATCAAGCGCTTGCGCTGAAAGAGCTTTTCGGCGTCAAACTTAGTCGCGTCCAGATCAATAGTGGTCATTGGCCTTGTCCCTCAGTCAAACGGTTGCGGTAGCGGCTGGACACTTGATCGAAGAATACGATTGTGCCGAACAGAAGGATGAAAATCGCGGCGGCTTCGTCAAAACGTCCTGGCCCCCAAGCCATGGAATTACGCAGCTCATAACCAAGACCACCTGCACCGACAAAACCTAGGATAGCAGAGGCTCGGATGTTGATTTCAAATCGCAACAGCGTGTAGCTCACGTAGTTCGGTGCGACTTGCGGCAACACCCCCAGAAGCATCCGCTGCAACCATGTCGCACCTGTGGAGGCCAGTCCGTCGACAGGTTTCAAATCGGTGTTCTCGGACACTTCGGAAAACATCTTGGCCAGTGCACCGGCCGTGTGGATGGCAATTGCGATCATTGCGGGAACGGGCCCACCACCGAGCACAAAGATCAGAACCAGTGCGATGACGATTTCGGGAACGGCGCGCATGATATCCGAAATGCGGCGGAACAGGGGGATCAGAGGCGGCCATTTCGCCAATCCGCGCGTGCCGAGCAGCGACAGGAACAAGCCGCCAATTGCACCGATCAGGGTCGAGACAGCAGCGATGTTGATGGTTTCCACCAAGGCGGGGAAATACTTGGCGATCAAGGCGGGCAGTTCGGCGCGCTTTTCCCAGGCTTCAGAAAGAACATCTGCTGGGTAGTCGCCAACCTGATGCGATCCATCCCAAAAACCGCCAGCGTTGCGGTCATCTGCGACATTGAACCCGGACACCATCAGAACGACGAAAATCAGAAGAGTAAGACCGCCATAGAGCCTGCGGCGCTGTACCTGTGCCACATAGCTGGCTTGAATGCCGTCTACATGGTGTGGCGCACCGCTAATTAATATATCTGCCATCCTGACCCCCGGACAAAGAAATACCGGCAGCCCCAATGGGCCACCGGATACGTTGTGAAAAATATCTTAGTTGCCAATCACGGCTCTGCGGGCTTCGATCACAGAAAGGTAGGTGTCGTGGGTCACGGGCTGCGCACCAAGATTCTCGCCCGCAAAGACGCCGTAGGTACACTCGGCGTCCTCCTCATACAAATTATCCATCAGATCAATCATCGTCGCCTTCACATCCTCTGGCAGTGCTGTGCGCAAAACCACGGGGCCTTCAGGGATCACATTCGACTTCCAGATTTCCACCATGTCGTTCATGTCAACGAGACCTGCATCAACTGCCCGGCGCAGCGCACCGGAATTGTATCCGTCTTCCCAATTTCCCTGACCATCCGCCCAGCTGACGCCGCCGTCGATATCACCGTTGTAGACGGCGACAATGGTCTGCTCGTGGCCGCCGGTGAATTTGACTTCACCGAAAAAGTCACCAGATTCCATCGATGTTCCAATGGTTTGCGGAATTTCGATAGAGGGGATCAGGTAGCCCGACGTGGAATTGGGATCACCGAAACCAAAAATTTTGCCCTGCATGTCGTCCAACGACGTGATGCCGCTGTCGACGCGCGCGAAACCGATCGAGTGATATCCGATTGAACCGTCAAGGTTCACCTTGACTAAAACTGGTTCAACTACTTCTGGGTCCTGCAAATAAATTGCAGCGTAAGACGACGCGCCCAGCCAAGCCATGTCGATAGTGCCGCCAAGCAAGCCTTGGATCACGCCATTATAGTCGGCGGGTGCAAAGACCTTGGTTTCAACGCCAAGTGCTTTTGTCGTGTAATCCGCCAAGCATTGAAAGGAATTCATCCGGTCCTGAGCGTTCTCGCCGCCGAGGACCCCAATGCGAAATTCAGTGATCTCTTGGGCTAAAGCGCCTGTGCTGAGGGCTGTGGAGGCGGCAAGCGCCAGTGCGAGGGTCTTTTTCATTGTGATCTCCGTGGTTTGTTGCCCTACCGCTTTGCGGCTAATTGAGGGCTGGTTAATTCAGGTGGCCTGCTGCAGATGCTCAGGCTGAAACTGGCTCAGGCGTAGGCTTTTGCTTCCCATGCCTTTGACTTGTTCAGTGTTTCGATTTCGGTGGAAGTGGCGGCTTCGGAAAAATCCGCGCCAGCCCCGTAGATGTCACGTGCGACCCCGGTGGTTAGCTGCTCTGGCGTGCCATCAAAGACGATCCGCCCATTGCGCATCCCGATCACCCGGTCACAATAGCGCCGCGCAGTATCAAGCGTGTGAAGGTTTGCGATGACCATGCGCCCGTCTTCTTCGTGAATGCGGCGCAGGGCTTGCATGACCACTTGCGCATTCATCGGATCAAGGCTGGCGATCGGTTCATCGGCAAGGATGATTTTCGGGTCCTGCATCAAAGCGCGCGCAATCGCGACGCGCTGTTGTTGCCCACCCGAGAGGGCCTCGGCCCGTTTCGGGGCCTGTTCGGCAATACCGAGCCGGTCAAGGATTTCGATGGCGCGGTGGATTTCTGACTGCGGGTAAAGGTTGAACAGTGTCGCGAAGGTCGACCGCTTGTTCAGGGTGCCATGCAGCACGTTTGATACGACATCCATGCGAGGGACGAGGTTGAACTGCTGGAAAATCATCGCGCATCGGGATTGCCAATTGCGCCGCGCAGCTCCCCGCAGCCCCGTGATCTCTTTATCCTCAAAGGTAATCGTGCCCTGCGAGGCATCGCTTAGACAATTGATCATCCGCAAGAGCGTTGACTTACCCGCACCAGAGCGGCCAATGATCCCAATCATTGACGGTTTTTCCACTAGGATGTTTGCAGCATCTACAGCCGTTTTATCCCCGAACCGTTTGGTCAGCTTATCAATCTTCAGCATATCGCCCCCATGTTTGGTGAGGGCGTAAACGCCTGACGCTACGGTTTGATGACGGTTCGGAGACAGTTTCTTTACATTAAAGTAAAAGAAACATGACACTCTCAGAATGCTAGAGGCGCAAGTATATGTAAAAATTGATACATATTGCCTTGGGGTCACATTTACCCACCTATGTTTCATAAAAATAATACATTTGGGCAATCAGGCGGTTAGGCTTCCCTTATGGTTCTTCGTTATGCGCTCACTGTGTCTATCTGCTTCTCGTTTCCTGCGTTTGCGGAAGCGCAAATGACTGATGTTAGTTGTGATGACAGCACGCGCATGGCGCAAATACTGACGAACCCTCTGGGAGCAGAACGTCAAGGAAGGGGCCTGGGGAACCCTGAAACTTTGTTAGAGATCTGGGTCACCCAAAGAAACGGTGACTGGGTCATCCTACAGAACTACACAAACGGAACATCGTGCGTTGTCGCCATGGACAAACATTGGGCAGGCGACATTCCCGGACCAACCTAACTGCTGGCTTCTTCAAGCCAATCCGTCGCACGGGCAGGTCTTGGTGACAAAGCTTCCATGCACACACACCGGCAAAGCTTCGGATCATTGAGGTGTGCGAAGGCAACGTCGCAAGGCATGGAAACAATCCGAACCATCTAGAACGGGCACTTTCAAGCACGATCAGCAGGCGTCCCGGGAGAAATTGCCTTCGTTCGCCAGTTGTTTGAATTGGCGCCATAAAACAGTGTCACCATAATGGTGTTGCACCAGACACCTAATGCAACTCTCCCTCCAAGAGCCTCTTCTCGCGTGTAGGGGCAGGCACACCCAAAATTGTTGGAGACAAGCAAGTGCGTTTCGCAGTTTGTAAAGGACTGTTGTATTTCCGAAGCCTGCGACTTGGTAAGGACACCTGGCAAAACTATCTTAGCGGTGTCACTGATCGCCGGATTTGCGACAATATCAATCTTTGACCGCGAGGTTTACGCGTGACTGAGCAAACACCTTCACAGTGGCGCAAAACTCACCTCACCGTTCTGACTTAGACTGCTGCGGGTGATTCATTAAATTTGCTTTTTGCGCATTGCACAGTACCGGTGAAAGTGGGCACGCCCGACACTTTCGCCACGCCTGCGAGGAAAAGCTGGTTTGCATGTGAAATTCTGAAGCGTTGCATTAAACTTGGACCGGCACAGTCCACAAATTTTCAAACAAGGACCTCAATTTCTTCGTAAAGCAACAAGACAACCGGCAATGATAATGATGGCAATGCCAATCCAAGTCTTTGTCGCGGGCCAATCCTCAAACGCCACAAGCCCAACAACGACTGCTGCTACGATTTCAAGGTACACCAGCGGCGCCAGAATACTAGCCGGTGCAAGGCGGAATGCAGTAATAGACAACCCGTGCGACACGCTTTGCAGCAGGCCGATTGTCGCAAAGAAGCCCAGAAATGCACCCATACCCTGAATGCCAGCGCCAAGAGCAAATGGTGTCAAAACAATTGCGCCCAATACAGACTGGTAAGATAAAGTGGCAAGCGCTGGCGCTTGTTGTGCCGCCAGACGCGTTGCGAGCATGTAGAAAGCGAAGAGGAACCCAGCTCCAACAGCCCACAGAATGTTGGCATCAAAATCTCCATTAGGCTGCAGCACGACGATGACACCAAAGAACCCAAAAGTGACCGCTCCGGCGACAGCCCATGTAAAGCGCTCATTGAGTACAAACGGTGCCAATACCGCAGCAACAAAGGGCGCAACGAAATAGGCGGCGATTGCATTTGCTAGTGGGACCGTCTGAATGGAAAAGAAGAACATCGTCATCGCGCCGACCAGCAGCAATGTACGTGCGGTTTGTGAAGCGAGACCGGCGGGAAGAATTGCGTCCCGCCCGTGCACGCAGAACGCTATTGGCGCGGCAATGATGGCGGCAGCGCAATACGTCCCCCACGCTATGGTAAACACAGGCAGCGCGTCGGTCATGTGTTTTGCGATGCCATCTCGCACTGGAATGACAAACATAGCCAGTGCCATGAGCGCCATGCCGATCAGAATTCGATCTGCAGGCGCGCGAGTTTTAGCAGTTTTTTTGATTTGAAAATCTCCATTAGTCACTTGCTTTGGTTCGATGGCTACCGTCAGGCGGGTTTTTTCTGCTAACCTCCAACTTAAAGATGGCTGTACTTGGTTCGAAGACTGGAACGCATGCTGACATCATGAGAATGTCCGTATGAAATACACCACCGAAAGAAAGAAACCGAACGCGATCACGATACCGCGGAGGTATTTTGTGTTCACGCGTTTGGCCAACCGACCTCCAACGTATCCTCCGATTGTGCTGCCCACCATCATTGTAACCGCTTCGGGCCACGCGATCAGCCCACCAACCCCAAAAACAAGGATGCTGAGGATTGTAAAGCTCGTCGCCAATAAGTTCTTGATGCTGTTGGCGATATGAAAATCTGAATATCCCATGATCTGTGCAATCGCAAACAGGATGATCCCAAGGCCTGCACCAAAGTATCCACCATAAATCGATGAAATGAACAGGCCCACATAGATCACCGAGTTTCCCCTTACTTCGCCAAGGGCTTTCATCAGCCAAGCGCGAAGTTTATCCCCAAACGCAAAGAGGCCTGTCGCAAAGAGAATGAGAAATGGAATAAGAGCAACAAAGACCTCAGCATCGGACACCAAAAGCAGAAGTGAGCCCAGAACCGCGCCAAGACCAGAAACGAAAAGTAGGGGTGGCAAGCTCTTACCCAGTCCACGCAGTTCTTCTCGATATGCAGGAAGTGCCGCCGCATTCGAAGGCAGAAGTGCTAGGTAGTTCGTCGCATTCGCCACAATCGGCGGCAGTCCGACTGCCATGAGCGCGGGAAAAGTAAACAGCGTGGCACCACCAGCGATGGCATTCCAGACACCGCCGAAAAGGCCGATGGTTACTAAGATCAAAGCCTGTGTCCCATCCACTACGATCCCTCCACTCAATTGTCAGGACCATATGGTTGGAGTTGATTTAGTAAAAACGAATAAATACGATGATTGTTATGAAAAAAAACGAACGCCTGCCAATTGACAGTGACCTTCTCCAGACCTTTGAAAGGATCGCTGAATGCGGCAACCTGACTGTTGCGGCGGGGAAGCTTGGGCGAACGCAGTCAGCGATCAGTGTTCAACTCCGCAAGCTCGAAGACGGCTTGGGCACGACACTCTTTGTTCGAACCGCGAAAGGTATGACGCTGACACCGTCTGGCGAGGCATTGCGATCGCGCGCCACCTCCATTCTGGCTGACCTGCGGGAAGCCGCAAAGCTCTTTCAGGAACCGCTGACCGGCTCGATCCGCGTTGGTCTTCCAGACGATTTTGATGAAGCTGTTCTGGAACGCATCCTCATGGAGTTCTCTCATGCGCACCCGGGAGTTCAAGTGTTGGCCAAGTCAGGCTGCACATCGGGATACGCCGCCGCGATCCGAGAGGGAGAATTGGACGTCGCTGTCTGCTCTGGTCTGGATGCTCCGAGTGGCACAGCGCTCGACACCGAAGAGATCAATTGGGCCGCGCAGAAGGGCAAGACCTGGTCCAAAACGGAAACCATCCCTCTTGCACTGCTGGATCGCCAATGTTTTTGGCGCGATCTGCCAATAAAGGCACTGGACAGGGCTGGACGACAGCACAGGGTTTCGTTCCAAAGTAGCAGCTTTACAAGCCTTCAGGCTGCCCTTCGCGCCGGTATTGCCGTCGGGCTGTTACCGAAATCCTGTGTCGGTGACGGTTTGCAAATCTTGACCGAAGAAGACGGATTTCCCACTCTACCGATCTCACGTCGTTCTCTCCTAACATCTGCCTACGCATCTAGGCCCATTAGTGAGGCAATGGTAAAAGCAATCCGAAACGCACGCTTACAATAGAGAAATCTCGATACACATCAGAACTCCCTCGCGTAGCTATAAATTCTATCCCAATTGCAATTCAAGCCTATGCTCAAACCCGATGCGGCCGCGAAAAATGCGACCACTAGCTCCGGATCCGCCCGGCGTGGCAATGCTCCATACTGCAGCTGTCTATCACTGCTGGGAAAGGAGCGACCCAATGCAAGCTACAACAGTCGGCATCGATCTGGCCAAACATGTTTTTCAGGTCCACGGACGTACCATGGGTGGGGGAGTAGTCTTCAATCGAGCTATCCGGCGCGCAGAACTGACGCAATTCGTCACCAATCTTGGGCCCGATGTTCGCTTGATCCCGGCCAACTATGTGAAGCCATATGTTAAACGCGGCCAATCTGGTGCTAATGCTGCGGAAGCCATTTGCGAAGCAGTGACGCGCCCTACGCTGTGTTCCCAGAAAGGTGTGTTTACATCACTGAGAGGGCCGTTTGTTGCGCCTAAGTCCGAAGAATAGCAAGCCATCGTATTCCTACATCATGCGCGCGATGTGATCGTCAGGCGGCGCACACGACTGAGTAATATGCTTCGTAGTTTGCTCGCTGAGTTTGGTGTCGGGGCTGCCTTCAAAACCGCAAAGGGTGTTTTGGAGGGAGCAAAAACTGCATTCCCCGAGATAGCCATAGATGTCCTGAGACAATTCTATGCCCACTTGTTGCGATGCAGCTACGTTTCTGTTGGGACGAGAAGCGCATGCGGCCGCATTCGAAACTGGGCAAACACGTCATGCTGTTGCGCACGATCCCAGGCGTTGATCCATGGGCCATCCGCCTTTTTGAACGCAAGCCTGCACAACTGGCGAACGTCGCAATGGCGCACAAGACCGCACAAATAGTCTGGGCGGTGCTGACCAAGAACGAATACCATCGGCCTCGCTCAGCCTAACAACAGGAATACCCGAGACAGCAAGACCTCTTAAAGGATGGCGCACAGTCAGCCCGTCATCCAAGACGCGCCCTTCACCATTTGTCGAAAGACCAATCGCCATCATGCCACCAACGTTTGCCTTTGGCGAAGCGCACGATAGAGACCGTTTTTGCGCGCCATCAGCGCGGTAGGTGTACCGTCCTCCAGGATCTGCCCTTTGTCAAAGACAAGTATCCGGTCCATCCGTTCAACCGTTGCAAGTCGATGCGCAATGACCAGTGTTGTGCGGCCCTCCATGAGCCGTTCGGCGGCCTGCGCCACCCGTTCCTCGGCCTCTGAATCAAGCGACGATGTTGCCTCATCCATGACCAAAACCGGGGCATTCGACAAAAACGCCCGCGCAATGGCAACACGTTGCCGTTCTCCACCGGAAAGCTTCACGCCACGTTCACCGACCTCTGTGCCGAAACCTTTTGGCAACCGTTCGATAAAATCCGCTGCACCCGCCTGCCTCGCGGCCTCGCGGACGTCTTCCATTGTAGAACCTGGACGGGCGTACGCGATATTCTCGGCAAGCGAACGGTGAAAAAGTATCGGTTCTTGCGGCACAAGGGCGATTTGACGGCGCAATTGTGTTAGCGGCACGCTTGCGACATCGATCCCGTTCAGCGTGATCGCCCCGCCCGAGATTTCGTGGATCCGCTGGATCAATTTGACGAACGTCGTCTTGCCTGAACCGGAGCGGCCGACCAACCCGACCTTTTGACCCGACGGAATCGTCAGATGCAAGTCTGTGAACAGCGGCGTCGAAGCGCCTGAATAACCGTAATCAACGTGTTCGAAAGCCAGTGCTGCAGCTCGAGCGGGCAATGCCGCTGCTGGGGGGCGCGCAACCTGCTGCTCAGGCGTAACAGACATAAGCTCTACCAGTTCTTCGGCGTCGTTAACTGCCTTTTGGAGGGAGCGCACATGATTGCCGATCTGGCGCAGATAGCCATCCAGCATGCCAAGTGCCGAGACAACAAAAGCAATTTCCCCCGCGTCAGCCAAGGCGCGCGTATAGCTGAGCAGCGCACCACCCAATACGGCGGCCCGTAGCCCCCAGATTGATACATCCTGCGAAAATCCTGACCAAGTCCCACGTCGCCAAGTGCGCCGCGTGCGGTGCGCCCATTTGTCAAGGACGCGCCCTAACTTGTCGTCTTCGCGCGCCTCGCCCGCGTGGGCTCGCACCACCGCATTCGACGTGATCGCATCCGCCAACGCCCCGGAAACGCGGCTGTCTTGGGCGTTTGCCAGCCGTGCTGCAGGCGCAACCCAGTACAGCGTCAATGCAAGGGACAGACCCAAGAACAAGACTGCGCCCATGAGGGCTGTGAACCCAACCTGCCAGCGGAAGACGGTGAGCGTGCCGATCGTACCCAAGAGGATCAGGATTGATGGCAATAACGCCAGCAAAAGCACATCACCCAAGTCATCCAGTGCCCATGCGCCGCGTGTAATCTTGCGCACGGTTGATCCTGCAAAGGCATTGGCGTGCCAATCGGCGGGCAGACGTTGAATATGCGCAAAAGCTTCGGCTTCCGCGGCGCGCATGGTCGGGATTGTCAGATCAACAATACAAAAATAGCTGAGTATCTTTGTGCCAATCGAGATGGCGCCAAGGCCCAACAGTGTCGCGAAAGCACTCCAAGGCGTGCTGCCTTCAGCGACAGCTGCAACGAGGCGACCTGTGACAACAGGGATTGCGATGTCGGATGCTGTGGACACCAGGACAAGCGCCAAGAGGAGGGTGACAAGGCCACGCCTGCGCATCCAAAACTGAATAGTGAATAAAAGAACGCGCGCAAGCGCTCCATCGGCAGTAAAACGGGACATGGGACATTCGCGGTTACGTGAACTGCGCCCTACAAATTATTGAATGAGTCCGAGAGTGGAACAATGGTTGCTGAAGATTTAGGCTGCGATAGCCTCAAACAGTCAGATGTCGGCGGTTCCGAAACGGATGCCAGCCGGGAGGAAAAATTTGCCAATATTCATAATCGTCCCCCTTGCGTGAATTGTTCTCTGTTTTTCTAAAGGGAGCGCCGTGGCCAAGTCAAGCTTTGTTGAGCCTAATTCCTGGGTTGTGCCCATTCGGTTCAAAGCTGCCACTTTCTTCTCAGATTTCGCTGCGTTGCAGCATGCCATCTGCGGATATTCAAAGTCCGAGAAAAGATACTGCAACCAAAATCTACTTACTTTTTAAGACAGGCCAATTGTCAATAAAGCGGAGCACAGCAAGAATTCCCCTTTAATGCTGTCGGATGTTTTGTTGCTTCTCTGCACTGGCGAGCACTCGTCGCTTTTCAATTTTAAATCAGGCAGATACCCTTTCGCTAAAAGTCTCCCCGCGAGGGATTTTCAAGTCGAAGGTTTACCTCTCTCGCTGCTCCCCCTGTACGAGGTATTTCAAAAAAGACTTGGCCGTAGGCTGGCGAACACGTGCTCGATCCGTTCTTTTTCGGTTCGATAACATCCCGTATTCATCAGTAGCCAACTCAACTATGCTGTCCTCCCCACGGAGGCCATTCAGGACGATCTGGATCTTGTTTTCGCATGAATAGAGTTTGCCTGCGGCCTGCGTGATGTCTTTGACGATTTTCTCGCCGGGGTCCTTCATTGTCTTTCTCATCATCCACTCCTCAGTGGCTAGGATGAGTAAGAAACCATCTTAGAAAATTACGTTGTTTGGACCCAGAGGCCTGACGTCACACACCATTTATGCGCCATGGACGAGCCAGTTACTGGAGTTCCATGCCCTACAATATAGCAGTCCTTTTTGGCTTGAAGAACACCTATGATTTGACCCTCGTGGGAGAAAAATTCTTAGATCAAAGGGGTACCTGAAATGGGGACTTACCGGTTTGGTGATGCCTGTCTTGATCATAATTTGCTTGCATAAAACGATTGACCGACCGATGCGTCAAGAAATTTTAGAAATCTAAACTGGCCCATTCAGGCAACTGGGTGTATCGCTCACGCGACCCTAAAACAGTTTGGAAGTAGCGAACCCCCGCCATGATAGAAACGAACAAGCAGGCCGCGATCCCGCTTCCTCAGAAGCAACCACCACGCAATGCTTCTGCGGAGGATTGGGTCACTTGGTATTGGTCTGAATTTTTGCCCGCTTGGGTAGAGTGCGCGCGCGATCCGAAGGGACCGGGTTATTTCGATTTGATCGACAAAAACGGACAACCTGATGCCAGCCGTAAAACCGTTCTAGCGCAGGCACGACTGCTATTTACGTTTTCGCATATGGCGCTTCTGTCGGGCAATCCAGCACATTACGCGGCAGCAAAGACAGCCCGAGAGGCCCTCCCGGTTTTTCAAAAGCCCTCCGGCCTTTATCGGCGTGGTGTCGCTCGAAATGGACAGTTGACCGATAAAGTCGAAGACAACGTCGCGACCAGTTACGACCAAAGCTTCATTATCCTAGGGTTGTCTACGTGGGGCAAATTGGAACGTGCTGAGGATACAAACGCTGCGATCGAAGCCTGCTGGTCCGCCATTGAGGAGAACCTGATTGACCCTAAAACCGGGCTTTTGTTAGAACATGACAGCCTGGACGATCCCGCCGAGGGAAATTCCCCCCCTCGCGCACAAAATCCGCATATGCATCTATATGAGGCGGCACTTCAGGCATCTGAAATGACGGGGAAAACCGTTTGGTTGGATCGTGCAAAGCGAATGCGTGCTAAGGGTTTGGAGTTCTTTTTCGACGTAAACAGTGGCACAATCACAGAATTCATCGCTCCTGATCTTTCGACATTGTCGGGGCGAGATGGACAGCGTCGTGAGATTGGACACCAATGCGAGTGGGCTTGGTTGTTGCTGCGCGAAATCGAATTAGGCGGTGATCCACGTATCGCCGAAATCGCCGAGCGCTTACTGAGTTTTGCCGACGATCACGGGTTTGCCCAAAATGGCATCATGGATGGCTTAGCTTTTGATGCGGTGTCGAGCGATACAAGCTGGCGTGAGGAACGTTTCTTGTTGTGGCCGCAAACCGAAGCCCTGAAAACTTACGCCATTCGATCAAGTCAAAGAGAACAAGCCGAAAAGGCCCGCAGGATTGCCCAATCGATTTTCAGCCATTATTTTTATGGGCGAACAACTTTTGTGAACCAGCTTGACGACTCCGGAGCAGCATTGTGGTCAGATGCTCTTAGCCGCCTTCAGTATCATTTGGTGCTCGCATTAACCGAGGGTGCTCGGTCAGGCCTTTGGTCCAATCCTAGTTGAAACTCACAACGGCGAGGTAAAGTACCGGGTCGGTAAACTGATCAAAATCACTCTGGCGGCCAACGCGCTGTCGCGATCTCTCCTGCTGGTCCCTGCAAACTTTCCCTTACTGCCAAACCTGTGGACTGTCGCATGGTATGGATGGGCGTGCAGCCAAGCTTAAGCCTGAGCCTTCATCTCCTCTCTTTCGCTGTTTTAGGCATGCATTTTGGCTTTTCGCAGGGTATTTTGGCCACTAGTGTTATCAAATGTAGACTTGCTGGAAAATGGGTTTCTATGACGAAGTCGAAGAACATCATGCCGCCGCTGAACGCTCTGAAGGCGTTCGATGCTGTTGCCCGGCTGGGTTCTATGAACAAGGCTGCCAGGGTCCTTGGCATCGCGCCGTCCTCAGTCACCCAGCATATTCGTAACCTTGAAGACTACATCGGCACAGATTTGTTTGATCGGCAAGCAAACGCAATCGCCCTAAACGAGCGCGGTCGCGCCTATGCGGAGCAAGTGCAAACGGCGTTTGATACAATCCAAAGCGCAACGGGTCAGATTGCAACTGACATCGAGAATGATCCAGTCCGTATCAGTTGTGTTCCAACACTTGGAGGGGCATGGTTGGCTGAGCAATTGGCAGCCGTAAAGGCAGATTTTCCAGGGGTGGCGATACGATGCGATTTCTCACCCACTTTGGTTGACTTCGAAGTGGACGAGATCGATTTGGCAATCCGATACGGATCGGGTGAATACCCTGGGGCCATCTCAGATTGTATCCATGTCGATCAGGTTGCGCCTATTTGCACACCCGAGACTGCGCGGCATCTGATCACGCCCAGCGATTTGCTGAATGTAACGCGGCTGGACAGCGCCGAGAGTGCGCCGGATGGGCGCTCACTTTGGGCGTATTGGGCTGCTGAGGCCTTAGGGGATGATATGGCTGCACAAATGGGCAATCCCGCGCAGTGGGCCCTCCAAAGTTCACAATTCTCGATTGAGGTGCTTCGCGCGACGCCGACAGTTGCGATCCTCGAACATTCAATCATCCGAAAGCACATCGAAGCAGGAGTGTTGGTTGCTCCTCTCGAACTGTGGGTTCCAGCACCATTTGGCTATCACATTGTTGCATCCAAGCGGCGTCCTCTCCGGCCTGCCGCGAAGCGTCTGAAAGCTCTGCTGAAACGCAGTGCTCCACAACACTTTGGATCCCTGCGATGATCGTCTTTACGGTTAATCAGCGTTTGTTTTTCGGCTCCATCGTGGCAGTTTGATCGTCGCAACTGCCACGCCGATCATGATGAGAACACCCCCGAAGATTGTTGAAGAAGTTAAGACCTCTGAGAGGAAAACGACGCCGCCCGCAACCGAACAAACTGGCACTAGCAACAAGAATGGCGCGACTAAATGCAAGGGGTAACGCGCGACCAGATAATACCAAGTCCCAATGCCGAGTACGGTCATGACAAGACCTAGATAGCCAATCTGTAACCAGGCAACTATGGGCGCTTGCGCAATCGTGGAAATATGGTCTTGCTCGAAAATTAGGCTCAACACGAATAATTGGGGGGCGGCAAAGATGGAGAGTGCTCCGAGCAGTTTGATGCCTCCGTCGACAAGTCCAAGGCGTCGGACTTGAATTTGACCGATCGCCCAGACAACCATGCTTGCGATCACAATTGCGATGCCAGCAGAGTTCGCTTCTGCAGATGGTTGCCCTGCGACAAATACGACGCCACCAACAGCGATTGCCACGCCAATTGCGCACATTCTGCTTGGGAATTCGCGTAACCAAATTGCCGACAGAGTAATCAGGATTGGTGCTTCCAGTTGGATCAAAAGAACTGTTACAGATACATCAAGTCTACTCAGGCCTGCATAGGAAAGGCTATATGGGATGCTTATCGCACAGGCCGAAGCGAATAGAAGATGCCTTGGTGGAACGGTCGGCCAGCCGCAAACTGAGATTATGGTAAATCCTGCGATGCCGAAGCGCAGCATGGCAACGAAAACAGGTGGGAAGTGCGTTGTGGCGGTTTTTCCAAATACCCAACCAACTCCGAAAACAATCGAAAGAGCGAATGCCATCGCTAAATGCCGGCGCGTCATCATTATTATGTGTTGCCCATCTGATGTCCGAAACACGTGTAGCGTGGCATACAGATCAAATGCGGGCATCTGCTCAAATTTGAAGGCTGGCTCAAATTTTTAGACGGTAGCGCTGTTTTTGGCATTCATTGCTGGCCGACCTATGCGCAGAGCGACGATAAGAAGTACTGCTGCGAGGACGGATACCCAGCTCAAGTTTTCTTCAAACAAGACGAAGCCGAGGGCTGCTGCAAAAAGTATTGAAATGTAGTTGGCTTGGGCGACATAGCCCGCCCCGTGATCCCGTGCCAGCTTGAGATAGACCAGCAATGCAAGGGCCTCGCAGCTCGTAATTGCCAAAATTGCAGGCGTGTTTAGTGCTACCGTTGTCCATTCTGATATCCCGCCTGTCGCGGTTCCAAAGACAAGTATGCTGACGCCAACAATGACGGCTTGAGCATTTGCAACATGGATGGCATCGGGTGATCTTGGCCAACGCGATGCTATGAAAATCGTGTTGGCCGCGTACACCACGGGCACGGAAAAGCCGATCGCTATCCATGTCACTTCGGCATTGATATTTTGCCCTGCACCACGCGCATCAACAGCGATCAGAATAGCCGTCAGAAACCCAAGTGCGACTGCGATTACCTGTCTTCCTTCAGGGTGCTCAACCCCAAGAGTTGACGCTAGCAGAATCGTGAGCACTGGCATTGTCGAAATGATGACGACGAAAAGGAAAACTGGGAGACGAGGCCCCACAACGTTTTCAAGTGAGAAGGGTAAAATGAACCCGAAAATGCCGCTGAGCAGGTAAAAGATCAGCGCGTTCCTGTCCAGTGGTGGCCATGATCGACGCGCTATCGAGATCATTGTAAAGGTTAAAGCAATGCCCAGCACTGCGATAGATATCGTGACGTGCAAGGGGATGCCAGACAGGCCTGCGGCTTTGATCGCGGCCAGCCGAGCACTCCAAAGGAAGCCCAGAAAAATGAGTAGTGGCAGTCGCATAATCTACCTCAGAAAGTGATTTTCTGGGGATGATGACGGGTTTTCTATGTTAAATCTCGTTCATTTTCCTGATGCTCACCAGCTTTTCTCGAAGCTGGGGTTATGGGGTGAGATAGTCGCGATTTTTTAAAGTAGTTAGAGGTGCTACGCCGACTAAGAAATACTTGAAAACATATCGTCGGCAAAAGCTCCGTCAGTCTTGTTACGGTTTGGCGTGCGCATAAGCAGCCAATAATAGAGGACGGGGCATCATTGGTCAAAGAGAACTCGAGATCGGCATCCTCCCACTGGCCTTGGCGGTGTGAACGGTCCTTCCCGGACCTTGCTGTGTCCTCTGTGATGCTGCGGCGCGGCTCGCAAACGGGACTTTCGCGGCAGCTCGCACAAATTAACAAGCTGCGGACAAAACCGTCCTTGAGTTTTCTGAGCGAATGCCACAGCGTTCAAGTATGATCTATGTTCTTGCATACCCAAAATTCGAAGCTGACATACTGCGCTCAATTCTGACGTTTCGCAGTGCACATGAACCTGACAGGGCTGGGCTCGTTGCGCCCCATATCACGCTTGTCTTTGGTGTTCAAAATTCAACTCCTTCTAAAATAGTCAAACATTGCGAGCTGGTGGCCACTCGAACAACAACGATTTCCGTCGAGTTCCCAAGCTGGGAAATAGTTTATGATCCGTATGAAAAGACCCACAAAATATTCCTTTTAACTTCGACGGGAACCGACCGCATTACAGCTTTGCATCAGCAACTTTATGACGGGCCGCACGGCTCGGAATTGCATCCAGACATGCCATATAAATCACATATGACAGTGGCGACGAATGTGGATCGCTCAGTTTTAGAAGCAGTTGACGTTGCATCAATTGGCACGTTTCCGATGAAAGCAACGATCCGCAGCTTGGAGGTCGTATCCCTTACCGACGGCAGGCTGTCGGCGATTGGATCGATCCCATTGGTCGCGTAGGTTTGGGCTCTTTCCTGCCATTCTCTAGGACTTGGAAAAAAAGTCGGTTTGGCGATCGGTGCGCTAAGCCTCAGTTCAAAGATCAGAAAGATGAAGGTAAAACGTGAATGAGCGACCTACCGGTAGTGGGTTTGCCAGCAACCTAGACGCAAGCATCTTCTATCAACCGGTAGAAGTCGTCTTTGGCATGCGCCTCCTGCCAGGGCTTGTGTCCGCAGCGCTTCAACTCGACGAATTGTGCTGATGGGAGTGCCTTTTGCAGGGGGTCTTTCACACCTTCCAAAGGTCTGGGATCGTAGTCACCGTGGATTGCGAGGACAGAACAGGTGATAGCCGACACGGCGTCCAAAAGTGCACCACTCTTTCGCATTTCGTCCGCCTCAGGCCAGACTGCTTTGTGTATATTTGCGCTGAATTTAACGGCAGGCTGCGGCGAGGCGTCTCGCGCATAAGTGTCCGCGACATCGTTGAGTTCGATAAAGCGCGCGACGTCTGCGATCTCGCCTGCCTCCGTGCGGAGGGCTTTCAGTTCGCAGCGTTGTTCATGGGTAAGTCGGGCATTTTTGATCGTTCGGATCGCGGCAGCATAGCTTGGTTCGAATGGCCCAGAAGCTACAAGGATGAGCTTGCGCACCAGTGTTTCTCGCTGGGCAGCGAGTAGACATCCAAGCCACGCGCCCCATGACCACCCAATCAGGACCACCGGTTGGGTGCAATACGTCTCGATTTGAGACTTGAGTTCATCAACTTGCCCCTGCACCGAGTGGCGCGTTTGGAATGGCTCCAAGACCGCGTGCCCTCTTCGCCCGAGTTCACAGGCCAACGGTTCGACTTCTCCAGCGCCCCCGGGGCCGCCATGCAGAACGACAATACGAGACGGTGTCGGGCCATACTGGCGACTGTGATGTGGTGGCTCGGTCATATGTCCATCGTGATGGACAAACCGCAGCGTTGTCAAATCGTGCTGAGGGAGGGATGTGTCATCGACCCAGGTGGTTTACTGTCGGATAACCAGTAATTGCCTGAGGTCATCGGCAATCTGAGACATGTTTTCCTTCATCGCTCGATGATCAGATGCCATCTTGGGCGCGCCTGCCTGTGCCTGCAAAACACTATCAAGTAGCTCTTTCTTTGCCACATCGGTCAAGATGTTGTGGCATCCAAATAGGTTTCTCACGCACATTATGCGAACGGCTAGAATTCAGAGAAAATTATTGCGCAAAATGCCGCGATCTCAGAAAACTACCGGCGAATTCGATGCAATCGACGCTTTCGAGGGGCTTGTAGGTGACATGA
Source organism: Roseobacter sp. (assembly GCA_039983935.1). Taxonomy (GTDB): domain Bacteria; phylum Pseudomonadota; class Alphaproteobacteria; order Rhodobacterales; family Rhodobacteraceae; genus Roseobacter. Next base: position 32,422 of record JBDWVP010000029.1, on the reverse strand, counting down.
ATGAACCTTCGCAGTTCCGTGTTTGGAGCAAGCAAAGGCAATAGAGCCGATTTTCTTCGCTGTGTAGAGAAGTTTGGATTTGAGCTTACACGGCAGATGTTCAGTCAACAGGGGATAGAGATACATTATTGAGCGGAGGCTTCATCTAACGACACTCCACGTGTGTAATTATCTCTCGCCGCTTGACTTCGTAACATTGTAAACCATTCTGATATTGGTTCATTAATTGACGATTCGTCACATTGGGAATGCAAGGGGAATGTCATTGCAAGCTGACGCAAAGAAATCACATCACTTAGACGACGATCAATTGATGTCGCTGACCGATTTGTTTTTGCGGTTTAGAGGTCAGGCAAACGATGTGATTGATGGGGTCAGTTTGGCTCTGAAGCGCGGTGAGGTTCTTTGCGTGGTTGGGGAGTCCGGCTGCGGAAAAAGTGTGACGTCGATGGCGCTCATGGGGCTTTTGCCTGCGGATTCAGCGCGTATTTCCTCGGGAATTCTTAGCATTTGTGGCGCGCAATTGGATTTATCCCAGACAGCTCTGCCTGCCGAAATTCGAGGCAATCGTGTCGCTATGATTTTTCAAGAGCCAATGACATCGCTTAACCCGACCTTCACGATAGGCAATCAAATCGAAGAGGCAGTACAACGACACGCCGGAGGAACCCGAGCCCAGGCCCGGACGCGCGCATTGCAGATGTTGCAGCGTGTGGGCATCGCCAACCCCGAGCAGCGCCTGTCGGAATACCCGTACCAATTGTCCGGTGGTATGAGGCAGCGGGTTATGATTGCCATGGCTTTGGCCAATGACCCGGAAATCTTGATCGCAGATGAGCCAACGACCGCTCTTGATGTGACAATACAGGCCCAGATCCTCGACCTGATCCGGGACCTGCGCGACGAAACTGGTATGGGCACCATCATGATCACCCATGATTTGGGTGTCGTGGCGGAAATTGCCGACACGGTGGCTGTGATGTACGGTGGCCAAGTCGTTGAACAGGGCCCTGTGGCAGAGGTGTTCGACAGCCCGCAACATCCTTATACAATTGGTCTTATGAGCGCGATGCCCCAGATCGATGCGCCTGGCACACGCCTCGCCATTGTACCGGGCACCGTGCCGACGGTTGCAAGCATGCCGTCTGGATGTCGGTTTCGCACCCGCTGCGCCTTTGCAGCGAAAGCCTGTGAAACACGGCCGCCGCTGTCTAGCGTTGGTCAAGCACATGACGTGGCCTGTCACTACGCCCCGCTTGAGACAAATGTGTCGGTATCTGCATGAGCAATGATATCATTCTCGAAGCGGTTAACGTGGCCAAACATTTTGGTGGCACCAGTGGCTGGTTGTCGCGCACGCCAGCTGTTCTGGCGGTGGATGGGGTGTCATTGCGAGTACGCCGAGGCGAAACCTTCGCCATTGTCGGTGAAAGTGGCTGTGGCAAATCCACTTTGGCTCGGGTGTTGATGCGCCTATTGGCACCGACATCTGGAAATGTCCTGTTTGACGGGCGCGAGGTCAGCGCCATCAGCGGGCCTGACTTGCAAAAGTTGCGGCAAGAGATGCAGTTCATTTTCCAAGATCCGTTTTCATCACTCAATCCACGCATGTCTGTGGGTAAACTGGTGGGCGAGCCGCTCGAGGTGCACGCCCCTGAACTGAGCGCGCAAGAACGCCGCAACAAGGTTGCTGAACTACTGCGTAAAGTTGGGCTGCGCGCGGAGTATGCTGGGCGTTATCCACATGAATTCAGCGGCGGACAAAGACAGCGGATCGGGATTGCCCGTGCGCTTGCATCCGGCCCCAAGTTGATCATTGGGGATGAGCCGGTTTCTGCGCTTGACGTTTCGGTGCAGGCGCAGGTGATTAATTTGCTTGGTGATCTGTCCCGCGATATGGGGCTAACGCTGGTGATCATTGCCCATGATCTTAGTGTCATTCGCCATATGAGCGACCGAGTGGCCGTGATGTATCTGGGTCAAATTGTCGAAAGCGGGCGGACCGAAGATGTCTATACAGCCCCGCGACATCCCTACACGCGCGCGTTGCTTGCATCGATCCCATCTATGGGGGGCACGCCGTCTGGCCATCGCTCGACTGTCTTGGGCGAGATGCCAAGCCCCACGGACCCGCCTTCGGGATGCCGTTTTCATACACGTTGCCCGTATGCGCAGGCAAAATGCAAGATCGACCCGCCCGATTTGCAAAGCACGGGTATCGAGGATCATCAAGTTGCCTGTCATTTCTGGGAGACACTTGCCCGCGAGGCTCCGCTCGCCCCGAAACGACCAAAAACCGAGGCCGCAGAAGCCCGGTTCGCCTTATACCGCGCCGCGGTTGAGGGCGGGACCGTTACCTATAAAAACCATCAACCGACAGAGAGGCCCTGACATATGTCAAACCTAAAAACTGCCATGATCACAGCGCTGCTGAGTGCGACAGCACTTGGTGCCGTTCCCGCTATGGCCAAAGACCTGCGCATCGCATTGCAATCTGACGCGGATGTGCTCGATCCTGATCAATCCCGCACCTTTGTGGGTCGGATTGTATATGCATCAATGTGCGACAAGCTCGTCGACATTACACCAGATCTGGAAATTATTCCGCAGTTGGCCACGTCCTGGACGACCTCGGATGATGGCACCACGGTCACAATGCAATTGCGCGAGGGTGTCGTTTTCCATGACGGTACGCCGTTTAATGCCGAGGCCGTGGCCGCAAATATTGAACGTTCCCAGACAATGGACGAGTCCCGTCGCAAGTCTGAGCTGAAATCGATCACCTCTACCGAAGTGACGGGTGATTATGAAATCAAACTTAATCTCGCAGGAGCAGACGCGACGCTTCTGGCGCAGCTGGCTGACCGCGCCGGCATGATGGTATCACCGACTGCCGCTTCTGCTGCGGGTGCCGATTTTGGCCTTAATCCTGTCTGCTCGGGTGCGTTCAGCTTCACCGAACGGGTGGCGCAAGACAAAATCGTGCTGACCAAGTTTGACGACTATTGGAACGCCGACGCGATCAACTTTGACAGCGTCACCTTTCTGCCGATCCCTGATACAACAGTCCGACTGGCCAACCTGCAATCTGGTGATATTGACATGCTGGAAAGGCTGGCCGCAACGGACCTGACACAGGCAAACGGTGATGACAGTATCGTCGTTGATAGTGCTGTGTCGCTGGGCTACCAAGGCATTACTTTCAACATTAACAACGGCGACAAGGGTGACAATCCATGGGGCAATGACAAACGCCTCCGTCAAGCGCTCAGCCATGCCATAGACCGCGAAGCGCTGAACCAAGTGGTCTTTGAAGGTGCGTTTGCGCCGGGCAATCAATCCTTCCCATCCACGTCACCTTGGTACAACACCAGCCTTCCGGTGCAATCTGCCGATATCGACAAAGCAAAAGCGCTTTTGAGCGAGGCCGGTTACCCCGATGGGATCGCGTTGGAGGTGCAAGTCCCCAACTCAACCGAGCCACTGGCCGTCATGCAAGTTGTTCAGGCCATGGCAGCTCAAGCTGGCATCGACATCTCGTTGACCTCCAAGGAATTCGCGACCTTGCTATCAGATCAATCTGCTGGCGACTATTACGCGAGCCAGATTGGCTGGTCGGGCCGCGTGGATCCGGACGGCAACAACCATCAGTTCGCCACGACAGATGGCGGGATCAATGACAGTAAGTTCTCCGATCCAAAGATGGATGAGCTGTTGAATGGAGCGCGCGTGGCCCCCAGCACGGATGAGCGCAAATCGCTTTATGATGAGGCAACGGCCTTGATGCTTGACGAGCTACCGCGTGTCTTCCTGTACCACGTCAACTGGATCTGGGCCTATAATGACAAGATGAAGGGTTTTACTCCCTATCCTGACGGCATGATCCGCTTGGAAGGTGTTACCTGGGAGGAGTGATCCTTTCAGGCCCGCGCCACGCAACAATGCCGTGGCGCGGGCATTTCATTTAAGGAGCCTGACATGCTGCCGTTTTTGTTGCGCCGTCTTGTAATCGCGTTGCCCACAATCGTGCTGATCTCGATTTTTGTGTTTGCAATGCAAAAGCTGTTGCCAGGTGATCCATTGCTGGTGCTGGCAGGAGAAGAGCGCGACCCGGAAACCTTGGCGTTTCTGCGCGAGAAATATCGCCTGAACGACCCGATCTGGATGCAATATCTGGCGTGGATCGGTAACGCTTTGCAGGGCGATCTGGGGATATCTTTACGCACCAACCAACCGGTGACTGAGTTGATGGCGCAAAAGCTGCCTGTCACAATTCAGCTTGCGGTCATGTCGATGATCTTTGCATTGGTGATCGGGATCCCGGCCGGGATTTTATCAGCGGTCAAAAAGGGCACGGCTACAGATTATATCGCCAATATCGTCGCGCTGTCAGGCTTGTCGATCCCGAACTTTTGGCTTGGCATTATGCTCATCTTACTGGTTTCGGTGAAATGGCAGTTGTTACCGGCCTCCGGATATGTGCCTCTGTCTGAAGATTTCGGGCAATCCATTCGCACAATGCTCATGCCTTCTTTTGTTCTGGGGACGGCGCTTGCCGCAACGCTGATGCGACACACGCGCTCCTCGATGCTCAGTGTGTTGAGCGCCGATTATGTGCGCACCGCGCGGGCCAAGGGACTGGCGGAACGGGTCGTGATCCTGAAACACGCATTGCGCAACGCTTTGACACCCATCGTCACACTGACTGCGCTGCTATTCGGGGAACTCGTCGCAGGCGCGGTTCTGACAGAGCAGATTTTTACCATTCCCGGCTTTGGCAAGCTGGTCGTGGACGCCGTATTCAACCGAGACTACGCCGTGGTGCAAGGCATTGTTTTGGTCACCGCCGTGGGGTTTATCTTTATGAACTTATTTGCCGACGCGATGTATTACGTTCTCAATCCACGTCTGAGAGGGCAGTGATATGACCGACGGCACCTTCTCGGTTGTAGCGGACATCTCCGCCGAACCGATCCTAACCGCCAAACCAGAAAACCGCGTTTGGAAGAAATTTCGCAAGCACAAGAGCGCGATGATCGGCGGCTTTCTTGTCGTTTTCTTTGTGCTCATCGCCTTGGCCGCACCTCTCTTGCCGATCCCTGATCCTGCCGCCACGGACTGGGGTGCTGTGCGTAATGCGCCAAGCTGGGCGCATTGGATGGGCACTGACGAGATTGGCCGAGATGTGATGTCGCGTATGATTTGGGGGGCGCAGGCGTCGCTTTTGGCTGGTGTGGTTTCCGTCAGTATCGCGGTTTCGATTGGCGTGCCCCTTGGCATCATTGCGGGTTACTTTGGCGGTTGGAGCGACGCTGTGATTTCTCGCTGCACCGAAGCGCTTTTGGCGGCACCCTTTCTGATCCTCGCCATTGCGCTTGCCGCATTCCTTGGGCCATCCCTCACCAACGCAATGATCGCCATCGGCATCTCTGCCACACCGATCTTTATCCGCCTGACGCGCGGGCAAGTCATTAATGTCAAATCCGAGGATTATGTGGATAGCGCGCGTGCCATTGGCTTGCCGACACAGCGTATCCTAAGCCGTTACATTCTGCCTAACGTGCTGCCCCCGATCCTTGTGCAGGCTACTCTGACCATTGCCACGGCAATCATCGCCGAAGCGTCCCTGTCTTTTCTCGGCCTTGGCCAGCAACCCCCAGCCCCGAGCTGGGGATCCATGCTGAATACGGCGAAAAATTTCCTCAACCAAGCTCCATGGATGGCGCTATGGCCGGGTATTTCAATCTTCCTGGTGGTGTTGGGCTTTAATCTTCTAGGTGACGGGCTGCGCGACGCCCTTGACCCGCGCGAACATTAATTTGGAGAAACCATGTCCGATTTCACAACCCGCCCCGAGATAAGAGGCACCTTTGGCGTCGTTACTTCGACCCATTGGATTGCATCTTCGGTGGGCATGAGCATTCTGGAAAAGGGTGGCAACGCTTTTGATGCGGCTGTCGCAACAGCGCTGACTTTGCAGGTGGTTGAACCACATTTGAATGGCCCAGCAGGGGATATGCCTTCGATCTTTTATTCCGCCAAAACGGGCAAAGTCGAGGTGCTTTGTGCGCAAGGGGTCGCTCCAAAGGCCGCGACGATCGCGCATTTTAAGGATCAAGGTCTGACACTGATCCCTGGTTCGGGCCTGTTGGCCACGGTGGTGCCCGGGGCGTTTGATGGCTGGATGCTGATGCTGCGAGACCATGGCACAATGAGTATGCGCGACGTGATGCAACCGGCTATTGATTATGCGCGCCACGGTCATCCGATGCTTCCGCGGGTCGCAAATACAATTGCTGGTCTCGCGGATTTTTTTGCAAAGGAATGGCCAACCTCGGCCGCTGTATGGACCCCACAAGGCCGCGCGCCAGAAGCACAAGCCTTGTTTAAAAATCCCGATCTCGCGGCGACCTATGACCGTTTAGCTGCAAGCGACGGCGACACTCGGGAGGCCCAAATCGATGCGGCCCGAGCTGAATGGCGGTCAGGTTTTGTGGCTGCCGCAATTTTTGATTACCTCAAAGATGCGCATGTGATGGACGTTTCCGAAGCCAAGCATTCCGCCGTCCTCGCTCCCTCTGATATGGCCGAATGGCGCGCTACGTATGAAGCCCCGCTCTCTTATGAATATCACGGTTGGACGGTCCACAAAACGCAGGCTTGGTCACAAGGACCGGTGTTATTGCAGGCTCTGGCGATCTTAAAGGGGATAGATCTTGCATCTATGGACCCGAACGGTGTGGAATTTGTGCACACAGTGATCGAAGCCATGAAGCTCGCCTATGCCGACCGGGAGGCCTATTACGGCGACCCGGATTTTAGCGAAATCCCCATGGAAACGCTGCTTAGCGATACCTATAATGATGAACGTCGAAAGTTGATCAGCGCCCAAGCCTCTATCGAGCAACGGCCGGGTCGTCTGCCTGGATTTGAGGCACTGGCCGACGCCTATATCGATCGCGCCGAGCGGGATTTCAATGTCGGCGAGGTTGCCGCACAAGAGCCGACCATGTCGCATCTGACAGAGAAACGCGGCGATACGGTCCATCTCGACATCATTGATCGGTGGGGCAATATGGTTGCCTCCACCCCTTCGGGCGGTTGGTTGCAAAGCTCGCCGGTCATTCCCGGCCTTGGATTTCCGCTCAATTCACGTGCGCAGATGTACTGGCTAGAGGATGGGCTGCCCACGGCGCTGGTTCCGGGAAGCCGCCCGCGCACCACGTTGACGCCCAGCCTTGCTGAAAAGGACGGCATGCAGCTGGTGTTCGGCACGCCGGGCGGCGATCAGCAAGACCAATGGCAGTTGATCTGGTTCCTGCGTTTTGTGCATTTTGGACTGGGTCTACAAGAAGGCTTGGACGCGCCGTTGTTTCATACAATGCACTTCCAAGGCTCTTTCTTTCCGCGTGAGGTCAAGCCCGCAGAAATGATGATTGAACCTAATATTGGTGCGCAGGTGATCACCGAGTTGCGCGAACGCGGACACAAGGTGACAGTAGCCGAACCGTGGACCGTTGGTCGCCTGACAGCGGCGATGCGTGAACCCAGTGGCATGTTGCGTGCCGCTGCGACACCGCGCCTGATGCAAGCATATGCGGTCGGCCGATGACCTATTCATTGATTGCAAAAGACGCCGATGGCAGCATTGGCCTGATCGTGGCCAGCAAGTTCTTTGCCTGTGGGGCGGTCGTGCCTTTTGTGTCAGGCACCGTTGCGGTTGCAAGTCAGGCCTTTTGCAACCCTGTCTGGGGCACCGAAGGCTGCGCGCGCATGATGAATGGTGAAAGAGCGAATATGGTTTTGGATGATCTCGTCGCCCGCGACGAGGGCCGCGCGATCCGGCAGGCACATATGATGGATTCCCAGGGGCGTTTTGCTGCATATACGGGGGCGGATTGCGTGGATTGGGCAGGACACATTCTGGGTGATGGCCATTCGGTGGCCGGGAACATGCTGGCTGGGCCAGATGTTATCAATGCCACGTCCGAAGCATATATTGCCAATCCCGACTTGCCCTTTGCAGAACGTTTGATCACCGCCATGGTGGCTGGCGAACTGGCGGGCGGGGACAAACGAGGCCGACAAGCGGCAGGGCTGGTTATCCATCGCGGCGAGGCTCACCCATGGCTTGATCTGCGCGCCGATGATCATGCCGATCCTTTGGCAGAGCTCGCGCGGCTTTGGGACGTCGCGCAGGAGCGCTACGTGCATTTTGCCAAAGGCATGCCTTCGGCGGACCAGTTTTCCGGCTATCCAACCCGCGACGGCATTGATGCAGACATTAAATCAGCCGAAGCGCGCCGCAAGGCGGAAGGCCGTCCGAGCCGCTCTTACGCCGTCGAGCTTGAGAAATGACAAAGCCTAACCTAATAGTCCGCTCGTGGCGAACTGACCTGCCGAGATTGTAATGAATATCATGTCCACAAAACGCCCCACGTCACAGGTTCAGGACAGGTTGCTAGACCTTATCAAATCCGGTGATATTGATCCTGATGGCAGGCTACCAACCGAACGCGCACTGGCTGATCGGTTTGGCGTTGGAAGGCGTTTTGTGCGACAAGCGCTTGATGCGCTCGAAGCTGAGGGGCTTGTCTGGCGCAAGCAGGGCAAAGGCACATTCGCAGGCCAACCGTCCGATCCGATGGGTGACCTTGCCGCGCGGATAACGGGTGAAACCAACGCCCTAGAAGTAATGGAAGCCCGTTTGTGTATTGAACCCGAACTGGCTGCTCTATGTGCTCAAAGAATGGGCCAAGAGGAAGTCACCCGCCTGCGGACTTTGGCACAACGTCAGTTAGAGGCGACAGACGCACAGGCGATCGAACTATGGGACGGCTCTCTGCACCGGTTGATCGCACAATGTGCGTGCAATCGGCCCTTGCTGATGGCCTTTTCGCTGCTGGATAACATCCGCTCCAATCCAGATTGGGTCTCCCTGCGCTCCAAAAGCCGAGATCGAGCATCCCTGCAAGTCACCCACAACGAACATCTCACCATCATTGATGCGATTGAGGCGGGTCACGCAGAAGTGGCGCGCACGGCCATGCGTGATCATCTTGAAACGCGCTTCGCCGCCCTTCAAGGCGATTTGGATCAAGTGTCCCAACGGAGCGGCGAGAGGTTTTTTATCGCCGCCAAGCCAACCCAATGACCAAAGAAAGGCATCTCGGATGATCATTAACGCAGGCCCGCAAAACTGTCACTGGGGCTATTTTGACGCAAGTCTTGAACCGGTTGCCACGGTGCCGAGTGGGTCGGAAGTGACCATAAATACAATTTCTGGTGGCCCAGAAGTACTCCCTGGCGAGGGTTTTCACATCCCGCCCGAATTGCTGGAGATGCACAAGGCTGGCGTGCCTACCGTTCCCGGGCATTTGTTAACGGGGCCCGTGGCCGTTGAAGGTGCATTGCCTGGTGATGTGCTTCAGGTCGACATTCTGGACGTCAAGCTCAGGCAAGATTGGGGTTATACTTTTATTCGCCCCCTCTCCGGGACACTGCCGCTCGATTTTGCCGAACGTCACGACATGATCCTAGCGCTTGATGCAGATAGTGAAATGGCAACGTTGCCTTGGGGTCTCAAACTGCCGCTTGCGCCCTTCTTTGGTGTAATGGCCGTGGCCCCACCGCCAAGCTGGGGTCGTATTTCAACAATTGAACCGCGTGCGCATGGCGGGAACCTTGACAATAAAGAACTGGTGGCTGGAACAACGTTGTATCTACCTGTTTTTACTGAGGGAGCGTTGTTTTCTTGCGGGGACGGGCACGGAGCGCAGGGCGATGGTGAGGTTTGCGTCACGGCGATCGAAACCGCGTTGCAAGGTCGGTTCCGCCTGACAGTACGCCGTGATTTGCAGATGACCTACCCCAAAGCTGAAACCCCGACACATCTGATTACCATGGGCATGCATGCGGATCTCGACACGTGTGTTGAAATCGCGCTGCGCCGGATGATTTCGGAAGTCTCGAACCAAGCAGGTATCAGTCATGCGGAAGCTTATATGCTGTGTTCGCTGGCTGGTGATCTACGTATCACCCAAACGGTGAACCGTGAAAAAGGCGTTCACATGATGATGGACAAGTCACTGTTTTAGAACGCACGATCCGAGCTGGCATCGCATCAGTGCCAGGTTAAGCCGAAGCAAAATGACAAAAATCCAGAAACACTGCGATTTGGTATTATGCAGAGGAAACAAACTTCAGGTTCCGTTCAGGCCAACCGTGCGGTTTTATGTCATTCCGATGGCCGCTAACTGGGAATCCGGTCGGAGGATATCGGCCAAGCTGGGTTTTTCTTGCATGAGTGGAGCGTAGGCAAGCCAGTCGTCGGGGCATCCATTGGCGAACCCTTGTAATCTGCCGAGAAAAGGAAGGACCATACCGATCCACAATTGGTCTAATCAAAGATCAACGTCTGGACAGGCCCCTTGGGTTACCGTGTTTTCCCTTCTCATAATGGATTTGATTGTTTAATTTTTACGGGAACGCATGCGTAAATAAAATTTACGCCGCGGCGGCCATTGCAGTAATGTCAGTCACCTCGATTGACGCAGCCCAAGCAGCCTCTTTGCTTCCAGGATCTGTAATTTCTCTCGATGTGCCAGTTTCAACAGATTTGGTTTTTTCAGGTTCTTCGAAAACGGCAACATTCACTGTCGGTGATCCTGTGTCGATAGTACCGTTGTCTTTTGATGGGTCGTCAATGGGACTCATTCAGATAAATGCATCTGAATTGACTACAGTCCGCGATGACGGCTTTTTATTCCATGCACTGGGTTCAGTTGGTGGAGAAGCAAATCCCAGTGACTTTCTGACCTTCAGTAATCTTCTGTTCGAAGGTGGTGAAGCGTTGGTTGACGTGGCAATAGAAATCGTTCCCGGGCAATTTGCGTTGGATGAAGCCAGACTACCTTTCTTAGTCGCTGGCAGTTTAACGGCAAGCAGCTTTACAATTGACTTGGGCCCTATCGGTTTCGCTCCCACTAACACCGAGGATTTTTTTTATTACCCTACAAACAGCGCCAGCTTCGCCGACCCCGGTGCCTCTTCCAGCGTCGGCTTTGTTGCTGCTTGCAGGGCTTGGTGGACTCGCCGGGTTGCGGCGGCGACGCTAGCGAAAAGAACGCTTTGATGTGTGCGTAAGGGGGGCGGGTTTTTCTGGCCCCCGTATTTTTAGTTCGTCAACAAGTGTCTGTTTTAAGATCGGCGGTGATCGATATAAAATCGTGCTAAATCAAATGAAAACCTAGCTGGCGTCCTCGGCATGGGCTGCGAGATACGTTGCATGTGCAGGGCGATGCTGTGTCAGAGAAGGCGAAAAACCCAAACCCAGGATTGTCGTGCGTGGCCGTAAATTGTGGGTTACGCAGAAGACTCATCCTTCTCCACGCCTTGGATTTCTGCAATTGTCGTCTTAGCCAAGCGCTCAATGAGGTTTTGCTCAAGTGTATCCATGATATTGGTAACACGCTGATGCAAGGCATTTTCAATTGAGCACGAAGGCGTATCGTCCGCCACTTCTGCGGCCACAAGGCTTTCCCCCAGAGCCAGATAGATGTCTGCAAGCGTGATCTGGGATGAATCACGCGCAAGGCGCCAACCGCCAGAAGGGCCTTTGACAGAGATCACTAGCCCTGCTTCCCGAAGCTTGCCCAAAACGCGACGGACAACGACAGGATTTGTTCCTGCATGTTCAGCGATATAGGTTGACGTCCTGACGCGGTCATTGGCGGCCATATGCGCCAAGGTGTGAAGAGCAAGCGCCAGACGACTGTTACGCTTCATGGGCATTCTCCCTTAAACTATTATTCGCAACACTTACGGTTGCGACTTTAGTGCAACTTGATAAGTTACACATTCTGCGTTGAGATCTCCACAAGGAGATATCACGTAAGACATGGGTATCGTAGGCGGAAATTTTACTGGGTTGGTCGAAACTCTGCAACTTTGGCGCGGGTCCTGCTGTGCACCTAAAACAGAAGGTTCATTTCCGATTTTGCCGAAGGCTGAGGAGGCTGCATGACACTGCACCGCGAAATCATCAAGGATGCAGCCATTGGCGTTGGCTTTGCGACAACGCCAAAAGGACTGTCCTCGATTGAGCATCCTGGATGCGCTGCAGCCATTTGGCAGCGCCAGCCGTCGGACCGTTTTCAGGCATGGATTGATGGGCTGCGCCCGGAGACTCTGCCTAAGGCACGCATCACTTTGCGACCAGACATGGTACGCGCCGCGATGATAAACCTTGTTGAGGCTTCTGGTATTCAAGATTGCGACGAACGCACCATGCTTGCCGATGATGTTGCCGCAATGGGGCTCATATTCGCGAACGTATTGCGGGTGCCTTATCTCCGGCTTCGTTTGGAAACAGTCTCAACCAATGCCTGTCAAAAATTCCATGTAGACACCGTAACAGCGCGGCTCATCTGCACCTACAGAGGGAGCGGAACGCAATATGGCATCTCTACTGATGGCGCCGAACCGGGCAGCATTTACAACATCCCAACTGGATCACCAGTGATCTTGCGCGGAACGCTCTGGCCCAATGCACCTAGAACTGGCCTTTTTCATAGATCCCCTCCGATTGAAGGCACAGGAGAAACGCGGTTGGTTCTCGTACTTGATCCAATTTCAGCTCTCGAAGGCGGCTCGGACGAACATTTCATTCACTAGAAGCAATGATCATAGGGAGACCCAAAATGAAAACACGCGCAGCGATCGCATGGGAACCAAACCGACCCCTCGAAATTGAAGAAATCGATCTGGAGGGCCCAAAGGACGGTGAAGTGCTTGTACGCATTGTCACGACCAGCTTGTGCCATACGGATGTCTTTACATTGTCAGGTGAAGACCCCGAGGGCTTGTTCCCTTGTGTTTTAGGTCATGAAGGGTGTGGTGTCGTGGAAGAGGTCGGCAAAGGGGTGACCTCCGTAAAGCCCGGCGATCACGTCATTCCGCTTTATATCCCGGAGGATCCGAATTGCCCCTACATCAAATCGGGAAAAACCAACCTGTGCCAGACCATTCGTAAGACGCAAGGCGCAGGTGTAATGCCTGATGGCACATCACGCTTTTCGTACAAAGGTAAACAGATCCTGCACTATATGGGTACCAGTACCTTTAGCGAATATACTGTTTTGCCGGAAATTTCGGTCGCCAAGATCTCGAAAGCAGCGCCCCTGTCCAAAGCCTCTGTCATGGGGTGCGCCGTGCCGACGGGCATGGGCGCTGTCCGCAATACCGCAAAGGTTGAGGCCGGAGCAACTGTGGCTGTCTTCGGTCTTGGGGCCGTTGGCATGGCTGTGATCCAAGGTGCCGTGATGAGCGGTGCATCGCGGATCATCGGGGTCGATATCAACCCGTCGAAGTTTCTCCTGGCGAAGGCGCTGGGTGCTACTGAATGCCTGAACCCCAAGGACTATGATGCTCCGATCCAGGACGTGTTGGTGGACATGACCGGCGGCGGCCTGGACTATACATTCGAGGCTGTCGGTAATGTGGACCTGATGCGTGCAGCGCTGGAATCCTGCCACAAAGGTTGGGGCGAGAGCACGGTGATCGGTGTCGCAGGTGCGGGTCAGGAGATCACGACCCGTCCGTTCCAACTGGTCACGGGCCGCGTATGGCGCGGAACAGCCTTTGGCGGAGTCAAGGGTCGTAGTGAGTTGCCGGGCATGGTGGATGAATGGATGAACGGTGATTTTAGTGTGGATCCCTACATTACGCATCATATGCACCACGACCAGATCAACACGGCCTTTGATTTGCTCAAGGCCGGCGAGTCGATCCGTTCGGTTATCCACTTCCGGCCAGAAGAGACGATGACGGTCAATTCCTTGCCTGGCACAATCGTACCCGAGTGAGGCAAACAAAGATGGCTTTTGTGCTCCTGCGCGCTTGCCATTAACTTGGGGTTTCGCGTCGGGCTGTCTTAGGCACTAGTAAATTGAACCATACCGCTTGGGTTTTACCCGAGCGGTATGATTGCCCAATCGGCAAGCTTTCCCATAGACGGACCGTCTGAGGAGACATCTGAACCGATCCGTTTTTAACGCGCATCCCTATACAGCGCTAGTGTGTGACCCTGAGGGCAACAACTGTAACAATTAAAGTTGCAGATTGCGAAGAACTAGGCTACCTGCAAAAATCGTAACTGAATACAGTTGCGCACGTGTGGGCTGGCCGTTTTGGAACAGATGTTGCCCGTTCTCATGCGTGTGATGACACCCAGTTTTGAGAAGAAGGACGCCCTGATGATCCATGTCAGTTTACCGGATGGCGCAACCCGTGCGATCGCGCCAGGCACAACCGCAATTGAGCTGGCTTCAGACATCAGCAAGAGCTTGGCCAAGCGGACCGTCGCAGTTGCTGTTGATGGTCTGTTGAACGATGTGTCCACCCCGCTGCAGGACGAAACCCAAGTAGATCTGGTCGGTCGTGATGATCCGCGCGTGCTTGGAATGATCCGCCATGACTTGGCCCATATCATGGCTGAGGCCGTGCAAATCCTGTGGCCAGACACAAAAACCGCGATCGGGCCTGCGATTGAGCATGGTTTTTACTATGACTTTGACCGTGAAACGCCCTTCACACCCGAGGATCTACCGGTCATCGAGAAAAAGATGCGCCAGATCATCGCAGCGAGAACACCGTTCGTTCGAGAAATCTGGACACGGGAACAGGCAAGGTCACATTTTGAGAATGTAGGTGAGATATGGAAGCTCGCTTTGTTGGATGCGATCCCCGAGGGTGAACCCGTCACCATCTACCGACAAGGCGATTGGCTCGATCTGTGCCGGGGGCCGCACATGCGTCATACTGGTGATGTCGGAACCGCATTTAAGCTGACACGCGTGGCAGGTGCTTATTGGCGTGGTGACGCCAATAACCCGATGCTCAGCCGGATTTATGGCATCGCCTTTGCCGACAAAGCGGATCTGGATACGCATGTCAAAATGATGGCTGAGGCTGAAAAACGCGATCATCGCCGCCTCGGCCGTGAAATGGATCTCTTTCATTTCGAGGAAGTCTCACCCGGTTCGGTATTTTGGCACCCACGTGGCTGGCGTATGTTCCAGACTCTCATTGGTTACATGCGCACCCGACAGGAAGACGCAGGATACGTCGAAGTCAATTCACCGGACATCATGGACCGTGCGCTTTGGGAAACGTCCGGCCACTGGCAGAACTACCGCGAAAACATGTTCCTAGCGCAGACACAGGATGACCGAGATTATGCTCTGAAACCAATGAATTGCCCGGGGCATATGTTGATCTACGGCCAAGGCACCAAGAGCTATCGGGATTTACCTGTGAAGATCGCGGAGTTCGGCAAGGTACACCGATATGAACCGTCTGGTGCGCTACATGGGCTGTTGCGGGTGCGCAGTTTTACTCAGGACGATGCCCACATTTACTGTACTCCTGATCATCTCACCGAAGAATGTTTGAAGGTCAATGATTTGGTGCTGTCGATCTACCGCGACTTTGGGTTCGAGGATGTGCGCATAAAACTATCAACGCGTCCGGAAAACCGGATCGGTAGCGATGAAAGCTGGGATCGCTCTGAGGACGCATTACGCACGGCTCTGGAAACCGCAGGCCACGCTTACACGTTGTTCGAAGGCGAAGGGGCTTTTTACGGGCCCAAGTTGGAATATGTCTTGCGCGACGCCATCGGACGCGACTGGCAATGCGGTACGTTGCAGGTGGATTTCAATCTGCCGGAACGCTTTGGCACGACTTATGTCGCCTCCTCTGGTGAAAAACTGCCACCGGTTATGTTGCACAGGGCACTCTTTGGATCCCTTGAACGCTTTGCAGGGATCTTGATCGAACATTACGCCGGACATCTTCCGCTCTGGCTTGCGCCGGTTCAGGTGGTGGTCGCAACAATTACAGGGTCAGCTGACCCTTGGGCCACTCAAGTCGCGCAATCCCTGCGAAAAGCGGGGTTGCGGGTAGAGACGGATTTGCGCAACGAAAAGATCGGATACAAGGTGCGTGAACATGCGCTCACGAAAACCCCCATACAGATCGCAGTCGGTGCGCGGGAAGCAGAAGAGCAGACAGTCTCGATCCGACGACATGGTCAGCGCGACAGTCAAGTCTTGCCTTTACATGAAGCGATTGTCACTCTGGCCAACGAGGCTGAGCTCCCCTTGCAAGAATAAGGGGGACGTACACAGATCTCGCTAGACAACCGATGGCCCACTCTGGCGTAAAAAGGATAGACAGATGCAGATCTTTAACATGGGTCAAGTACCGCCAGTGACATTCGGGGCGGGGCGCATCTCAAAAGTCTCTAAGGTTGCAGAAATCTTGGGCGGCGGGCCCGTTTTCATCATCGCGGATTCTATATTGGTTCAGCTTGGTGTCACCGAAAGACTGACGCAGGACCTCGCGAAACATGGCATGGCCTTTGATCTGGCAGCTGTGGTGTCGGGTGAACCGAAGGAAGACCTTGTTGACGATCTGTGCATAAAGGCCCGCAAAACCAATGCCAAAGTGATCATAGGATTGGGGGGCGGAGCTGCAATGGATGCCGCTAAATTGGTTGCCGCCATTGCAAATGCCAATCAGCCCGCCGCGACCTTCGCGCTTGCAGCGCGACCTTTACCTACGAATGGTATCCCTGCAATTGCTATCCCAACCACTGCTGGCACCGGATCAGAAGTCACACGCACATCTGTGATCTCAAAGGCAGATGGTCGGAAAATCTGGTTCTGGGGCGAAGAATTGATGTTTTCGCAAGTTGTGCTGGATCCAGAACTAACCCTAAGTCTGCCGCCCCATTTGACTGCTTGGACGGGGGTCGACGCCGTCGCGCATGCATTGGAGGGTGCGACAGCGCGGACCACCAGCCTTGCGGGACAATTGTATGGTCTGGAAGCATTGCGTATTTTGTCGGATGCGCTGCCACGGGCAGTAGCAGACGGTTCGGATCTGGAGTCGCGTGGTCGCGTCCTTTGGGCGAGCACAGTGGCCGGGCTCGCACTGCACAATTGCAACACGCACATGGGACACAATATCAGCCATGCACTCGGGTCATTGGTCCGCATTCACCATGGGCTCGCCACCGGTCTCGGGTTGGAAGTCAGCCTGCCGTTACTGGTTGCCCGGCCGGAAGGGGCGCAGAGTTATGGCCTTGCGGCGCAAGCTTTAGGTGGGACAGCAACGCCCGCCGCGCTGCCATCAGCGTTTTCTGAGTTGATGCGCGCGTGTCAAATTTCCGCAGCGCTGCCTGTAGAATGTGCTGAGATAACTTCTGAGGCGCTTACGTTTGAGATGAAAAATGAGGCAAATATCGGTATGGCAAAAAACGCTGCCTGCCAAATATCAGATGCTGATTTGTCGGTGATGGCATCCCAGATGATGCGCCTGCCTAAAACTCTGTCTGTTTGAGTAGAGAGGACACAGGATGATGAGCAAGGCACCGCTTTGGCAGTGGAGTGCAACCGAGGTTGCAAGAGCGACACGAGACGGACGCATAACAGCGAGTGAAGCCACCGAAGCCGCGATTGCACGGATGGAGCAGGTCAATCCAAATCTGAATGCGGTAGTTAAAAATCTGGCAAACGAGGCAAGGGCCGAGGCCCAAGCGTTGGAAAAAAACGATGGGCCCAAAGGAGCGTTGCACGGCGTGCCGGTGACGATCAAGATCAACGTCGACCAGAAGGGCCACGCCACATCTAATGGTGTGCCGGCCTTCAAGGATATGATCGCAATTGATGACGCACCCGTTGTGCGTAACCTAAAAGCGGCCGGTGCCATTGTGATCGGGCGCACCAACACGCCTGAGTTTTCGTTCCGTGCAGACACTGACAATCCACTTTATGGGCGGACCCATAACCCTTGGGGGCGTCACGTCTCTGCCGGTGGGTCCTCTGGCGGTGCAGGGTCTGCGGTGATGGCGGGGATCGGTGCGTTGGCCCATGGCAACGACATTGGCGGATCACTGCGCTTTCCTGCTTCTGCCAATGGGGCCATCACAGTCAAACCCGGCTTGGGACGCGTGCCAGCCTTCAATCCAAGCCAGAAAGCCGAACGAGGGATGCTGGCCCAATCCATGTCTGTTCAGGGCTTGATTGCAAGAACGGCGGCTGATCTTCACCTTTCTATGCCGGCGTTGATTGCAGCTGACCCGCGCGATCCTTTCCATGTACCAATGCCGTGGCGTGGGGTTCCGCTGGAAACGCCCATTCGTGTGGCTGTGTCTCGCGAAGATTTTGGCTTCGGGCTTGCCCCTGAGGTGGCGACAGCGCTGGATATGGCTGCATCCGCATTGTCTGATGCGGGATATGCGGTGGAAATGGCTGAACCGCCGCAGGCTCGTGAGACCGGAGAGGTCGGATACCGAGCACTTTTGGGCGAAGTCAAAGCCTTGATTGGCGCCGACGTACACACGTATGGCTCAAACGAACTCAACACAATCTTTGAGGAATATTATCGGCAGTTTCCGCCCTATGAAGGCACCGAGTTACTCACCATGTTGGCCCAACGCACCCACTATGCACGCGCGTGGTCGCTCTTTTTAGAAGACTATCCATTGGTCTTAACGCCCTTCCTTCTGAAGCCGTTCTTTGCGCCTGGGCGGGATGCAGAAGGGCCCGAAGGTGTTAAAGACGCTTTGGGCGGCGCACACTGGTCTTTCATCATGAATTTCTTGGGGTTGCCCGCAGGTAATCTGCCAACATATGTCGCTGATTTACCAAAGGGTCCACAGCCCATTGGCGTCCAAATTGGGGGGCGCAGATGGCGTGAAGATCTAATCGTTGACGCAATGCAAGCAATTGAGAGCGCACTGCCACCGGTATGTGAAACTCTTTGGAAACGCTTGGATTAACAGTGGAACGCGTGCAGTGCGTATGCGTGTACCCTAAGTAACTTCCGCAACACTCCACCGGAAATCAATCAACAGCGTATGTGGACTAGTTTTCTGATCTCGGGACAGCGTAACGTGACGACTTTGATATCAGTCGTTGATCTTGTTTTGACTAGGTTTTTTTACGCCGTATGCTCAACAACAGCCCTATCGTTAAAACAACAAGCGCTACAATACTGATCAGAGTCAGGGTTTCACCTAGAATCAGCGCGCCCAAAATTGCGCCGCCGCCTGGTACGGCGGCAAGGATAAATGACGTGTTCCCGTTGCCGATGGTTCGTGATGCATGCGCTATAAAGAGCAGACCGAAAAGGTTTGGGACAAAGCCTTGGTAAACGGCTTGTAGGAGAAGTGGACCAATGCGGGCGTCAGCAAGTCCAGAGGGCAACCAAAGGAACCAAACAGGGAGGTAAAGAAATGCGTTGATGATCGTCCCGCAAAATATAATCTGCATCGCCCCTAGTTGCCAACGTTCGGACAAGATTATGTAGGTTGAGAAAAAGAGCGCGCCGATTATGAACAAGATATCGCCAATCCAGGCGTCTTGGCCGCCGGAAGCGTTTGCATCCCAAGCCAAAATGATTGCTGACCCGAGGACGAATGCGGCGCCTAAAACCTGAACGAAATTTGGAATCTTACGCATCCAAAAAATTGCAAAAAGTATACTGATCAGCGGGAGTATTCCATTCATGAAGATCCCCCCGTGTGCCGCAGGCGCATATAAAAACCCTGAAAATACGAACAGGATATAAACGGGCCCTAGAATGAAAGAGAGAACTGCAATCTTTAGCAGGCTAAGCCCGCGCCAAGGTTTGTAGTAAAGGCAGAGGGGAAAAGCGACCAGTGCGGCCAAACCGTAGCGCATCGCAGCCATATCATAAATTGTTAAACCACTTTGATTGGCGACACGGCTTACGATCAACCAAAAGGACCAGACAAAGACGATGCACCAAGCCGCAGCATAGCCGGTGACATGGGAGGAGGGGCCAGTGGGCATTAAAATGGGCTCAAATCTTGGGAAGGCGAATTGCCTATGAACACCAGTAGGGTGTGTTTGATATGGGAGCAAGAGGCCGCAAAAGCCATGAAGTAAAATACCGCTATTTCAGATCATGGGCCGCTCTATTGTCTGCAAAAGATCAGACATCGTGGTGGTGGCACCTTTCCTACCTGATTGAGTTGATGTTATTTTTCCCGTCCCACGAAAACAGCGCGCCTCATCCGACTGATGGCTCAATTCGGCGTTAAGTCTTCTAAGTCGTAATTTGAGGGGCACGTTTTTGTGGATCACATAACGGATAATACGGCCTCATGATGGGCGCCACTGTCTAGAGGCGCGCGTCCTTCATGAACATAGGTCCCCCCCGCCAACGCGGAAACCCGTACCCGTTAATCATGACGACATCTATGTCTTCTACACGGCTGGCAATACCTTCTTCCAATATGGCAATCGCCTCTTTGTGCATCGCTTTCAGGATGCGGGTTATGATAGCTTCATGCGGGATTTTGACCGGTTGAATGCCTTTTTTTTGTGCCCGCATCATTATCTGAGTTGCGACCCACTTTGATTGAGAGGATTTGCCATCCGCATAATCGTACCAACCTGCGTTTGATTTACGGCCAAAGCGGCCTGCTTCGCATAATCTGTCGCCCAGATTGACATATCGTTCTGAGGGATCAAGCGCGGCGGATTTGCGTTTGCGCATTGCCCACGAGATATCGAGACCAGCAAGATCCTGCATTTCAAACACACCCATTGGAAATCCAAATTCTCGCATGGCGGCATCGACGTCCCAGGGCATCGCACCATCTTCCACCATTAACTCACATTCAGATCGATAGGCAGACATGATACGATTGCCGATAAACCCATCGCATACACCGGATGGTACGGCGATTTTACCCAAACGTTTTGCCAGAGCAAAACCCGTCGCCAAAGAGGTCGCGCTTGCTTGGTTTGTGACGATGACTTCGACCAATTTCATAATGTAGGCCGGTGAAAAGAAATGTAGTCCGATCACGCGAGAAGGGTTTTTACTGAAAGCCGCCATCGCGTTTATATCGAGGTACGATGTGTTGCTCGCTATGATCGCGTCCCTGTGCAAGGCTTGGTCAAGTGCGGAAATGACCTCTTTCTTGACGCTCATGTCTTCAAAGACCGCCTCAATCACAACGTCAGCCTCAGAGAGAGCGGTGTAACGAGTTGACGTCGTAAATGATCTGCACATGGCGGCATGATCGGCTTGATTTGTGAGGCCGCGTCTTAGGCTATTTGCAAGAATGTCTAGCACACGGTCGCGACCTGCGGCTTCGGCATCTGTGTCGCGCTCTATCATGGTGACGCGAAGGCCCCGTAAAAGGCACGCGGCGGAAATGCCTGCCCCCATCGTACCACCGCCCACAACGCCGATTTTATCCAAGGGAAGGGGGGGTACGCCCTCTATGGAGGGTAATTTTGCGGCGGATCGTTCAGCAAAAAAAACCCTACGCAGGGCAGTACACTGCGCGTTTGATTTTAGATCCATGAAGGTTTTTCGTTCTGTTAACAAGGCGTTATCCGCTGAGGACTCCAATGCCGATTGTACAGATGCGACAGCTTTTTGAGGGGCGATTGCGCGGCGTGCTCGTTTGAGTATTTTGGCTTTTGCAGCTTCCCACATGGCAGGGTTTTCAATTGGACGCGGGGACCGTTTGGACAGAGGGATCGGGAGCGGCTGCTCAACAACATGTTGCGCCAAAGAAATTGCATCTTCGGTGGCATCGTTGAGTGCAATTTCGTCTATTAAACCTATATCGCGCGCTTTTGCTGCCTTAACTGGGTTCCCGTCACTGATCATGGTGAGCGCAGTCATCGGATCAACCAGCCGGGGCAGGCGAACTGTGCCACCTGCGCCGGGAATGAGCCCCAGCGTTACCTCAGGCATACCAAGTTTCGATTTGATGTGAGCGACACGGTAATGACACCCAAGCGCGATCTCCAACCCGCCGCCTAGAATGTTTCCATGCAGGGCCGCGATCCAGGGTTTTGTCGTGTTTTCCAAGGCAAGGATCACATCGGGTAGATGCGGCTCGACAGGCGGTTTGTCAAATTCGGTCACATCCGCACCGGCGGTGAAAGTACGGCCCGCCGCGCGTAGAATGACAGCTAGGACAGTGTCGTCGCTTTCGGTGTCAGAAATGGCCGCCATAAGACCGATGCGGACCGCTTGGCTCGCTGCATTTACTGGGGGGTTATCGATCGTCACGTAAGCCAACCCACCGGTTTTGTGAATTTGAACAGCCATTATGAAAATGCCTGAAGGCCCGTGATCCCACGTCCCAGGATCAATGCGTGAACGTCGTGTGTTCCCTCGTAGGTATTGACGGCTTCGAGGTTCATCACATGACGAATGACGCCATATTCGTCACTGATGCCATTTCCGCCGTGCATGTCGCGCGACTCCCGCGCAATTTGGAGAGCCTTGCCGCAGTTGTTGCGTTTCATTAGGCTGATTAATTCCGCGGATGCGGAGTGTGCGTCAAACATGCGACCCAATTGTAATGCGCCTTGTAGGCCTAGGCTAATCTCGGTTTGCATGTCCGCCAATTTCTTTTGGATCAATTGTGTTTGGGCAAGCGGCTTGCCAAATTGTTTGCGTTCCATTGTGTATCTACGTGCGGCATGGAAACATGCTTCGGCCGCGCCCATGGCCCCCCATGCGATGCCAAATCTTGCTCGGTTTAAGCAACCAAACGGTCCAGCCAATCCGCTGACATGCGGCAACAGGTTTTCTTGGGGAACAAAAACACTGTCCATTTGGATCATTCCGGTCGTTGAAGCTCGTAATGAAAACTTCCCAGCGATTTTTGGAGCAGTGAGGCCTGCCATGCCTTTCTCCAAGAGGAAGCCTTTGATCTTGCCATCATGGGCGTCTGATTTCGCCCAAACAACGAAAACATCTGCAATCGGGGAATTCGTAATCCAGTTTTTTGAACCGGACAGAGTAAACCCACCATCTATCGGCTTGGCACGTGTTAACATGGCAGCTGGATCAGATCCCGCGTCTGGTTCGGTCAAGCCAAAACAGCCAATCCATTCTCCGCTGGATAGTTTAGGCAGGTATTTTGAGCGTTGCTCATCGGTTCCATAGGCAAATATCGGATGCATCACGAGCGAACTTTGCACCGACATTGCAGATCGATATCCGCTGTCCACGCGTTCCACTTCGCGGGCAATAAGCCCGTAGGAAACATAGTTGGCGCCTACCCCTCCGAACTCTGCGGGAATGGTGGCACCGAGTAGGCCGAGTTCACCCATCTCTGTCATGATATCACGATCAAAGATCTCGTGGCGATTCCCATCTTGGATGCGCTTCAACAAACCGTCTTGAGCATAGGCCTGTGCTGCATCGCTGATCATGCGCTCTTCTTCAGTCAGCTGTTGGTTCAACAAAAATGGGTCTTCCCACACCAAATGAGCGGGTTTTTCACGTGCAACTTCAGGGCCTGTTTTATTTACATCAGTTGCATTCATGATCTTGCTCCAGCAATCAAAGTCGGGAGAAGATTATACTTTCCACTAAAAGCTTCAAGTATAAAATGTTTTTACTTGAAATAAATTTGAACTCAGATTAGCGTTTGAAGTTCAACGTGCTTCAAGGGGCTTCATGAATGCGGATTGCATGTTTAGGCGGCGGGCCAGCTGGGCTTTATTTTGGGATTTCGATGAAGCTGCGCAATCGGGACGCCGAAGTTGTTGTGATCGAGCGCAACCGCGCCAATGATACATTTGGATGGGGTGTTGTTCTGTCCGATGAAACGCTTGACCATCTCGCCGCGAATGATGCCCAAAGTGCTGCAGAAATTCGCGAGAACTTTGCCTATTGGGATGATGTGGCGTTAATCCACAACGGTAAGCGGACCACGTCCAGTGGGCATGGTTTTTGCGGTATCGGTCGCAAAACTCTTCTAATGATTCTGCAAGAACGCGCCAAAGAGCTCGGCGTTGAGATGCGGTTCGAAACAGAGGTGGACTGCGCCATAAATTATATGGGCGATTTCGATGTCGTTGTTGCCGCCGATGGGCTGAATTCTAAGACCCGTATGGAGTTTGCCGATGTGTTCAAGCCCGACATTGAAGAGCGTCTTTGCCAGTTCGTTTGGCTCGGCACCCATCAGCGGTTTGACGACGCCTTTACGTTTATTTTTGAAAACACCGACAAAGGGTGGGTTTGGGCACACGCCTACCAATTTGATGATGAGACGGCGACGTTCATTGTAGAATGTACACAGGAAACATTTGAGGCGTATGGTTTCGGCGAGATCGATCAACAGGCCTCTATCGCGGTCTGTGAGGATATTTTCAAAGACCACCTTGGCGGTCATGCGCTGATGACGAATGCCAAGCACATTCGTGGATCTGCTTGGTTGCGGTTCCCGCGGGTATTGTGTGAAAAATGGAACCACAAAAATGTTGTTCTGCTCGGCGATGCGGCGGCGACGGCGCATTTTTCGATCGGATCAGGGACCAAATTAGCCTTGGAAAGCGCTATTGCTTTGGCGGAGTGCATTCATACAGAACACACGCTGCCAGCCGCGTTCGCTAAGTACGAAGGTGCACGCCGACTCGAGGTGTTGCGCCTGCAATCTGCGGCGCGAAATTCTGTTGAGTGGTTTGAAAATGTTGAACGCTATCTTGATCTGGACAGTGTCCAGTTAAACTATTCCATGTTGACCAGATCGCAGAGGATCAGCCACGAAAATCTACGCGAACGTGACCCAAACTGGTTGGCGCGCGCGGAAAGCTGGTTTTTGGAGCAAGCTGGAGCAGAGGCTTGCCAACCTGCGCGCGCCCCGATGTTTGCACCCTTTTCTTTGCGCGAAATGTCATTGAAAAATCGCGTCGTCGTGTCCCCAATGGCGCAGTATAAAGCCGTTGACGGCGCTCCGACCGATTGGCACCTGATCCATTACGGCGAGCGCGCAAAAGGTGGGGCAGGGCTTGTTTTTACGGAAATGACTTGCGTGTCGGCTGATGCTCGGATCACTCCGGGTTGCCCAGGATTATACGAACCCGCGCATGAAGCTGCGTGGTCTCGGCTGAACGCATTTGTTCACGCTGAAACAGACGCCAAGCTGTGTTGTCAGATCGGTCATGCGGGACGTAAAGGGTCTACGCGTGTTGGTTGGGAAGGTATGGATACACCTTTAGCAGAAGGGAATTGGCCGCTACTTTCGGCATCTGCAATTCCGTGGTCAGATGAGAATGAAACGCCCAAGGCGATGGACCGTGCCGATATGGACGCGGTGAAAGCCGCATTTGTCACGTCAGTAGAAATGGCCGAGCGCGCTGGCTTTGATATGATCGAGCTGCACGCGGCGCACGGATACTTGATCTCATCGTTTATATCGCCTCTATCGAACACGCGTGACGACGAATACGGTGGCAGTCTGGAAAATCGGACGCGCTACCCATTAGAAGTTTTTGCAGCCATGCGATCAGTCTGGCCAGAAAATAAACCCATGTCTGTCCGTATTTCCGCCAATGATTGGGCTGGTGATGATGGGGTTACACCAGAAGAAGCCGTTAAGATTGCCGCATTGTTTGAGGCTGCGGGCGCCGACATTATTGATGTTTCGGCAGGGCAGACGTCCACATATGGCGCGCCTGTTTATGGGCGTATGTTCCAAACGCCATTTTCCGACCGTATCCGCAATGAAAACAGGATCAAAACAATGGCTGTCGGGAACATTTATGAGCCCGACCACGTTAATTCCATCCTGATGGCGGGCCGTGCTGATCTTGTATGTCTTGCGCGCCCACATCTGAATGACCCTTATTGGACACTGCATGCAGCCACCAGCATTGGAGATCGTGCAGAGATTTGGCCAAAACCTTATGAGGCCGGGCGCGATCAGGCATGGCGCTTGGCTGACCGTGATGCAGAAATGTCAGGGAAAGTATGAGACAGGTTTTAGTCACAGGGGGCGGCACAGGTATTGGGCGCGCAATCGCGCGAAGTTTTGCCGAAAACGGCGACCACGTGACGATATGCGGGCGTCGCTTAGCGCCGCTGCAAGACACATCCCAAGGATTTGACATGACACTGGCGCAGGTGGATGTCACCGATGAAGCGGCTGTGGCCGATCTTTTCAAAAACCCATTTGATGTCGTCGTTGCCAATGCAGGTATTGCACGAAATACCAAACTGTCAGAGCTGTCGCTACAAGACTGGAACGACACGTTGAATGTGACGTTAACGGGCGTATTTTTGACCTTTCGTGCTGCAGTGGCTCAGATGCCCAAGGGCGGTCGGCTGATTGCGATCGCTTCGACAGCGGCCTTGCAGGGTGGCGCGACATTGGCGGCATATTCGGCGGCAAAACATGGTGTGTTAGGGTTGGTTCGCTCAACCGCAAAGGAGGTCGCCAAGACAGGTGTGACCTGCAATGCGATTTGTCCTGGCTTTGTTGACACCGAAATGGCTGCGGGGGCCGCTACCAGTGTAGCCCAGAAGTTCAACATTAATGAAACTAAAGCGATGGAGATGATCGTGGCTGCAAATCCGATGCGCCGTCTGATCGCACCCGAAGAAGTTGCGGCGACTGCGCTTTTTCTTGCCTCTCCCGGTGCGGCATCGATCAATGGGCATGCGTTGAGTGTGTCCGGAGGTGAGATATGAACAAGACAATCGTGCCGTCGCCATTGGAAGGGGCTGAAAAAGAACGCCTGCGCCTTTGGTTGCGGTTATTGAAAACAACACGCAGCATTGAAGCAACCCTACGGGAGAATTTTCGCGAAGAGTTCCAGACGACCTTACCACGTTTTGATGTGCTGGCTGCGTTGTCACGTTTTGAAGAGGGCTTGAAGATGAGCGAAATTTCAGGTGCCCTTAAGGTTTCGAACGGCAATGTCACAGGTATCGTGGATCGCTTGGAGGAGGATGGATTTCTGGTGCGGGTTGCCGTGCCCGGGGATCGGCGTGTGCAGCGTGTACATCTAACGCAACGCGGCAACGAAGAATTTGCACGCCAAGCCAAAGCACATGCTGGATGGATATCTGATGCTCTGAAGGATTTTTCCGCCGCAGAAGCGCGCGAGGTGCTTGGCCGTTTTTCTGAATCCGAATTGGATGCCGAGGAAATCGAGTAATGCGCACCGATGTCAAACATTTTAAATGTAACGTGGCGGGACGGGTTGCAACAGTGGCGCTCGACAGGCCTGACCGGAAGAACCCGTTGACCTTTGAGAGCTACGGCGAATTGCGCGATTGGTTCCGCGATCTTCACTATTCTGACGATGTGGACGCTGTCGTGTTTAACTCGAATGGTGGCAACTTTAGCTCTGGCGGTGATGTGCATGACATCATTGGCCCACTCACCAAAATGTCGATGAAAGAGCTGTTGAACTTCACGCGAATGACCGGAGATTTGGTGAAATCCATCGTTAACTGCGGGAAACCTGTTATTGCTGCAATTGATGGTATTTGTGTGGGCGCAGGGGCGATCATTGCGATGGCATCCGATTTGCGCATTGCGACACCCGAGGCAAAGACAGCGTTCCTATTTACGCGCGTCGGTCTGGCCGGGTGCGATATGGGTGCTTGTGCTATTTTACCGCGTATTATCGGGCAAGGCCGTGCGGCAGAATTGTTGTATACGGGACGATCGATGACTGCACAGGAAGGTCATGCATGGGGGTTCCACAACAAGATCGTTGACCCTGCAGATCTAGACTCCGAAGCCCAGTCAATGGCGGCGCGCATCGTGTCTGGTCCTAATTTTGGACATATGATGACAAAAACCATGCTGGCGCAGGAATGGTCTATGTCGATTGAACAAGCGATAGAAGCAGAGGCGCAAGCGCAGGCGATCTGTATGCAAACGGCTGATTTTGAGCGCGCCTTTAAGGCTTTTGTCACTAAGAAAAAACCAGTGTTTGAGGGGAATTGATGGCGGACAAATCTTTCCTCGATTGGCCGTTCTTTGATGAGAAACACAGAGTGCTGGCACGACAACTTGATCGTTGGGCCAAGCAATCTTTGTCTGATATCGATCACTTAGACACCGATCAAGCCTGTCGCGATCTGGTTACTGCACTTGGGGTGGATGGTTGGCTTCACCATGCTGCCGTTAATCCGACTGGGTCTGATAAATTGGATGTCCGCACCTTGTGCTTGATCCGAGAAACTCTCGCGCGACATGACGGGCTCGCAGATTTTTCTTTTGCGATGCAAGGCCTTGGGACGGGGGCTATCTCGTTGTTTGGAACGGATGCGCAAAAGAATGCGTGGTTGCCGCAGGTTCGCAGCGGCAAGGCTATTTCTGCTTTTGCGCTGACCGAGCCACAATCGGGATCAGATGTTGCCAATTCGACAATGACTGCGACCCCGGACGGCGATTGCTATGTGCTAAATGGGGAAAAGACGTGGATCAGCAACGGTGGGATCGCGGATGTCTATACAGTTTTTGCTCGGACAGGCGATGCACCAGGAGCGCGTGGTCTGTCTGCTTTTATTGTTCCGGCAACGACACCTGGCTTGCAGGTTGTAGGACGCTTGGAAACGATTGCACCGCATCCTTTGGCGACCTTGAGGTTTGAAGAGTGCCGCATACCTGCCAGCGCGATGATCAGCAACAGTGGGGCTGGCTTTAAGGTTGCGATGTCGGTTTTAGATGTTTTCCGTTCAACAGTTGCAGCGGCTGCACTTGGGTTTGCGCGCCGCGCTTTGGACGCGGCAATCGCGCGCGTGACGACCCGCCATGTACAAGGTGCCCCATTAAGTGATTTGCAAATGGTGCAGGGTCATATCGCGGACATGGCCGTTGATGTGGATGCAAGTGCATTGCTGATTTACCGCGCGGCATGGGCCAAGGACAGCGGCGCGGCGCGTATCACACGAGAGGCCGCGATGGCCAAGTTGTTTGCCACGGATCATGCGCAACAAATCATCGATAAAGCCGTTCAATTGTATGGCGGGGATGGTGTGCGTTCTGGTGAGACTGTTGAAAGACTCTACCGTGAGATCCGCGTATTGCGAATTTATGAAGGCGCGTCAGACGTTCAACGCCTGATCATTGCGCGTCAAACGATCTCAGACCTTACAGGAGGTACATAATGCTTGGTCCGTCTGCCCACACCGATACTTTCGCACGTGATAGTTTGCCGCCGCAGGAGCAATGGCCCGATTTCCTGTTAGATGGGTTTGATTATCCTGAAACGCTCAATGCCGGTGTGGAATTAACGGATAAAATGGTTGCGCAGGGGTTTGGCGATTACACTGCACTGATCGGAAATGGTCGACGTCGAACCTATAAGGAAATGACCGATTGGACCAACCGTTTGGCTCATGTGATGGTCGATGATCTGGGGGTGAAACCGGGCAACCGTGTGCTGATCCGGTCGGCCAATAACCCAGCGATGGTAGCATGTTGGTTGGCCGCGACCAAAGTCGGTGCTGTTGTGGTGAACACAATGCCGATGCTGCGGTCTTCTGAATTGTGCCAGATTGTTGAATTGGCAGAAATTTCCCACGCTTTGTGCGACACGCGGTTAATGGGCGAAATGGAGACTTGTGCTGCGGCGTGCTCTGGATTGACCGTGGTGGTTGGGTTTGACGGTACGTCCAACCATGACGCCGAACTTGACAGTCTCGCCCTAGAAAAACCGGTTCAATTTGACGCTGTAAAAACGGGTCGCGATGATGTGGCCTTGCTCGGCTTTACGTCCGGTACCACTGGAACGCCCAAAGCCACCATGCATTTCCATCGCGACTTAGTAACCATCGCAGATGGATACGCAAAAGAAGTGTTAGATGTGGTGCCAGAGGATGTTTTTGTTGGTTCGCCGCCATTGGCGTTTACATTTGGTCTCGGCGGGTTGGCGATTTTTCCCTTGCGATTTGGTGCCACGGCAACGTTGTTGGAAAATGCGTCCCCGCCCAACATGATCGAGATCATCGAAAAATATAAAGCCACGGTATGTTTTACCGCGCCAACGGCCTATCGTGCGATGCTGGCCGCGATGGAAGAAGGCGCGGACCTAAGCAGCTTGCGTGCCGCTGTGTCAGCAGGTGAAACCCTGCCACCGCCTGTCTATGATGATTGGATCGCAAAAACCGGAAAACCTATGCTGGACGGTATTGGGGCGACAGAGATGCTGCATATCTTTATTTCGAACCGTTTCGACGATCACAAGCCCGCTTGTACAGGAAAACCAGTCACGGGGTATGAGGCCAAAATTATTGGCGAAGATGGCGGAGAATTGCCCCGCGGAGAAATTGGTCGTTTAGCAGTGCGCGGTCCGACGGGGTGTCGTTATATGAACGATGAACGCCAAGGGATGTATGTCAAAGACGGTTGGAACATTACTGGTGATGCCTTTAGCATGGATGCAGATGGCTATCTCCATTTTGCGGCGCGCAACGACGATATGATCGTGTCATCCGGTTACAATATTGCAGGGCCCGAGGTTGAGGCGGCACTGTTGGCGCATCCAATGGTCGCAGAATGCGCAGTGGTCGGTGTGCCGGACAACGAACGCGGGATGATAGTGCAGGCCCATGTCGTTCTGTCCGGAGAGACCCCCTCGGATGCAGTGGTAAAACAGTTGCAAGATCATGTGAAGGCAACGATCGCCCCTTACAAATACCCGCGCGACATTAAATTCTGTAACGCCTTGCCAAAGACTGCAACCGGAAAAATCCAACGATTTCAGTTGAGGCAATCTTGATAGACATGCAATGGAGCTTTTGCCGCAAAATCTGTATTTCTGGTGTACTTAAACTATGACTTTTGACATGCTTCAAAAAGTTCTGTTCAAGCACTGCGATCCTGCAGGTATTGTATTTTACCCGCGCTATTTCGAAATGATGAATGATTGTGTTGAGGCGTTCTTTGATACCGTCCTTCAGGCACCGTTTGAAGAGATACACAAATCTGGCGCGGTGCCCACGGCGCAAATCCAAACGCGATTTGCAGCTCCTTCTCGACATGGAGATCATTTGGTCTTGAAACTCGCGATCACGAGAGTTGGGAAAAGTTCGGCGGATTGCCAAATCTTAGCACATTGCGATGACCAGCTCCGATTTGAAATGACGTCGACCTTCGTGAACATCACCTTAGAGGGTAAATCGTCACCTTGGCCGGACGCGCTTCGCACGAAATTAATCGACTTCAAGGACATTGCATAATGACACATGAAACGATCCATCCCCGTGGGTGGCTGCCTGCCAAAGGGTACTCTAACGGGATGTTGACCAAGGACGGTACACTTCATATTGGCGGCCAAATTGGTTGGGATGAAAACAAAGTTTTTGCTAAAGGCGGGTTTATCCCGCAGATGACCCAAACGCTGCGCAACATTGTTGCCATTGTCGAGGCTGCAAATGGGCAGGTCAGCGACATCACCCGTTTGACATGGTTCATCACAGATAAATCTGAGTATCTCGCACATCAAGCAGAGGTTGGGCGGGCATACCGCGACGTTTTAGGTAAGCATTTTCCAGCAATGTCGATGATTATTGTCAGCGGCCTTGTTGAGGATAAGGCACTTATTGAAATCGAAGCAACAGCCCATATTGGATGACCGTGAACGACATCTTTATTTCGCGATTATGTGCGCACACCCATCGGGCGCTATGCTGGCGCGCTTTCTTCCGGGCACGCGGACGATTTGGAGGCACTTGCTGTCGTGGCATGGATGGAACACAACACAGGTGTTGATTGGAGCGCCGTGGATGAAACCCTTTTGGAGGCACCCAATCAGGCAGGAGAAGACAACTGAAACTTGGCATGCATGGTTGCGTTGACTTCCGGTTTATCCGTGAGTGTGGCAGGACAGCCAATAGATCGGCATGGATGCGGTCATTGCAGGTGCGCGGGCTACTCAAACGAGTGAGGGGGTGGTCCGAAAGCATGAACCGCGCCCCAATGGCGCGCCGCCAGTGCTGGTGTTGCACCAGGTGTAATGGGGCTTGGACCAGTCCCAGCGACCCAAAGACAGTGCTGCCGTTTGTTATGACCTAAATCTTGATCCGATGGCCGAATATATCTATCCGGACGGCGGTTCTATTGCGTTGGGCCATCCAGCTGGCATAACCGTCGCGTGATTAATCGGGACCGCCGCTTTGAATTGTCTTTGACAGGGGCCACACACGCTCAGTGCAACTTGTGCGTTGGGGTTAGGCAAGGAGTCTCTGTGGCTCTCCATGCGGCATTGTGAAAAGTTGTTTGAAATTGAGGAAGTTTCCAATCGGGTCCGCCAGACTAGAGAAAGCCCTGTAAAAAAGCCACGCGATTTGAACGTACCCTTGAATGGAGAGGACAAGCTGTTTCGGGTGCACGACCTGTGGTAAATCATCGTCATTGACTGCGCAGTTCGTAATTCGTTTTGCAGAGCCTTCAGCTGGTCGGGACTGTCTGACGTCAGCGCCTATGGGTCCAAATAGGGTGATTTGATAAGAGAGTGTTCTTGGCTCATCGTAACCACTGAGGAGTGGAAGATGAGACAGACAACTGGAACACGCAAAAGTCCTGGCGAGAAGATCGTCAAAGATA